>NZ_PTIV01000001.1 GCF_002934325.1 Marinobacter persicus
ATGACCACGGCCAAGTCGATTGCTGGCCGTGACGAATAAACGAACAAAAAGGCGGTAGAGCTGGCTCAGAAGTTAGTTTTTCTACAGCCTCGTTAACCGCCACATACTCCACGGTGGCCTTACGCAACGACCAACGTTTGTTGCTCCCTCGCGACACCAGCACGACCAAGTCACTGGACAGCTGGCCAGCCAATGCCACCAGCTTTTCACCAATATTACCGGCTACCACGTGGATAGTGGCCTCCCGGTTCATCGGCAAGTATTTGCGCACCAACAAATCCAGTTTCTTGTGCACCTCGGCTTCCTTTTCCTCCGGGGCTTCTTCAGCCACGTGCGGGAAGAAACCGCCACCTCCAGGGCTATAAACACTGGCCAGATGCAGCTCCCCGTCCTCGTCCAGGAGATCCAGGCCGGCGTCCAGGGCCCGCTTACCTTCATGATCGTCTTCGGGATCAATGGCGATCAGCAGCTTCCGATACATACTCATTCTCCTGTTTCGATTCGCTCTCGATGGCTTCCACCTCGGGAAACGCACGGCCCTGGACCAGCTCTGTCACGTCATAGCCACGGTAATCGGCCCGCAAGGCCCTGAAAAGGGACGCAGCCATGAACAGCAGCAATAGACAGAAAGGCAGGCCCAATGAGGTAATCACGTTCTGCAGGGCATCCAGGCCGCCTGCCAGTAGCAGTGTAGCAGCCACCACACCCTGGGCCGCTGCCCAGAAAATGCGCTGGTGCACCTGGGACGGCTGGTCCTCACGGCGGGTCAGGGTATCAATCACCAGGGAGGCCGAGTCTGACGACGTGGTGAAGAAGATCACGATAATCACCACACTCAGGGCCGAGGCCACATCCGCCAAAGGGAAGGCTTCCAGAAACGCAAAAATGGCCACGGACGGATCCTGTTGCACCTGCTCCGCCAGGGCCACCTGGCCACTGGATTCCACCTGAATGGCGGACAGCCCAAAGACACCAAACCAGACCAGGGTGAAAGCTGTGGGAGCAAACAGCACCCCGGCGACGAACTCACGAATAGTGCGCCCCCGGGAGATACGGGCGATAAAGATACCGACATACGGGGCCCAGGAAATAGTCCAGGCCCAGTAGAACAGCGTCCATTTTCGCTGCCAGTCGGTTTCCTTGAAGGTTTCCGTCCAGAAGGCCAGCCATGGCAGGGCGTCAAAATACTCACCAATGCTCTGCACCATGCCTTCGGCAATAAAAATGCTGGGGCCAACGGTTGCCACGAACAGGATCAGCACGATCGCCAGCACGATGTTCAGCTGGGACAGACGGCGCACCCCCTTGTCCAGCCCCAGGGCCACCGAGGTGGCCGCAATGGAGGCAATCACGGCGATCAATACCACCTGTACAAAACCATTGGATGGCACACCAAAGAGATAACTCAGGCCGCTGTTCAGCTGCAATGTGCCCAGCCCCAGTGACGTGGCAACGCCAAAGAGCGTGCCCAACACCGCAATAACATCAATCGCCCAGCCCCAGGGCCCAAACGCTCGCTCGCCCAGGATCGGATAGAACAGGCTACTGATGCGCATGGGCAGGTTGTGGCGGTAGGCAAAATAACCAATGGCCAGGCCCGGCATGGCGAAGATGGTCCAGGTGTGCAAGCCAAAGTGATAGAGACTGATGGTCATGGCGTCGCTCGCCGCCTTTTCGGTACGCGGCTGCACGCCATCAAACGGCGGACTGGCAAAGTGGGAAACCGGCTCAGCCACGCCCCAGAACATCAGGATGGTACCAATGCCCGCAGCAAAGAGCATGGTGAACCAGGTAAGGTTGGAATAGTCCGGCCGACTGTCATCGCCACCCAGGCGGATGGTGCCATAGCGACTGGTAGCCAGCCCCAGCAGGAAGATCAGCAGGGAACTGACCGCCAGTATGTAGAACCAGCCCAGGTTGCGGGCCACCCAGCCGGTCAGTATGCCAAAACTGCCAGCCACCTGTTGGTCAAAAGGAACCGCCAGGGCGACAAACAATGCCGCGATGCCAGCCGAGGTAAAGAAAATCCCGGGTATTGTCTGCAGCCCTAACCGCCGTTGCAGGCGCTCCAGCACATGAGCCTCCGTTGACCGTTTATCCGTTAACTATTTAATAGCAAGGCACCTACCTTACCATAGGCCAGGCGGAGACATTGACTGGCGTGTTGTTGCCGCTGACTTAACGGTTACGCCAGCCCTGGGCCTGATTCTCCAGCATCTGTTCCATCATCAGCTGCATCTGGTCCATTCGCATCTCCATCCGGTCCAGACGCTGACTGTCATCCATGGCGGTGTCGCCCGAGCGATTATTCCGGGCGTTACCGGGCTGCCGGTTGCCCTGACTATTCATCATGCCTTGGCCCTGACCTTGGCCTTGGCCGCCACCCATCATGCCCTGGCGGTTGTTATTCATCCCCTGGCCACCACCCATCATTCCCTGACGGTTGTTGTTCATGCCCGGGCCATTGCCCATCATTCCCTGACCCATCATGCCACCATGCATCATCTGCATGTGCTCCTGCATGGCCTGGAAATGCTGTTCCCTTAGACGCTGTCGCTCAGCGTTGGACGTGGTATTACGCATCTGTTGCATCATCGCCTGCATTTCGGCCATATGCTGCTGCATTTGCTGCACACGTTCCTGGTTCATGGCGCCGGCATTTCCCTGGGCAGACGCCAGTAACGGCGAGGCGGCCAGTAAGGAACAGGCAATTAAACGGGAGAACTTGTTCATGACACCCTCCTTGACAGTTGTTCGTCGCTGTATCATTCCTCAGTAAAGACGATACCAGCGGTCTTTGCCGAATCAGACCCAACGGCGGGACTGAATACCTCCCTACAGGATAGGACGAATCCCTTGAGAATCGGAGAAATTTCAGAAAAATCCGGAATCCCCAGCGAGACCATCCGCTACTACGAAAAAATAGGGCTTCTGCCAGCTCCGGAACGCCAGGACAACGGCTATCGCGCGTACCAACAGGCTCATCTCGAACGCCTGCTGTTTATCAAACGGTGTCGGAGCCTGGACATGGCCCAGGACGAGATCCGCGAACTCATCCAGTTGGCCGATCACCCGGACGCCGACTGCAGCGAGGTGGATGCCTTACTGGTTCGTCACCTCAACCACGTCCGGGAACGATTGCAGGAACTGAGTAATCTGGAAGCCACACTGGAACGCCTGCAGAGTGCCTGCTCACAGGGGCGCACGGTGGCCGAGTGCGGCATTCTGGAAGGCCTGACATCGGAAGTGGGCGACCCAGAAAGCACCGACACCGACAACCACATTCCCGGCACCCACGGACACGGCCACAACTGACACGGCCGAGCCCTTGACCCTAAAGCAACTACAGGGTTTTAAATAGAGCTATTCAAATCCGGTCAAGAGGTCATCTTATGGCATGCAGTTGTTCCGCTCCGTCTCCCAAATCGCCGGCCCCGGGCTTTCGCCGGGCCCTCTGGATCGCCCTTTGGGTCAATCTGGCCATGTTTCTGGTCGAGGGTATTGCGAGCCTTCAGTCCGGTTCGGTGTCCCTGATGGCGGATGCGATTGATTTCTTCGGCGACAGTGCCAACTACGTGTTGTCTCTGAGCGTACTGGGCATGGGCATGCTCTGGCGGGGACGAGCCGCCATGGTCAAGGGCCTTACCATGGCCGTGTTTGGCCTGGTGGTCTGGGGCCGGGGTATCTGGGTGATGCAAAGTGGCATCACCCCCGAGCCCCTGACCATGGGTCTGGTGGGTTTTCTGGCACTGGCGGCCAACGTCAGTGTGGCCGCCCTGCTGTTCCATTACCGGGACGGCGATTCAGACATGCGCTCGGTCTGGTTGTGCAGTCGTAACGATGCCATTGGCAATATCGCGGTCATGACCGCAGCCCTCGGGGTCTTTGGAACCGGCACGGCCTGGCCGGATCTGATAGTTGCCGGAATCATGGGAACACTCGCATTTACCGCCGGTATCAGCGTGGTGCGCCACGCCCGTTCCGACATTGCCGGTGCCAGAGTTAATGCCAGGGAGGCCAGCGAGGTATCCCAGGGCGGGCTCAACTGAGCCTCAAAACACCAGCGCAATCATCACCGGAATAAACCCCAGGGCAAACAGGGTACTGAGCAACGTGGTGCCCGCTGCCTGCCGGGGCGAGGCATCCAGCAGGGTGGCGATGACTACGGTGTTGGCGGCGATGGGGGTAATGGAGATCAGGAAGATGGCCTGGTACACCGCCCGGTCATAAATCCCCAGCCAGTTCGCATCCAGCCACCAGAAAGCCAGGGCCAGTAACGGCCAGACCACGAACTTGCCGAAAAACGCCAGGCCGGTGAATACCGGGTTCCCCGCCAGCCCCCGGAAGCTGAGAATGCTCATGCCGATGATCATCATGCCCAGAATGCTGTAAGCCCCCCGCAGATTATCGAACAGCGGGACAAACGGCTCGGGAATGGAGACGTTCGCCAGGTTCAGCAACACCGCCGCCACGAAGGCATAGACCGAGGGCAGCCGGGCCACCCGCACCAGGGCATCGCGGATGCTGTATTTGCCCCGCGCCGCCAGGTAAAAGCCCACCGAATTCTCGAACAGCGTCGTGCCCAGCATGCAGACGATATAGAGCGCCAGTCCTTCCTCGCCAAACAGCAGCAAGGCTACGGGAATACCGAAATACCCGGTGTTGCCCGTGCCCACCGACAAGGGAATCACAGCCGCGCTGCCATCACTCAACAGGCGCCGCGCCAGGACCATGTGGCCCAGGGCAACCAGAGTACAGAAGCCGAACACCAGCCCGGGCAAAAGGATCACTTCCGGGCTCAGGGGCGCGGCCATGACCCCGGAAAACACCACGGAGGGCGTGACGATGTACAGCATGATGCCAGCAATATGGCGCCCGCTGGCCTGCAGGTATCGGCCTGCAATCCAACCCAGGGCTACCGTGATATAGAGCGGCAGTAATTTGATAAATAGCGCCAGCGCTGCGGCCATCAGCTCTCCAAAAAAGGCATATCCAAACAGCGTTGCAGTCTAACACCTACCCCCCAGGAGGTAACTCCCCGGCGCAATGGTGAAATCTCAGATTCTCTTTGATAATCATCAATAGCATTTTGAATGCATGTTTATATCCTAGTGTGGCAGTCAGGTATTCCAAAAACCGAGGAGAGAGACCTATGGCCGAGCGCTTTACCAAAAGCATGGCCAGGAACATATATCTGGGGGGAAGCGTTTTCTTCGTCCTGCTGTTCCTGGCCCTGACTTTTGACACTCAGGTTCGGGCGATGCCCGAGCGGGATAACCGTGATCAGCTCACCGAAGAGGTGGTGCGCGGGAAACACCTGTGGGAAGAGAACAACTGCGTCGGTTGTCATTCCATCATGGGCGAAGGCGCCTATTTTGCGCCCGAACTGGCCAACGTGTTTGATCGCCGGGGCGGCGGTAACACAGAGGTCTTCAAGTCCTATATGCGCGCCTGGATGAGCAGCCAGCCCACCGGGATTCCTGGTCGCCACCAGATGCCGGATTTCAATCTGACCCAACGGGAAATCGATGATCTGGCAGCATTCCTGGAGTGGACATCCAAGATCGACGACAACGGCTGGCCGCCCAACATTGAGGGCTAAGGAAGCAAATAATGATGAAATACGAATCTCAAAGGGTCGCCATGCCCTACTTCGTCTTTGCCCTGATTCTGTTCGCCGGCCAGATTGTGTTCGGCCTGATTCTGGGTCTCCAATACGTTGTCGGTGATTTCCTGTTCCCGGAAATTCCTTTCAACGTGGCGCGGATGGTTCATACCAACCTGCTGATTGTCTGGTTGCTGTTCGGCTTCATGGGCGCAACCTACTACCTGGTGCCGGAAGAGGCCCAGACTGAGCTTCACAGCCCGTTACTGGCCTGGATTCTGTTCTGGGTGTTCGCCGCAGCCGGCACCCTGACCATCCTGGGTTACCTGTTCGTGGACTACGCCACACTGGCGGATGTCACGATGAACAAGCTACTGCCCACAATGGGGCGTGAGTTCCTTGAACAACCCACGATCACCAAGATCGGCATAGCCGTGGTGGTGGTTGCCTTCCTTTACAACATCGGCATGACCGCCCTGAAAGGTCGCAAGACCGTGGTCAACATCGTGCTGATGACGGGTCTCGTGGGTCTGGCTGTACTCTGGCTGTTTTCCTTCTACAACCCGAGCAACCTGACCCAGGACAAGTACTTCTGGTGGTTCGTGGTGCACCTGTGGGTAGAGGGTGTCTGGGAATTGATCATGGGCGCCATCCTGGCCTATGTGCTGATCAAGCTGACTGGTGTGGATCGGGAAGTGATCGAGAAATGGCTGTACGTGATCATTGCCATGGCGCTGATTACCGGCATCATCGGTACCGGTCACCACTTCTTCTGGATCGGGCCGCCCGAGTACTGGCTGTGGCTGGGCTCTGTATTCTCCGCGCTGGAACCCCTGCCGTTCTTCATGATGGTGATCTTCGCCTTCAACATGATCAACCGGCGCCGGCGTAACCATCCCAACAAGGCCGCCATGCTCTGGGCCATGGGCACTACCGTGATGGCCTTCCTGGGTGCCGGCGTATGGGGCTTCCTGCATACCCTGGCTCCGGTGAACTGGTTCACCCACGGCACCCAGATAACCGCCGCTCACGGCCACATGGCCTTCTACGGCGCCTATGTGATGATCGTGCTGACCATCATTTCCTACGCCATGCCGATCATGCGGGGCCGCCCCTACGGCAACAGCAATACGGCGCAAATCGTGGAAATGTGGGGGTTCTGGCTGATGACCATCTCCATGGTGTTCATCACTCTGTTCCTGACCGGTGCGGGCATCCTGCAGGTATGGCTCCAGCGCATGCCGGAAAGCGGGGACGCCTTGTCGTTCATGGCGGGGCAAGACCAGCTCTCCGTGTTCTACTGGATGCGATTTGTAGCCGGTACCTTCTTCATGGCCGGTCTGGTGATTTATCTGGGCAGCTTCTTTATCAAGGGTGCGGCAGCGCCCGCCGAAGAAGTCCGCGGCCCAGCCACTGAAGACGCCTGATACGGCGCAACCGCCGGGGCCTGCGGGCCCCGGCAACACCCCGAATTCTGGACAACGCCCGTGCATGCACAAACCGTTAACCCGAAAGAGACTGTTCAGCCAAAGGACACGCTGCAGCACAAACGCCTGATTACCCGCACAGCCTTCTTTGCGCTGTTCCTGCTTGCACCTGCGCTCAATATTTTCCGCTACGATCTGACCGAAACCCGATTCATCCTTTTTGGTTTCCCGCTGTCGTTCAACCTCAACATTGACTGGGTCATTCAGAGCACACCGGCAGAAGTGGCCGGGCAGATCCTGTTCTGGTTCGTGCTGCCCATTCTGGTGCTGGTGCCAATTGTTCTCTGGATCGCCTTCAAGTGGGGACGCCTTTACTGCGGCTGGCTGTGCCCGCACTTCTCTGTGGTCGAGACCATCAACGACCTGATGACCCGCATCACCGGCCACCCGACCCTGTGGGAGGCCTTGCGCAAAGGCACCACCGGCAAACTGGTGCACTGGGCCGGCCTGATACTGGTATGCAGCCTGATCGGTTTTTCCTGGGCACTGGCCCTGCTGTCTTACCTGCTGCCCCCCATTCCGTTGTACCTCGACCTGGTTACCGGGCAGCTGTCGCTTTACCCCACGATTTTCCTGGCAGTCGCAACCACCGTCTTTACCTGTGACTTCCTGTTTGCCCGGCATCTGTTCTGCAAATACGGCTGCGCCTTTGGTTTGGCCCAGAGCATTGCCTGGATGGCCAATGGCCGCGGCCGGGTGGTGACGTTCGACACCAAACGCGCCGCTGCCTGTCGCGACTGCACCAAGGCCTGTGATATCGCCTGCCCCATGCGACTGCCCACCCGCAGCCATAAACGGGCAAAATTCTCCTGTACCCAATGCCTGCAGTGCGTCAGCGCCTGCCGCGAGGTGCAGAAAAACAACCCCGAGGGCTCCCTGCTAACCTGGGAGCCGGGAACACCTGGCAAGCAGACGGTGCTGATCCCCGTCCGTCAGGTGGACGCCAACCCGCGCCAGAGCCGCGCCTGAGCCGAGGAGCCGATATGGAAGAGTGGGTCGGACTGAAATGGCACGACTACGTAACCCGCCAGGCCATGGGCGAGTTTCCCGAATACGCCGTGCACCTGAAAGACGAGGCCCGGACTCTGGGCATCCTGTTCCGGGCCATGGGCGGTGATCCTGCCCTGAGTCTGGTGACCGCCGAGCCCCGGCATTTCCAGTTGCGCCGCAAATTCCTGCAGAAACTGGCCGGCACCCATCGAAAGTTTGAGCTGGCCTGGCGCGACGAGGAAAGTCTGCGCCTGCCCGACAGGCTGGCACTGTTTCCCTCAACGCAGGTCAACCGGGAGCTGTATATCTGGCTGGCCGCCCTGGCTTCCCTCGGGGAAATACATCACCACAGCTGGCTGGAAGGCAACCAGGCCATGGTGCAGGACCTGCTCACCCGCTGGCCCGGGCTGGAGCCGGTGTACCAGCGACTGGTGAAACACACCCTGCAATGGCGCCCACACCCCGACAGCCTGCCCGGCAACGAGGCCCGGCGCGAACAGGCCATTCGCCAGGCCCTGATTCACCCCGGCAGCGTGCTGGAACTGCCCGATGCACTCACCGATCCCTGGCCGGTCGTCCTCTGGCTGTATCCGGTTCTGGGCCGGGGTCAGGTAAAGGGCCAAGTTACTGGCGATGACAACACCGCCTCCAGCCCCGGCGGCCTGTCGAAAAAACGCAAACGCCGACGCGCCGAGCGGGTGGATGCCTTCGACAAGGACCAGGGGCTGATGCTGTTCCGCCTGGAGAACCTGTTCTCCTGGTCCGAGTTCATCCCCGTGGACCGGGCCGGCGACGACAGCGAGGAAGAAGACGCCGACGCGGTGGCTGACGACATGGACATGATTTCCGTCTCCCAGGACCGCAGCGAGGCCTCGTCCGCCATCAAGTTCGATCTGGATCTGCCCTCGGAAGAAAACGACGACCTGCGCCTGGGCCCCGGCATTCACCTGCCGGAGTGGGACTGGCGGCGCCAGGGCTACCGGGAAAAGTTCTGCTGCCTGCAACCAATGCTCAGCAAGGATGCGATCCCCGGCCCCTTACCCGAGCACCTGCAGCGCCCGGCCAGGACCCTGCAGCGCCAGTTCAGCGCTCTCAAACCCTTGCGACAGTGGCAGCGCCGCCAGCTGGACGGCGAAGAACTGGACCTGGATGCCTGCCTGGACCGGGTGGTGCAGCAGCATCAGGGCGTGGGCGAGATGGACCAGAAACTGTTCCGCCAGTGCAAACAGAACCAGCGCGACCTGGCCTGCCTGGTCCTGGCCGATGTCTCACTGTCCACTGACACCTTCATCAACAACAACCAGCGGGTGATCGATATCGCCCGGGACGGTCTGCAGCTATTAAGCGAAGCCCTGACCGCCAGCCGGGACCCGTTCGCCCTGTTCGCGTTCTCCTCCAGGCGGCGGGATCACGTGCGCTTCCACCACATCAAAAGCTTTGATGAGCCCTACAACGACACCAGCCGGGGCCGTATCCAGGCGCTGGAACCGGGCTATTACACCCGCATGGGCGCGGCAATCCGCCAGTCCATCAAGTTGCTGCAAGCCCGCCCGGAACACCAGAAGGTCCTGCTGCTGCTGACTGACGGCAAGCCCAACGACCTGGACCTGTACGAGGGACGCTACGGCGTGGAAGACACCCGCATGGCCGTTCAGGAAGCCCACCGGGCCGGACTCACCCCGTTCTGCGTGACCATTGACGAAGAGGCCAACGAATACCTGCCCTATGTGTTCGGCAGCACCAACTACGTGGTGATCAAAGACCCCACACAGTTACCCAGCCAGTTGCCCAAGCTGTACATGAACCTGACCCGATAACGGAGCACCCATGGCGCAAACCCAGGCTGCCCAGCACAAACACCTGCCCGGCGACCTCGCCGTCTGGTTCTTCATCTTCGCGGAACTGGCGGTGTTCGGCATCCTGTTCATCGGCTTCGGCGTGGCGCGGAGCCTGGCCCCAGCTACCTTCAGTGCTGGCCGCGCCGCCCTGCACCCCTGGACCGGACTGATCAACACCATCGGCCTGATCACCGCCAGCTACCTGGTGGCCTGCGCCGTCAAACGCCTGCGGCACGAGAAAACCGGCACCACCGCCCTACTCGTTGGCGCCATCGCGGCGTCTTCGATCTATACCTTCGGCAAACTCTGGGAATACGGCGTGCTTTACGCCGACGGCTACAACCTGGGCACCGACACCTTCTTCATGTTCTATTTCTTCCTCACCTTCTTCCACTTCATGCATGTGGTCCTGGGCCAGATCATCCTGGTGGTGCTGGCGGTGAAGGTGAGAAAAGGCGACTACCACACCAACAACATGAACGGCATGGAATCCGGCGCGTCCTACTGGCACATGGTGGACCTGGTATGGCTGGTGCTATTCCCGATGCTTTATGTACTGGCCTGAGGAGGTGAGCCAATGTTAGCCGTCTACATCGCCCTGATGGTCTGCACCATGCTGCCGGTGATTGTCATGCAGGCAGGGGCTGACATGACGGTTCTGGTCTGGCTGGTATTCGCGCTGGTGCTGGTAAAGGCATTGTTGCTGGTGGACCACTTCATGGAGATGAAGCATGCGCCCTGGGGCTGGCGGTTTGCGGCGCAGGGCTGGGCCGTGGTGGTGGTTGCCGTCCTGGCGGGTGTTCATGCTGTCGGCTAGAGCGCTTTTTGGAAAGGCCTTCCCGACCGACCGCCACCCCCAAAGTACGCAGCTACATTAAGCGCCGCGGAAAATAAGGAGGCTTCCCGCCAATAGCCTGCGCCAAGGCAATCATCCCCCACAACACGAACGATGTATGAAGCACGATGGCCCAGACAATGGCAGCCGTCCAGAACTGGCCGGTGTTGCCATAGATGGCCCAGGAAACCGCCACCCCAGAGATAATCAGAAACGCCCCGAGCACCGACATACACGCTCCGGCCCTGGCATGGGCACGGCGCAGAGGCCGGCTCTGGTCCGTGTTCATCGCCATCCACACCAGCACCGCAAAGCTGATAATCGGCAACGCCAGCAGGTTCAGCAGATACCAGACCACCGGCATGATGGCGCCTTCCACCTCATCCTTTCGATTCGCCGAATAACGCATACACTACCTCCATCAGTGCTCTGACTGTTACCGCATCGTCCGACAACGGTTCAATCAACCCCGCACGACAGGCTTCGATCGGCGACACACCCGAAGCCATCAGGTAGGCCGTGTGAATCAGCAGTCGTGTGGATGCGGCCTCTTCCAGATCGTGGTCTTTCAAATTTCGCAACGACGCGGCCAAACTAACCAGTTGCCCCGCCAATGCCTCACTGCAGCCGCTTTCCTTCTGGACAATAACCTGCTCCACCTCCGGTTCCGGGTAATCAAAGCTCATGGACACAAACCGCTGCCGAGTGCTGGGCTTCATGCCTTTAAGCAGGCTCTGGTAGCCAGGATTGTAAGACACCACCAGCATGAAACCGGGCGCAGCCTTCAGCAGCTCGCCGGTGCGCTCAATGGGCAATTCACGACGATCATCGGCCAGCGGGTGCAGGACCACCGTGGTGTCCTTGCGGGCCTCGACCACTTCATCCAGGTAACAAATGCCCCCTTCCCGAACGGCTCTGGTTAGCGGGCCGTCCTGCCAATAGGTGCCATCCGGCCCGATCAGGTGCCGGCCCACCAGATCCGATGCGGTAAGGTCATCGTGGCAAGCAACGGTGTACACCGGGCGGTCCAGCTTTTCCGCCATGTGGCGGACAAAGCGGGTTTTACCGCACCCCGTCGGCCCCTTGATCAGGACCGGCAGGCCATTGCCGGCGGCGGCAGTAAACAGTTCCACTTCATTACCTACTGGCTGGTAAAAGCTCATGAACGGGATTCCTCTACATCATTGGATTCGGGCGGCCTGAAACCGGACACCCATTCCGGGAAGATACGAAATATCTGGCGGTCATCAAGGCGATGTATTCTGGCCAGGGCATTGAGACAAGCCCGGGTGTTTGTGCTTTCAGGAAGGGGGGCTGGCGCGTACCAGCCAGCACCGGACACCGGCTCACCCTGCCAGGTGACCACCATTCCCTGAGTTTCCAGCATGGGGCGCACCAGCCCCAGCTCGGAAACCGCGGCGTGGGTGTTGTTGTGCAATAAAAGCCCCAGGGCCGAGCTGAAATCGCCCGCTTCATAGATTTGTCCCGGCTCGGGGGAAACCCCTTCCGCCGCCAGGGCTTCGAGAGCCAGGGCCCCAGCCAACGGATCATCACCGGCAACCATGGAAACATCACGCCCCTGGAGCTCAGAAAGCGAGCCTACGCCGGCGGTCTTACGGGTGACCCAGACGGGGACAGGATGCTCACCGTCGCGGTTAACGGCGCTTAGCAGCAAAGTGCCCTCGGTGTTGCCAGCGCGAAAGATTAGCTCGCCGCGGGGCTTACCATTGAACAGTAAATTCGCAACACACTTGGCCCCTTCCAGATAATTCTGAAGCCGGTGACTCGCAACGATGGTGGAACGTGCCTCGGTAAACACCTGCAATACCAATGGGTCGGCAGCCCGTGCCATGTCGGCGACCGCCCCGGCAAGAATCAGGGCTGACATCAATGCCGGCGCTCGCTTCACGCTAGAGCCCCAGCGCATGCGCCCGGTTGGTAAAGAAGATACCCGAGGGACTCTTTGCGTCCAGGGTGGCTACTTTTTCCAGGGTGCGGGTGTTGTAAACGGTTATGCGGTTGCTATCCCGTGCAGAGACCCAGACTTCTTCACCGCGAGGGGTAAATTCCATGTGAAGCACTGACTTGCCTGGTTCCAGGGTACGGATGATTTCGTGGGTCCGGGAATCAAGCACCTGGATCACGTCATTACGCGGGTGAGCAAAGCTGACCCAAATCTGGCGACTGTCCGGACTGGCCATGACAAACACCGGTTGCCCATGTACCGGAATACGGTCCACCAGTTCCCAGCTTTCCATGTCAGCCACCAGCACCTGGTGGTGCCCAACGGCTGGCACAAAAGCGGTACCATCGGCAATGGCCCACCCTTCCAGGTGCGGCATTTTGTAGACCGGCAAACGCTTTTCGCCTTTGCCATATCCCGGCAGGATGGTGGTGACACCCTGCTCGGGCTGCCAGAGATCCAGCATCGACAGACCGTCCTCACCAAACAGACCAGCGATGTAATAGCGACCATCCGGGGTGATCAGGCCGTCATAGGGGGCTTTGCCGGCATCGAAACGGGAAACCTCGGGAGGGCTCGTCAGCATATCCACCGTCCAGATCTCGTTGGCGTCGAACAGGCTGAACACAAAGCGGTTACCCGGTGCATCCACCAGGCCCACGGTCTTGGACTGGGCGGGCTGGCCTTCGGCGTTGGTGTATTCCGCCGGGATCTCCATCACCAGTTCCAGGGTGTCACTGTCAAACACATTCACGCCGCCCGGCTCATAATTGGAGACCGCCACGTATTCGCCATCCTGGGAGATGGCGCCACCGATACTATTGCCAGACTGAATCACTCGCTTGTCGATCGTCTGGGTGAGCAGGTCCACTTTCGTAAGCCCGCCATCGCGCCCGAACACATAGCCATAGCGGGCATCCCGGGAATACACCACGGAGGCGTGGGAGAGATCCCCCAGGCCCGTCACACGCCCCAGGATTTCATGCTCGGAGTGGTCGATCACAAGGACCGAACCGGCGGCCCGCTCGACCACGAGGCCAAGGTCGCCAGTGCCACGCAGGGTCGCCTGCTCGGTCATGCCCATGGACTGGCACCCGGTGACCAGTGTTGCCAACGTCAGGATCATCAGTGCAAACAACGGTTTCATCGCGCATCCTTGGTTTCATCGGTGAGCAGGGCGCCGGATTTCAGTTGCCGGCTAATCCAGAAAATCTGTTCATCGGTGAGCAACGGTTTCCAGGGCGGCATTGCCGTACCATCCACGCCCTCTTTGATAATCGCCGCAATACTTTCCACCGACTGCTGCTTCAGGTTATCCGGGCGAAGTGGCGGGCCCAGGCCTCCGCGCATGGTCAGCCCATGGCAGGAGCCGCAATCCTGGATCACCATATTGGCCAGTTCGGCCCGGTTTTCCGGTGCCCCGGCAAAGGCTCCGCCTGCCAACAGCATCAGGCCCGCTGCAACTCCCCGCCTGTAATTGCATTTTTTCATTCATCGGTCTCCCGAAATGGCGCTGCCTACCTGCTACGGCGCCCTGAGTCTGAGCGATTCGCCTCGAAGGTTCCTTAACATTGATATTGCTTAAATTAATTCAGCGTATCCACTGGCCATTCGATATAGCCATGGAGGGGTACTCTCTTGAAAAGTGGCAGATGTATGACATTAATCAATGTTTAGAACCCCTAACAAGAGAAACCTAGGACCTACTCTTGAACCCCAAGGAGAGCACCTGATGAGAGCAAAAACCATGATGATCAAGCCGCTGGTTATGGCTGTGGCCATCACCTCCATGAGCGTTATGACGGCCCAGGCCGCTTCAAAAGACCCCGACAAGTCCGAGCTGGCCTATAAAGGCGCACCCAGCGCTGTTGACCCTGACTCGGCAAAAAGCGTACGCACCCCCGGCGCGCCGGATATGAGCGTGCAGGAATTTGAGCGCGCCAAGCAAATCTACTTCGAGCGTTGTGCCGGCTGCCACGGCGTGCTTCGGAAAGGCGCCACGGGCAAACCCCTGACACCGGATATCACCCAGGAACGCGGACTGGACTATCTGAAAGCCTTCATCAGCTACGGCTCCCCTGCCGGCATGCCGAACTGGCTGACCTCCGGTGAGTTCACAGAAGAAGAAGTCGAGCTGATGGCCAAGTACATCATGCATGAGCCGCCGGTTCCGCCGGAATTCAGCATGGCGGACATGAAGGAAACCTGGGAGGTGATCGTACCGCCGGAGGATCGCCCCACCAAGCAGATGAACGACCTGAACCTGAAGAACCTGTTCAGCGTCACCCTGCGGGACTCCGGCCAAATTGCTTTGATTGACGGTGAATCGAAGGAAATTGTGAAGGTTCTCGACACCGGCTATGCGGTGCACATTTCCCGCATGTCTGCGTCCGGGCGCTATGTATTGGTCATTGGTCGCGACGCCAAGATCAACATGATTGATCTGTGGATGAAAGAACCGACCACCGTTGCCAAAATCAAGGTTGGCATGGAGGCGCGTTCCGTTGAAACCTCCAAGTACAAAGGCTGGGAAGATAAATACGCCATTGCCGGTACCTACTGGCCGCCGCAGTTCGTGATCATGGATGGCCAGACCCTGGAGCCAAAGAAAATCGTGGCTACCCGTGGCATGACCGTGGATACTCAGGAATACCATCCCGAGCCTCGCGTTGCCGCCATCGTAGCGTCCCATGAACATCCCGAGTTCATTGTTAATGTCAAGGAAACCGGCATTATCAAGTTGGTTAACTATGAAGACCTTGAAAACCTCCAGGTTACCAACATTGAAGCGGCCCGTTACCTCCATGATGGCGGTTGGGATGCCAGCATGCGGTACTTCATGACCGCCGCCAACAATTCCAACAAGATTGCCGTGGTTGACTCCAAGGAACAGGAACTGGAAGCCATGGTGGATGTGGGCAAAATCCCGCACCCCGGTCGCGGCGCCAACTTCGTGGACCCAGAGCATGGTCCTGTCTGGGCTACCAGCCACTTGGGGGACAACACCATCCAGATGATTGGCACCGACCCGGAAGGTCATCCGGATAAAGCGTGGAAAGTCGTCCGTACCCTTGAAGGCCAGGGCGGCGGCTCCCTCTTTATCAAGACCCATCCGGAATCTGACAACCTCTGGGTTGACACCGCGCTGAACCCCAATGAGGACGTCAGCCAGAGCGTGGCGGTCTTCGACATCAACGACCTTGATGCCGGTTATGAAGTACTGCCGATTGCAGACTGGGCCGACCTTGGCGAAGGCCCCAAACGTGTCGTGCAGCCGGAATACAACTACGCGGGTGACGAAGTCTGGTTCTCTGTCTGGAACTCCCAGGACAAGAACTCCGCCATTGTGGTGGTTGACGATGAAACCCGTGAACTGAAGAAGGTGATCAAGGACGAGCGGCTGGTCACACCGACCGGTAAGTTCAACGTCTACAACACCCAGCACGACGTGTACTAAGCCGACCGACTGGAGGAGAACCTGATGCAGCTGGATGCCGCGGACAGACAACTGATCGACAGTTACCAGCGAGGACTGCCGGTCTGCGAGCGCCCTTACCAGGCAATGGCCCAGACCTTGGGCCTGACCGAAGACGAGGTCATCGAACGACTGTCCGCCCTGAAAGCGCAGCAGGTTCTCAGCCGGATTGGACCGGTATTTGAACATAGCCAGGCGGGCGCCAGCCTGCTGGCTGCCGTGGCTGCTCCGCCCGAGAAAATGGACAGGGTAGCCACCCAGATCAATCTTGCTCCGGGCGTAAACCACAATTACGCCCGGGAGCATACCTACAACCTCTGGTTCGTGATGACCGCTCCGGATGAACACACTCTGGACGAACGGCTCGACGAGCTGGAAAGAAAGCTGAGACTACCCATGCTGCGGTTGCCCATGATTAAGGGCTACCACATTGATCTCGGCTTTCCCATCGACTGGGAGGCGCTGCCATGAACATGCCCCTGCGGCAAGCCGGCACGACGCCCGGTCCCAACCTGTTCAAGACAAACCCGGTCAGCCCCTGGGGCCTGTTACGACTGCGCCAGCAGCTGGAACAAGGGCTGCCCCTGACCCCGCGCCCCTACCAAACCCTGGCCGAGCAGACCGGGCTGACCGAAAGTCAGGTCATGGAGGCCATTGAACAATGGCAGGAGCAGGGTCTGATCAAACGGTTGGGCCTGGTGGTCAAACACCGCACCCTGGGCTACAACGCCAACGCCATGGTGGTCTGGAACGTCCCGGACGAGTACGTGGCCGAACTGGGCGCCCGCATGGCCAAAGTGCCCTTCATTACCCTGTGTTACCAGCGGCCCCGGCAATTACCGGATTGGCCCTACAACCTGTTCTGCATGATTCATGGCGTCAGCCGTGACCGGGTACGGGCGCAGCTAAAGGGTCTGATTGCCGATTTTGGGCTGGCCGACATTCCCCATTCGGTCCTGTTCAGCACCAAGGCCTACCGTCAGCGGGGAGGACGTTATGTCAGTCATGGCTGAACGGCCTCCGTCCCCGCAATCAAGCGACGACATCTCCGATTTCACCAATACCGAACGCGCGATCATCAACCGCCTGCAACTGGGCCTGCCGCTGACCGAAACACCCTATCGGGATGTAGCCGAAGACCTGGGCATCGATGAACAGGATCTGTTGGACCACCTCCAGGCCATGCTGGCCGACGGCACCCTGACCCGCTTTGGCCCCATGTTCCATGCCGGTGAGATGGGCGGTGGGCTGACCCTGGCCGCCATGCGCATTCCCGAAGCCGACTTTGAGCGGGTCACCGAACAGGTCAACAGCTTCGAAGAAGTGGCCCATAACTACCGCCGGGAGCACGAACTGAACATGTGGTTTGTGCTGGCCACCGAAACCCCGGGCGGCATTGCCGAGACCATCGAGCGCATTGAGACGCTCACCGGCTATCCCGTTTACAACATGCCCAAGGAGCAGGAGTTCCATGTCCACCTCCACTTTGAAGTCTGAGCTGTTGAGCGATCAGGACCGTGAACTGATCATGGCCACCCAGGCCGGCCTGCCACTGGTCTCCGATCCCTGGACGGAACTGGGCAGCCAACTGGGCATGCCCGCCAGCGAAGTGCTTGAGCGTTTCCAGAAAATGCAGGCCTCTGGCGTGATTCGCCGCGTGGCCGCCGTACCGAACCATTACAAGCTGGGCTATCGCTTCAACGGCATGACCGTGTGGGATGTGGCCGACGACGCCATTGCCGAGCTCGGTGAACGGGTGGGTGAACTGCCCTTTGTCAGCCACTGCTACCGCCGCCCCCGGCACCTGCCCTACTGGAGCTACAACCTGTTTGCCATGGTTCATGGCACCAGCGGCGACGAGGTGGAGGACAAGGCCGGGCGGATTGCCGACGTGCTGGGGGATGCCTGCAGCGGCCACACCATCCTCTACAGTTCGGCGATTCTGAAAAAAACCGGGTTAAGACTTAGAAAACAGAAAGATAACGGTTAGCAAAAAGCGCTGAAACTACCCCGAATCTACTCCTTTGAAGGTATGGATTGGCAAAGCACCACGGGGGATAGTTAACCAAGAGGCTGCTTAAGGGCAGAGAGCCGCAAAGGCCCGCCCGGAGAGGCAAAAGCCACTCCTGATGAGAGAGATAGACTATGTTTCGCATGACCCGCTACATCAAAAGCCTGATGAACCCGGCCCCGGTGCGCCCGGTTCCCAAGCCCAGCGGCCCGGTGGTGATCTGGAACCTGATCCGACGCTGCAACCTGACCTGCAAGCACTGCTATTCCATCTCCGCGGATGTGGACTTCAAGGGCGAGCTGAGCACCGACGAAGTCTATACCGTGATGGACGACCTCAAGGCCTACGGCGTACCGGTGCTGATCCTGTCCGGCGGCGAACCCCTCATGCGCCCGGACATCTTCGAGATTTCCCACCGCGCCAAGGAAATGGGCTTCTACGTGGGGCTGTCCACCAACGGCACCCTGATCACCGAAGACAACATCGACAAGATTGCCGCCGTTGGCTACGACTACGTGGGCATCAGCATTGACGGCCTGGAGCAGACCCACGACGAGTTCCGCCAGAAGAAAGGCGCGTTCAAGGAATCCATGAACGCCGTGGCTCTGTGCAAACAGGCCGGCATCAAGGTAGGCCTGCGCTTCACCCTGACCCAGGACAACTACCCCGAGCTGCCAGCCATGCTGGACATGCTCGATGAACACGACATCGACAAGTTCTACCTGTCGCACCTGAACTATTCCGGTCGTGGCGGCCGCAACCGCAAGCGCGATGCCTGGTACGACATGACCCGCGACGCCATGACCCTGCTGTTTAACCATTGCCATGACGAGCTCAAGCGCGGCATCGAGCGGGAATACGTTACCGGCAACAACGACGCCGACGGCCCCTTCCTGCTTGAGTGGGCGAAAGAACACTACCCCGACCAGGTGCCGGCCCTGGAGCAGCGCCTGACCAACTGGGGCGGCAACTCGTCCGGCGTGAACATCTCCAACATCGACAACCTCGGTGTGGTGCATCCGGACACTTTCTGGTGGGACTATAACCTGGGCAACGTGCGGGAAACCCCGTTCTCACAGATCTGGTCAGAGACCACCGACCCACTCATGCAGGGCTTCCGCCAGCGCCCCCGGCCGGTCAAGGGCCGCTGTGCCGAATGCAAATACCTGCCGATCTGCAACGGCAACACCCGGGTACGGGCCTACAACATTTCCAAAGATTTCTGGGAAGAAGACCCCGGCTGCTACCTGACCAACGAAGAGATTGGCGTGGTTGATGACCTGCCACGCCGGGTCGCGGCCCCGGTTACCGAAATTCCGGTTCACAATCTGTAAGGAAGTACGCCATGAGCACAAACACACGGAAAAAATGCCTGGTGGAGTTTCAATTGGCGGAACAGCCCTTGCGGGTTGGTGAAGTGGCCATTGTTGGTGCCGGGCCTGGTGACCCGGGACTGCTTACACTGCGAGCCTTGATGCTGATCCAGCAAGCCGATGCGGTAGTGTACGACCGTCTTGTTTCGCCCCAGATCATGGAACTGGTTAACCCCAGGGCCGAGCGCATCCATGTCGGCAAGGCCAGTGGTTGTCATTACGTGCCCCAGGAAGAAACCAACGACCTTTTGGTGAAGCTGGCCACCCAACAACGGCGCGTGGTGCGCCTCAAGGGAGGCGATCCGTACATTTTCGGTCGGGGTGGCGAAGAAGCCGAATTCCTGGTGGACAACGACATTGATTTCCAGGTGGTGCCCGGCATTACCTCCGCTGCCGGCTGCGCCTCTTACTGCGGCATCCCTCTGACCCACCGGGACTATGCCCAGAGCGTGACCTTCGTAACCGGCCACCGCAAGGGCGACCAGGGCCTGGAGCTGAACTGGCCAACCCTGGCGGCGCCGGGCCAGACCCGCGTGTTTTACATGGGCCTGCACAACGCCCCCACCATTGTGAAAGAACTGACCGCCCACGGCCTGTCAGAGACATGCCCGGTCGCGCTGGTTGAGCGAGGCACCACACCCTTGCAGCACATGACCGTGACCACGCTGGCCGACCTGGTTGACACCATTGACCGGGAAGATTTCCAGCCGCCCACGTTGATCATTGTCGGTGAAGTGGCTCAACTGGCGGAAAAGCTCGCCCGGCCCGCGCAAGCTGGCTGGAACAGTGCTTTGGCCGGCTCTGCGCCGGCCCACGCCGGGCAGCGTCCGGCGTGATCACCTCTATATAACCAGAAAGAAGCGAATCATTAACCGGGAGCAGTTGCTGGTGATATTCAAACCTACCCTAAAAACGCTGGTCGGCACTGTGTTGCTGGCCAGCGCGGCGCTTTCTGCGCCCACCCAGGCTCAGGACAAGAACAATACCGACATTCACGATCTCTACCTGCAACAGTGCGCCGCCTGTCATGGCCCTGACCGGCTCGGAGGCATGGGTCCCGCCCTGCTGCCCGAGAACCTGGGACGCCTGAAAAAATCGGAAGCTGAAAACGTTATTCGAGAGGGCCGCCCGGCCACCCAGATGCGTGGCTATGAAGACATTCTCAATGACCAGCAGATTGCGAATCTGACCAACTACATTTATCAGCCCCCCAGCCATGAGCTGACCTGGGGCGAAGCCGAGATCCGTGACAGCCGGATCGTCAACCATCCCCTCGGCTCCCTGCCGGATGAGCCTGTGTTCGAGGTGGATGACCTGATGAACCTGTTCCTGGTAGTGGAGATTGGCGATCACCACGTCACCCTGCTGGATGGCGACAAGATGGAACCCATCCACCGTTTCCCCAGCCGCTTTGCCCTGCACGGTGGGCCGAAATACGGCCCGGAAGGCCGCTTTGTTTACTTCGGCTCCCGGGATGGCTGGATCACCAAATATGACATCTACAACTTGAAAGTGGTGGCGGAAGTCCGCGCCGGCATCAACATGCGTAACATCGCGGTGTCGGCCGACGGCGAATACGTCATGGCCGCCAACTACCTGCCTCATACCCTGGTGCTGTTCGACGCAGATAACCTGGAGCTGCTTGATTTCGTGCCGGTCGAAAACGAGGCCGGTGACAGTTCCCGGGTAAGTGCCGTCTATGCCGCGCCGCCCCGGGACAGCTTTATCGCCGCCCTGAAAGACATTCCGGAAGCCTGGGAAATTACCGTAAAGAACGACCAGGCGCAGATCCGGCGAATGAAATCAGACACGTTGCTGGACGACTTTTTCTTCGACCCCAGCTATGAGCACCTGATCGGTGCGGCCCGGGATGGCAAGCATGGCATCGTGATGAACCTGGATTCCGGCGACACCGTGGCAGAACTTCCCCTCCCCGGCATGCCTCACCTGGGCTCCGGCATCACCTGGGAGTACGAAGGCCGCCGGGTCATGGCCACGCCGCATTTCGGCGCCGGCGCCATTTCCATCATCGACATGGACACCTGGGAGGTGATCAAGACCCTGAAAACCGACGGCCCCGGGTTTTTCATGCGCAGCCACGAGAATTCCCGCTATGCCTGGGCAGACGTATTCTTCGGGCCGAATGCCGACAAGGTGCATGTAATCGACAAGCAGACCCTGGAGATCGTCAAAACCCTGCAGCCGGCACCCGGCAAGGTGGCCGCCCATGTGGAGTTTGATCGTCATGGCGAGAAATTGCTGCTGAGTATCTGGGACAAGGACGGCGCGGTGATTGTCTACGACGCGGACACCCTGGAAGAGGAAAAGCGCATTCCCATGAACAAACCGTCCGGGAAGTACAACGTTTGGAACAAGATCCATTACGAGGAAGGGACCAGTCACTAGAGGTTCACGCCAGGATTCGGGAAGCGGCAGGCAGGAGCCTGCCGCTAAACTCCGCATTATCTGTAAGAGTTCAATCAGCCGTGCAGCTTCACCGCCAGTTCCGCCACATGCTTACCCTGGTAGCGGGCAATGGTGAGTTCTTTCTTGCTGGGCTGGCGGGAGCCGTCGCCACCGGCAATGGTGGAGGCGCCGTAGGGCGTGCCACCGTTCACCTCGGAAATATCAAAAAATTCCGGAATGCCATAACCAGTTGGCACCAGCACCATGCCGTGGTGCGCAAGGGTGGTCCAGAACGAGGTTATGGTGTGCTCCTGACCACCACCCGTGCCGGTAGAGGTGAAAACACTACCGAGTTTGCCATGCAACTTGCCCTCAAACCAGAGGCCGCCGGTCTGGTCCAGGAAGGTACGCATCTGACCGGCCATGTTGCCGAAACGGGTGGGAGTACCGAAGATTATGGCGTCGTAATCCGCCAGCTCTTTGGGCTCTGCCACTGGCGCGGGCTGATCAGTCTTGCCACCGGCGTCCAGGAAAGCTTGGTCTGCCATGGTTTCGGGGACACGTTTTACCACGACATCAACACCATCCACGCTGCGGGCGCCTTCAGCCACGGTGTTGGCCATGGTTTCGATGTGGCCATGCATTGAATAATAGAGAACAAGTACTTTTGCCATTGCAGTCATCTCCTTTACCTGAAAACAATGACTGCAGCTTAGCCGCTAAACCAGCCGGGACAAAAACGGAAGATTTCTGACAGGTTGTTCAGTTTTTCTGAACATGCCCGGAAGATACGCATAGCCACATTATCCGAACGCCTGTAGGCTGAGCAGCATGCAATTCATACCGTATTGAAAACGACATATGACGCACGGCATTAGCACTTCTGACCAAACCGGTGACACCATCCACCATCGCATCGAAGAGTGGATCAACAGCGCCACACACGTTATCGGCGCTTTACTCAGCGTGATTGGCACCGTTGCCCTGCTGGTTGGCGCCAGTGAGCAGGGCGATGCCTGGAAGATGGTCAGCTTCAGTGTGTTTGGAGCTTCCCTGGCCCTGCTGTATGTTGCCTCGGCCCTGTATCACGGCTCCCGTCATCCAAAGTGGCGGGCCGTTTTCAAGACGCTGGACCACTGCGCGATTTTTTTCCTGATTGCCGGTACCTACACACCGTTGGTGCTGGTAAACCTGCGCGGAACCACAGGCTGGACACTGTTCACCATTGTCTGGTCCCTGGCTCTGGCGGGGGTAGCGCTCAAGATTGCCTTCAAGCACCGCTTCAAACTGGCGCGGGTGGGCATCTACATCGCCATGGGCTGGCTGATTGTCTTTGCCGCCTCCGACCTGGCCGCCAACATCAATGAAACCGCCCTGTACCTGACCATTGCCGGTGGCGTGGTTTACACCGTTGGCGTGGCTTTCTATCTGGCCGATCGCATTCCCTACATGCATGCTATCTGGCACTTGTTTGTTATTGGCGGCAGTGCCTGTCATTTTGCCGCCATCTACTCCGGCGTTCTGCCTCACACGATCTAGGCCATGTCGTCGGGCAAGCCTTTACACGCGTTCTGGCTGTTTTTCCCGACGGCCGCATCCTGGGCGGCAATGGTGGTCCCCCTTTCCCTCTACGCGGTGCTGTCCGGCTCCGGCTGGCCACCCGGCCTGATCGATGGCGGGCATGGTCACGAGCTGATCTTCGGCTTCGCCCTGGCGCTGATTGCCGGCTATACCCTGGGCCCACAGCCTTGGCGGATACTCGGGCCGCTGTTCATTCTTTGGCTGGCGGCGCGTGTGTCCTGGCTGCTGGCTCCGGATACGGTTACTGCCCAACTGTTAAGCCCGGCATTTGCGCTGTTGCTGGCCTGGCATGTGGTGCCACGGTTCCAGGCGGCAAAGAAGTGGCGCAACAAAATCGCCGGGCCACTGATTCTGGTGTTGTGTCTCCTGGCGGTGGCGTTCTGTCTGGTACAGCTCGGCCTGCCCTGGCCAGAGCGGGACCGCCTGATGCACGTGGCCATCCTGGGACTTTTACTGCTGATGACGTTCATGGGCGGGCGCATTATTGCCCCGGCTGTGGCCGGCACACTGGAAAAAAGGGGCATTGCCCTGGAAGCGCGAGTACAACCGCGCATCGAAGGGGCGCTGCTGGTGCTCCTGATCCTGGCCATGGCGCTATTGCTGGTCACGCCCTTCCGAGACCTGACTGGTAGCGTTCTGCTGGTTTGCGCCTTGCTGATTACCCTGCGGGTCGCACGCTGGAAGCTTTGGCACTGCCGGCAACGTGCCGACCTGCTGGTACTGGCATTCGGTTACCTGTGGCTGGGAGTGGGCGCCGCGCTGGCCGCCGGCCATCTGCTAACCAGCAAAGAACTGCTGCCGGCGCTGCATGTAATCACCATTGGTGCCCTGGGCACGCTGTCCTGCAGCGTCATGCTGCGCCTGGCCTGGCAGCGGGCACACCGGACCTTCCCCCCGAACTGGCAGGTGTGGTCGGTGGCCGGGGCCATGCTGGTGGCGGTGAGCGCTCGGTATCTGGCCGGCGGCAGTCCCTGGTCGCATCCCGGCCTGTTATGGCTGGCAGCCGGGGCCTGGTCGCTGTGTTACCTGGGCGTATGCTGGCAGCTTCTGCGACTGTTCAGGGCCGATCGCCGCCGGCGGGTTCGCAGCCAAGCATCTGTCTGATGTCACCGCTGTCCTGGGCAATGCCATGCCCGGCAAACGGTAACGCTACCCCTCTGCTGTCTGGATCATTAGAATCAGCAGCCTCATTTCCCTATTTTCCGGAACCCGTTCGTGGACATGACGACAGCCAGCCGTTTTGAACAACTCAAGCGCATTGAATCGAGCAAGCTGTTTCAAGGCTCGGTCATTGCCATCATCATTCTCTCTGCCCTGACCATTGGCGCTAAAACCTACGAGCTGCCACCGCTGGTTGAGCAGACCCTGACATTGCTCGATAACGGCATCACCATCTTCTTCCTGGTGGAGATCCTGTTCCGGTTTGCCGCCTGTCCCAACAAGCGACGCTTTTTCATGGACGGCTGGAATGTCTTCGACACCATCGTGGTGATCGGCAGCCTGATTCCCCTGGATAATGCCGAGGCGGTGTTGCTGGGGCGTCTGTTGCGGGTGTTCCGGGTGTTGCGCCTGGTGTCCGTGGTACCGGAACTGCGTTTTCTGATCAACTCGTTGCTGAAAGCCATTCCACGCATGGGCTACATCGCCGTGCTGATGTTCATTATCTTCTACATCTACGCGGCCATGGGATCCCTGTTCTTTGCCAGCGTCGATGAGGAGCTGTGGGGCGACGTGGCGATTTCCATGCTCACCCTGTTCCGGGTGGCCACCTTCGAGGACTGGACCGACGTGATGTACGCCACCATGGAGGCCTACCCCCTAAGCTGGTTCTACTACCTGACGTTCATTTTCCTGACCGCCTTCGTGTTCCTGAATATGATGATCGGCGCCATCCTGGAAGTCATGAGCGAGGAGCAGAATGCCAAGGAACGCCAGCAGGCCCACGATGAGCGGGATGACATCGCCCGCCAGCTCCGCGTCGTTCAGGAACAACTGACGGAACTGAGCAGGCAAATTGGGCAGAGCGGGGAAAAACGCGAGTGATACCTTTGCCGGTCGCGATCAGCCAAAGGCCGGCTTGGTCATGGCCAGGTGAAAGATGCCGCTTACGATGGCCAGTGCCACAATCGCAGCAACAATACGCACCGGCTTGCTGAACGTCGGCTTGATGGCAAATACACCCACCACGATATAGCAGAAAAGCAGCGCGATTTTTGCCAGCAACCAGCCGGGCATGTCGGAAGCATAGCCGGCGACAAACAGCAGCGTGACTGCCGACACCAGCAAAATGGTGTCGTTGACGTGGGGAATCCAGCGCAACGGGGTTTGCCGCCACCCGGGCCGACCAACCGCGTCCAGCAGCAGGCGCAACGCGAACAGACTGATGGTCAGATACGCAGTGGTCATGTGCAGGTGTTTGAGAATCACATAGGTACTCATAACGGATTTTTCCTTTGAAAAGGACATGTTGGGGCCATTGTACGCACAATACCCCCAAACAGGTATGGCTAGAGAGCGCTTCCGCATTTAACATATCTCAAAAATACATGTATATGGGAGACTGCCATGCAGATCAGCTCAACCACTGCCGATCGCACAGGCGCCAGCGTCAGTCAGCTGTTTGCCTACCCGTTCCGGATTTTCTTCCTCTCCATGACCGTCCTGGCCCTTGTTGCTATTCCCACATGGGTGCTGCAAGTGTCTGGAGCCATCCAACTGCCACTGGCCATGCCCGGCCTGTACTGGCATCAGCACGAAATGCTGTTCGGATTTCTTTCGGCGGGCATTGCCGGCTTCCTGCTCACGGCGGTCTGCGTCTGGACCGGCACCGAGCGCACCCATGGCTGGCCGCTGGTGCTGCTTTGGGGTGTCTGGCTGGCCGGGCGTCTGTTACTGGCCTTGGGCGCCGACCTTCCGGCCTGGCTAGTGCAAGGCGCCAACCTCGCTTTCCTGCCGCTGGTGATGATTGATGCCGGCTGGCGCATCTGGCACGCCCGACAGAAACGCCAACTGATGATCCTCATGGTGCTTGGCCTGCTCTGGGCCATGCAGATTGGCTTTGTGACCCGACTGGATATGGCATTCAGTTATGGCGCCCTCATTATGGCCATGGCGCTGATCAGCATCGTTGGTGGGCGCATCACCCCCGCCTTCTCCTCTGGATGGCTGAAACGCCACGGACAGGACAGCTCCGTCATCAAAATGGTGCCAGCTCTGGATATGGCCGCGCTGGCCACCATGGTTGCGCTGATGCTCTCCCTGGTAATCGGCTGGCAGGGCGTTGCCAGCCTGCTGGCGCTGGTGGCTGCCGCTTTGATGCTGGTGAGGCTCTATAACTGGAAAGGCTGGTTGTTTGCGAAGGAGCCGCTGCTCTGGATCCTGCACATCTCCATCCTGTGGGTGCCAGTTGCCCTGATTCTGCTGGCGGGCTCACTGCTGGCCGGCTGGCCAACCAACGCCTGGGCTCATGCTGCAGGAACCGGTGCGATTGGCGGACTGATCCTGGGCGTCATTGCCCGCGTATCCCTGGGGCACACAGGACGGCCACTGGTTTTACCCCGGGGCATGGTGCTGGCCTTTGTGGCTATCCAGCTCGCCGCTGTAATTCGTGTACTGACGGGCTTTAACCTGATCCCCTGGCATCCGGGCATTGGCGCCAGCGCCCTGCTCTGGCTTCTGGCCTATGGCCTGTTCCTGGTGCGCTATACCGGCGTCCTGGCAAGCCCAAGAGCCGATGGCAAACCCGGCTGAGATCGTGCAAGACGAAAATCATCCACTAAAGGTCAATAGCTCCAGAACCAGAACACGCTAAAGTATCGCAAAAATCATTTTGCAACAGAGAAACAGGCAACATGTACCCTGACCATTTTGACAAAGAAGACCTGATCCGCTGCGGCCACGGTGAGCTGTTTGAAGGCGATATGCGCCTGCCGATCGATGAAATGCTGATGGTTGATCGCATCACCCATATCGCCAACGACGATGGCGCTTATGGCAAAGGCAGCCTGGTTGCCGAACTCGACATCAACCCGGACCTCTGGTTCTTCAAGGTTCACTTCCAGGGTGACCCGGTAATGCCGGGCTGCCTGGGCCTGGATGCCATGTGGCAGCTGGTCGGCTTCTACCTGGCATGGTCCGGTGGTCAGGGTAAAGGCCGCGCCCTGGGGGCCGGCGAGGTTAAATTCTTCGGTCAGGTACTGCCCGAGAACAAAAAGGTCACTTACCGTCTCGATATCAAGCGGCACATTCGCCGCAAACTGACCATGGCAATTGCAGATGCCAGCATGGAAGTGGACGGTCGTGAAATCTACACCGCCAAGGACCTGCGGGTTGGCCTGTTCACCTCTACTGATGACTTTTAGGAGTTGATACTATGCGTCGCGTCGTAATTACAGGCATGGGGATTGTCTCCAGCCTTGGCAACAACCAGAAAGAAGTAGCCCAGTCCCTGCGGGAATCCCGCTCTGGCATCGCGTTCAGCCAGGAAGCCAAAGATGCAGGGCTGCGCAGTCACATTACCGGCCGTATCGACCTGAACCTGCCGGAACTGATCGACCGCAAGCTCATGCGCTTCATGTGCCCGGCCTCCGGCTACACCTACCTGGCCATGAAAGAGGCCATCGAGCAGTCCGGCCTGACCGACGAGCAGATCCGTGCCAACAGCACCGGTATCGTTTTCGGC
This sequence comes from Marinobacter persicus, assembly GCF_002934325.1. Taxonomy (GTDB): domain Bacteria; phylum Pseudomonadota; class Gammaproteobacteria; order Pseudomonadales; family Oleiphilaceae; genus Marinobacter; species Marinobacter persicus_A. The sequence goes on from NZ_PTIV01000001.1 coordinate 28,246, forward strand.
ACCGGCGGCGCGTCCACCGTTGAGCTGATTGACGCCATCGACACCCAGCGTGAAAAAGGTATCCGTCGCGTTGGCCCGTACCGCGTACCGCGCACCATGGGCAGCGCCATCAACGCCTGCATGGCCACCGCGTTCGGCATTACTGGCATCAACTACGGCATCACTTCTGCCTGCGCCACCAGTGCTCACTGTATCGGCCACGCCGCCGACCAGATTGCCCTGGGCCGCCAGGATGTGATGTTTGCCGGCGGCGGTGAAGACATCCATTGGACCCTGAGCCTGATGTTCGACGCCATGGGCGCACTGTCCACCAAGTACAACGACACTCCGGAACTGGCTTCCCGCACCTACGACGCCAACCGTGATGGTTTCGTTATCTCCGGCGGCGGTGGTGTTCTGGCACTGGAAGCCCTGGAGCACGCAGAAGCTCGCGGCGCCAACATCCTGGGCGAAATCGTAGGCTTCGGCGCCACTTCCGACGGTGCCGACATGGTCGCTCCGAGTGGCGAAGGCGCCATCCGCTGCATGAAGCAGGCGATGGCCAACGTTGACGGCGAGATCAGCTACATCAACACCCACGGCACCAGCACACCGGCCGGTGACATCACCGAGCTGAAAGCGCTGAAAGAGACCTTCGGGGACAAGATTCCGCCGCTGGCTTCCACCAAGCCGCTGTGTGGCCACGCCCTGGGCGCGGCGGGTGTACACGAAGCCATCTACTCGCTGATCCAACAGCGCGAAGGCTTCCTGGCGCCGTCTGCCAACATTCAGGATCTGGATGAAGGCGCTGAAGGTTACCCGATTGTTCGCGAACTCCAGGAAAACCAGAATCTGGACCTGGTGATGAGCAACAGCTTCGGCTTCGGCGGCACCAACGCCACCCTGATCTTCAAGAAAGTCTGATAGAGCGGTATTCAGCCGGGGGCGTTCCCATCCAGCGTTTGAACGCCCGGCTGAAAGCGCTCAATTCCGAGAAACCAAGCTGCTCGGCAATTTCCACCAGCGGCTTGGTTTTATCCTTCATGTAAGCCAACGCTTTTTCCCGACGCACCTGTTCCAGCAGGTGAGCAAAGGTCACACCCTCCTGCTTCAACTTCTTGTGCAACGTATAGCGGCTCATGTTCAGCTGCGACGCCACGGTTTCCACGCCTACTTTGCCGCGATCAAGCTGCACCTGAATCAATGAACTGACCCGGGCACCCAGCGGGCGCTTTGAAATATCAGGCCTCAGGGCTTCTGACGCCATGTTTCTTCCTCCTGCTTTCAAATTCACAGCCTCTCACAGTCCTGGCAAAAGCCAGTTAATGGTGTCCACACAGGACTCAGCGTACACATGTTAGCTGAAATAATAAATAATACACGTAGCAAGCTCAAATCCTGGCGACAAAATGAACACGTGCCTTCCCACCGGGGCCCAAGTTTTCCATAATACCGCCCCTTACCCACCGAAGACCGAACAACCCGGAGACACCATGATCACCCCGGAACTGCTTGCCCCCGCTGGCACCCCCGACCATCTCGAAACCGCCTTTGCCTACGGCGCCGATGCGGTCTATGCCGGCCAGCCACGCTACTCACTACGAGTACGCAACAATAGTTTCAAGGATGTTGCAGCCCTGGGCGCGGGCATAGAGCGGGCTCACGAGCTGGGTAAGCAGTTCTACCTCGTCTCCAACATCGCGCCCCACAACGACAAGGTGCGCAGCTATCTGCGGGACCTGGCGCCGGTACTGGAGCTCAAACCCGACGCCCTGATCATGTCCGACCCCGGCCTGATCATGCTGGTGCGGGAAAACTGGCCGGACCAGCCCATTCATCTGTCGGTCCAGGCCAACGCCGTGAACTGGGCCACCGTGGAATTCTGGCGCCGCCAGGGCGTGAGCCGGGTGATCCTGTCCCGGGAACTGGCGCTGGAGGAAATCCGCACCATCCGCGAGAAAGTGCCGGAAATGGAGCTGGAAGTATTCGTACACGGCGCCCTGTGCATGGCCTACTCCGGCCGCTGTCTGCTGTCCGGCTACATGAACCACCGCGACGCCAACCAGGGCGCCTGCACCAACGCCTGCCGCTGGAACTATAAAGAGGTAGCCCACAGCCACGACCAGACCGGCGACCTGATTGCCAGCACCGCCGACGCCGTCCAGGAATTCGAGCCCAAGGAAATCCTGCTGGAAGAGCCCAACCGCCCCGGCGGCTATATCCCGGCCTACGAGGACGAACACGGCACCTACATCATGAACTCCAAGGACCTGCGCGCCGTACAACACGTGGCGGAACTGGTCAAAATGGGCGTGCACTCGCTGAAAATCGAAGGCCGCACCAAGAGCACCTACTACGTGGCCCGCACCACCCAGGTGTATCGCAAGGCCATTGATGACGCCATGGCCGGCAAGCCCTTCGACATGGGCATGATGGACCAGCTCGAGGCCCTGTCGAACCGTGGCTACACCGAAGGCTTCCTGCGCCGCCACGTGCCGCAGGAATACCAGACCTACGAACAGGGCTCATCGTTCCTGGGTACCCAGCAGGTGGTGGGCACCGTTGTTGAGCGCGATGAGCAGTGGCTGACCATTGACGTGAAAAACAAGTTCGCCCCGGGCGACCAGCTGGAACTGGTCAACCCCGCAGGCAACCTGCGGTTCTCGGCTGACATTATGGAAAACCGCAAGGGCGAGCGTATGGAATACGCGCCGGGTAGTGGTCACGTTGTGCGCATCCCGGCCCCCGAGGGACTCCCGGAATCGCTGGCGCACAGCTATTTGACTCGGATCTTACCGGAGAATAACTAACAGCCATGGGAGCAGGCGGGTAGGCCTTTCCAAAACTGTCTGCAGCCAGGGATGGCTGCAGTTGAGCTTACGACCGCCATGGATGGCGGAAGTGCAGATTTTGCAGGAGCAAAAATCTGCCATGGACGTACTCGCGGGCGTGTTTTGGAAAGGCCTGCCCGCCTGCTCATAGCACAGAGGGGTTAAAATGGGGCTATCACCCTGATTAATGTATACTCAGCGCAAGCCCAATTTAATACCTGACTAATTTACTCTGGTATTGTATAATCACTCGCCAGAATGCACGGGACCGGCCTGACAACGAGCCGGCCCACGATGAGAGAATAACGGAGCAACGATCATGGCGACCACCGACCAAGAGGTGAATGAGCTGATCAAACGGGAATACGAGCACGGATTCGTCACCGACATCGAATCCGACACGTTCGAACCCGGCCTGAATGAAGATGTCATTGCCCGCCTTTCCGGCCTGAAGAAAGAACCGGAATGGATGCTCAAATGGCGCCTGAAAGCCTATCATCGCTGGCTCGAGATGGACGAACCGGATTGGGCGCACGTGGGTTACCCGAAAATCGACTACAACGCGATTTCCTACTACTCCGCCCCCAAGCGCAAGGAAGACATGCCCCAGAGCCTGGATGAAGTCGATCCCGAGCTCCTGAAAACCTACGAAAAGCTGGGCATTCCCCTGCACGAGCGGGAAAAACTGGCCGGCGTTGCGGTAGACGCGGTATTCGACTCCGTCTCCGTGGCCACCACCTTCAAAGAGCCGCTGGCCAAAGCCGGCGTGATCTTCTGCTCCATTTCCGAGGCCATCCGGGACTACCCGGAGCTGGTCCAGAAATACCTGGGCACCGTGGTTCCCCACAGCGACAACTTCTTCGCCGGGCTGAACTCGGCGGTGTTCTCCGACGGCACCTTTGTATACGTGCCCAAGGGCGTGCGCTGCCCGATGGAACTGTCCACCTATTTCCGCATCAACGCGGCCAACACCGGCCAGTTCGAGCGCACCCTGATCATTGCCGACGAAGGCAGTTACGTCAGCTACCTGGAAGGCTGCACTGCGCCCATGCGCGATGAAAACCAGCTGCACGCCGCCGTGGTGGAACTGGTGGCGCTCGACGACGCGCAGATCAAATACTCCACGGTGCAGAACTGGTACCCGGGTGACGAAGAAGGCAAAGGCGGCATCTTCAACTTCGTGACCAAGCGCGGGGCCTGCCAGGGCAAGAACTCAAAGATTTCCTGGACCCAGGTTGAGACCGGTTCCGCCGTCACCTGGAAGTACCCCAGTTGCATCCTGAAGGGTGACAACAGCGTGGGCGAATTCTACTCGGTGGCGCTGACCAACAACTTCCAGCAGGCAGACACCGGCACCAAGATGATTCACCTGGGCAAGAACACCTCCAGCACCATCATCTCCAAGGGCATTTCCGCCGGCCGCAGCTCCAACGCCTACCGGGGCCTGGTCAAGTTCCAGCCCGGCGCGGAAGGCGCGCGTAACTTTACCCAGTGCGATTCGCTGCTGATCGGCGACCGCTGCGGGGCGCACACCTTCCCGTACATCGAGAGCAAGAACAAGTCCGCCATCGTGGAGCACGAGGCCACCACCTCCAAGGTCAGCGACGAGCAGATGTTCCTGTGCCGTCAGCGCGGCATCGACCCGGAGCAGGCCGTATCCATGATCGTGAACGGTTTCTGTAAGGAAGTGTTCAAGGAGCTGCCGATGGAATTCGCCGTAGAGGCTGGCAAGTTGCTTGAAGTGAGCCTCGAAGGGTCGGTGGGTTAACAGGACAGCAAGCACAACAGTATCGCGGAAGCCGTCGGGGTGGCCCTTCCGGGATCGTCAAAATCAGGGATGATTTTGTCGAGCGTACATGGACGTATTCACAGCGTATCCCGGAAGGGCCACCCCGACGGCTGACTCACCCAAGGTCGAGGCCTGTAGTCACAAGGGTGAGCACAAGAATTCAGACGGATAAAACGAGAGAGACGCCACAAATGCTGAGCATCAAAAACCTGCACGCATCCGTTGAGGACAAAGAAATCCTCAAGGGCATCAACCTGGAGATCAAGGCCGGCGAAGTTCACGCCATCATGGGTCCGAACGGCTCCGGCAAGAGTACCCTGTCACAGGTTCTGGCAGGCAACGAAGCATTTGAAGTTACCAGCGGCGAAGTCACCCTGAACGGCGAAAACCTGCTGGACCTGGAAACCGAAGAGCGTGCCCGCGAAGGCATCTTCCTGGCGTTCCAGTACCCGGTGGAAATCCCGGGCGTGAGCAACCTGCAGTTCCTGCGCACCGCCGTGAACGCCATGCGCCAGCACCGTGGCGAAGAAGAGATGAACGCCGCCGAGTTCATGAAGCTCGCCCGCGAAGTCTCCAAGCAGGTGGACCTGGACCCGTCGTTCCTCAAGCGCGGCGTGAACGAAGGCTTCTCCGGCGGCGAGAAGAAGCGTAACGAGATCCTCCAGGCCCTGCTGCTTCAGCCGAAGCTGGCCATCCTGGACGAAACCGACTCCGGCCTGGACATCGACGCCCTGAAAGTCGTGTCCGACGGCGTCAACGCCCTGCGCTCGGAAGATCGCGCCATTTTGATGGTGACCCACTACCAGCGCCTGCTGAACCACATCGTACCGGATTACGTGCACGTGCTGGCCGGCGGCAGGATCATCAAGTCCGGCGGCCGCGAACTGGCGCTGGAACTGGAAGAGAAAGGTTACGGCTGGTTGGGTATCAAAGACGAAGAAGAAGCCAGCAACTGATTGGAGGTCGCGGAATGAAACAAGCACCCACGCTTTCCAGCGCCTTCCTGCACCCGGCCTGTGATCAACTGCCGGAACCCCTGCTGGCGCTGCGCAAACAGCGGGCGAGTACATTGGTGGACATGCCAATGCCGACCCGCAAAACGGAAAACTGGAAATACTCGGCCAAGTACCTGAAGCTGGACGACGAGATGGCCATCTCGCTGCCCAACGAGGGCAAAACTGGCAACAGCCTGGCGGTGCCCGGCTACAAGGTGGTATTCATCAATGGCGTGATGGTGCCCGAGGCCAGCGAGTTTCCGGACATGGACGGCATTGCCATCAAGCGCTTTGGCGACCTCAGCATCGACGAGGCCAGCGCCCTGTCGCTGCAGTTGGGCTCAACACTGGATCCGAAACGCACCCAGTTCGCCCATCTCAACGGCGCCCGCTTTGAAGATGGCCTGCTGATCAGCCTGAAGCCCGGCGCGGTGCTGGACCAGCCGCTGTTTATCATCCACGAGACCTGGGGCGATGCGCCCGGCTCGGCCTATCCGCGTATTTTCGTGGATGCCGGCGCCAACAGCCAGATGACCCTGGTGGAGGAATACATCTCCAGTGGTGATGCCTCCCTGCTGGCCAACACCGTGACCGAGTTCGACCTGGCCCACGGCGCCAACATCACCAGCATTCGCCTGAACATGGAAGGCGAGAACGTGCAGCACATTGGCGCCACCGGCGTGGTGCAGCAGCGCAGCTCCCGCTTTGAAAGCCACTGCGTGGGCTTTGGCGGCCCTCTTCGCCGGCACGACTTGCAGGTGCGCCTGGAAGGCGAAGGTGGCGAGTGCAAGCTCAATGGCGTGGTGGTCACCCAGGGCAAGCAGCATTACGACAACCACACCTGCATTGACCACGTCGCGGCCCACTGCAACAGCGAGGAGACCTACCGCAACATCGCGGCGGACAAGTCCCACGCGGTATTCAACGGCCGGATTCATATCCACCCGGACGCCCAGAAGTCCAACGCGGATATGAACAACAAAAACCTGTTGCTGAACAGTGGCGCGGAAATCGACACCAAGCCGGAACTGGAAATCTACGCGGACGACGTGAAGTGCGCCCATGGCGCCACCATTGGCCAGCTTGACGAGATATCCCTGTTCTACCTGGTTTCCCGGGGCATTGGCCGCCGCCAGGCCAACGTGCTGCTGACCATGGCGTTCATCAACGAACTGGTCGAGCAGATTCCTGTCGAAGCCGTACGTGAAACCGCCCAGATGCGGTTGAATGAATTCTTCGAGCAAACCTTCCAGGAGGCCTGAAGCGAATGAGCGATTTGTCCACGGCAAACACCACCGCAAGCCCGGTGCTTGACGTCGAAGCCATCCGCCGGGACTTCCCGATTCTGTCCCAGGAAATCAACGGCAAGCCGCTGGTGTACCTGGACAACGGCGCTTCCGCCCAGAAGCCCGAGATGGTGCTGGATGCCATGGACCGCTATTACCGGGAGATGCATTCCAACGTGCACCGGGGCGCCCATACCCTCGGTGACCGCGCCACCACCGCCTTCGAAGGTGCCCGGGAAACCGTACGCAGCTTCCTGAACGCCCAGAGCACCCGGGAAATTATCTGGACCCGAGGCACTACCGAGGCCATCAACGTGGTGGCCAACGGCCTGGCGCCGCGGCTTAAGGAAGGCGATGAGATCCTGGTCAGCCACATGGAGCACCACGCCAACATCGTGCCCTGGCAGATGGTGGCGGAGCGCACCGGCGCCAAGGTGATTCCCATCCAGGTCACTCCGGAGGGAGAGCTGGACCTGGAGTCCTTCACCAGTCTGCTGAACGAGCGCACCCGAATTCTGGCCATTACTCACGTCTCCAACGTGCTGGGCACCATCAACCCGGTTCGCTCCGTGATTGAACAGGCCAAGAAACTGGGCGTCCTTACCCTCGTTGATGGCGCCCAGGCGGTACCTCATTTCCGTCCGGACGTGCAGGAGCTGGGCTGCGATTTCTATGCCTTCTCTTCCCACAAACTGTTCGGCCCTACCGGTATTGGCGTGCTCTACGGCCGTGCCGAGCTGCTGGAGGAAATGCCTCCGTACCAGGGTGGCGGCGAGATGATCGAACGGGTGTCGTTCGAGCGCACCACCTGGAACATCCTGCCTTACAAATTCGAAGCCGGCACACCGCCCATCGCCGAAGCCGTGGGCCTGGCTGCGGCCATTGATTACGTGGAAGGTCTGGGCCGCCCGGCCATGGAAGCGGCAGAAAGTGCTCTGCTGCAACGCGCCAACGAACTGGTGGAAACCGTGCCCGGCATGGAAATCATCGGCACCGCCCGACAGAAAGTGCCCGTGATGTCGTTCAAGATTGCCGGCCTTCACGCCAGCGACATTGGCACCCTGCTCGACCAGCAGGGCATTGCCATCCGCACGGGTAACCACTGCGCCATGCCGCTGATGGACTTCTACGGGGTTACCGGCACAGCCAGGGCCTCTTTTGCCGTTTACAATACGCTGGAAGAGGTCGAGAAATTATTCCAGGGCCTGCAAAAAATCCAGCGCCTGCTTACCTGAGGGAGGTGGAAACATGACAGCTGAAGTCTTCACCCCGACCAACGACGTGAACGTGACCATGAGCCCTGCGGCGGTCAAGCACGTCCGCAAACAACTGGACAAGAAACCGGAAGCCAAGGGCATTCGCCTGGCCATCAAGAAAAGCGGCTGCTCCGGCTTCAAGTACGAGACCCAGTGGGTGGAAGAAGCCGCCACTGACGACCGTATTTTCACCATCGACGGCGTGGATGTGTTCGTGAAAGAAGAGCACCTGCCGCTGGTGAACGGAATCGAAATCGACTTTGTCACCGAGGGCGTGAACTCCCTGTTCCGCTTCCACAACCCCAATGCCACGGCCGAATGCGGGTGTGGTGAGAGTTTCACGGTGGCGTAAAGCTTTAAGAAGGGCTGATTGAGTATGCAAGAACGGGAAGTCGTCCTGACCAAGCGCGAAGTGGAGGCACGGCTGGTGCCCTCCGGCACGGAAATCATGATTCCGTCGGACACCTTCGTGACCATCACCCAGTCCCTTGGTGGCACCTTCACTGTCGCGGTGAACGGCAACCTGGCCCGCGTTGAAGGCCATGATGCTGACGCCTTGGGCAAGAAGCCACTGGAGAGCAGCTTCGAGACCCCGGAAGACGGCACCATCAACGAAAACCAGGTCTGGGAAGCCATGCGCAACGCCTACGACCCGGAAATCCCGGTCAACGTGGTGGACCTGGGCCTCATCTACGAGTGCAAGATTGAAAACGGCACCGAGGACGGCAACCACGTTTACATCAAGATGACCCTGACCGCCGCTGGCTGCGGCATGGGCCCGGTAATCACCGAAGACGTGAAGCGCAAGGTGGAGCACGTGCCCAATGTGGACAAGGTCACGGTGGAACTGACCTTTGATCCGCCCTGGAGTAACGATATGCTGACCGACGAAGCAAAGCTCGAACTCGGAATGCTTTAATCCTTTCCCTTCAGGGAAGAGGGACGATTCATCAACCAGTAACGACGACTTATGACCGCCAGCAAAGAGCAGTTTCTGAACAACCCCCTGGGCCAGAAAACCACTCTGGATGAGGTACTTGAGGACTTCGACTTCCTGGACGACTGGGAAGAGCGTTACGCCTACATCATCGACCTGGGCAAGCAACTGCCGGCCTTCCCGGACGATGAGCGCCTTGAGAAGAACTTCGTGCATGGCTGCCAGAGCCAGGTGTGGCTGATCCACCACTACGATGACGAAAGCGGCAAACTGTTCCTGCTGATTGATTCCGACGCCATGATCGTGCGCGGTCTGGCGGCCATCATCCTGGTGGCGCTGAACAACAAGACACCGCGCGAGCTGCTGGCCACCGATATCGACGAGTTGTTCGAGCGGCTCGACCTCTTCCGCCACATCTCACCCACCCGGGGTAACGGCCTGCGGGCCATGGTGGGCAAGATTCGGGATATTGCGGCCGCCGAGGCGGCCTGATCACCAGATGATCGCGATGTCATCGCGCTGGATATTCACCTGCCCGCCAACCGTGGGCAGTTGCCCGTTACTGAAATCCGGGTGCACGTTGTCCAGCGTCACCGATACCCCGGCATCCTGAAGCTCCGGCGTGCTTCCCAGGGCATCGAAATAGCGCCGGCTGCGATACACAGCCAGCTCATCCCCCGGCCGCAAACCAGCGGTCGCACCGGATTCCAGGGTCACCTTACGGCCATCCACCCGGGCAATACGGGTCATGAACGGCTGACACTCCAGAGCGCCGTCTACCTCTTCGGCCATCTGGTCCATGACTTCCGTTACAGCGCTGCCCCATTTGGACTTTTCAAATCCCGCCGAACCAAAACCTCCGCTACCATTACCATCCGGGCTCCAGTCGGCCGACGTGGCAAAGCGGTTCTGATAGATAACCGAACCGCTGAATCCGTCGAATACCATCAGATCCACTTCAAACCGACGGTCATTATCGGAGATGCCAATACCCCGTTGCATGCGATCCACAATGGATGAGCCCCAGGCGCTGGGATCCGCCAGTCCAATGTCCCGTATCACACCAGACACCACAAACTGAGCGCCAAGCTCGCGGGCCACCTGGACAACGTTCGTTAAGCGGTTGCTTGCCAGGTTGCTTTGTGAAGTCGGCGCATCGGGCACGTTGTCAAACAACTGCAAGTGGCTGCTGGCCAACACCTGCAACCGCCCCTGCTCTTGCAAACGGGTCACCAGCGCCTGAGGCAGTTTCTGGCCGGCGTCATCCACCGTCGGGCTACCACCCTGCCCTGAGCCAAGAATAGGGAAGCCCGTCACCGCAACCCGTTTGCGCAATCCCGAGGCCGCACCGGCCTTGCAGGTAGCACTGCCCCCCACATCCTCGGACACTTCAGCCCTGACAATCACCCGTAGCAGATTGCCGCTACGATACTCATCAACCACGGTTGCGTTACGAACCTGTGCCATGGCGGACACTTCGGTGCGAGAGTTCACCAGTTCGCCGTTTTCCATCTCATCCCGGGCACTGACCCTGGCATCGTATTGCAAGGCCAGGTCCCGCATGGCGGCTTTCCTGGCTTCAACACGGGCCTGGTCAATGTTGTCTTCCTGAATGGTGGCATGCCCAACACCTTCGAGCACAACGGCCTCGGCCAGCCCGGAACACACCACCAGAAGCAGACACATCAGATATTTCATAGCTCTCTCACAAGCTGTGCCTTTGGCACATCAATCAAGGTAATACAGTGAATCAGCCGAACGGGCTTCCAGATCGCCCACACGGTCATTGTACTTGGGCACCGGCAGCGGGCAGGTATCAAGCACCTTGTCATCCGCCACACCAGCGGCACACTCCAGAAATTCCGGCTCCAGCTTCAGCTCCATCACGGTTTCAACAACGCCATCGCTGTGCTCGGTCACCGAAATGACTTTGGCGCCGCGCACGTAGCTGTCTACATAGGTCCGAAAACTGTCACTCTGCAATACAAAATCGCTGACGGTGGAGCTTCCGAACACTACGGTGCCGTAAACCCGCTCTGCCAGGTTCCGGTAGGCATCGAGCTGAGACGCGCGTCGAGCCAGCAGCCGCTTACGGGTGTCGGACCGGTCTTCCTCGACGTCCTCATAGGTCCCGTAACCGCTGACCCGCACCGTTACCGGCTCCAGTTCCGGTTTGGCCTGCTCCTCGCTATTCTGGCTGGACGCACAACCAGTGAGAACCACTGCCAGAAACGCAACAAGACTCCAGCGCAACATCATTATTCCTGCTCCAAAATTCATTTTTGATCACCATGAAAAAATCACGCCAACGTCCTCAGGCCCATGATTTACGGAACAATCCATATAACCTTAATCAGCCAGCCATAGCCAGGAAACCGGAAGTGGCAATAATTTGCCTCCCCTGGTGCCAGCCGGGATAATCAGGCGCAGAACCTTAAGCACCACACAGGACACCCCTTGCATGCAAATCTATCTGGTCGGCGGCGCCGTTCGTGACAAACTCCTGGGCCTGGAAGTCAAGGACCACGACTGGGTAGTGGTCGGGGCCACCCCTGACGAGATGCTGGCACGGGGTTTCAAACAGGTGGGTGCCGACTTCCCCGTGTTCCTGCATCCGAAGACCAACGAGGAATACGCCCTCGCCCGCACCGAGCGCAAGGAAGGCCAGGGTTATCATGGCTTTAGCGTTTATAGTGCTCCGGATGTCACCCTGGAGGACGATCTCAAGCGCCGGGATCTTACCATCAATGCTATGGCCGAAGACGATAATGGCGAACTGGTGGACCCGTTCAACGGCCATGAAGATCTGGAAAACCGGACCCTTCGACACGTGTCCGAGGCGTTTTGCGAAGACCCCTTGCGCATCCTTCGCACCGCCCGCTTCGCCGCCCGGCTGGCGCCCAAGGGCTTTACCGTGTGCCCGGAAACCCACGCCCTGATGCAACGGATGGTCAGCGAGGGTGAACTGGAGCACCTGGCGCCGGAGCGGGTATGGCAGGAAATCCAGCGTGCCCTGCACGAACGGGCACCCACGGTGTTCTTTGAACTGCTTCAGGAGCTGGGGGCACTGGCCCCGCTTATCCCGGAGCTGTCGGCACCAGAGCCCCTGGCAACCGGGCTCAAGGCCCTGGCCTGTATCGACGACCGCGCTGGCACCACCGACCAGCGCTTCGCCGCCCTGCTCTCGGCCCTGCCTGAAACCGCTGCCGAACAGCGTGCCAGCGCCATGAAGGCCCCCAACAATTGCCGGGACATGGCCCGACTGGCCAGCCATTTCACTGAAAACCTGGAGAACGCTGGCAGCGAAGGGCTCACTGCTAAACAGATCATGGCGCTATTGAACCAGGCCGACGTGTGGCGCAAGCCCGAGCGCTTCGAATTGCTGCTACAGACCCTGGCCTGCACAACCTCCCAGGCCCAACGGCCAGCCATCGATCAACTGCGTGCGGCGGTCAACGCCGCCAGCGGTGTTTCAGCAAAAGATTTGATGGCGCAGGGCTACAAGGGTAAAACACTGGGTGAAGCTATTCACCGAGAAAGGCTGACGCAGATAACGCAAGCTTTGAACCACTGACAATAATAAGGAGCACCCCATGCGCGACATCGTAATTGTGGCCGCCAAGCGAACTGCCATCGGCAGTTTTGGCGGCGGCCTGTCCAGCCTTCAGGCCGACCAGCTTGGTTCCACCGTAATCCAGGCATTGCTGGAGGAAACCGGCGTTGCCGGAGACCAGGTCAACGAAGTGATCCTGGGCCAGGTCCTCACCGCCGGTTGCGGCCAGAACCCGGCTCGCCAGGCCTCCATTAACGCCGGCCTGCCCTCCTCGGTACCCGCTATGACCATCAACAAGGTCTGCGGCTCCGGCCTGAAAGCCATACACATGGCCGCCCAGGCCATTCAGTGCGGGGATGCCGACCTGATCATTGCCGGCGGCCAGGAAAGCATGAGCCAGGCGCCACACGTCCTGCCCAACAGCCGGACCGGCCAGCGCCTGGGCAACTGGACGATGATCGACACCATGGTGCACGACGGCCTGTGGGACGCCTTCAAGGATTACCACATGGGCATCACGGCGGAAAACATCGTGGAAAAGTATGGCATTAGCCGCGACGAACAGGATGCCTTCGCCGCAGCCTCCCAGCAGAAAGCCGCAGCCGCCCAGCAGGCCGGCCATTTTGACAGCCAAATTGTTCCGGTGAGCGTGCCCCAACGCAAAGGCGACCCAGTGATCATCGACAAGGATGAAGGCCCTAAGGCGGGCACCACCGCCGAAGGGCTTGGCAAACTGCGCCCGGCCTTCAAGAAGGACGGCACCGTAACCCCCGGCAACGCCTCGTCCCTGAATGATGGCGCGGCTGCGGTCATGGTGTGCAGCGCCGAGAAAGCAGAGGCCCTGGGCCTAACGCCGCTGGCCACCATCAAGGCCTACGCCAACGCCGGCGTGGACCCCGCGATCATGGGTACCGGCCCAACCCCGGCCACCCGCAACTGTCTTGAACGCGCGGGCTGGACCGTGAACGATCTGGAACTGGTGGAAGCCAACGAAGCCTTCGCGGCCCAGGCCATCTCCGTGAACCGGGAACTGGGCTGGGACACTGATCGGGTCAACGTGAACGGCGGGGCCATCGCCCTGGGCCACCCCATCGGCGCCTCCGGCTGTCGTGTCCTGGTGACACTGCTGCACGAAATGATGCGCCGGGATGCCCATAAGGGCCTGGCCACCCTGTGCATTGGCGGTGGCATGGGCGTCGCCCTGGCCCTGGAGCGTTGAACCGGTGCTGAACGTTGTACTCTATGAGCCGGAGATACCGCCCAATACCGGCAACATTATTCGCCTGTGCGCCAACACCGGCTGCCAGCTGCATTTGATTGAACCCCTGGGCTTTTCCCTGGAGGACAAACAGATGCGGCGGGCCGGTCTGGACTACAGCGAATACGCCACGGTAAAGATCCATCCGGATTACCAGAGCTTCCTGGAGGCCGAGCAGCCGGCACGCCTGTTCGGGCTCACCACCAAAGGCTCACGGCATTACCACGAAGTGGCCTTTCAGGACGGCGACTACCTGATGTTCGGCCCGGAAACCCGCGGTCTGCCTCCGGAAGTGCGGGAGACCCTGCCCCCGGAGCATCGGCTGCGGGTACCCATGCAGCCCCAAAGCCGAAGCCTGAACCTGTCCAACACGGCGGCACTGGTGGTCTATGAGGCCTGGCGGCAATTGGATTTTCCCGGCGCTGTCTGAGACTTCTCCAGGCATAAAAAAACCGGCTCAAGGCCGGTTTTTTTTATTGGGAGCAGAAGCTTAACGAATCAGTGAGTCTGCTCGCCCTTGCTCTCTTCAGCCGCCTGCTCCTGCTTGCGCTTCACAGCCTGAGCATAAATGGCGTCAAAGTTCACCGGCGCCAGCATCAGGGCCGGGAAGCTGCCTTTATTCACGATGCCATCAATGGCTTCGCGGGCATAGGGAAACAGCACCTGCGGGCAGTAGGCACCCAGCATGTGCCCCAGCTGCGCGCCTTCAACACCGGAAACCATGAACACACCAGCCTGCTGAATCTCAACAAGATACGCCACCTTGTCGTCAATCTTGGTGGTCACGGTCAGCGACAACACCACTTCATACTGGTTGTCACCGATCTTGTTGTGAGAAGTGTTCAGGTCCAGGCTGACCTGTGGCTTCCACTGCTGCTGAAACACAGCCGGTGAATTCGGCGACTCAAACGACAGGTCCTTCACATAGATGCGCTGAAGGGCGAACTGTGCCTGGGGTTTCTCTTCGTTGCCTGCGGCTTGCTGATTCTCAGCCATAATCAATCCTTTCTATTCTGATGCTGTTGTTGAAAGCCTTTACATTGCGGCAGATCCGCAACCGGATCAAGTCCGCTTTATTTTTTCACCAGCGGCATGTTGGAGCCCTGCCAGTCCGCAATACCGCCATTCAGGCGCTCAACGTTCTCGAAACCCTCAGCATTCAGCTGCTTGACCGCCATCGCGGCGTGCTGTCCCATCTTGTCCACCACCACGATTCGCACATCCTGATCCTTGAACTTACTCAGTTCATTGATGCGGCTTTTAAGGCCGCTCAGTGGCATATGGATGGAGCCGGAGATATGCCCTTCGGCGAAATCTTTGCGATCACGGATATCCACAATCACGGCCTTGTCCTGATTCATCAGGCTCACCAGCCCCTGTGAGGAAACCTTCGCGCCACCCCGACGGGACTCCACGATGAAGATCGCGATCAGAAACGCAACGAACAGTGAGGCCAGAATGTAGTGATTGACAACGAATTCAAACAAGCGGTCCATGAAACTACCCTGAAAATTGGTTTGGCCGGATTATACACACCCACACCCGGTCAAAGAAGGCAGGAGCGGCCCCGACCATAGCTGGAATGCATGATCGTCATTTGAACGCCAGCACTCCCGCACATGGCCTGCACAAATGAAAACAGTTACAATCTGAAGCCCATTTGATCCTGTTATAACGCAACCAACCGGACACAACCATGACCGAGACGCGCAAGCCCACTGCACTGATCATTCTCGATGGCTGGGGCCACCGTGACCCGGCGGACGACAACGCCATTTCCAATGCCCGGACCCCGTTCTGGGACAAGCTCTGGCAGAATCAGCCGAAAACCCTGATCAACACCTCCGGCATGTTTGTCGGCCTGCCACAGGGGCAAATGGGCAACTCTGAAGTTGGCCACATGAACCTTGGCGCCGGCCGGGTGGTCTACCAGAGCCTGACGCGTATCGATAAAGACCTGGAAGACGGCGATTTCCAGAAAAACGAAGCCCTGTGTTCTGCTATCGATAAGGCAGCGGGCAACGGCAAGGCCGTCCACATCATGGGTCTGCTTTCTCCAGGTGGCGTACACAGCCACGAAAACCACATTCTGGCAGCAGCCGAGCTGGCGGCTGCACGTGGTGCGAAGGAAGTTTACATCCACGCCTTCCTGGATGGCCGCGACATGCCACCGCGTAGTGCCAGGCCCTCGCTGGAAAAAGCGTCCGCGAAAATGAAAAGCCTCGGCGTTGGCCGCGTAGCCACCATTGTCGGCCGGTATTTCGCCATGGACCGTGATAACCGTTGGGATCGGGTTGAAACCGCCTACAACGCCATGACCCTGGGCGAAGCCGAATTCACCTACAGCGACCCGCTGACCGCTCTGGACGAAGCCTACGAGCGGGGTGAGAACGACGAGTTCGTCACCGCTACCCACATTCGCGCCGAGGGCGAGCCGGAAGGCACCATCAACGATGGCGATGCCGTGCTGTTCATGAATTTCCGCGCCGACCGTGCCCGGGAAATGACCCGCACCTTCGTGGAGCCGGACTTTGACGGTTTCGAACGCCGGAAGCACCCCAAGCTGGCCGATTTCGTGATGCTTACCGAGTACGCCGCCGACATCAAAACGTCCTGCGCCTACCCGCCCGAGCAGCTGACCAACGGCCTGGGCGAATACATGGCCAAGCAGGGCAAGACCCAGCTGCGCATTGCCGAAACCGAGAAGTACGCCCACGTCACCTTCTTCTTCAACGGCGGCCTGGAAACTCCATTCGAAGGCGAAGACCGCATCCTGGTGCCCTCCCCGAAAGTGGCCACCTATGACCTGCAGCCGGAAATGAGCGCGCCGGAAGTGACCGACAAGCTGGTGGAAGCGATCAAGAGCGGCAAATACGACCTGATCGTCTGCAACTATGCCAACGGCGACATGGTGGGCCATACCGGCAGCCTGGAGGCCGCCATCAAAGCCGCCGAGTGCCTGGACCATTGCGTGCAGCGTGTAGTGGAAGCGCTGGACGAAGTCGGCGGCGAATCCCTGATCACCGCCGATCACGGCAACTGCGAGCAGATGACCGACCCCAACTCCGGCCAGTTGCACACCTCCCACACGATCGGCCCCGTGCCCCTGGTGTACACCGGCCACCGCCAACTCAAACTCAAGGACGACGGCAGCCTGAGCGACATCGCCCCCACGCTGCTCAGCCTCATGGGCATGGAGCAGCCACCGGAAATGACCGGGCACTCCCTGGCAGATCTCGACTGATCCGGCACCGGGCGGATATCTTGAAGGTTATCCTGACGCTGACACTGGCCCTCCTCGCGGGGGCCGGGGTTGCCCATGCGCAGCAGAACGTGACCCCGGCCCAGATCGAAGAACTGAAGGAACAGATCGCCGAGGTCGACCAGTGGCTCGCCGAGGCCGAGGAGGACCGCTCCGCCCTGGAGCAACAACTGGCCGAGGCCGAACGCCGGATCAGCACCCTCACCCGGGAGCGTCGCGAACTACGGCAGCAGGCCAAGGCACAACAGAAGAAACTGGCCGAACTCCGCAGCCAGGAGCGAACCCTGGCCGAATCCCTGCAGGCCCAGCGCAAGGGCCTGGAGAAACAGATTCGCGCCGCCTGGATGGAAGGCGACGTGCCAGCCCTGAAAGTCCTGCTTAACGAAGCCGAGCCGGGCGACATTGCCCGCACCATGACCTACTACGAATACCTCAGCCGAGACACCGTTAAACGCCTGGAAGCCTTCCGCAAGGACTTACAGGCACTGCAGACGGCGAAGGCCCAGGTGCAAGCCACCCAGACCCGACTGGCCAAAACCCAGGCCGACCTGGAAGAACGCCAGGAAGCCTTGACCGAAACCCGCAAAAAACGGGAACGGACCCTGGCGGCGCTCAACAACGACATCCAGCATCGCCGCAACGAGCGGGAAGATCTGGCAGCAGACCGGGACCGGCTCGAAAAACTGCTCAAGGAAGTACAGGCCGCCATTGCCAGCATCCCCGCGCCGAACGAACAGCAACCGTTCCAGTCTCTTCGAAACCGACTGCCCTGGCCCGCCGAGGGCGAGGTGGTCACCCATTTCGGTAGCCAGTACGCCGATGGCAAGCTCCGGCGCAGCGGCATCATCCTGAACACGAACGAGGAAGCCGATGTAAGAGCCGTCCACTATGGCCGAGTGGTGTTCGCCAACTGGTTACGCGGCTTTGGGCTGATGACCATCATCGACCACGGCGACGGCTACATGACCCTCTACGGCCACAGTAGCAGCCTGTTCACTGCTGCCGGCGACTGGGTCAATGCCGGCGAGACCATCGCCCAGGCCGGCCGGACTGGCGGCACCCAGGACCCGGCGGTGTATTTTGAGGTTCGCAAGAACGGTAAGGCCGTTAACCCCCGCGATTGGCTGGGCAAACACTAAGGTCCCTTTCCAAGGGCTGACAAACCCGCCGGTGGACGCCATACTGTGATGATCACAAACCCGGTCCAACTATCGGAAAGCAAACAGGATACGCGAATGAAACTGGCCAGCTGTCGTCTTCGGATACCGTCACTGCCTTGCCTTGCCCTGGCTACCTCAGTTCTCACCCTGTCCGGACCGGCCCAGGCCCAGGATCATGCCCAGCAGACCCAGCAGATACTGGATGGTATCCAGTCGGGAGAACAAACCGACATCCAGTTGCCTGACCCTGAGCAGCAACTGCCCCTGGAAGACCTTCGCAAATTCACCGAAGTATTCAGTCGTATCAAGGACGCTTACGTCGAAGACGTATCGGACACCAAGCTTCTGGAAAGCGCCATCAAAGGGATGCTCTCCGAGCTGGACCCTCACTCAACCTATCTGACCCCTGACGACTATAAAGAGCTGGAGGAAAGCACCTCCGGCAAGTTTGGTGGTCTGGGCATCGAAGTGGGCATGGAAGACGGCTTCGTAAAAGTTATCGCGCCTATCGACGGCACCCCTGCCGACAAGGCCGGCGTGCAGGCCGGCGACCTGATCATCAAACTGAACGACCAACCGGTCAAAGGCATGTCGCTGGAAGAAGCCGTGAACATCATGCGCGGCGAACCTGGCTCGGTACTGACTCTCACGATCATGCGCGAAGGGGAAAGCGCGCCGATTGAAATTGACGTAACCCGCGACATCATCGAAGTTACCAGCATTAAATCCCGAATGCTCGATAATGGCTACGGTTATGTTCGCATTACCCAGTTCCAGGCTGACACCGGCAAGCAATTCGTCGACGCGTTGCAGAAACTCGAAGACAAGCACGGCAACGACCTGGACGGCCTGGTCATCGACCTGCGAAATAACCCCGGCGGCGTACTCCAGTCCGCGGTGGAAACCGCCGATGCCCTGCTGAACGAAGGACTGATCGTATACACCGAAGGCCGGATTCAAAGCTCCCGCCTGCGCTTCACCGCCAAGTCCGGCGATGTCATGGCGGACACCCCAATTGTGGTGCTGATCAATGGCGGCTCGGCCTCCGCCTCGGAAATCCTCGCTGGCGCCCTCCAGGATCATCAGCGAGCCGTGATCATGGGCACCCAGTCTTTCGGCAAGGGCAGCGTACAAACCGTCATCCCGCTTGATGAAAACCATGCCATCAAGATGACCACTGCTCGTTACTACACGCCGGATGGCCGCTCCATTCAGGCTGAGGGCATCGAGCCAGACATCGAAGTAAAACCGGCGGAGCTGACCGAGCTCAATAGCCGTCCGTTCTTCTCCGAAGCAGACCTGAAAGGGCACCTGGCCGGCGAGAATGAAGAGAACGCCGCCCAGGAACCTGATCCAGCAGATCAGGCCAAATCGTCTCCCGTGGATGGCGACTTTCAATTGCGTTCGGCACTTAACCTGCTAAAGGGCCTGCATATTCTTGGCCCTAAAAACGCTGCCGATCCGAAGACTGGCAACCCATGAGGGTGATCGGGGCAATTCTCTCGGGGCTGGCTTTGTTGCTGCCCCCCTGCCTGGCAACCGCTGAGGAAGGCAGCACCTCCTATCCGCCAACCATTGCCATCATCATCGATGACATGGGGTACAACCTCCAGGAAGGGAAACGCCTGGCACGAATGGACCAGCCACTGAGCCTGTCTTTCCTGCCCTTCCGCCGGCACACCGTGCCCCTGGCACAGCTTGCCTTCCGGCATCACAAAGAGATTATGCTGCACGCCCCCATGGCGAACACCCGGGACATCGGTCTGGGCGCCGGGGGCCTGACGCCGGATATGGACGAGATCACGGTGGCGAGAACGCTGCGGCGCTCGCTACAGGCAATCCCGCATGTTAGTGGCGTCAACAACCACATGGGCAGCCTGCTCACGCAACAGATGCTCCCCATGTCCTGGGTGATGCGCGAACTGTATCGTTACCCTCTCTACTTCGTGGATAGCCGCACCATCGCCAACTCCGTCGCCGGCCAGGTCGCTGCCGCCTATAACGTGCCCACGCTGACCCGGGACGTGTTTCTTGACCACGAACAGACGGAAGAATTCGTCGACCAGCAGTTCAAGCTGCTCATCCAGAAGGCCAAAGAGAACGGCACGGCCGTTGGCATTGGTCACCCGCACAAGGTAACCGTGGACTACCTGGAAAAGCACCTGCCGGAATTGGATAAGCAAGGCATCGCCATTGCCACCGTCAGCGGCCTGTGGGCCATGCGCAACGGCAACCTGGAAATGTTTGCGGAAGGGGAAAAGCATCCGGTGACGCCGATGGTGGCGCGAAGTAAAGAAGACTAGGCCGGACATTCCCTCTCCCCTCGCGGGAGAGGGGCTTACGTAGTTTCAAGCTATCGTTTTAGTCCCGAACCTCGATACCCTGCTCTTTCATGAAGGCCTTGGCCTCGGGAATCGTATGCTGGCCAAAGTGGAAGATCGAAGCCGCCAGCACCGCATCGGCACCGCCTTTAGTCACCCCATCGGCCAGGTGCTGAAGCTCACCCACACCGCCGGAGGCAATTACCGGCACAGACACCGCATCGCTGATGGCGCGGGTCAGTTCGATGTCGAAGCCTACCTTGGTACCGTCGCGGTCCATACTGGTCAGCAGCAACTCACCAGCTCCCAGGTCCACCATTTTCCGAGCCCACTCAATAGCATCCAGGCCGGTAGGCTTACGCCCGCCGTGGGTGAAGATTTCCCAGCGCGGCTCTTCACCCTCGCCACTGACGCGCTTGGCATCAATGGCCACCACGATGCACTGGCGGCCAAACCGCTCGGCCGCTTCTTTCACGAAATCCGGGTTGAAGACCGCGGCGGTGTTGATGGAGACCTTATCGGCGCCGGCGTTCAATAGCTTGCGGATGTCGTCCACCGTGCGCACACCACCACCCACGGTCAGCGGGATGAATACCTCGGCGGCCATGCGCTCAACGGTCTCGTACGTGGTGTCCCGGCTCTCGTGACTGGCAGTGATGTCCAGGAAGGTGATTTCGTCAGCGCCCTGCTCATTGTAGCGGCGCGCGACTTCCACCGGATCACCGGCATCGCGGATATCGACGAAGTTCACGCCTTTCACCACGCGGCCCTTGTCCACGTCCAGGCAGGGAATAATGCGTTTTGCCAATGCCATGATGCTTCCTCAGCTTTTCAGCGTGTCGCAGTAGGCCTGAGCTTCGCTCACATCCAGGGTGCCTTCGTAGATGGCGCGGCCGGTGATGGCGCCCTGCACGCCCTTGTCGGCCACGGTGGCCAGACGCTTGAGGTCGTCCATGTTGGTCACGCCGCCGGAGGCGATCACCGGGATGCCACCCTCTTCGGCCAGCTTGGCGGTGGCTTCCACGTTCACGCCCTGCATCATGCCGTCGCGGCTAATGTCTGTGTAGACGATGGCTTCCACGCCGTCGTTGGCGAAGCGTTTGGCCAAGTCGACGGCTTTGACTTCGGATACTTCCGCCCAGCCGTCAGTGGCCACCAGGCCGTCTTTGGCATCCAGGCCAACGATGATGTGGCCGGGGAAGCGCTTGCACATTTCGGTGACAAACTCGGGCTCTTTGACGGCTTTGGTGCCGATGATGACCCACTGTACGCCGGCCTTCAGGTAAGCTTCGATGGTCTCGGCGGAGCGAATGCCGCCACCGATCTGAATCGGCAGGTCCGGGTACTTGGTGGCGATTTCCTTGACGATTTCACCGTTCACCGGCTCACCGGCAAAGGCGCCGTTCAGGTCCACCAGGTGCAGGCGGCGGGCGCCGGCTTCCACCCATTTGGTGGCCATGTCCACCGGGTTGTCGCCGAATACGGTGGAGTCGTCCATGCGGCCCTGGCGCAGCCTTACGCACTTGCCGTCTTTGAGATCAATTGCTGGGATGATGAGCATGTTGTTTTCCTATCAGAAAGTCAGGCAAATAAATTTGCGCCCGCACTCTGGAGCAGGAAGGCCTTTCAGGGACACGCTGTGAATACATCCCTGTAAGCTTGACTGCAGCATCCATGCTGCAGACAGTCCCTGAAAGGCCTTCCTGCCCCAGAGCGCTACCATGTGCTTGCCTGCTTACTTTCCATTCCAGTTCGTGAAATTTTCCAGCAGCTGCAAACCCGCCCGGGCGCTTTTTTCCGGGTGGAATTGCGCTGCGAATATGTTGTCTTTTGCCACGGCGGCAGCCAGATCCACGCCATAGTGGGTGCGGCCGGCCATGTCCGGATTGCCGGCGGCCTCGGCGTAGTAGCTGTGTACAAAGTAAAACCGGTCGCCGTCCGGGATGTTGTGCCACAGTGGGTGATCCATGCTGTGCCAGACTTCGTTCCACCCCATGTGCGGGACTTTCAGGCGTTCGCCGTTCTCTGTGAGGTTGTCGCCGAAGTAGCGCACCTCGGAGGGGAACAGGCCAATGCCCTCCACACCGTCGTTTTCCTCGCTGCGGGCCATCAGTGCCTGCATGCCTACACAGATGCCGAGAAACGGGCGGTCCCGGGACACTTCTTTCACCAGCTCAACCACACCCAAGCGGTGCATTTCGGCCATGCAGTCCCGGATGGCGCCAACGCCGGGAAGGATCACCCGGTCGGCTTCGCGGATTTTGGCGGCATCGCCGGTCACCAGCACGGAGCAGTTCGGGGCCACGTGCTCCACGGCTTTCTTCGCCGAGTGCAGGTTGCCCATGCCGTAGTCAATAATGGCAACGGTGTTCATGGTAAATCTGTTCCTTTCGGTGACCGGTTACAGGGCGCCCTTGGTGGAAGGCGTAATGCCAGCCATGCGCTCGTCCATTTCAACCGCCACACGCAGGGCGCGGCCGAAGGCCTTGAACACGGTTTCGATCTGGTGGTGGGTGTTCTTGCCCTTCAGGTTGTCGATGTGCAGGGTCACCATGGAGTGGTTCACAAAGCCGTGGAAGAACTCTTCGAACAGGTCCACGTCGAACCCACCCACGGTGGCGCGGGTGTAGGGTACGTCCATCTGCAGGCCGGGGCGGCCGGAGAGGTCGATCACCACGCGCGACAGGGCTTCGTCCAGGGGCACGTAGGCGTGGCCGTAGCGGCGAATGCCTTTCTTGTCACCCACCGCCTGTTTGAACGCCTGGCCCAGGGTAATACCGATGTCTTCCACGGTGTGGTGGTCATCGATGTGCAGGTCGCCCTTACAATTAATAGACAGATCCACCAGGCCATGGCGGGCAATCTGGTCCATCATGTGTTCAAGGAAGGGCACGCCGGTGTCGAAACTGGACTTGCCGGTGCCGTCGAGGTTGATCTCAACGGTGATCTGGGTTTCGAGGGTATTGCGCTCTACCCGTGCCTTACGTTCGGCCATGGAGACTCCGTATGAAAACTGGCTTGATAGCATAAAGTTTGTCACCGATTATACCTGTTAACAGCGGCCGAGTCTCACAACCGGTTTAATGATCTGATTAAAGGAATGCCTATCATGAAAGCTATTCGCTACGCCTTCTATGCCCTAGTGGCGCTGATCGCGCTGGCAGTCCTGGCCATTGGTATCGCGGTGGCCGTAATCAACCCCAATGACTACAAGCCACAGATCGAAGCTGCGGTGGAAAAACAGACCAACCTGGACCTCATCCTGGAGGGCGAAATTGGCTGGTCGTTTATCCCACTCGGCCTGGAACTGAATCAGGTTGAGGCTAACCTGGATGGCGAACGGCTGGTTGCCCTGGAGCAGCTGGTGGCACAAATCGATTTCTGGTCACTGATTTCCATGTCGCCGCAGGTGAACACCTTCCTGCTCAGCGGCCTGGACGCACAGCTGCAAGTGAATGAGCAAGGCGTGGGCAACTGGACCCGGATCATGCGAGAGGAAGCCTCTCAGGATCAGGGCAGCGAGACCGCGCAAACCGATACGGCGCCAACAGCCGATGAAGTGGGCAGCCGTGAGCCGCTGAACTTCAATGTTGAAAGCGTGGAAATCAGCAACGCCAATGTGCACTACAGCGACCAGACCACGGGCCAGTCGGTCGCGCTGCAGGATCTCAATGTAACCGCCAGCAACATCACCCTCGGCTCCGCATTTCCCCTGGAAATCAGTTTCCGGGTGGAAACTGCCCAGCCGCAGTTTGCGGTGGATGGCAGCATCAGTGCGCAGTTTCAGGCCAATGAAGCATTGAACCAGTTTGCAGTCTCCGGCCTTGAGGCGGTCTTCGATATGACCGGCGAGCCCTTTGGCGGCAAATCCGTGACCGCTGAGATGGGCGGCTCGCTTACCGCGAACTTGGAAACCGAAACCGCCTCGCTGAGCGACTTCACTGCCAGCCTGGCCAACCTGAGACTGGGCACCGACCTGGACATCCAGGGCTTTGGTAATCAGGCCAAACTGGCCGGCCGGGTAGACATCGCCGAGTTCTCGCTTAAGCAGTTACTGAGCAATCTGGGCCAGCCGGCCATCGAAACCGATGACCCGGACGTGCTCAAGCGCGTCGCCTTCACCACCAAGATTGGCGGCGAACCTGGCACCGCCGCACTTTCCGACTTGACCATCACCCTGGATGACACCACCTTCACCGGTGGAGGCAGCTACAACCTTGGCACTGGCGGCATTGTGTTTGACCTCAACGGCGACAAGCTGAACGCCGATCGCTACCTACCGCCGGCCAGTGAAGACGATTCATCCAGCGCCGGTGGCAGCGGCGAAACCACTGAAACCGCCAGCGCCGGCCAGCCGGAATCCGACCTGTTGCCACTGGAGACCCTGCGTTCTCTGTTGATGGATGTGGATTTCGGTCTTGGCGAGCTGATCGTCAGCAACCTGACCATCAAGGAGATTACCGCCAGCACCACGGCCGAAAACGGCGTGCTTAAGGTCGACGAATTCAGCGGCAAGCTTTATGACGGTGGCTTTGATGCCAATGTCACCCTGGATGCCCGTAGCGACAACCCCAAATGGCGCATACGTTCCGATGTCACCAGTGTGCAGACCCTGCCGCTGCTGACCGACCTGGCGGAAGTGGAAATGCTGTCCGGCGCCGCCAACCTGGATGCGACCATCGACACCACCGGCAACCGGGTATCGACGCTGCGGGAAAACGCCCGGGGCAAAATCACCTTCAACCTGGCGGAGGGGCAGTTCCGCAACATGAACCTGACCCGCATGGCCTGCCAGGGCATTGCCATGGTCAATCAGGACCAACTGACCACCACGGACTGGGGCACCCACACGCCGTTTAACGACATGCGCGGCACCCTGACCATCAACGGCAATACCCTGACCAACAACGACCTGGTTGCCGCCCTGGCCGGCATGCGCCTGGAGGGCAACGGCACGGTGGACCTGCAGCAAACCGAGCTGGATTACGAAGTGGGCCTGCGCATTGTTGGGGAAATTCACCGCGACAACGCCTGCCGCGTGACCGAATACGTGGAAAACGTGGTGATTCCGGTAGAATGCCGCGGCAACTTCTCTGAAGCGCCAGGCAAGCTCTGCTCCTTCGATGGTTCACGCTTCCGCGACACCCTCAAGGACATTGCCGCCAACGCCGCCCGCGCGAAGGCCAAAAAAGAAGTGGACGAAGCCAAACAGAAAGCCGAAGAGAAAGTGCAGGAAAAAATTGGCGAGAAACTCAAAGGCCTGTTCAACTGATGACAGACAGCTTTTCCCAGCGACTATTAAGCTGGTACGACCGCCACGGCAGGCATGACCTGCCGTGGCATCACAACCGCAACGCCTACCGGGTATGGGTTTCGGAAATCATGCTGCAGCAAACGCAGGTGACCACCGTGATTCCCTATTTTGAGGCGTTCATGGAGCGCTTCCCCACCGTGCAGGACCTGGCCCGCGCGCCTGTGGACGACGTACTCAGCCACTGGTCCGGCTTGGGCTACTACGCCCGCGCCCGCAACCTGCACAAGGCCGCGCAACAAGTGGTCAACGACTTTGACGGCGAATTCCCGGCTGACCCGCAAACCCTGGAATCCCTGACCGGTATTGGACGCTCCACCGCCGCAGCTATAGTCGCCCAGGCCTACGGTATTCGAGCGGCCATTCTCGATGGCAACGTCAAACGCGTTCTGGCCCGCTACCACGCCGTGCCCGGCTGGCCGGGCAAAACCGCCGTGCTGAAAACCCTCTGGGAACACGCCGAGGCGCACACGCCCAGCGAGCGCATCACCGATTACACCCAGGCCATCATGGACCTGGGCGCCATGGTGTGCACCCGCACCAAACCGGATTGCCAGGCCTGCCCGGTGAATGCCGACTGCCAGGCTTTCGCTCACAGCGAGACCCACCTGTACCCAGGATCAAAGCCCAAGAAAGCCAAACCGGAAAAAACCACCTGGATGGTCATCGTCGAAGACAGCGAGGGCAGAATCCTGCTGGAACGCCGGCCACCCAGCGGCATCTGGGGCGGACTTTGGAGCCTGCCGGAACTGGACCCGGCCTATGGTGCCGAAGAGCTGCAACAGGCCTGCGAACAGGAGTTGAGCCTAACCTGCTCCGAGCCAGAGCTGATCGGCGGCTTCCGCCACACCTTCAGCCACTACCACCTGCATATCCAGCCAGCCAGGCTAACCGTCAGCGACAACAATACTGTGGCCGATAGTGACCGATGGCAGTGGCTGCACCGGGACCAGGCCCTGAATCTGGGACTACCTGCACCCATCCGCACCCTCCTCACCGAACCCGAACAGGCCGCCCTGCTCTAAAAGGCTCTAGCGAGCACAAGCCAGGGCCGGCGACCGTCTGTTATCATCCGGCAAGATTCAAACCACACAGGAGCCACCATGAGCCGCACCGTATTCTGCCGCAAATACCAGAAAGAAATGGAAGGCCTGGACTTCCCTCCCATGCCCGGCGCCAAGGGCCAGGACATTTACGACAACGTCTCCAAACAGGCCTGGGAAGAGTGGCAGAACCAGCAGACCATGCTGATCAACGAAAAACACCTGAACCTGATGGAGCCCAACACCCGCAAATACCTGCAGGCCCAGATGGAACACTTCTTCAACAACGAACCCTTCGACCAGGCCGAAGGCTACGTGCCGCCGGAGAAGTAACAGCCCCACCGGCTGGGATTGATCAAGGGTTGAGCAACCCTGAAATCTCTCTGATTTTTTTGCTCAACGGCCTTGACTCAAAAACCCTAAACCGGTTTAATAGCGCCCCGTTGCACAGCAGTAGCGCAACATGCCCGGATAGCTCAGTCGGTAGAGCAGGGGATTGAAAATCCCCGTGTCGGTGGTTCGATTCCGCCTCCGGGCACCAAGATTCAATAACTTAGCCCGCCTTGTGCGGGCTTTGTTGTTTCTGGGATTCGAACTTGTAAGCAATATGTAAGCAGATTCATTAATCGGACAGTGAAGCCGCTAACAGATTCCTCTCTCGTGCGGCTGGCTTCGGCCCGGACGAGATCCAGGGCACAACTCTGATCTGACCAACAGCACATCGGAGTTAAGCCGAAAGCTCTCGATTCACTTCAGTCGAACGCACCTTACGATTGAGGGCCTACCAAGTCTTAATTCAGACGATTCAAAATTGCGAATAGTGAACGTAAGGTATACGTTTACCACCAAGCATACCGGCAGAGAAGCAATCCGAAAGGCACGGACGTAAAATGGCGAAATATGCATACTCTGATCTTAGTGATGGCCAATTTGAAGAGCTGGTTCTTGCCATCTGTCAGCGTTTATTCGGGTTAGCAACACAAGGATTTGCAAAGGGCCCCGACGGTGGGCGTGACGCAAAATTCGTCGGCACTGCCGAGATGTATCCGAGCAAAACCACGCCGTGGCAAGGAACCACTATAATCCAAGCAAAGCATACTATTGGGTTAAATAAAAGCTTTACCGAGAGCGATTTTTTTAGCACAAACAATGAAAATTGCATTATTCAAAAAGAAATCCCCAGAATCCAAAACTTAATCTCAAAAGGCGATTTAGATAATTATCTTTTGATTGCCAACAGACGTCTGACAGGAAATGGCGAGAACGAGATCGTTTCCTATATATCCAACGTCTGCAATCTACCACAGCCCCAGATAAAAATATGTAGCGTAGAGCAGCTTGAGTCATGGCTGAAGTTTTTTCGAGAAATCCCCGACCAGCTTGATCTTGACCCCATTGACGCACCACTCCTAGTCTCTCCAGATGACCTCGCCGAGGTGATTCAAGCATTAGATGGACAAAAATCAAACTTTAAAACAGTTGATGACACCCCTCCTACCCCTCGGGTCGAATATAAAACAAAAAATAAAATCAATAACTTTACTACTGAGGGGGCTCGATACTGGCGCAGTCGGTTTTTAAAGGAAACGCCCAAAATTGAATCTTTCCTTGCCGCACCACAAAACTCAAGATTTGTACAAATGTATGAATCAACAGTTGATGAGTTTCAATGCAACATCATTGCAAAAAAGAAGGACCATCAGAATTTTGATGAAGTATTGAATCACATTTTTCGAGCGCTAGTGGAACGCGACCCAGATCTTAGAAGGCACAGAACCTTGACGAGGGCTATGCTATTTTACATGTATTGGAATTGCGACATCGGTGAGGATGAAGAATGTTGAGGCCAACCAAATATTCGCACCCAGATAGCACGGTCATAAGCGTATCATTGCTATTATTAAGAGCGCTGAAGGACAGCCGGATTATCGAATACCCTGAGCTTTTAAAACTGACGAAAAGCCGCATCTCAGGCGGAGAGAATCTTTATATTCCGGCGCTCAGCTTTCTTTTTATAATGGGTAAAGTTCGTTACCACAAAAACACTGATTCTTTTGAATATATAGACCACAATGAAGCTAACTAAAGTTTACAGCAATAAAAACGAGACTTTCGCCCCCATCTTTCTTGAAGATGGCTTAAACGCTGTAATAGCCGAGATAAGAAGGCCGGAGAACAAAGAAAAAGACACACATAATCTCGGAAAGACCACACTAGCAAAATTATTGGATTTCCTCCTGCTTGCTCAGCGCAGCAACAAACAGTTTTTGTTCAAACATTTATCGTTGTTCGAAAGCTTTGTCTTCTTCTTAGAAATTCAGATCACCTCAGACAAATTTATAACAGTTCGACGCTCGGTAGCGAAGCCAAGCAAAATATCCTTTAAATATCATAACGAAAAGCACAAAGACTTTACCCAACTTGACGATCCTCAATGGGATCATGCAGATGTTACGTTCGATAGAGCAAGAAATATTTTAAACAGCGCTCTAGATCTTCGTGACCTGTCACCGTGGGGCTACAGACAGATCACCGGATATCTACTTAGGGCCCAGAATGATTATACAGATGTTTTTC
This sequence comes from Marinobacter persicus, assembly GCF_002934325.1. GTDB lineage: Bacteria > Pseudomonadota > Gammaproteobacteria > Pseudomonadales > Oleiphilaceae > Marinobacter > Marinobacter persicus_A. Next base: position 57,804 of record NZ_PTIV01000001.1, read on the forward strand.
AACTCCAAAAATTCAGAGGCAAGCATGAAACCTGGAAGCCATTTCTCGCCCATATCTTAGGCTTTGAATCTTCATTCATCAGTGAACAATATGAAACCGAAAAAAGAGTCGATGATTCAGAGAAATCTCTTGAAACCGTTAAGACCGAACTGGGCGGATTAAATCTAGATTCCGGAAAGATCGAGGGCCTATTACAGCTGAAGCTGCGTGAATCTGAAAAGAAAGAATCACTGTTGTCACAGTTTGATTTTCGTGAAGAAGATGCAAAGCTAGCCGAAGTCACGATTTCAGATTGCGACCGAGAACTAGCAGACTTAACCACCAGAAGATACTACTTGAATCAATCGAAATCTAAGATAGAGGAATCTATAAAAGATAACTCTATACTTTTCGATACCGAACAAGCAAGGAAATTGTTTGAAGAAGCTGGTGTCTTCTTTAAAGATCAGATAAAGAAGGACTTTGATCAGCTGATTGAGTTTAACAAATCCATTACTGAAGAAAGAAGATCGTACCTCGAAGAAGATCTTAAAGAAATAAATGATGAGCTTGATGTGATAAAGGCTCAAATAGATAACTTTGCCGCTGAACGGTCTAAAAACCTAAAGTTTATTAAGGAAGTCGATGTATTTGAAAAGTACAAGTCGATTTCTAAAGATTTGGTCAGAATTAAGGCTGACATTGAAACCTTAGAAAGGCAGAGAGATAATCTTAAACGGCTACAAGAGCTAAGGAGTGAGCTCCGGAACATCAAAAGCCACTTATCCGAAGTTCAAGAAGAAATTGAGAATAACGTTGACACTATAAACAGTGCCCCCAATAGCCGATTTTCGAAGGTCAGAGAGCACTTCAGCGATATCGTTGAAAAGGTTTTATCGAGAAAAGCCTTATTGAGCGTATCAGTGAATCAGCAAGGACACATTGAGTTTTTAGCAGAAATCCTTGATGACGATGGCAACTCAACGAGCGCAGATCTCGGACACACATACAAAAAGTTATTGTGCGTTGCATTCGACCTATCTATTCTTCGAGTTCATTTAGGGGGCAAGTTCCCGCGCTGGCTTTATCACGACGGTATATTCGAATCTTTAGACAATCGAAAAAAGGAGAATCTCCTAGAGGTTATCCAAGAATACACAGGGCTCGGGATACAAATGATTGTAACTGCTATTGATTCAGATCTTCCAAAAAGAAATGCGCAAAACTCTCCTGTCTTTGAGGACACACAAATTGTACTGAGGCTTCATGATGAAGATAGTTCTGGTAGGCTCTTCAGGATGGCCAGCTGGTAGCAAAACTGTGGAAACGGTTATACCAGAAACCATTTAGTATCTTTACGGGTCCTTCCCACCCGGAATTCATCACTGCGGGGATCGTTGAGCGCGGTTCGGGGTTGTTTTCAAAATCTCCAAGGCGCCACAACTTCAGGGATAAACCACCGGTATAGTTCGGTTCCCATGTTCGGCACCCCTAAAAGTGGGTACGCCGAACAAACATTGCGAGACACCGAACCACAGAACCGAACAAAAATAAGCAACCGTTCCGCATCCCCTAGGGCACAAGCAAGGGATTCCGGTTGTTCGCTTTTTTGAACTATCAGGGCAAACTGTTCTGAACTTTGGGGCGGGAGAAAAAGCTTGTTCAGTGGGGTTTCCGAACAATCCGAGTGGAGTTTTTAACCCCATACCGGATCTTTCAGGTGGGTTCTCACGGCTTTGCCGACCTTGCTCACGGTGATTAAATCCTGAACCTGAAAATGCTTTCTGTCCTCAGATACCCGGGCTGGGTTTATCCCTTGCTCATTACACCGCTAAACCAACGTTTTATTGTCCATTACTTAAGTTGAACCGGCCGCACATTGTTGGCCTTCTCTAAAACCATTGCAGGCTCTCAAAATTTCCTATCGGGTATCTGCCCTCTATGGATGCGATACATAACGCCAAAGCACTTATCACAGAAACACTGGGTGGCATTCTTAAGTATCTCGTGATCACATTTTCTACAATAGAAAAGGTACTCACCTTTCTCATTGCGATACATGCCACTAGCAGATGAGGTGTCGCGAGCAGACGACCGCAATATCGATTTTTGACGAACATTTAAACCGCTTTGACGGTTTTTCATCAGGCTTTTGGATTCAACGAAACGCCCCTGCGACATACGCTTCTTTAGATAATGGACCATTCTCGGGTGGTAAACCCACGCCTTGCCGCCACGATCCTTTGAAAGAGCCTCAGAAAGCATATCCTTCAACGGTATTTCTGAATGCTGAAAGCCCCTCCTCGCATATGAAAGATCAATAGAAATCACGACCAGTTTTTTCTCGTTATAGTGCCAACCCGAGAAATCACCAACATCCTTTTTCTCTGGATGAATTAGCTTGACTCCAACTGGCACCCCCAAATATTCACCAACTACATCAAAGTGTTCGCCAGAAATGCTCCGATCCACGGCGATTTCCTCCAGGTGAACCGTACACGCTTCAGTGCAAACAAAATCGGGTTTGTACCCCTCCCAGGGAAGATGTCGGGGATACGTATAGGCAGGCATAGCAATATCAAACCTGGACGAATCCCGGAAGATCTGACGAGTCATTGCCGCAATAGAGACCCAGTAGGAGAACGTACACTCCTCATAAACCTTTTTATCTTGGCCTCTGGTATTATGGGCAAAATGATCTACACGACCTACCTGACAATGTCGCGCCACAAGTGGGAGGTCGCAAGCCGGACATTTGCAGCCGCATTTCTTTCCGCTTGGCACTTCTCTCACATCAACATAGCGCCCAGACTCGATGTGATACCCAAACGGGATTTTGGTATCAGTCACCCCGACCTCCATTTCGACCAACCACGTTTAGATAGCTAATCGAAACACAGAGTAAGTGTCAACGAAGTGTCCACGTAATTGCGGTTTTATGTGGTCTTGAGTGGCGGGTAATATTCGTAACTGATTGATTGCGCAGGAGCCTGGTTTTGTTTCTAAGCCAACAACATCTACTCTACCCTCACCCCTCCGGCGCCAAACAATAACCATCCTTCAGGTTTTCCTTCACCTCATACATCGCCATATCCGCCCGATGAACTACATTGGCGGGCATCACACCCGGGAATAGGAACAGGCAAATGCCGACGCTGGCCCGCAATAGCAGTTCTGAAGGCACACCCGCCAATGGCCCTCGCAGGGCCTTCAGTAACTTTTCAGCCAGATGACACGCGTCTGCCTTGCCTTCTAACCCGAACGCGAGCACAAAAAATTCGTCGCCGCCCAGGCGGGCAACGGTATCGCTCTTTCTCACTGTTTCGGATAGCCGCTCACCCACCTCGATCAATACCCGGTCACCGGTCTTATGGCTAAACCGTTCATTAATGGCTTTGAAACCATCCAGGTCAATGAAGAAACCGGCGCGACACTCGTTGTTCCTCGCACCCAGCCGTATGGCCTGCCGGAGGCGGTCATACAGCAATTCACGATTTGGGAGACCGATCAGGGATCATTTAGCGAGCGCTTGAGGTGGTACTCGCGATCATCTTCCAACTAACATTCACAAATAAACAACAGGCGGCGCTGGCGCTCAAGCAGGTAAGCCGTGGTGCCACCAACCAGGTTAGAGGAGATCATGTACCACATCCTGGCCGAGCAGAATACGGCCCGAGTACACCATCAGCACGACTAGTGGCCCGCAGGCTATCCAACGGGCCTGACGTTCACCAAAGGTCTTTTTTAATCGCCGACCAGAGTTCCCGGTACGCCTCGGCAGCCGGGCTTCGGGCATCCAGTTTTTCCAGGGGCAAACCTTCTTCACCCATACGCTCCACCACACTGGCATAGGGTACCGCCACGTCCGTGTAGTTCTTCAATCGTTCAGGGGCTTGCTGCACCAGGGACTGGTGCAGGTTCTTGCGCCGGTCCACCATGGAGAAAAACGGGCGCAGTTTCTTGGCGCCCAGTTTCTTGTCCTTGGCGAAATCATACAGTTGCTGCCAGCTGTTCATGGACAGCCAGGTCGGCACCAGCGGCACATACACTTCGTCGGCCACATCCAGCACCTGTTCGGTCAGGCGCGAGAGCGTGGGCGGGCAGTCCAAAATCACCAGGCTGGTTTCCTCGGACAACGGCGCCAGCATTTTCTTCAGCTGGTTGCCGTCGCCCTCTTCCTGCTCCAGCTTGATATCAAAATTGCGGAAGCTGCTGTGGGCGGGAATAAAGTCCAGGCCGGGGTAAATATCGTCATGGACAAACTTGGCCATGGGGGATTTGCCTTCCAGCAGCTTGGACAGCTTACGGCCTTTCACCGGCTCGGCACCGGACAGATAGAAGCTGGAGGCACCTTGCGGATCCAGATCCCACAGCAAAGTGCGGCAAATGTCCTGGCTGGCCAGATAGGCGATATTCACCGCTGCGGCCGTTTTGCCAACACCACCCTTTGGGCTGTAAAACGCGATAATCCTCATTGCTGCCCTGCTCCTGCATTGAATTCGGTAGAATAAACGGTACAGGATAACAGTTACGGCTGTTTGACTTGTGACGCTTTTATGACAGGGGGATTTATGAAAGGAGACTGGCGATGACACTCACCGTTTGGCTGACCTTCCTGGTCGCCGCCATATTCATCAGCCTATCGCCCGGGGCCGGCGCCGTGAACTCCATGAGCAGCGGCCTGCGTTACGGTGTGCGTAAATCCCTGCCCACCATTGCCGGACAGCAGTTTGGCTATGGCGCGCAGATCGTGCTGGTCGGCGCCGGTCTGGGGGCCATTGTGGCCTCTTCAACCACGGCCCTGATGGTGATCAAGTGGGTCGGCGTGGCCTACCTGATCTGGCTGGGCATCCAGAAATGGCGCGAGCCACCGGTGGAAGCCAGTGGGGGCGATCTGGACGGCTTCAGCAAACGCCAGCAATTCTGGAACGGTACACTGGTCAACCTGACCAATCCCAAGGCCACCGTTTTCCTGATCGCCCTGTTCCCACAATTTCTGGAGGCTAACGCGCCCCATGGTCAGCAACTGGTTACCATGGGCGCCACGCTGGTTGTGGTGGATATTCTGGTCATGGTGGGCTATGCCTTGCTGGCCAGCCAGCTGTTCCGGTTCATGACTACCCCCACCCGCCAGCGTCAGATGAACCGCGTGTTTGGCGGGCTGTTTGTGACCGCAGCCCTGGCACTGGCCAGCTTTAAGCGGGCGTAACCCTCATCGGATTCAGCCCAGCAGCCCCGGCGTTGCCAACCACTGCGCAACGCCCGGGTATTGCTGGAGATCCAGCACAAATTCCTGCCCCCGGGCCGCGCATTGCAGGCGGCACCAGTCCGCATTTTCCCCGCGCCACCGCTCCGGTTTGTGATGATAGCTCAGGGGAGTCTTGCCCGGTCCCGGCATGAAGGCGGCGGGCAGACGCCAGTCGGTAACGCCCCGGGCATCCGGGGCGGTCAACCTGTGAGGCTCCGCCATTGCGGCCACCACTCCGGCGCCCGGCAAAGATGTCTGCATTCCCGGCACGGCCAGATGCTCCCCCGCCACATACAGACTGTTATGTGTAGATCGCTGGCCAAACAGGTGTGGGTGATAAGCCGCCCATTCCGGTATGTTCACTGACGATGACAACGGCCAGACTTCCGCCACCTGCAACCAGCCCCAGATGGCGTGGAAGGCCCGGGCACCGGGTACAAAACGCCAGCGCCCACGGTGCCGCTCAGCCGGCCGGAACAAGGCAAAAAACACAAACAGATCGCCCTCGCCCACGCCATGATTCGCCAGATGCGCCTGGGCCGCGCCATGCTGCCCCAGCAAAGGCCGCCAGCCCGGCTGTCGTTCGAAAGCCTCCGGCAGCAGGTCCGGGTCCAGGTGCGCGCCCTTTCGAGAGAAGGCTCGGTTACCCGTCAGTTGTGACACCAGGGGGCCAAGGGAGCGGCCATCATGCTGAATCTGGCTGTAGCGGATGGGCGATTGCGCATCAGGAATCGGCAGGGCCAGGAAACTGCCGTCCGGGAAGACCGGATTCGGGCAGCCGCCGGCCGACGTATCGAAACCTTTCCGGCTAAGTATCAGCTTCATGGGCGTCTCAGAGTTATTGGGGTTGGGGGTCTTTCAGGCAGCGTCCGAAAGAACGACAAGTGGATTGTAACGAAGCCGACCAGCCACGGTCATTGCACGTGAGACACAGCCCGGATGTTTCTACCTATGAAAAAAACCTTTGCATTCTCCGTGAACAGGCGTACAGTCAACGGCGTTGGAAAGATTTAGCAAGCAGTCAACGATAAGACGTATCCCTGTCGTAAGAAGTGTACCGTCCTGTTTTTGATCAAGCCGTTTTTTGTTTCCCGCCTATCGCTGACCCCGCATCCATTTGATGTCTGGCAGCACACTAAAAGATTGAATTCAGGAAAAGATTACTATGTCTACAGTTACCGGTACCGTTAAGTTCTTCAACGAAGCTAAAGGCTTTGGCTTCATTACTCGCGAAGGCGGTGCGGACGTTTTTGTTCACTACAGCGCTATTCAAGGTGGTGGCTTCAAAACTCTGGCCGAAGGCCAGGAAGTCAACTTCACCGTGACTGACGGCCAGAAAGGCCCTCAGGCAGAGAACGTTGTTGCCCTGTAAATAACAGGCACATACAACGTTAAGAAAAGGCAGCTTCGGCTGCCTTTTTTGCGTTTGTAAGGGCAAAAACAAGGCTCAGGTATCGGCCTCGGTTAACCTGGCTTTTTCCCGCCACACCGCTTTCGGTGCGCCCAGAGCGAGCAAGGCTGCTCCTGCCGAACAGGCCAACATGCTGGCGACAATAGGTAGCAGGCTATCGCCCGCGAACGCGGAAGACAACGCACTGATCACGCCCGCCAATGTGAACTGAGAAGCCCCCAACAGAGCCGCTGCCGTGCCACCCAGGTGCGGAAAGAAATCCAGGGCGTTGGCCAGGTTGTTGGGCACAATCCCACCCTGAAAACCAATCGACGTAATGATCAGGGCCGCCACCGCCCAGAGCGGTCCATCCAGCGCGACCACCGTCACCAGCCCGATCAGCGCCAGGCATTGGAGCAATACCTGCACCCGCAGCAACACCACCGAGGAAAACCGGCGCAGCAGGGGGCGGTTGATCAGGTTCAGGGTTGCCATAAACGCAATGTTGGCGGCAAACAGCATGGAAAAGGTGCTGCTGGAAAGCTCGAAGTGCTCCTGGTAAATAAACGAGGAGTGGGTAATGAACAGCAACATGGCGCTGAAACACAGCACCTGGATGCCGATAAAACGCATGGTGGTTGTATGACGCAGCACCAACACGTAATTGGTGACCAGCGTACTGACCGGCGTGGTCACCGGTGGCCGGGGCGTCAGTTTCGGGAAGAGGGCCAGCTGCAGCACCATGGCCAGGAACACGGCGTACGCCGCCAGCACCACAAAAATCCAGTGCCAGTCGCCCAGCGCCAGCATGAACGAACCCAGGGTAGGCGCGGCCGCAGGCGCGATAAACATGATCAGGCCAATCAGGCCAAACAACCGAGCCGCATCCTGCCCGCTCACTTGGTCCCGAACAATGGCCGGTACCGAGACGGCACAAAACGCGCCACCAACGCCCTGGATCACCCGCCAGACAGACATTTCCATCAGAGAACCGGCCTGGGCCACCATCACACCGGCGCCCGAGAAGATCGCCAGCCCGCCCAGCAGGATCATTCGCCGGCCATAGCGGTCCGACAGCGGGCCACCCACCAGCTGCGCCAAACCAAGGGTTGCGACATAAGCGCTGAGCGTAAGACCTACATCGGAATGAGGAATACCAAAGCCATCAGCAATGTCGGGAAACGCGGGCAGATAAGCGTCCAGGGCCAGGGGGCCCAAGGCGACGGTCATACCCAACAACAACGCTAACTTAAAATGGGACAAGCTCTACCTCCTGTTCACAAGGTAGATAGCTAACAATAATTATTATCAAAGAACAATGAGCGGTTTCCGAAGTTAGCGCACGAATTCTTTATCAGACCGGGGCCAGGCGCTGTCTACCCAAGCACACATTGGCGGCTGTATTGTTGGCTGAGTTCCCGACGCTGTGCCCGAAGACGGTTACCCCGCTCGCTGCCGTAGCCCGCTCTCAACTGCGCCTGGATACGGTCCAACCTCTTCTGGATATTGTTGCAGCGGGCCGTTTTCACTTCTTCCTCGGCGCGGCTAGCGGATGCGTCCTCAGTCGAATCAGACTCCAGCAGGCGACCTACGGCCTTTCGGCTACGGTGCACGTTATCGGCCTGCCGGACATTCTCACGCATGGGCACGGTCACCGTCTCTTTCAGTTTCAGGGAGCGGTGCTCCGCGTGTTTCGGCGGCTCATCGGAGAAATGCACGGCGCCATTGGCGTCGGTCCATCGGTAGATTTCAGCATACGCGTGAGGGGAAAGCCCTGCGCAAACCAGCAGGGCCAGGGCCGTGATCCTTGGCATGATGTTCACTTCCTGTGTTGTTTAATAGTTTGTACTAGTCCGACCGTCAGTTCGCGGGGGAGGTCTTTCCAAAACACGCTGTGAATACGTCCCTGTAACGCTCGAGCTCCGCCCTTCAACGCTTATTGCTCCTGCGTCGCGCTGAAGGTCCAGGGCAGGCCATCCTTGGCCAGCCCGTGAAGAGCTTACCGCTCTTCACCCATGGCTCCGCACGGTTTTGGAAAGACCTCCCCAGCAAACCGACTACTATCTGCAACCCTAGACTGAACAGATCGGCGAGCGCAATACAGCGCCTACCGATCCAGCAATTCAATCCAATGCTGCACCGGCACCTTGGCTTTGCTTTCCAGGTGCAGCTGGCAACCGATATTGGCGGTAACAATCCTCACCGGGTCTTCCACCGTCAACGCCTTCAGCTTGTTATCCAGCAACTTCTGACTCATTTCCGGCTGGGTGATGGAATAGGTACCGGCGGAACCGCAACACAAATGCTTGTCGCGGGTTTGCGCCAGGGGCACGCCGGCCCGGGTCAGTACCTGTTCCACTACGCCGTTTTGTTTCATCGCGTGCTGCAGGGTACACGGGCAGTGGAAGGCCACCTTGCCACCCTCGGCACTGGCTTTCAGGGGTTCCAGGTCTTCTTTCAGCAGGAACTCGCCCAGGTCCACGCACAGCTCGCTGACCCGCGCTGCCTTGCTGGCATAGACGGGATCATGGCGAAGCAGGTGGCCGTATTCCTGCACCATGGCGCCACAGCCGGAGGCGGTCATGACGATGGCTTCGGCCCCGGCTTCAATGGCCGGCCACCAGGCATCGATGTTCCGGCGCATTTCCTGCAGGCCGCGCTCATGCTCGGACAGATGATAGTTCACCGCACCGCAACAACCAGCCTCCGGCGCTTCCACCAGGGTGATACCCAACTTGTCCAGCACCCGAGCTGCCGCCGCGTTGGTGTTGGGGGCGGCTGCAGGCTGCACGCAACCGGCCAGGGCCAACACAATGCGGTTGTGGCTGGCCGCCGGCCAGGGGCTGGCCTTGCGTTTGGGTGGCACTTTGGCCCGCAGCGCTTGCGGTAATACCGGGCGGAAGGCCTGGCCCACTCGCAAACCCAGGCCAAACAGGCGGCGGTTGGGCAGCAGCCGGGTCAGACCCCAGCGCAGCCACTTTTCCCTTGGGGAACGAGGCAGTTCTTCCTCAATCAGGCCACGGCTGATGTCCACCAGCCGACCGTACTTCACGCCGGAGGGGCAGGTGGTCTCGCAGGCGCGACATGTCAGGCAGCGGTCCAGGTGTTCCCGGGTTTTCTCGGTAACCTCGCCCCCTTCCAGGAACATTTTCATCAGGTAGATCCGGCCCCGGGGGCCATCCCGCTCGTCGTTCAGTTCCTGATAAGTCGGGCAGGTGGCGGTGCAGAAGCCGCAGTGCACACAGGCCCGAAGGATTTCCTCGGCTTCCTGCCCCTCGGGGGTGTTGGCAAATTGTTGAACCAGATTCGTTTGCATGATTACAACCAGCTGTAGAGGCGGCCCGGGTTAAACAGGCCGTCGGGATCGAACGATTGCTTGATACGGCGCTGGATGGCTTTCAGCGCCTCGGGCTGGGAGTGCATCACCTCACCGGTGCGGTCTCCGCCACGGAACAGGCTGACCTGTCCGCCGGCCTCAGCTGCCACGGGCTCCAGGTCACTCAGGGTCGCCGGGCCCCGGTACCAGCGCTGGGCGCCGGCCCAGTCCACCAGCCAGGGGCCATCCAGGCTCGGCATGACGGCGGAGGACTTCACGGAGAAACGCCAGAGCGGGTCGTCACCGGCGAAGAACTCGTGCTGCATGTCCTGAATCTGCTGCCAAAGCCCATTGCCGCCTTCGAACACTTCACCCTCCCACTGCTCAGCGGTGGCCTCCACCGCCGACCGGGCACCAGCCAGACGCAGGTAGACCTTGCCATCGAGCCAGCAGGCACCGGTTATCGGCTTGGGCTCGCCAGTACGGCGGTTCATGTAATCAATGGCGCTATCCAGAGGCATTTCCTGGACCAGGGTGGCGGTGGTCGCCGGCTTGGGCATGACTTTCAGGCTGATTTCGGTCATCACGCCGAGTGTGCCCATGGCGCCGGCCTGCAGGCGGGAAACGTCATAACCCGCCACGTTTTTCATTACCTGCCCGCCAAAGCGCAGGTGTTCGCCCTGGCCATTGAGCAGGCGAAGCCCCAGCACCTGGTCCCGCACCGATCCGGCCCAGGGCCTTGCGGGGCCAGAGAGGTTGCAGGCCAGCGTACCGCCGATGGTAGCTCCATCGCCCAACCGGGGCGGCTCGAAATGCAGGCACTGGCCTTCTTCGGCCAGTACCGCTTCAATCTCGCTCAATGTTGTGCCGGCGCGAACCGTCAGCACCAGCTCCACGGGGTGATATTCCACCACGCCCGAATGCTCGGCCAGGCTGAGAGTGGCCGAATCCGTGTCGGTTTTTCGCCCCATGAACGACTTTGTGCCACCGCCAACAATGTTGAGGGTTTGCCCGTTTTTGCGGGCCTGGAGCACCTGCTCCTGCAGGGATTGAATCTGATCAGCCATGCTCGGCCCCCGCCTCGTGCTTGTGTTGTTTATGCTCAATGGAGCGGTATTCCTGGCAGAATTTCAAAGTGGGTACGCCCTTGCCCGGATTCAGAATGCCCTTGGGGTCGAAGGCGGCTTTCACGCTGTGGAACTGCGCCAGTTCCTGATCGTCGAACTGTACGGCCATCTGCCGGATTTTCTCCACTCCCACGCCGTGCTCGCCGGTGATGCAGCCGCCCACTTCCACACACAACTCCAGAATCCGCGAACCAAAGGCCTCGGCGGTCTCGAATTCGCCGGGGATGTTGGCATCAAACAGAATCAACGGGTGCAGGTTGCCATCGCCGGCATGGAAGACATTGGCCACACGCAGGCCAAACTCTTCGGACATTTTTTCCATCTCAAGCAGCACATGAGCCAGATGGCGCCGGGGGATGGTGCCATCCATGCAGTAATAATCCGGGGAGATGCGACCCACCGCCGGGAATGCCGACTTCCGCCCCTTCCACAACAGTGCCCGTTCCTCCTCGCTGGTGGAGGTGCGAATGGAGGTGGCGCCAAGTTTGCGGAACACCGACTCGGCCTCGGCGATGTGTTCGTCCACTTCCTCTTCAGTGCCATCCACCTCGCACAGCAGCAGGGCCTTGGCGTCCCGTGGATAACCGGCCTGGCAGAAATCGTCTGCGGCGATAATCGCATGGCCGTCCATCATTTCCAGGCCACCCGGGATGATGCCGTGGGAAATCACGGCGCCAACCGCGTCACCGGCTTTTTCAATGCTGTCGAACCCGGCCATGATCACCCGCGCCACTTCGGGTTTGGGCAAGAGTTTCACGGTAACTTCGGTCACCACGCCCAGCAGCCCTTCTGAGCCAGTGACGAGCGCCAGCAGATCCATGCCGCAGGCATCCAGCCCATCGCTGCCAACGGTGACTCGTTCGCCCTCGACGGTAATCATTTCCACTTTCAACAGGTTATGGACTGTCAGCCCGTATTTCAGGCAATGCACGCCGCCAGAGTTTTCGGCCACGTTACCGCCGATGGTGCAGGCAATCTGGGAGGACGGATCAGGCCCGTAATAAAGGCCGTATTGCGCTGCCTCTTCACTGATGGCCAGGTTGCGCACGCCCGGCTGCAACCGGGCCGTGCGGGCCACCGGGTCAATATCCAGAATGCGATTGAACTTGGCCAGCGACAGCACCACGCCCTCTTTATGGGGCATGGCACCGGCACACAGGCCCGTGCCCGCACCCCGGGCCACGACCGGCACGCCCTTTTCATGGCAGATGCGCATCACCCGCTGCACCTGCTCCACGGTTTCCGGCAGCACCACCAGCATCGGCATCTCCCGATACATGGCCAGGCCATCGCACTCGTAGGGCTTGAGGGTTTCCTCGTCACTGATGACGAACTGTGGGTCGATAAACGACCGGAATTCGTCCGCCAGCTGTTGTTTGCTGGGTCTGGATTCGCTTGTCATGGCTCTCTCGGGTGTTATTGGCGTTTGCCTAGAAAATAGTCGATTCCGGCCTGGGCGCAATCCATATCCTGCTGGGGTGTGCCGGAACTCAGGCCAATAGCGCCCACCACTTCGCCGTCAACGATGACCGGCAGGCCACCACCGACGGAGCTGAGGCGCCCGCCCACTTCGGTGTTGATGCCAAAGGCCAGGTTACCGGGCACATTTGCGGCGTTGTATTCGTGGGTGGCTTTTCTGGCGGCACCCGCGGTGAAGGCCTTGTCCTGGGCGATGATCACACTGGTGGTCTTGCCGCCGTCCATCCGCTCAAAGGCGATCAGGTTGCCGGATTCATCAGTCACTGCGATGCACATGGGCACACCGATTTCCCGGGCCTTTTCCGAAGCACCGGCGATCAGGGTCCGCGCGTCGTCCAGAGACAGTCGTTTTATGGTTAGCATGGTCGGCACCTATTTTGTTGTTGGAGGGTTACCGCGATATACCTTCGATGGTCTTTGGATTCGCCTCAAAGGTCCATAGGTTTCGCAACTGGTCCGACCAGTTTATTTGATGCCAGCTCGGCGGGCAGCGCTAAACTGCCGCGCTCACGGCAATTTGCCCGGCCTATGGGCCATCGTCTAAACTACCGGAAAACACAACAACTGGTCAGACCAGCAGGCAATGGGCATATCCAGAGACATCTCCTACCGGCTTGAACACCTGATTCTCGAAGGCGGACTGGCCCCGGGCCAGAAAATGCCCTCGGAACGGCAGCTCTCCGCGCGGCTGCAGGTTTCGCGCTCCGTGGTCCGGGAAGCGCTGCATGAACTCCAGGCCCGCGGTGTGATTGAAACCCGCCACGGTAAAGGCTCCTTTGTTGCCAGCATTGTTCCGGATGCCGACAACCGGCACTCCGACAGCCCGCTGATGTACCTGTACCAGGGCCACTCCCGCACACTGTTCGATTTGCTCGAAGTACGCGAGCAGCTCGAGGGGCAAGCCGCCTTCCTGGCAGCCCAACGGGCAACGAATCTTGACCGTCATCGGCTGACCCAGGCCTTCCAGGCTCTGGAGAGCACCGACCCGCTGCGCAATGCGCGGCTGGACCACGGCTTTCACCAGGCCATTGTTGAGGCTTCCCACAACCCGGTGCTGGTGCATGTACTGAGCGGCCTGAAGAACATGATGCTGCTGACGGTTCAGGCCTCGGTGTCGAACCTCAATCCCCGGGAAGAGATGCGCAGCCGGATCACAAAGCACCATAAGCAGCTGTACGACGCGATTATGGCTGCCAAACCCGAGCAGGCTCGCAAGGTTGCCACCAACCATGTGCGCTTTGTCAGGCAGACGCTCCTGGAAATGGAGAAACAGGGTGAACAACTGCTGCGCGTGCCGGCTCCGGAGGAACTGGAAGACCTGCTCACCCATGATACGCCGTAGGGCCGAGCCATCGGAGGCCGCTAAAAAAGCGGCCGATACGCAGCCAGATCAATGAAGAGACGCTTGCATTGATCAACAATTAAGCGAGAATGGCGTTCAAACGTCCGTTTCGAATAAGACAATTTGCTATTGATTTCCGGGCCCACAGTCCGTAAAACAAGCGCCTTTAAAACAGCCTCAGGAGCCGACCATGGCGGAACCCGCGCCTCTTATCTGCAGGGACATTCACAAAACCTTCGACAAGCACGAAGTCCTGAAAGGAATTTCCCTGGAAACCCAAAAGGGCGATGTGGTCTCACTGATTGGCAGTTCCGGCTCCGGAAAAAGCACCTTCCTGCGCTGCATCAACCTGCTGGAAACACCCACTTCCGGCAACATTATTGTGCACGGTGACCCGATCCGGTTCACCGAAAACCGCAAGGGCCACCGCATCCCGGCCGACAACAAGCAGGTGGAACAGATTCGGGCCCGGCTTTCCATGGTCTTCCAGGGTTTCAATCTGTGGTCCCACATGACCGTTCTGGAAAACATCATCGAGGCACCGGTACATGTACTGAAAGTCCCCAAAAAAGAAGCCATCGAGCGGGCCGAAGCGTACCTGCACAAGGTCGGCATTTACGAACGCAAGGATTACTACCCGGCCCAGATGTCCGGCGGCCAGCAGCAGCGGGCGGCCATTGCACGAGCCCTGGCCATGGAGCCGGAAGTGATGCTGTTTGACGAGCCCACCTCGGCGCTGGACCCGGAGCTGGTGGGCGAAGTATTGAAGGTGATGCAGAGTCTGGCCGAGGAAGGCCGAACCATGATCGTGGTCACCCACGAGATGGCCTTTGCAAGGGATGTGTCCAGTCAGGTCCTGTTCTTGCATCAGGGCGTGATTGAAGAGCAAGGCACGCCGGAGAAAGTGTTTGATCACCCGGACTCCGAGCGTATGAAACAGTTTCTTGCTCCCAAGTTCTAAGCCCGGTGCTATCCTGCACAGGGACTGGAACACGAAACTTCCATAAAGAATAAAGCCCAAAAGGCAAACGACTGGAGAAGTGACGCATGAAAAAACTGATGATTGCAGCAACGACCGCCCTGGCCGTAATGGCTGGCAGCGCCCAGGCACAGGACCGGGATCTGCGCATCGCCTTCGATGTACCCTACGAGCCGTTTGAATACCGCAGTGACGATGGCGAGTTGACCGGTTTCGAAGTCGAACTGGCCGAAGCCATGTGCGAGGAAATGCAGGCCAACTGTGAATTTGTGATTCAAGCGTGGGACGGCATGATTCCGGGCCTGCTGGCGCGCAAATTCGACCTGATCATGTCCTCCATGTCGATCACTGAAGAGCGGGCCGAGCGCGTCAACTTCTCCGAGCCCTACTACATCACCCCGGGTGGCTGGTTCGCCCGTGACAACTTCAATACCGATGTGACCAACATGGACGCCATGGCAGACAAGACCGTTGGCGTACAGCGTGGCACTACCATGGACACCTACGTAACCGAGAACATGGGCGGCACGGTCAACATCAAGCGTTACACCACCGCCGAAGACATGGTCCTGGACCTCGAAGGCCAGCGCCTGGACGTGGTGTTCGTGGACTACCCGGTGGGTGAGCAGACCATCCTGAACCGCGAAGGTTTCAAGGAAGTGGGCGAGCCGGTAAAACTGGGCCAGGGCGTTGGTGTGGCCATGCGTAAGCGTGACCGCGACCTGACAAAAGAAGTTAACGCCGCCCTGAAGACGCTGAAGGAAGATGGCACCTACGATGACATCATGAAGAAATACTTCAGCTACGACATCAAGATCTGACCCGTCTGTTTTAATCGTGTTCGGGAGCAGCCGCTGCGCTGCTCCCCTTTCCGGATATTCTCATGTTTGATCTGAAAGGTTATGGCCCGGAGCTTGCCGAAGGGGCGCTGGTTACCGTTGAGCTGGCTTTCTTTTCCCTGGCTCTGGCAATTGTCCTGGGCCTGCTTGGCGCCAGCGCAAAACTCTCCGGCAATCGGTTCCTGGCCGGTTTTGCTTCCACTTACACCACCCTGGTCCGGGGCGTACCTGACCTGGTGATGATGCTGCTTTTCTACTATGGCGGCCAGGTGGGAGTGAATATGCTCTCGGATTATCTGTGGGAAGCCTATGACATCGACTTTTTCTTCCAGTTCGACCCGTTCATTTCCGGCATTGTCACCATCGGCCTGATTTTCGGTGCCTATATGACCGAGACGTTCCGAGGCGCCTTCCTGGCAGTGGAAACGGGTCAGATTGAAGCGGCTCGAGCCTATGGCTTTACCCGCTGGCACACCTTCCGCCGGGTCATGATTCCTCAGATGCTGCGCCACGCCCTGCCCGGTATCGGCAACAACTGGCAGGTATTGCTCAAAACCACCGCGCTGGTGTCCATCATCGGCCTGACCGATATGGTGCGGGTGGCCGAGGAAGCGGCAAAAGCCGAACGCATGCCGTTTCATTTCTTCATTCCGGTGGCTGCGGTTTATCTGATCCTGACGGCCGCTTCGGAACTGTTTATCAAGTGGCTCGACAAGCGGGCGCATGCCGGCGTGGTGCAGGGGAATTAAACGATGCCTGAGTTTATTGTCGAGTGGTTGAACCAGAACGATATTTTCACCGCGATGACCCTGATGGAATACTGGGACGGGCTGGTGACCACGGTCCAGTTGGTATTCCTGTCCCTGGTGATTGGCCTGGTGGTGGCGGTGCCACTGGCGATTCTTCGCACGGTGAAGAATCCGTTCGTGTCCGGCCCGATCTGGCTGTACACCTATCTGTTTCGCGGCACGCCGTTGCTGATTCAGCTATACATCATCTACTACGGTGTCGCGCAGATTCCCGGCATTCAGGATACCTTCTGGTGGACAATCTTCCGGGAGCCGTTCTACCCGGCGCTGCTGGCGTTCACGCTCAACACGGCGGCATACACCACGGAGATCATCCGGGGTGCAATTGTGGCCACGCCCCATGGCGAGATTGAGGCAGCCAAGGCCTATGGCATGAACTGGGCCATGCGGATACGGCGGATTATTCTGCCCAGCGCGGCTCGCCGGGCGGTGCAGGCCTATGCCAATGAGGTGATTTTCATGCTGCACGCCAGTGCGATTGCCAGTGTGGTGACGATTGTGGATCTGACCGGCGCGGCGCGGAACATTTACTCGCGGTTTTATGCGCCGTTTGATGCGTTTATTTTTGTGGCGCTGTGCTACATGGCGCTGACGTTCATGCTGGTGTTTGCGTTCCGGAAGCTGGAGAATCATCTTTTGAGGCATCAAAGACCAGTCAGTTCTTAGGTTTCGGGTGCAAGAACTGCCGCTGGGGATGCCTTTCCGGATAACGCTACGAGCCTATGGTGCAAGGCCAGCCAACAGGGAACGCCTTCCGGGAACCGCTACAAGCACGTCCCTGTGCACTTATCTCAGGCCATCCATGGCCTTCGAAATTCCCGGAAGGCGTTCCCTGCCGTCTGCCCCCAGACACTTGAGTTATCTTTAGCAGAATCACAACAAATGCCGGGGATAATATGAACGCTTCAAATCACCTCTTCGATTTCCACGGCGACTGGCTCACCCACACCCTCGCCAACGCCGATTCCGAACTCCCCGAAACCAAGACTGAGTTACCCGATGGCACTCGCATTTCCCGCAAAGGCACCGGCGTGCTGTGGCTCACACCGCCAGCGGAGCGGGCCAACCCGAACCAGGAAGCGCTGATTGTGTCCGCCGGCATTCATGGCAACGAGACTGCGCCGATTGAGGTGTTGAACGCCCTGGTGTCGGAGTTGCTGGCCGGTGAATGGGAGCTCGACTGCCCCCTGCTCCTGATTCTTGGCAATCCGCCTGCCATGGTGGCGGGTGAGCGGTTTATGGATGTGAATCTGAACCGGCTGTTCAATGGGGCGCACCGGGAGAGCCACTATGACGGGCTGCCAGAGGCCCGGCGGGCGCGGTTTCTGGAGGAGATGTGCCGGCAGTTTGCCATGGCACATCATGGGCTGGCGCTGAGCCATTACGATCTGCACACGGCGATCCGGCCTTCGAAGCGGGAGCGGTTTGCGTTGTATCCGTATTCCGAAGGGCGTTCAGTGCCGCCTGCGGACCAATGCGCGTTTTTGCTGGAAGCCGAGGTGGAAACGCTGCTGCTTCAGCACAAGGAATCAACGGTGTTTTCAGCCTTCTCGGCCAGTTTCCTGGGCGCGGAGAGCTTTACGATAGAGCTGGGCAAGGTGAGGCCGTTTGGCCATAACGATCTTCGGCGTTTCCGGGGTATTGAGCAGGCCCTGCGCCGGCGGTTTGGCGGGCTACCTGCGCCGGAGGCGGGGCCGCCGTTTGATCATCTGACGGTGTTCGAAGTGGTGCACGAGATCCTCAACACGGGGCCATCGTTCCAGTTTCATGTACCGGACGATGTGGCCAACTTCACCGAATACCAGCCGGGCACGGTGATCTGGGAAGACGGGCAAACCCGTTACCAGGTGGGCACGGCGCCGGAGGCGATTGTGTTTCCGAACCCGGCGGTACCAGTGGGGCAGCGGGTGGGGCTGTTGGTCAGGCCCGCAGCACCGGGCTATAACTGGAAGTCGTAGATACTGCCGAGGCCAAGGATGCCGGTCAGTTCATCCAGGGCTTTGCGGTTGTCGTCCAGTAGCATGGGGTCGGCCAGGTCTTCCTGGGTCAACTCGTCCCGGTAGTGCGCTTCCACCCAGGTGACCAGCCGCTCGTAGAGGGCGTCGGTCAATATCACCCCCCGGTTCATGGCTTTCAGTTCTTCGTCGGTGAGCAGTACACGCAAACGCAGGCAGGCGGGGCCGCCGCCGTTGCGCATGGACTGTTTCACGTCGAAGACTTCCACGCTGGTGATGGGGCTGTCCTGGCGCAGAAGGTTGTCCAGATAGCGGCTGACAGACTCAATTTCCCGACATTCCCCGGGTACGGCCAGCAACATACCGTCAGGTGTGTTCAATAGCTGGCTGTTGAACAGGTAGGAGGCGACGGCGTCCTGCAGAGGCACTTCTTCAGAGGTCACGCGTACGGCCTCCAGCTTCGCGCCAGGCAGGCGCTTTTGGATATCCGCCAGCACCCGTTCTTCTTCCATGAACGCCTGTTCGTGATAAAACAATACGTTGCCGTTGCCCACGGCAATCACATCGTTGTGGAACACGCCGGCATCAATGGCGGCGGGGTTTTGCTGGGCAAACACGACGTGGCGGTCGGTCAGTCCGTGCAGGCGGGCCACGGCCTGGGAAGCTTCCAGGGTTTGCCGGGCGGGATACCGGGCCGGGGCGGGAGCTTCAGCGTTAAAGGCGCTTTTTCCGTACACGAACAACTCCACGCCCGGCTCACCATGGCCCCGGCTCAGGCGGGTGTGGTTGGCCGCGCCTTCATCGCCAAAGTGGGCCACCGATGGCAAAGCCGGGTGGTGGGCGAAGCAGCTTTCATCGGTGAAAATGGCTTTCAATGCCCGGGCTGTGACCGGGTGTTCGATGGAGCGGTGGAACTTCGCGCAGAGGTTGGCCGGGGTGAAGTGCACCCGGTGGTCGGCGGTGTCGGCACTGGCGGAAACCGTTGCCGCGTTGGCGGTCCACATGGCCGAGGCAGAGGACACCGCTGCCAGGATGGCCGGAGCTGTGCTCGCCGCCTGTTCCAGAACCTGGCGGTCACTGCCCTCAAAGCCCAGCCGTCTCAGGCTGGGAATATGCGGTCGCTCGTGGGGCGGCAACACGCCCTGCACATAGCCCCGGTCCGCCAACCGTTTCATCTTGGCCAGCCCCTGGAGGGCCGCCTCCTTTGGATTGGAAGCGGCATTCACATTGGCTTTCGAGGCGATGTTGCCCCAGGAAAGCCCGGCGTAGTTGTGGGTCGGGCCCACCAGACCATCAAAGTTGGCTTCAACGGCATGCATTACCATGGTGGAACCCCTTTCCCATCAATGTTATCGGTTCAGTCAAAGTTCAGGCCCGGAGCCAGCTTCTCCGGCAACTCGATGTGGTCGGCTTCCAGCGATGCCATGGGCCAGGCGCAGTAGTCCGCCGCGTAATAGGCGCTGGGCCGATGGTTGCCGCTGGCACCCACGCCACCGAAGGGCGCGCCGCTGCTGGCGCCGGTCAAAGGCCGGTTCCAGTTGACGATACCGGCCCGGGCTTCTTCCGCCAGCCGCTCATAGAGCTTTCGGTCGTCGGTCAGAATGCCGGCCGCCAGACCAAACCGTGTGTTGTTGGCCAGTTCCAGTGCCTCGTCAAAGCTGTTGTAGCGGTAGACGGTCAGCAAGGGCCCGAAGTGTTCCTCGTCGCCCAACTCCAGGCCGGTGGCGTCAAGAATGCCGGGCGACAACAGACCGGTCTCCAGCTCCACAGGCTTCATTTTCAGCAAGGGTTTGGCGCCCTGGTCGACCATGGCCGTTTGCGCGTCCAGCAGCTTCTCCGCTGCCTCGGCAGAGATCACTGCCCCCATAAACGGCTGCGGGTCGGCGTCGAACTCACCCACCTGCAGATTGGCGGTGACTTCCAGAAGGCGATCGATAATCTCATCGCCCTTCTTGCCTTTTGGCACCAGCAAACGGCGGGCGCAGGTGCAGCGCTGCCCGGCGGATACAAACGCGGACTGGACAATGTGGTGAACGGCCGCATTCACATCCGAGACACCCTGAACAATCAATGGGTTGTTACCCCCCATTTCGAGGGCCAGGATTTTTTCTGGCTGGCCACCCAGTTGTTCATGCAGCTTGTGTCCAACCGACGCACTGCCGGTGAAGAAAAGCCCATCAATTAGCGGATGATTGGCCAGGGCCTTGCCGGTATTGGCGCCGCCCTGTACCAGGTTGATGACACCCTCGGGGAGGCCGGCTTTTTCCCAGAGCTTCACGGTTAACTCGGCAACGCCCGGAGCCATTTCACTGGGTTTGAACACCACCACGTTGCCCGCCAGCAGGGCCGGCACAATGTGACCATTGGGCAGATGGCCCGGGAAGTTGTAAGGACCAAACACCGCGACAACGCCATGCGGGCGATGGCGCAATACCGCACGGCCACCGGGAGCCTCGGTTTCCGACTCACCGGTACGATCGTGGTACGCCTTCACGGAAATATCGATCTTACCGATCATGGAAGCTACTTCGGTACGGGCCTCCCACAGGGGTTTCCCCGTCTCTCTGCCAATCAGGCTGGCCAGCTCTTCCTTGTTGGCTTCCAGCTGTTTGCCAAAGGCTTCCACCATCGCCTGGCGCTCCGAGAAGCTTTTCCGGCGCCACCCCGGAAACGCCCTTTGCGCCTCCCGGACGGCCGCATCCACATCTTCCAGATTGGCGGCATTACCATCCCAGATCACATCGCCGGAAACAGGGTGCAGGGATTCGAACACCGCGTCGTGTCCCTGCAGCCAGAGGCCGTTAATATAGATATCTCCGCTAAGGGCATGGCTCATACATACCTCCTTGGCCCGTGAGGAAATCGAAACAGAATAACTGCCTTATACTTACAGGTATTGTTCAGAATGGCTTGTCTTTCAAGGGCGCAACGCGCACCTCATCCCCTTCCCTTACCTGCAGGGCTGCCATAGCCTGTTTCGACAGCCTTAATCCCGTCTTGTGCAATTCAGTTGCGGATACCAGACCAACCCGGAAGTCATCAAAACTTCGGTTGCAGACCATCAGCAAGGGAGCGGTGTCATTGTCATCTGGCACTGGCCCGTCACTTTCAACCACCGGTCGCACAAAACTTTGGCGGATGGTGCGGATATTGTGCAGGAAGGCTTCCATCGTTGGGCCACCGTCAAAAATATCCACCAGGCCATTGAAGTTGAAACCTTCAGACTGAAGCATTTCCAGCGCGGGCCGGGTGTCCCGGTGCACCTGGCCGATGACCTCTCTGGCGGCGTCCGGCAGCAGTGAAAGGTAGATGGGAAAGCGGGGCATTAACTCAGCAATAAAGGATTTATTGCCCAGACCAGACAACCGGTCTGCCTCGACAAAATCCATATCGAAAAAACGCCGCCCCAACGCGTCCCAAAGCGGGCTGACGCCCTGCTCATCGGACACTCCCCGCAGCTCGGCGAAAATCTTGTCGGAGAAATGCTGGCGAAATTCATCGAGGAAGAGAAACCGGCTGCGGGAAAGCAGTAATCCGGCACCACCGCCCCGGCGGTCTTCGGACAGCAACAGGGAGCCGATCTCGGTGGCATCGGTCATGTCGTTGGTGAGATATAACGTAGGGGTTCGAACATGCACATCCAGCTCACGGCTGTCGTGCACGGTGATGCTCAGTCGGTAGTTATAGAACACCTCATCCAGCCCCACCCGGGCCTGGATGCCGCTAACACCCACGCAGTGGTGCTGTTCGAGGTCTTCCAGCACGAAGAGATACAGGCCGGCATCCGGCGAACACCGGCCTTCAAAGGTATCGCGAGCCTTTCGGATCCTGCGACGCAGGAAGTCCCGATCCTGGGGCAGTGTGGTCAGGCCGTTGCCGGCGGCGCCAGTGAGTTCGTAAAGGTCGTTCAGGTCCTGCTCTTGTATGGGCCTTGTTATTAGCATTATCCGGCTCCTGGTGTGGGAGTTTTTCGCTTTTCAGGCCTGCTTATTTGGTGCTTTCTATTCGGAGCCCATCGGGTACGGCTTTCCAGGAGACGCTCGAGACATCCCTGTTCGCTTAGCTGAAGCCATCCATGGCTTCAGATACTCCTTCCAAGCCGTACCCGACAGTCTCCTTAATCTGAAGCACACTCATCATCAAGTACTTCCGGCCCGCATGCGCCCAAAGTCAGCTAGCACCTTGGCAGGCCCAAGAGCAGTTAGCGGCCAGTCAGTTTTGCCACCGCGCGTTCAAAGCGCTGCAAGGCTTCTTCGATATCCGTTTCGGGGATAATCAGCGACGGCGCCAGGCGCACCACGTTGCCACCAGCGATCAGTACCATCACCCCCTCTTCCAGGCCGGCAGCCAGGAAATCCTTGGCCCGACCTTTCCACTCTTCCGTCAATACACATCCCAACAACAAACCGGCACCGCGCACTTCGCTGAACACGCCGTAGCGCTCACCGATATCCATCATTCCTTTGCGCAGCATGTCGGAATGGGCTTTGACACCCTTGAGTACTTCCGGCTGGCTGACGGTATCCACCACTTTCTGCGCCACGGCGCAGGCCAGGGCATTACCGCCGTAGGTGCTGCCGTGGGTGCCCACACTCAGGCTGGCCGCCACTTTTTCAGTGGTAAGCATGGCCGCCACCGGGAAGCCACCACCCAGGCCCTTGGCGCTGGTGAGGATGTCCGGGGTCACGCCATACATTTCATAGGCGTACAGGTAACCCGTGCGGCCCGCGCCGGTCTGGACTTCGTCGAAGACCAGCAGTGCATCGTTTTCATCGCAAAGTTCGCGCAGGCCCTTGAGGAATTCCGGGTCCGCCGGCAGCACACCGCCCTCGCCCTGAATGGGCTCCACCACCACGGCACAGGTTTTCTCCTTGGAGATCAGCGCCTTCACCGACTCCAGGTCATTGAAGGTGGCGTGGTGAATTCCGCCCGGTGCGGGTTCAAAGCCTTCCAGGTATTTCGGCTGGCCGCCAACGGCCACTGTAAACAGGGTGCGGCCGTGGAAGGAATTGGTGAAGGAGATGATTTCGTGTTTCTCCGGACCCACATTGTCCCAGGCATAACGACGAGCCAGTTTGAATGCCGCCTCGTTAGCCTCTGCACCGGAGTTGGCGAAAAACACCCGCTCGGCGAAAGTCAGGTCGCACAACGTCTTGGCCAAGCGCAATGCCGGCTCGTTGGTCATCACGTTGGACAGGTGCCAGATCTTCTCCGACTGCTCCTGCAACGCCCCTAGCAAGCCCGGATGAGCGTGGCCCAGGCTGGTGACCGCAATGCCACCCTGAAGATCCACAAACTCACGCCCGTCCTGGTCCCACACGCGGGAGCCTTCACCGCGCACCGGGATGATATTGCCGGGGGCATAGTTGGGCACCATTACTTCATCAAACAGTTCGCGGGAGACAGGTTCTCTGTTCATGGATCTCTCTCAAGTCATTGGTAATAAGAAACACTCAATTGTCATCATAATACGTCATGAAAAGCATAAGAACAGCCGATCACATGACTTCGGGCTAATCAACACCACGGTCGTACCCCGAGGTCAAAGCCTGACAACGACAATGATTCCCATAACTACCGTTTTAGCCCTCTAAGCAATCTATAGACATTCGTCTAAATATCCGCCAAATGTGTTTGAATTGTCACGAATTCGTAACTACCTTGTTTTCTGGGTCCAACAAAAACAAATCGATTGGAGAAAACGACGATGCAAAACAACAAACTCAGAATGGCAATCCGAGCGACCGCGGCCGTAGCTGCTTTTGGTATGGCAGGCCAGGCCCTTGCACTCGATGTGCCGACAGGTGATTGGGATACCAGCATTTATGGTTATGCCCGACTGAACGCGGCCTATGACATCGACGAGAATGTAACCACTTCGACCATGGCTGGCGACTTCTCTAAAATCAACACCGGCGCAGCTGAAGACAACGAAGCAACTGGCTACTTCGACGCCGACGCAGTGCAAAGCCGCATTGGCATCAAGACCATGTCACCTGAAGGTGTAAAAATGGTCGTGGAAGGTGACTTCCGTGGTGGCAACCTCCGCCTGCGTCACGCGTATGGCGAATACAACGGTGTCCTCGCCGGTCAGACCTGGTCCAACTTCAACAGTTTCGTAGGCTTTACTTCAACTCTGGACTTTGACTCAGTTTCAGCCGCTGGCCTCTTTGGTCGTACCGCTCAGCTGCGCTACACCACTGGCCCCCTGTCCTTCTCTGTTGAGGAGCCTCGTAGCTCTCTGGTAACCATCAAAGAAACCGAAAGCTTCGATCCAGAAAATCCGGCCACACCCAAGTCAAGCTGGGACTGGGCTGAGGCGTCCGGCGCCAAAGATGGCATGCCAACACTGACAGCTCGCTTTGAAGACTCTGCTGGCAGCTTCTCCTACTCGGCTGCAGCACTTGTTCACCAGGTAGCCTATGACACTGGCACCTCTGACGACAGCGCAATGGGTTACGGTGCGTTCCTGGCCGGTAAGATCGCGATTACTGACATGGTTTCCATCCAGGGTTCTGTGAACTACAGCGATGGCGCCAACCAGTACATGTGGCGCACTGGCGAGAACTACTATGGACCTGACGCCTATGTAGTTAACGGTGATGTCGAAACCATCAAGACCATGGGCGGCACCCTCGGTACCAGCATCAATCTCGGCGACGGCCGCAAAGTCAATGTTGTTTATGGCATGGCAACCAATGACTATGATGATGCGAAGAAAGACTTTGCCTCAAACGCTAGCCAGCTGGCCGTAGTCAACGGCTCTGCTGAAACCAACCAGGCGCTCATGGCCAACTACCAGTTCTCGCCTGTGGACAACGTCATGATGGGTGTTGAATACCAGTACCTGATGACTGAGGACGTAAGCGGAGACGACGGCGACGCAAACCGTCTGCTGTTCGCAGCCCAGTACAACTTCTAATTCCTTCCTAGATTAGAAGTTAACTCAGCAGAAACCCCGGCTTCGGCCGGGGTTTCTGCGTTTATCGGCAGGTAAATTACAGCGATATCACAAAACCGAAACCAAGAGTGCCGGGGCATACCCTTCAGGACTATTGAGGGCCAGGGATGGCCCGAAATAAGCCCCATGGATGGCTAGACGCGTGTCCTGAAGGGTATGCACCGGCGCTCTTGAGCCACCGAAATAACCCGGCTACTAAATCAAAATGCCGACCATTCCGGCAAAGCCCGAATACAAAAAACCCCGGCCCGAAGGCCAGGGTCTTTCTTGCAGCGGCTTCGCAACCAGCCCGCTACAGCAACAAGGTACGAATATCCCCCAGGAGCTGCGTCAGCAGGTTGGTAAACCGGGCCGCATCGGCACCATTCACGGCGCGGTGGTCGTAGGACAATGACAGCGGCAGCATCAGCCGTGGCTGGAAGTCCTCACCGTCCCAGATTGGCTTCATCGCCGCCTTGGACACACCCAGGATCGCCACTTCCGGCGTATTCACGATCGGCGTGAACGCCGTACCGCCAATGCCTCCCAGGCTGGTGATGGTGAAGCAGGCACCCTGCATCTCCTGTGGCTTGAGCTGCTTGTCCCGGGCCTTCTGGGCCAGCTCGGCGCTCTCGGCCGCCAGTTCCCACAGACCTTTCTGGTCCACGTCGCGAAGTACCGGCACCATCAGGCCGTGCGGGGTGTCCACCGCAATGCCGATGTGGATGTACTTCTTGTGCACCACTTCCTTGCGCTCCATGTCCAGCGACACGTTGAACTGTGGCAGTTCCGCCAGCGCGGCGGCGCAGGCTTTGAGCAGGAACGGTAGCGGGGTCATCTTGACGCCCTTCTTCTCGCCGGCCGCCTTCTGGGCCTTGCGGAAGCTTTCCATCTCGGTGATGTCGGCTTCGTCAAACTGGGTCACGTGGGGCACGTTCAACCAACTGCGCTGCATGTTAACGGCGGTAGCCGCCATCATGCGGGACATGCCTTCGCGCTCGACTTCGCCAAACTGACTGAAGTCCGGCAATTTCACGCCTGGAATGCCGGCACCGGCAGTGGCGCCACCGCCACCCTGCTGGGTTTGCTGCAGCTGACCTTTCACGTAGGCCTGGACATCGTCCTTGAGGATGCGGTTTTTCGGGCCACTACCCTTGATCCGGGTGAGGTCCGCACCAAATTCCCGGGCCAGCTTGCGCACGGCCGGGCCGGCGTGAACCTTGGTGCCCGCAGCCGGGGGCTCATAATCGGAGCCTTCCTGTTGTGACGGCTTTTCTTCCTGGCCAGAAGATTCTTTGGAAGCCTTCTTTTCATCCTTCTTCTCGTCGGACTTGCCTTCCTCAGCCTTCTCTTCAGTCTCGCTGGCCTCAGACGACTCTTCTTCCTCACCACCTTCTTCCTCGATGGTCATTTCCAGGAGGTCGTCGCCCTCGGAAAGCTTGTCACCCTCTTTTACCAGCACTTTTTCAACCTTGCCGGCATAGGGAGAAGGAATTTCCAATGTCGCCTTGTCGGACTCCACCGTCACCAGCGGGTCTTCCTCGCCCACGGTGTCGCCTGCGGCCACGTTGATCTCGATCACCGGCACGTCTTCGAAGCCGTCCAGGTTCGGCACCTTGACGGTTTCCTTGCGAGAACCGCCCTTTTTCTTCGAGGATGACTGGGCTTCCTTCGATTCCGACTTTTCCTCGCCGGCCTCTTTGTCCTCTTCCCTGTCTTTGGGCTCGCTGTCGTCTTTTTCCTCTTCTTCCCCGGTTTCTTTCTTGTCGGCTTTTGGCTTGTCGGCTTCCGGCTCTTCGTCACCGGCATCCGATTCATCGGAGCTGCCCGAATCACCACTGGTTTCAATGGTGCCGACGACATCGCCTTCCTTCACCTTGTCGCCCACCTTGGCGGTGATCTTGGTGATCTTGCCAGCCGCCGGCGAGGGCAACTCCACGGAAGCCTTATCGGATTCGATGGTCAGAATCGGATCCTCTTCCTCAACCGAATCCCCCTCACTGACGGTAATCTCAATGATCTCGACTTCATCAGCACCGCCGAGATCGGGAACCTTGATTTCCTGTTCACTCATGGCGGTCTCCTTAGCTCAGCACCGGGTTCGGTTTGTTGCGATCGATTCCGTACTTGCGCATGGCTTCGAGTACCGTTTCCTGCTTGATGTCACCGTCTTTGGCCAGAGCCGCCAGAGCGGTCACTGTCACGTAGTAACGATCCACCTCGAAGAAATTGCGCAGTTTCTGCCGGGTGTCACTGCGACCGAAACCATCAGTACCCAGGGTCATGTAGGTTTTCGGGATGAACGCCCGCAACTGCTCGGAATGCAGCTTGATATAGTCAGTGGAAGACACCACCGGCCCCTGCTGCTTTTCCATCATCTCGGTGACGTAAGCCTTGCGCGGCTTGTCGTCCGGATGCAGGTGATTCCAGCGCTCCACGTGCTGACCATCACGGGCCAGTTCGTTGTAGCTGGTGACGCTCCAAACGTCGGAGGACACGCCCCAGTCTTCCTTGAGCAGTTCGGCAGCGGCGGTCACCTCGTTGAAGATGGCGCCAGAGCCCAGGAGCTGCACCCTTGGAGCCTTCTTGCCGCCCTTCGCGTTCACCGAGCTAAACTGATACATGCCCTTGATGATGCCGTCTTCACAGCCGTCCGGCATGGCGGGCTGCTCGTAGAACTCGTTCTCGACCGTCAGGTAGTAGAAGACGTTCTGGTTGTCTTCGAACATTTCCTTCATGCCCTGGCGGATCACCACGGCCATTTCATAACCGAAGGCCGGGTCATAGGCACGGCAGTTCGGGATGGTGTTGGCCAGTACATGGCTGTGGCCATCCTGGTGCTGCAGGCCTTCACCGTTGATGGTGGTGCGGCCGGCGGTACCGCCGATCAAAAAGCCCCGGGCCTGAATGTCGCCGGAAGCCCATGCCAGGTCACCCACGCGCTGGAAGCCGAACATGGAATAGAACACATAGAACGGAATCAGCGGGAAGTTGTTGGTGCTGTAGGACGTGGCCGCCGCCATCCAGGTGGCCATGGCACCGTCTTCGTTGATGCCTTCCTGCAGAATCTGGCCTTTCTTGTCTTCCCGGTAGTACATGATCTGCTCACGGTCCTGCGGGACGTACTTCTGGCCTTCGGACGTGTAGATGCCCAACTGCCGGAACATCCCTTCCATACCGAAGGTCCGGGCCTCATCCGGCACGATCGGCACTACGCGCTTGCCGATGCGCTTGTCTTTTACCAGCGCGGTAAGAATGCGCACAAAAGCCATGGTGGTGGAGATTTCCCGGCCGTTGGAGCCTTCCAGGATCTGCTTGAAGATATCCAGATCGGGAATCTTCAGGGGCTGGCAGTCCTTGTTGCGCTTGGGATAGAAACCACCGAGCTCCTGACGCCGTTTCTTCATGTACACCAGCTCCGGGCTGTCCGGCGCCGGGCGGTAGTAGGGAACGTCTTCCAGCTCATCGTCTTTGAGCGGAATGGCGAAGCGATCGCGGAAGTCTTTCAGGGTATCCAGGTCCAGCTTCTTCAGGGAGTGGGCGGTGTTTTGTGCCTCACCGGCCTGACCGAAACCATAGCCCTTGATGGTATGGGCCAGGATCACGGTCGGCTTGCCGTTGGCCTGGCTGACCGCCTTCTGGTAAGCAGCGTAGACTTTGTAGGGGTCGTGACCACCACGGTTCAGCTTCAGCAGCTCTTCGTCGGTCCAGTTCTCGACCATCTTGGAGAGCTCCGGATACCGGCCAAAGAATTCCTTGCGGGTGTAGGCCGGGCCCTTGAACACGTAGTTCTGCAGGTCGCCATCGCAGACTTCGTCCATGGCCTTCTGCATCACGCCGTCGTCGTCTTTCTCGAACAGCGGGTCCCACATGCGGCCCCAGACCACCTTGATGACGTTCCAACCGGCGCCACGGAATACGCCTTCGAGTTCCTGGATGATCTTGCCGTTACCACGCACGGGGCCGTCGAGGCGCTGCAGGTTACAGTTGACCACGAAAATCAGGTTATCCAGCCCTTCCCGGCCGGCCTTGGAGATGGAGCCCAGAGTTTCCGGCTCGTCACATTCGCCGTCACCCACGAAGGCCCAGACCTTGCGCTTGTCGGAATCGATCAGCTCGCGGTTATCCAGGTACTTCATGACATGGGCCTGGTAAATGGCCTGGATCGGCCCGAGGCCCATGGAAACCGTGGGGAACTGCCAGTAGTCCGGCAGCAACCACGGGTGCGGGTAGGAAGGCAGACCCTCACCGTCCACTTCTTCGCGGAATTTATCCAGCTGCCACTCATCAAACCGCCCTTCAAGGAAGGACCGTGCATAAATACCGGGTGCGGCGTGGCCCTGGAAATAGACCAGATCCGCATCGCGTTTGTCGTCGCCACCGTGGAAGAAATAGTTGAAGCCCACGTCGTACAGCGTGGCAGCCGAGGAGAAGGTGGAGATATGGCCACCCAGTTCGCCCGGGCGTTTGTTGGCCCGTACCACCATGGCCATGGCGTTCCAACGGATCAATGAACGGATGCGGCGCTCCATGAACAGGTCGCCCGGCATCTGCGCCTGTTGCGACACAGGAATACTGTTACGGAACGGCGTATTGATGGAGTAAGGCAACACGGTGCCATCGCGGCTGGCGCGTTCAGACAAACGCTCAAGGATGAACTTGGCCCGCTCCACACCTTCGTTTTCAATCAGTGACTCGAGTGCATCGAGCCACTCTGTGGTTTCAATGGGATCATCGTCCTGGTACATCAAACCTCCCCTCGGGATTCTCAGCAGTAGATTGGACTGTCTCAAGCATAGAACAGTCCCTGCAAACTTTCTGGATTGTCTTTGTTTAGAGAACTTCCGTAGTTTTACTACAAAAACACACAAAACAACAAGCAAACGGGCGTTTCAATCCTTCAAAAAACACCTTTTTTAAGGTTTCCTACGTAAAAACACCCAATTTTCCGCATCCCCCAACAATTAACCTTTAGACCTGAAAATAAATTTCCATTTCTGTATACTTGCCTGCCCGTTTTTTAACCAGCGGAGGCGGTGCACCCTCCTCCTTTTATTTTTTGGCTCATATACAGAGGGCGATCTATGAACTCCATCGTCACCTTTCCGAATCAGATCCCGGTTCAGGAATTCGAGGAACGCCGGTTCAAGGTTTTTACGGACCGCCAGCTAGACAAGATTGAAGCGATCCAGAATCTCCCGGAAGAGACTTTGTTCGAAATGAAGGTCGTCGCCAGCGTGCTGCCCTTCCGCGTCAACGAATACGTGATCAATGAGTTGATCAATTGGGACAAGGTACCGAACGATCCCATCTATCAACTTGTCTTCCCTCAAAAAGGGATGCTGAAGGACGAACATTACGAGCGCATGGCGCAGATGCACCGCGACGGCGCCGACAAGAAAGAAATCCAGGCCGTGGCCAAGGAAATCCGCGACGAGCTGAACCCGCACCCGGCCGGCCAGATGGAAATGAACATGCCGGAACTGGACGGCGAAGTGCTGGACGGTGTGCAGCACAAGTACCGCGAGACCGTGCTGTTCTTCCCGGCCCAGGGCCAGACCTGCCACTCTTACTGCACCTTCTGCTTCCGCTGGGCGCAGTTTGTCGGTGACAAGGACCTGAAAATGGCCAGCACCGAAGCCGAGAAGCTGCACGGTTACCTGGCCGAGCACAAAGAGGTCACCGACCTGCTGGTCACCGGCGGCGACCCCATGGTGATGAAAACCAAGAGCCTGGTGCAATACCTGGAGCCGCTGCTGCAGCCGGAGTACGACCACATCCAGACCATCCGGATCGGCACCAAGGCCCTGACCTTCTGGCCGTATCGCTTCGTGACCGACAAGGACGCGGACGAGCTGATCCAGCTGTTCGCCAAGCTGGTCGATGCCGGCAAGCACGTGGCCATCATGGCGCACTACAACCACTGGCAGGAAATCACCACCGACATCGCCGAAGAGGCCATCCGCCGTATTCGCGCCACCGGTGCCGAGATCCGCGCCCAGGGCCCGCTGATCAAGCACGTGAACGACGATGCCGATGCCTGGGCCAAGCTGTGGCAGAAGGAAGTGAAGCTGGGCATCATCCCCTACTACATGTTTGTGGAGCGGGACACCGGCGCCAAGAACTACTTCGAAGTGCCCCTGGCCGAGGCCTACCACATCTACCGCGAGGCCATGAAGAAGGTGTCCGGCCTGTCACGCACCGCCCGTGGCCCCAGCATGAGTGCAGGCCCCGGCAAGGTGGAAATCCAGGGCATTACCGAGATCAAGGGCGAGAAGGTTTTTGTCCTGCGCTTCCTGCAGGGCCGCAACCCGGACTGGGTACAGCGCCCGTTCTTCGCCAAGTACAGCGACACAGCCACCTGGCTGCACGAGCTGGAACCGGCGTTCGGGGAAGAAAAATTCTTCTTTGAGGACGAGTTCGAGGAAATGAAGAAAGGCAACGCCTGATTACGCCGTTGCCTGATCAAAAAGCCGGGGCTTGCCCCGGCTTTTTTGTGTCTGCGCGATGGTCCGCTCGGTTATTCAGGCAACCAGAAGTATTCCTGCAGCAGCCAGGGGTCATCAAAATGCCGCGTGCCCACAAACGCCGTGGCATGGTTCCCCCACTGGCGCATGGCGCCGGCCGAAGGCACGCCGGTGGGCCAGAGCAGGAAGCGCTCGGGGCGTTCGGTGCCGGCCACCATGCCATCCTCACCAAACAGTCGCTCGCCGGCAAAGGAGGGGCCGCGCAAGTTGTCGTAGGGCTCAATGGCATAGGATCGGGCTTTGGACACGTCCTCCGGCAACACCGTTGCCGCGTCCTTTAACTGGTGCGTGAGGGACGAAAGGAATACAACCAGCCCACGGTCAGTCTGCGGCGCCGTGCCGGCTATCCACAGGGGCTCCTCCCAGTAATCCACCGGGCCAACAGGCTTGAGACCATCCGGCGCCAGCACCCAGGTGTGATAACAGCCGCAGGGATGAATGGCGTCATAAATCAGCGGACGACCATCCCGGCCCAGGGTCACCCGCCAGACCAGGCCGTCGAGCTCTCCGGCCACGATATCAAAGGCAGCCTCCGACGGGCGGCGGGAAAACCAGACGGTATAGACGAGCTGGGGCAGCACCTCGCCATCAAAGCGCGTGTAAGCCACCTTGGTGAATACCACCGGCTCGGACTGAAACCGAAGCTCACCGCCAGTATCCCGGCCTGGCCGCCCTGGCACATCATAGGGACCACCGGTTTCCACTACCCACGTGGGGGCATAGAGGGATAACAGATCCTCTCGCTCTTTGTCACTGAACACCGGAATGCCCAGAGGGCTGCGAGCCGAGGCCCGGCCCACCAGATCAGACGGATCAATCACCGGGCTGGGAGTCGCGGGCTCATAAGCTCGCCAGGCATGTGCCGGGTGATAAGCCTCGAACTGATCCATCAACTCATTCATTACCACGCCGGCCCGCCAACGCACCACCGGCGCAACCGCCGGATAACCGCCCAGCACCCGGGCAACATTGTTATAACTGTCGGGAACCTGCGAGGCTTCGGCTAACTCCCGCCACTGGTGGTCATCTTCCAGCAACCGCGCCATGGCCCTTTGGCCGCAGCGCTGCAATTCCGGCAATTGCGCGGAGGCATCATTCCCCATACTCGCCGCCTCATGGTGCCAGGCGGTTACCGCCATCTCATGGGCACGCTCCAGCCAGGCCTGCTGCTGGGGTCGGCTCAGTTTATCCACGGGAAAACTGGCCAGAAGCCGATTCACTCTCAAATAAGGAAAGCCCGGCGGTGACCACGCCTGGGCGTCGAAATGATTGCCGGCATCAACCCGTTGCTGCCAATCGGAGAACACCTCACTGCAACTGGCGGTTTCCACACCAACAGCCGGTGAAGTGGCGTACTGGCGAGAGGCGCAGCCACTTAGCAGCACCAAAAGCAGAAAGAACGGGAGTGCCCGCTTAGCGTGAATCATCTTCACTCCTTGAAAACAGCCCTTTATCAGTAGGCGCTGTTACGAGCGCCCGCCTGAATCAGTACATCATCGCGTACAGCTTGCGACGGTAAGTCCGCACATCCGGGTTGTTATTCCCCAGCTTTTCAAACAACTCCACCAGTGTGGTTTTGGCCACGCCGTCCTTGTATTGACTGTCCGCCTGCATCAGGCGGATCAGCAGGTCCATTGCTTCGGCGTTCTGCTCCTGCAGGATCTTGTGCAGTGCCAACTGGTGCAAGGCCTCCGGATCTTTTGGATTGGCTTCCAGCTTCTGTTCCAGTTCCGCTTCCGGTGGCAGCTCCCCGGATTGCTTCAGGAATTTCACGCGGGCGGCCAACTGCTTGGCCTTGTGGCCCAACTTGTCCTCCGGTGCCAAGCTATCCAGCACCTGCTCGGCGGTTTCCAGGTCGCCCTTTTCGGCTTTCAGCTGGGCGAGGTCAATCAGAATGTCGACGTCTTCCGGGTCTTTCTGGTTCATCTCCGTGAAGATCGCCAGGGCGCCATCCACATCACCGGATTCCCAGAGCGCGTGGGCCTTTTCATAGGGATCTTCCGCCGGTGCCTCCACATGCTTTTCCAGCAACTTGCGCAACTCGCTTTCCGGCAGGGCGCTGTTAAAGCCATCCACCGCCTGGCCATCCTTCACCAGAATAACGGTTGGCAGGCTGCGCACCCCCAGGGAAGCGGTCAGTTCCTGCTGTTGGTCAGCGTTCACTTTCGCCAGCAGCAGGTTGCCCTGGTACTCGTTGGTCAGCTTTTCGAGGATGGGCATTAGCTGCTTACAGGGAGCACACCAGTCCGCCCACACATCCACCAGTACCGGCGTTTTTGCCGAGGCTTCCATGACCTGCTGCTGGAAATTGTCGGCGGTGGCGTCAAAGATGTACGGAGAATCACTCATGTATCGGGCACCTGAACCAGAATGAAAAATGTTTAGCCTTTAAGTGTATAGCCATATGGTGGCAAAGGCCGGTAAATCAAGCCAACTTGAAAAACTCACAGCCGCCGTCACATAAGCTGTAATCCCTTATCAAGCCCAGAGAGCAGATTCGGTATGGCAGACGAAAACCGCAACGACTCCATGGAAGAATTCGAAGAAGACATCACCGAGTACATTGGCAAAGACGAGCACAGCAAAAGCCTGGCATTACCCGAGCACAGCCGGCCTCACCGCATTTACGTCCTGCCGGTGTCCAACCGCCCCTTCTTCCCGGCCCAGGTACAGCCGGTGATGGTGGACCAGGACCCCTGGCAGGAAACCCTCAAACGTGTGGGTGAAACCGATCACCGGGTGCTGGGTGTGTGTTTTGTCGAGGACCCGAAGTCCGAAACCGGCGTGCCCGGCAGCGATGAGGTGGAGACCATGGGCTGCGCCGTGCGGGTACACCACGCCCAGACCGACAGCGGCAAGGTGCAGTTCATCGCCCAGGGACTGCAGCGTTTTCGCATCGTGCAGTGGCTACGCCGTCGCCCGCCCTATCTGGTAGAGGTCGAGTATCCCGAAGAACCGGAAGAGCCGGCCGATGAGCTCAAGGCCTACACCCTGGCCATTATCAGTGCCATTAAAGAACTGCTGCGCACCAACCCGCTTTATGGCGAGGAAGTGAAGCAATACCTGTCCCGCTTTGGGCCGGACGACAGCTCGCCACTGGCGGATTTCGGTGCGTCCATGACCAGCGCGCCCGGGCGCGAGCTGCAGGATGTGCTGGATACCGTGCCCCTGCTGCGGCGCATGGAAAAAGTCCTGCTCCTGATGCGTAAAGAGCAGGAAGTGGCGCGCCTGCAGACCGAAATCAACGAGGAAGTAAACGAAAAGGTACAAAAGCACCAGCGCGAGTTCTTCCTGCGCGAGCAGTTGAAGGTCATCCAGCGGGAGCTGGGTATCGCCAAGGACGACAAGACCGCCGACGTGGAGCGTTTTGAAAAGCGCCTGGCCGAGCTCAACCCACCCGAGGCCGTGCAGGAACGCTTCGACGATGAAATCGAAAAGTTGCAGGTTCTGGAACAGGGCTCACCGGAATACGGCGTGACCCGAAATTATCTGGACTGGCTCACCCAGGTACCCTGGGGCATCCATTCCGAGGACCACTTCGACCTGGCCGAAGCGCGGCGCATCCTGGACCGGGATCACGATGGCCTGGAAGATGTGAAAGACCGCATTGTGGAGTTCCTGGCCGAGGGCACATTCAAGGGCGAAGTAAGTGGTTCCATACTGCTGCTGGTGGGCCCACCGGGCGTGGGCAAGACCTCGATCGGCCATTCGGTGGCCGATGCCCTGGGCCGGAAGTTCTATCGGTTCAGCGTGGGCGGCATGCGCGATGAAGCCGAAATCAAGGGCCATAGGCGCACCTACATCGGCGCCATGCCGGGCAAGTTCGTGCAGGCATTGAAGGACAGCAAGGTGGCCAACCCGGTGATCATGCTGGATGAGATCGACAAGATCGGCAGCTCGTTCCAGGGCGACCCGGCCTCGGCGCTGCTGGAAACCCTGGACCCGGAACAGAACCGCGAGTTCCTGGATCACTACCTGGACGTGCGCATGGACCTCTCCAAGGTCCTGTTCATCTGCACCGCCAACCAGCTGGACACCATCCCCCGGCCCCTGCTGGACCGCATGGATGTCATCCGCCTGTCCGGCTACATCAGCGAAGAGAAACTGGCCATCGCCAAGCATTACCTGATGCCCCGGTTGCTCAAGCGCGCTGGCCTGCTGAAGAAACAGCTGAACATCACCGATGCCGCGATTCGCCAGATCATTGAAGGCTACGCCCGGGAAGCCGGGGTGCGAAGCCTGGAGAAGCTACTGCACAAGGTGATCCGCAAGGGCATCGTGAAACTGCTGGAGCACCCGGACCAGCCGGTGAAGGTGGGCGTTTCGGACCTCACCGGCTACCTGGGGCAACCCGCTTTCCGGAAAGAGAAATCCCTGAAAGGCACTGGCGTGGTCACCGGCCTGGCCTGGACCGCCATGGGTGGCGCCACCCTGAGCATCGAGGCCTCACGGGTACATTCCAGCCAGCGTGGCTTCAAACTGACCGGCCAGTTGGGGGATGTAATGAAGGAGTCGGCCGAGATCGCCTACAGCTTCGTGTCGTCGAACCTCAAACGATACAAGGGCGACCCCACATTCTTCGACAAGTCGTTCGTGCATCTGCACGTGCCCGAGGGCGCCACGCCCAAGGACGGCCCCAGCGCAGGTGTGACCATGGCCACGGCCCTGCTGTCCATTGCCCGCAAAGAAGCGCCCCAGCAGAACATCGCCATGACCGGCGAACTGACCCTGACCGGGCAGGTGCTACCCGTGGGTGGTATTCGGGAGAAGGTAATTGCCGCCCGGCGGCAGAAGATCAGCAACCTGATACTGCCGGAGGCCAATCGGGGCGATTACGACGAGTTGCCGGAGTATCTGAAGGAAGGGCTGTCGGTGAACTTTGCCAAGCACTACAACGACGTATTCCAGGTGTGTTTCGCCAGCAAGCCCAGGAAGGGGGCTTCTGTTCACTAACCCCCCTCTCCCTGGCCCTCTCCCGCAAGGGGAGAGGGAATGGTTTACTAAAAGTTGGCGATATCCCTCCCCTCTCCCCTTGCGGGAGAGGGGCCGGGGGAGAGGGGGATAAAAAGCGCTTCTAAGCCTTCTCCTTCCAACCGTCGTCTTTCAGCATAGAGCCGACAGTCAGAACCGGCGAGGCGTCGATGTCGTCGGCGTTCATCATGTTGGCCACCCGCTGCAGGGACGCCAGGATCATGGTCTGTTCCCACTCGGCCAGGCTCTGGAACTTCTGTACGAAGTCCTCCTGCAGGGGATTGGGCGCCTGGGCCAGCAGTTCCGCGCCCTGCTCGGTCAGGTGCGCGTGCACCTTGCGTTTATCGCGGGTACTGCGCACCCGATACACCAAGCCACGGTGTTCCAGGCGATCCAGGATGGTGGTCACGGTTGCCTGGCTGAGACTGACGTGCTCGGCAATGGTGCCGATGGTCACCTCCCCCAGGTCCCGGATGGTGCGCATGATCAACAGCTGTGGCCCGGTCAGGCCGGCGTGCTTGCTCAACCGCTTGGAATGCAGATCCGTTGCCCGGATAACCCGCCGAAGCGCCACCAACACCTGCTCGTAACTGCTCACGCCTTACTCCACCTTCAATGACTGTTTATACCTCTAAATATTAGATGCTGTCGCAACCCGTAATGCAAGTGGGGGTTACCACAATCCTCCCACGGCATTATTTCTGGCAACCACTGTGCTAAGGTCTCTGTTTTACACTCACCATCACGCGGACACGGTTAATGATCAGGTTCATCTTCACTTTAATCCTTGCCTTTGCACTGGCCGGCCATGCCCAGGGACAACAACAGGAACTCGGGCCGAAAAAGGAATTGACCGCCGAAGATGTGGAGGAAAGCATCAAGACCCTGGACAAAAAGCCCATGTACACACCGTTTGTGGAGTTGTACCTGTTGGAAGAAACCAAGGCATTGCGCAAGGAAATCCTGGAAACCCGGGCGGAACTGATCGAGAAGGTCGTGGAAAAGGAACTGTCGGTCGCGGACAAAACCATGTCCTATGCCACCGACACCGTCACCTATTTCTTTTACCTGATTGCCGGTGCTACCTCGATCCTCGTGGTAATTGGCTGGAACTCCATTCGTGACATGCGCAGCCAGCTCACCAGCCTGGCCGAAAAGCGGGTCAACGAACTGGTAATCGAGTATGAAAATCGACTGCAATCCATCGAAGACCAGTTGCATCAGAAATCCGAAATCATTCACCAGAACCAGGCGGAGATTGAACGCACCAATGAAGTGCACGGGCTGTGGCTGAAAGCCAGCCAGGAAACCTCCCAACAAAACAAAATTGCCGCCTACGACCAGATCCTGGATCTGCGCCCGGACGATGTGGAAGCCCTGAGCTACAAAGCCGATGCGGTGCTGGAAATGCAGGAACCTCTCTGGGCCATAAGCCTGTGTCAGCGCGCCCTGAAACTGGCCCCCGACAACGGCCATGCCCACTATCAGCTGGCCTGCGCGTATGCCGAGATTGGCCGCTGGGAAGATGCGGTAGCCACCTTGACCCGGGCCATCGACATCTCCGAGGCCTACCGGGACGATGCCTCCGTGGACCCCAGCTTCGAGCGCTTGCACCAGCATGAAAACTTCAGGCAACTGGTCTTTGTAGAAGATCAGGAAAGCGAATAAACACCCACATAATCGTCCGGCATAAACCTTGCCTATATTTTCCCGAAACCTTCTGGTTCTCGGGGATACCCGGCCACCGCTTGACAAGGCGCAGGCGGTGGTGTTTGTTTAAGTTCCTGAGAACATAAGAATAACTCTGCCAAACAGGAAAACACGATGAAAATGTCCGTTAAGAAGCTCGCTACCGCTGTAGGTACCTCCGTTGCACTGATGGCCGCTGGCCAGGCCGCTGCTGAAATCAAGATTGGCGTTGCCGGCCCCATGACTGGCCCCGTCGCCCAGTATGGTGACATGCAGTTTGCCGGCACCCGCATGGCTATTGAACGCATCAACGCCCAGGGCGGTGTCATGGGTGAAGAACTCGTGGCCGTGGAAATGGACGACGCCTGTGACCCCAAACAGGCCGTGACCGTTGCCAACCGCATGGTGAACGAAGGCGTCAAGTTCGTGGTGGGTCATCTCTGCTCCAGCTCCACCCAGCCGGCCTCCGACATCTATTATGACGAAGGTATCCTGATGGTTACCCCGGCCGCCACCAGCCCGGCCATCACCGAGCGCGGCTACGACACTGTCTTCCGTACCATCGGCCTGGACAGCATGCAGGGCCCCGCCGCAGCCAACTATATCGCCGCCCAGGGCCCGGAGCGCGTCGCAATTGTTCACGACAAGCAGCAATACGGTGAAGGCATTGCCACCGCCGTACGCGACACCCTGGAAGACAAGGGCGTGGACATCGCCATGTTTGAGGGCATTACCGCCGGCGACAAGGACTTCTCCTCACTGGTCACCAAGATCAAACAGGCAGATGTGGACTACGTGTACTACGGCGGCTACCACCCGGAGCTGGGCCTGATCCTGCGCCAGGCTCGCCAGGCCAATGTGGACGCGACCTTCATGGGCCCGGAAGGCGTGGGTAACGATGGCATTACCAGCATTGCCGGCGAAGCGGCTGAAGGCCTGCTGGTCACCCTGCCCCCGGCATTCGATCAGAAAGCAGAAAACCAGGAATTGGCCGAGGCATTTGCCGAGAAAGGCGAAGACCCCTCCGGTCCGTTTGTGCTGACCTCCTACGCGGCGGTTCAGGTGATTGCCGACGGTATCGAAATGGCCGAGTCCACCGATCCGTTTGAAGTGGCGGATGCCCTGCGCTCCGGCACCTTCGAAACTCCGATTGGCACCATCGAGTATGATGAAGACGGTGACATGGAGTCCTTCGAGTTCGTGGTTTACGAATGGCACGCCGACGGTAGCAAAACCGTCGCAAAATAAGCCCCCAATCATTAAATTGCGGTAAGATAAGCACCTTCCCCGCCTCCCCTCACTCTCGGGGAGGAGGGAAGGTGTTTTTCTGGGCTCCTGTTAACCCATTCCGGGAACAGGCATTCGGAGTTCCACATGCAAGATCTACTGTATTTTTTCCAGCAGCTGATCAACGGACTGACCATCGGCAGCACCTATGCCCTGATCGCCATCGGCTACACCATGGTGTACGGCATCATTGGCATGATTAACTTCGCCCACGGCGAAATCTACATGATTGGTGCCTACACAGCACTGATCGCCATCACTGGACTGGCCACGCTGGGAATTACCTGGCTACCCATCGTATTACTGGTCGCCCTGATTTGTGCGGTGATTGTATCCAGCTCCATGGGCTGGGCGGTGGAAAGGGTCGCCTACCGACCGGTACGGGGACGACACCGACTCATCCCCCTGATCTCCGCCATCGGTATGTCCATTTTTCTGCAAAACTACGTCCACCTCGCGCAAGGCTCCCGCAACATTGGCTTCCCGGCCCTGATTGAAGGCGGCTTCCAGCTTGGCTCTGAAGACACCTTCCCGCTGTCCATCTCCTACATCCAGATCACCATCTTCATTACCACCCTGATCTGCATGACAGCACTGTCCACATTTATCGCCCGCTCCCGCACAGGGCGTGCCTGTCGTGCGGTATCCCAGGATCTGGGCATGGCCAGCCTGCTGGGCATTGATACCAACCGGATCATCTCAGCGACCTTTGTCATCGGCGCGGCCCTGGCGGCTGTCGCCGGTCTGTTGCTGGGCATGTACTACGGTTCGGTTGACCCACTGTTCGGCTTTATCGCCGGTCTCAAGGCCTTCACCGCGGCCGTTTTGGGCGGCATCGGCAGCATTCCCGGCGCCATGCTGGGCGGGCTCATTCTGGGCGTGGCCGAAAGCATGACCTCGGGCTACCTCAGTGGCGAATACAAGGATGTAGTGTCCTTCGGCCTGCTAATCCTGATTCTGCTGTTCAAACCCACCGGACTGCTGGGCAAACCGGAGGTTGAGAAGATCTGATGGCTGCCAACAACATTAAACACGCTCTGTTCTGCGCGGTGATCACCCTGGTGATCTCCTATCCCATCCTCGGCCTGAATCTGGTGGCGGACGGCGCCGTGGTGTATCTGGAGGGTGCCACCACTTTCACGGTGGTGTCGGTTTTCCTTGCCGCCGTCGTGGTATTTCTGTTCCAGCTGTTCCGTGACGATATCATGGCGCGTCTGGGGTTCATTTCCCGCCTTAATCCCCTGAGCGGGCGGGACCCCATGCCCCAGCAGAAGCGCGCGAAACTGGAATCCTGGGTGCTCACCGGCATTATCGTGCTGGCACTGTTCTGGCCGTTCTTTGTCTCTCGCGGCTCGGTCGACCTGGCTACCCTGGTCCTGATCTACATCATGTTGGCACTGGGCCTGAACGTGGTGGTCGGCCTGGCCGGCCTGCTGGATCTGGGTTATGTCGCCTTCTATGCGGTCGGCGCGTACACCTTTGCCTTGCTGTCCCAATACGCCGGTTTCTCCTTCTGGATGGCCCTGCCCATCGGCGCCTGCCTGGCCGCCCTGTTCGGGCTGGTGCTGGGGTTCCCGGTACTCCGGCTGCGCGGCGACTACCTGGCCATTGTGACCCTTGGCTTCGGTGAAATCATCCGCATCCTGCTGAACAACTGGACCAATCTCACCGGCGGCCCGAACGGGATCGGTGGCATTCCGGAACCCACCCTGTTCGGCATGGAGTTTGGCCGGCGCATCAAGGAGGAAGGCAACACCTCCTTCCACGAAACCCTCGGTATCGCCTATGCCAGTGAGCACAAGGTCATCTTCCTGTACCTGATTGCCCTGGTACTGGCCGTCATTACCGGGCTGATCATTCGCCGCTTCATGCGCATGCCGGTTGGCCGCGCCTGGGAAGCCCTGCGGGAGGATGAAATTGCCGCTCGGTCACTCGGCCTCAGCCGTACCGCCGTAAAACTCTCGGCGTTCACCATTGGCGCCTTCTTTGCGGGCTTCGCCGGCACCGTCTTTGCATCCAAGCAGGGCTTTATCAGCCCGGAATCCTTCGTGTTCCTGGAATCCGCCATTGTCCTGGCCATTGTGGTCCTTGGGGGTATGGGTTCACAGATCGGCGTGATACTGGCTGCAATCGCGGTCACCATCCTGCCGGAACTGGCACGGGAATTTTCGGATTACCGGATGCTGGTGTTCGGTGCCGCCATGGTACTGATGATGGTCTGGCGGCCCCAGGGCCTGTTGCCCATGCGTCGTATCCACATTGAACTTGGCAAGCAGGGGTGACAGGTATGCTGGAAGTAAAGAATCTGTCCATGCGTTTCGGCGGCCTGCTGGCTGTCGACCAGGTCAGCGTGGACGTCAAAGAACGCGAAATTGTATCCATCATCGGCCCCAACGGGGCCGGCAAGACCACGGTCTTCAACTGCCTGAGCGGTTTCTACAAGCCCAGTGGCGGCCAGATCCTGTTTGAAGGCAAGGAAATCCAGGGCAAACCGGATTACAAGATTTCCCGCATGGGCATGGTGCGCACGTTTCAGCACGTGCGCCTGTTCGGCAACATGACGGTGGTGGAAAACCTGCTGGTGGCCCAACACCGGCATGTGAACACCAACCTCATTGCCGGGCTCCTGAAGACCCCCGACTACCGGAGACGGGAGAAACAGTCCCTGGAGCGGGCCCGCTACTGGCTGGACCGGGTCGGCCTGCTGGAGGTCGCCAACCGGGAAGCCGGCAACCTGGCCTATGGCCAGCAACGTCGCCTGGAAATTGCCCGTTGCATGGTCACCGAGCCCAAGCTGCTGATGCTCGATGAGCCGGCGGCGGGCCTCAACCCGGCCGAAACCAAAGAGCTGGACTACCTGATTGTCAGCCTGAAAGAAGACTACAACGTCTCAGTCCTTCTGATTGAGCACGACATGAGTCTGGTGATGGGGATTTCCGACCGTATCAATGTGATCAGCCAGGGACGTCCCCTGGCCAGCGGTACGCCCGAGGAAGTGCGCCAGAACGACGACGTGATCAAAGCTTATCTGGGCGAGGCCTGAGGAACATTATGCTGGTACTGGAAAACGTTCATACCCACTA
The DNA here is from genome assembly GCF_002934325.1 of Marinobacter persicus. GTDB lineage: Bacteria > Pseudomonadota > Gammaproteobacteria > Pseudomonadales > Oleiphilaceae > Marinobacter > Marinobacter persicus_A. Next base: position 100,764 of record NZ_PTIV01000001.1, read on the forward strand.
CGGCAAGATTGAAGCGTTGCACGGGGTATCCGTGGAGGTTAAGCGAGGTGAAATCGTCTCGCTGATTGGCGCCAATGGCGCCGGCAAAACCACCCTGCTGATGACGGTCTGCGGCAACCCGCAGGCCAGTTCCGGGCGGGTCATGCTGGAAGGCCGCGACATCACCCGTGAGGCCACCGCCAACATCATGCGCTCGGGCATTGCCATTGTGCCCGAGGGCCGGCGTGTATTCTCCGGGCTGACAGTGGAGGAGAACCTGCACATGGGCGGATTCTTCAATACCAAGGCCGAGATCCGCAAGAGCCAGGAACACGTCTACGAACTGTTCCCTCGCCTGAAAGAGCGCGAAAATCAGCGGGCGGGCACCATGTCCGGCGGTGAGCAGCAGATGCTGGCCATTGGCCGGGCACTGATGAGCAAGCCGCGCATGATCATCCTGGATGAGCCCTCCCTGGGGCTGGCGCCGCTGATTATCCAGCAGATCTTTGACATCATCGGGCAACTACGGGAAGAAGGCATCACGGTGTTCCTGGTGGAGCAGAACGCGCACCAGGCCCTGAGCCTGGCCGACCGGGGGTACGTGCTGGAAAACGGCCGTATTCGCCTACAGGATACCGGCAAGAACCTGCTCAACAACCCGGAAGTACGGGAGGCGTACCTGGGAGGCTGAGCCAGCGCTCGACCGGGCATAAAAAAACCCGCCAACAGGCGGGTTTTTTCGTGACTGGCGGAGTGTTACTCGGCCAGATCGGTCGGCTGCTCGCCTTCCTTCACTTCTTTCATGGACAGCTTCACGCGACCACGGTTGTCCACATCCAGGACCTTCACCAGAACTTCCTGACCTTCGCTCATTTCGTCGGTCACGTTCTCTACACGGTGATCGGCGATCTGGGAGATGTGCACCAGGCCATCTTTACCCGGCAGGATGTTCACGAAGGCACCGAAGTCCACGATGCGCTCAACGCGACCCTTGTAGATAGCACCCACTTCGATCTCGGCGGTGATTTCCTTCACACGCTTGACCGCTGCCTGGGCTGCCGCCTGGTTGTCGGCGTAGATCTTCACGTTGCCGTCGTCGTCCAGATCGATGGAGGCACCGGTCTCGTCGCAAATGGAACGGATGGTGGCACCGCCCTTACCAATCACGTCACGGATCTTGTCCGGGTCGATCTTGATGGTGGTGATGCTCGGCGCACGATCAGACAGCTCGGCACGCGGCTCGGCGATCACCTTGTTCATCTCACCCAGGATGTGCAGGCGCGCAGCATTGGCCTGCTCCAGGGCGATTTCCATGATCTCGTCGGTGATGCCCTGGATCTTGATGTCCATCTGCAGGGCAGTCACGCCGTCTTTGGTACCGGCTACCTTGAAGTCCATGTCGCCCAGGTGGTCTTCGTCACCCAGGATATCGGTCAGAACGGCAAACTTGTCACCTTCCTTGACCAGACCCATGGCGATACCAGCCACCGGTGCCTTCAGCGGCACACCGGCGTCCATCAGTGCCAGGGAGGAACCACAGACAGAGGCCATGGAGCTGGAACCGTTGGATTCGGTGATCTCGGACACCGCACGGATGGCGTACGGGAATTCTTCGATGGTCGGCATAACCGCTGCCACACCACGCTTGGCCAGACGACCGTGACCGATCTCACGACGGCCCGGGGAGCCCATGCGGCCAGCTTCGCCCACGGAGTACGGAGGGAAGTTGTAGTGGAACAGGAACGGATCTTTGCGTTCGCCTTCCAGGGCATCGATGATCTGCACATCGCGGGTGGTACCCAGCGTGGCGGTCACGATGGCCTGGGTTTCACCACGGGTGAACAGGGCGGAACCGTGAACGGATGGCAGGATGCCCACTTCCACTTCGATCGGACGCACGGTCTGGTTGTCACGACCGTCGATGCGCGGCTTGCCATCGATGACCTGCTGGCGAACCACGGTTTTCTCAACCTTGCCGAAGTACTTCTTCACTTCGTCTTCGGCCGGCTTGCCGTCGTCTTCTTCGCTGCTGGCCAGCTTCTCAACCGCTTCGGTCTTGATTTCGCCAAGACGCGCGTAACGGTCCATCTTGTCGCGGATGCTGTAGGCTTCCTCGATGGCGCTACCGAAGTCGCTCTGGATGGCGTTCAGCAGCTCGGTATTCTCTTCCTCCGGCTGCCACTCCCAACGCGGCTTGCCGTTCTCGGCGGCAAATTCCTTGATGGCGGTGATGGCAGTCTGCATTTCCTGGTGACCGTACAGAACGGCGCCCAGCATCTGATCTTCGGTCAGGCCCTTGGCTTCGGATTCCACCATCAGGACGGCTTCTTCGGTACCAGCGACAACCATGTCCAGGGCAGAGGTTTCCAGCTGCTCGAAGGTCGGGTTCAGGAAGTAGCCCTGCTCGTTGGTGTAACCAACGCGGGCGGCACCGATCGGACCATCAAACGGAATGCCGGAAACGGCCAGCGCGGCAGAGGCAGCGAGCATGGCGGCAATATCAGGGTCATGCTCCTTGCTGGCAGACATGACAGTACAGACCACCTGTACTTCGTTCATGTAGCCATTCGGGAACAGCGGACGGATCGGACGGTCGATCAGGCGGGAAGTCAGGGTTTCCTTCTCGGAAGGACGACCTTCACGCTTGAAGAAGCCACCCGGGATTTTACCGGCGGCGTAAGTCTTTTCCTGATAGTTCACGGTCAGCGGGAAGAAACCCTGACCCGGCTTGGGCTCCTTGGCGCCCACAACGGTACCCAGCACGGCGGTATCGCCGGTGGAGACCAGTACCGCGCCGGTTGCCTGACGGGCAACACGACCGGTTTCCAGGGTGAACGTTTCGCCACCCATTTCAAACGTTTTCTTACGTGGTTGCAGATCCACAATAGACTCCTGATTATTGGTCAACTCATGCGAACCCAAGGCAACCCGTCTGAAAGCTAACAGGCTGTTGCAAAACCCCGGTAAGGCGTGCAGTCAAACCTGCACCACCCGGGCTTTTCAACAACCTGCTATCAATACCGGCTTTCAATTGTGACAGGGAGTACCCTCAGGTTTCACAGACACATCAATTGCAGTGTTCACTCTCCGGCTTTCCCGGAAAGGGCCAGCACAGACAGCGGGAGAGAAGCTGGCCGGCCCGGTAATCCCGGGCCGGCCTTTCCGGTCGTCAACCCGGATTAACGACGCAGACCCAGACGCTGGATGAGATCCAGGTAACGGTCGGCGTTTTTACGCTTCAGGTAGTCCAGCAGCTTACGACGCTGGTTTACCATCCGGATAAGACCACGGCGGGAATGGTGATCCTGCTTGTTGGTCTTGAAGTGATCCTGCAGCTTGTCGATGTTGGCGCTCAACAGGGCTACCTGAACTTCAGGGGAACCTGTGTCACCTTCGGCTTGCTGAAAATCCTTGACGATCTGAGCTTTCTCGTTGGCAGACAGTGCCATATTACACCTCATTGTTTGCGATGCTTGAGAATCCGGCCGAACCGCGCATCTCTACAGCCCGGCTAACCAGCAGCGACCAAATTGACCGCTAGCTGCTCTTGACCAGCCGACGGGGCACCAACTGGATACCACCGTCCTCTGGCAATGCTTCTGCCAATCCCACAAAGCCCTGGTTGCCGTAAAGGCGCACCAAGCCTTCCAGGGATTGGTCCGTCATTCTAACCGGTTGCCCATTCAATATCGACACCAACGAAGGGCCGGAAAGATGAAGTTCCGGAAACATGGTCAGGGCGCTGTCCGGCGGCAATAACAGGCCGTCCAGGCTTTCGCCTCGCTCACGCATGGCTTCCAGGGTACCGACATCGTGGGCAGCCTCCAGGGTATAGCCCGAGGCCATGGTACGGCGCAGGGCGCTGACATGCGCACTGCATCCCAGGGCGTCGCCAATATCCTCCACCAGGGAGCGGATGTAGGTGCCCTTGGTGCAACTCACCGCCAGGTCCAGCTCGTTCTCACGAACTGCCAGCAAAGTCAGCTCGTGAATCGTGACCGGGCGGGCCGGTCGTTCGATCTCGATGCCTTCGCGGGCGTATTCGTAGAGGGGGCGGCCCTGATGCTTCAGCGCCGAGTACATGGAGGGCACTTGCTCAATCGGGCCCCGGAACCGCGCCAGAACCGCTTCCACATCGGCTTCGGTCAACGCGGGCACTGGTTTCTCCTCGACCACGGCGCCTTCACTGTCGCCGGTTTCGGTGCGGATACCGAGCCGGGCGGTGGTGATGTAGGCCTTGTCGCTGTCCAGCATCATCTGGGAGAACTTGGTGGCCTCCCCAAAGCACAGCGGCAATACACCGGTGGCCAGCGGGTCAAGCGCTCCGGTATGGCCCGCCTTGGCGGCGCCAAACAGGCGTTTGACCTGCTGCAGGATGCCGTTGGACGTAACACCAATGGGCTTGTCGATCACCAGGATGCCGTTGACGTTGCGGCCTTTTCTTCTGCGGCTCAAGCGTCACGCTCCGGGTTATCGGATACCGGGTCATCGTTGTCATCCCGGGGCACGGATGGGTGCTCACCCACCGCTTCGCGAATCAGGCGATCCATTTTCCGGCTTTCACCCAGCAGCGAGTCGAAGTGGAACCGCAGATGCGGAACCACTCGCAGTTTCATGGCGCGACCAATCTGGCCCCGAAGAAAACCCGAAGCCTTGTTCAGCACACCCAGGGCGTCCTGGATCTCCGGAGAATCCTCGGTCAGCTCTTCGGTCGACAGCAATGACACATAGATGTCGGCATAGCCCAGGTCCCGGCTCACCTTGACGGCGTTAACCGTGACCAGTCCAACGCGAGGGTCTTTCACCTCACGCTGGATCAGCTGGGCCAGCTCTCGTTGCATCTGATCGCCAATGCGATCGACGCGACTGTATTCCCGTGCCATCAGGCCCCCGTGGATTCGAGCTTGCGTTCAACCTTCACGCGATCAAATACCTCGATCTGGTCGCCCACTTTCACATCGTAGCCCTTAACACCGATACCGCATTCCATGCCGTTACGCACTTCCTGAACGTCGTCCTTGAAGCGGCGCAGGGATTCCAGCTCGCCTTCGAAAATAACGACGTTGTCACGCAGGACACGGATCGGCTTGTTACGGTAAACGTTGCCTTCGGTCACCATGCAACCAGCCACCTGGCCGAACTTCGGTGAACGGAACACATCGCGTACGTCGGCCACACCCAGGATTTCCTCGCGGAATTCCGGCGCCAGCATGCCGGTCAGGGCCGCTTTCACGTCATCGATCAGGTTGTAGATGATGCTGTAGTAGCGCAGATCCAGGTTTTCCTGTTCAACCAGCTTCTTGGCGGCGTTATCAGCACGCACGTTGAAGCCGAAGATGACCGCATTGGTGGCCATGGCCAGGCTGACGTCGGTCTCGGCGATACCGCCCACACCCGAGGACACCACCTTGACCTGAACTTCGTCGTTGCCCAGATCCTGGAGCGCCTTGACGATGGCTTCCAGGGAACCACGAACGTCCGTCTTGAGCACCACGTTCAGGGTCTTCACCTCGTCCTTGCCCATGTTCTCGAACATGTTCTCGAGCTTGGCGGCCTGCTGGCGCTGCAGACGCTGTTCCCGCTCGCGGGTCTGACGGAACTCGGCCAGTTCTTTGGCTTTCTTCTCGTCGGCCACGGCAAAGAATTCGTCGCCGGCGTCCGGCGTACCGTTAAGACCCAGAATCTCTACCGGGATCGAGGGACCGGCTTCTTTGACCTGGTCACCGGCTTCGTTGGTCATTGCCCGGATCTTGCCGTAGTAGGCACCGGCCACAATGGTGTCACCCTGGCGCAGGGTGCCGTTCTGAACCAGAACGGTGGCAACCGAACCACGACCACGCTCCAGGCTGGATTCCACGACAACGCCCTTGGCGGCGGCGTCCGGAGAGGCTTCCAGTTCCAGGATTTCGGCCTGAAGCAGCAGGGCTTCAAGCAGGTCGTCGATACCTTCGCCGCTCTTGGCGGAGACCGGAACGAACTGCACGTCACCGCCCCAGTCTTCGGGAATCACTTCCATAGCGGCGAGTTCGTTCTTGATGCGATCCGGATCGGCTTCTTCCTTGTCCATCTTGTTGATGGCCACAACGATCGGCACACCGGCAGAACGGGCGTGATCCACCGCTTCTTTGGTTTGCGGCATCACGCCGTCGTCGGCAGCCACAACCAGTACGACCACGTCGGTACACTGGGCACCGCGGGCACGCATGGCGGTAAACGCGGCGTGGCCAGGGGTATCCAGGAAGGACACCATGCCGTGATCGGTTTCCACGTGGTAAGCACCAATGTGCTGGGTAATACCACCTGACTCACCGGAGGCAACCTTGGTGCGGCGGATGTAGTCCAGCAGCGAGGTCTTACCGTGGTCAACGTGACCCATCACACTGACAACCGGCGCACGCTTGACCTTTTCCTTACCCTCGGCCAGTTCGGTAATCTCACTCAACACTTCTTCTTCAAAAGCGTCTTCGCTGGTGGCTTTGGGCTTGTGGCCCAGCTCTTCGGTCACCAGGATGGCGGTTTCCTGATCCAGGGCCTGGTTGATGGTGGCCATAACCCCCATCCCCATCAGCGTTTTGATCACATCGGCGGACTTCACCGCCATGCGCTGGGCCAGATCACCCACGGTGATGGTTTCGGGAATCTCTACTTCTCTAACCATAGGCTTGGTTGGTCTCTCGAAGGCGTGTCGCTTCTGTTTCGGTTTCTTTTTGGCCCGCAGCTGCTTGCGAGGAACGGCTTCTTCTTCATCCTCGGACAGCACCACCGGCTCCTCAACAGGCCGGTTACGTGGACCACGATGGCCAGCCTTTTTCTTCTTCGGCTTGCCTTCTTCCAGATCATCGCCGCGCTCGCGGGCCTTCTCTTTCTCTTTTTTCTTCTTCGGTTTGCGATCCCGGCCATCATCCTCGGGCGGAGGCATGGGCATGTCCTCCGGCTGGGGTTCAGGCTCTGGCTTGACGGCCTTGTTAGAGCCAGCTTCCGCGGCAGGTTCCTGCTCGGTTGCCTTGGGCTCCGTTGCCGCCGGGGCTTCAGGGGCCTTTTGTTCCTGCTCAGCAGCCACTTTCGGCGCTGACTCTGGCGCCGGCTGCTCCGGTGCGGAAGCCTGCTCTGCCGGTGCTTCCGATTTCGGTGTTTCCTGCTGCGCTTCCGGCTGCAGTTCCGCACGTTTCACGTAGGTGCGGCGCTTGCGGACTTCCACGTTCACAGTCTTGGCTTTACCCGCCTTCAACGTGGTGGTCGTTTTGCGTTTGAGCGTAATCTTGCGCGGCTCGGCCTCGGTCTCGCCGTGCGTTTTTCTCAGATAGGCCACCAACTGCTGCTTCTCATCGCTGGTCACCGTGTCATTTTCGCTGCGAGCTTTCAGGCCCGCTTCCACGATCTGCTTCAGCAAACGATCCACGGGAGCGCCTACATCTGCGGCCAGTTGTTTTACCGTTACTTCAGCCATACTGGTCCTCCTCTCCCGACTCAGGCCTGGTCTTCAAACCAGGGTGCACGTGCGGTCATAATCAGCTGACCGGCACGCTCTTCATCCATACCTTCAATCTCGAGCAGCTCATCAATCGACTGCTCGGCCAGATCTTCCATGTTGCGCACACCCATGCCGGCCAGCTTGAAGGCCAGGGCACGGTCCATGCCGTCCATGTTCAGAAGATCTTCCTCAGGTTCTGCGCCCTCCAGGGCTTCTTCGCTGGCCAGCGCCTGGTTCAACAGGGCATCTTTGGCGCGGTTACGAAGTTCGGTTACCGTTTCTTCGTCAAAGCCATCAATGGCCAGCATCTCTTCCATCGGCACATAGGCCACTTCTTCAATGGACGTGAAGCCTTCCTCGATCAGGACGCCGGCAAATTCCTCGTCCACGTCCAGGTTGTCGATGAAGTGCGCCAGCAGGCGGTTGTATTCCTGCTCCTGACGCTCACCGGCTTCTTCCTCGGTCATCACGTTCAGCACCCAACCGGTCAAGTCGGTCGCCAGACGGACGTTCTGGCCGTTACGGCCGATGGCCTGTGCCAGATTATCTTCGGCAACGGCCACTTCCATGGTGTGACGGTCTTCGTCCATCACGATGGACGCGACTTCCGCCGGTGCCATGGCGTTGATCACCAACTGGGCCGGGTTATCGTCGTACAGCACGATGTCGACACGTTCGCCGCCCAGTTCGTTGGAGACCGCCTGTACGCGGGAACCGCGCATGCCAACACAGGCACCCACCGGATCGATCCGGCGGTCGTTGGTCTTCACGGAGATCTTGGCGCGGGAACCGGGGTCACGGGCGGCACCGCGAATCTCGATCAGGTCTTCGGCGATTTCCGGCACTTCAATGCGGAACAGCTCGATCAGCATCTGCGGATCGGTACGGCTCAGGATCAGCTGCGGGCCGCGATGATCGGTGCGAATTTCCAACAGCAGGGCCCGAACCCGGTCACCCATGCGGAAGGTTTCGCGGGGAATCAGGTGCTCACGCGGCAGCAGTGCTTCGGCATTGCTGCCCAGATCAACGATCACGTTGTCGCGAGTAACCTTCTTGACGGTACCGGACACCAGCTCGCCAACGCGGTCACGGTAGCTATCAACGATCTTGGTGCGCTCGGCTTCACGGACTTTCTGGAAGATGATCTGTTTGGCCGCCTGGGCGCCGATACGACCGAACGCGACGGATTCCACCTTCTCTTCGTGGATATCACCCGGCTTGAGCTCTGGATCAATTTCTTCCGCTTCCTGAAGGGTCAACTCGGTGCCCAGTGCCGGCACAGCGTCGTTGTCCACTACCAGCCAGCGGCGGAAGGTTTCGTACTCTCCGGTGCGGCGATCAATGGCAACCCGGATGTCCGCTTCCTCGTCTTCGTAACGTTTTTTGGCAGCGGTGGCGAGAGCGAGTTCAATCGCCTCAAAAATTACATCCTTCTCGACGCCTTTCTCGTTCGAGACGGATTCCACTACCAGCAAGATCTCTTTATTCATTGGATTGCCCTGCCCTCAAAATGATCGATACTTCCAAAACTATATTCGCGCGAATAATTCAAACGTCGGCACTTACTTGAATGTGGGTACAATGCTGGCTTTTTCGATACTGTCGAACGGCAGCAGATATTCGTGGTCATCCACCTGAATGATCACGTCGTCGTCTTCAACACCCTTGATCAAGCCCTGGAACTTGCGACGCCCCTCAAAGGCCATGCGCAGACGGAGCTTGACCGTGTAGCCGACGAACTCCCGGTAGTGCTCGAGACGAAACAGTGGCCGATCCATACCCGGCGAAGACACCTCCAGGGTGTATTCCGTCTGGATGGGGTCTTCCACATCCATCACGCCACTGACCTGTCGACTGACTTTTTCGCAATCTTCAATGCTGATGCCATTTTCGGCATCGTCGATGAAGATACGCAGCATGGAGTTAGTACCCCGGGAACGGAATTCGATCCCCCAGAGCTCGTACCCCAATCCTTCCACGACCGGGCGCAGAATTTCTTCCAGTTGCTTGAGCTTGGCTGACAAGTGTCGCCGCCTCCATTTTCAGATTTTCAAAGTCCACAAACAAAAAAAGGGCTGTTAATCAGCCCTTTTAATGCACAGGGCCTTTTGCGCCAGGCCCTTTAATCAAAAAGCCCCTGAAACCGGGGCCTTTTGTTGCAAGAATTCGCAGAAGACAGCCCCAAGCTGTGTTCTGCCGACAGACACCTGGCCTGCCCGGAAGCCGGCGCTAGCGCCGACTCCGATATCCGCCGGAGTATAGAGACGCCATGCGGATTGGTCAAGGACTGACCAAAAAGAAAACGGCCTGGGTAAACCAAGCCGTCTTCGTCAATATGGTGCCCGGGGCCGGACTCGAACCGGCACGGCTCTCGCCACTACCCCCTCAAGATAGCGTGTCTACCAATTTCACCACCCGGGCATCAAACTTACTGAAGGTCGGGAACCTGAGAATTCCCGGCCTTGCCATCGCTGTTGGCCGTATCGGCTTCAGCAGGCTGCTCATCCAGAGCCGGCGCATCGGAGGATTCCTCAACTACGGGAATGCCCGCTTCGCCAGCGACTTCAGCGCGCTGCTTGGCAAATACTGCCAGCGAAAAACTGGTCACAAAAAAGACAACGGCCAGCAGGGTCGTCATCTTGGTCAGGAAGCTACCGCTGCCCTGACTGCCAAATACGGTCTGGGACGCTCCACCACCGAACGCGGCGCCCGCGTCAGCGCCCTTGCCCTGCTGGATCAGAACGAGACCCACCAGCGCCACGGCGATCACGACGTGCACAGTAACTACCAGTGTTTCCATCCAATCCATACTGACTCTCGTAAACGTTTTGGCTTACGCACCCGCCGGGAACGACCGGCAAATGCTTAAAAACTCGTCGGCCTTCAGCGATGCACCGCCAATAAGACCACCATCAATGTCCGGCTCTGCGAACAGAGCGGCCGCATTATCCGCTTTTACGCTGCCGCCGTAAAGTACCGAAACCTCATTTGCCGGTGCATTTACCGATTCAAGTACACCTCGAATGTGCAAATGCATGGCTTGCGCGTCTTCGGCGGTCGCGGTTTTACCGGTACCGATTGCCCAGACTGGCTCATAGGCGATCACAACCTGACCCCACTGGTCAGCACCCACCTCGGACAACCCCTGGCGAATCTGCTCAGCCACGACCTGCTCGGCCCGGCCTTCACTGCGCTCTTCGAGCGTTTCGCCGACACACAGCATGGCAGTCAGGCCACTTTCCAGCACCCGCGCAACTTTCTGCGCAACCTGCTCGTCGGTTTCACCGAACAACTGCCGGCGCTCGGAGTGTCCGACAAGCGCGTAACGACAACCCATGTCCCGGACCATTGCTGCGGACACTTCCCCTGTGTAGGCACCGGACTGCCAGCAGGCCACGTTCTGGACACCGACCTGCAGCGCGGTTCCAGCACTTTCCAGAACCTGACCGACATACAAAGCCGGGGGAATCACGGCGATGTCAGGCCCGGATTCCAGGCTGCCGGCCTCAGCGGCCACAGCACCGACCAACTGTTTCACCAGGTCCTGCGACCCGTTCATTTTCCAGTTTCCAGCTACGATCCTGCGACGCATGGTTACTCTCGACAGCCCTGAATTAAGCGACGCCGAACTATACAGCAGTCACCGGGCCCGCACAAGCCGGACTCAGGGACTGGAGTTCTCGACCACCAGCGCCAATTCGTCAGCAATGCGCCCAATTTCCACCGCATTTTTGCCTTCGGCCATAACCCGAATCAGCGGCTCGGTACCAGAGGCCCGCAACAGGATGCGGCCATTCTCGCCAAGGTGCTGTTCCGCCTTCCGGACCGCTTCCACGATGTCTTCACGGCTAAACGGATCGAAGCGTTTCGCGACCCGCACATTGACCATCTTCTGCGGCAACTTGGCCATGCCCCGGCGGAGCTGGGCCATGGTTTCGCCGGAGCGGCGCACGGCCAGCAGCACCTGCAGCGCAGAGACGATACCGTCGCCGGTGGTGGTGCAGTCGCGGATCACCATGTGACCGGAGCCTTCACCGCCAATCAGCCAGCCGTTGGCCAGCAGACGCTCCATGACATAACGATCGCCCACTTTTGCCCGTTCAAAGGCAATGCCCGCCTCCTGCAGGGCCAGCTCCACACCCAGGTTGGTCATCAGGGTACCGACCACGCCGCCGCGCAACCTTCCCTCCAGATGACGCTGGGAAGCGAGAATGTACAGCAACTCGTCGCCGTCCACTTCCGAGCCGTCACGGTCCACCATCAGCACACGGTCGCCGTCGCCATCAAAGGCAATGCCCAAGTCCGCCTGCTTTTCGGCCACCGTCTTTTTCAGCGCGTCCAGATGCGTGGAGCCCACGTTGAGGTTGATGTTCAGGCCGTCCGGGTTGGCACCAATGGTGGTTACCTTCGCGCCCAACTCCTGGAACACCTTGGGCGCCACGTGGTAAGTCGCTCCATGGGCGCAATCCAGCACAATGTGCATCCCATCGAGCGTAAATTCGTTGGGCACGGTGCTCTTGCAGAATTCGACATAACGACCGGGAGCGTCGTCCACCCGAAAGGCCTTGCCCAGCTCTTCCGGCGCACACACCTCAATGGGCTTGTCGAGCCAACGCTCGATTTCGGCCTCCAGGGCATCGTCCAGCTTGGTGCCGGCGGAGGAGAAGAACTTGATGCCGTTGTCATGATGCGGGTTGTGTGAGGCGCTGATGACGATGCCAGCCGAGGCCCGAAAGGTACGAGTCAGGTAGGCGATCGCCGGCGTCGGCATTGGCCCCAGGAGCTTGACGTCCACGCCGGCTGCTGACAGGCCCGCTTCCAGTGCCGATTCAAACATGTAACCGGACAAACGGGTGTCCTTGCCAATCAGCACGCTGTTGCGCTGACCATCCTTCTTGAACGCCTGCCCGGCGGCCCAGCCCAGTCGCAACATGAAATCCGGAGTTATGGGCGAATCACCGACCCGACCACGAATGCCATCGGTGCCAAAGTATTTACGCTGGGACATCAAATTGCCTCCTTCACTGCCGCGACCACCTTCATGGCGTCCACGGTTTCCCGTACATCGTGCACCCGCAGAATGCCGGCGCCTTTCATGGCGGCTATTGTCGCCGCCGCCAGGCTGGCAGGCAAGCGTTCACTGACCTCGCGGCCCGTGATGGCGCCCAACATGGATTTGCGGGACATGCCCACCAGAATGGGATGCCCAAGAATACGAAGCTGTTCGAGAGTCGCCAGCAACTGGACGTTATGCTCCACGGTTTTACCAAAACCAAAGCCCGGATCAAGAATGATGTTTTCCGGGAGCACCCCGGCCCGCTCGGCTTCGCGCATGCGTTCAGTCAGAAACAGACTGACTTCCCGGTGCACGTTCCGGTAACGGGGGTCATCCTGCATGTGATCGGGCTCACCCTGGATATGCATGATGCACACTGGAATGCCCGCCTCGGCGGCCACCTTGCAGGCCCCTTCGCGCTGAAGCGCACGCACGTCGTTGATCAGTCCGGCGCCCAGGCGCGCTGTTTCGGCCATGACTTCGGGATTACTGGTATCCACGGAGATCACCGTATCCAGCTCGCGAGAGATAGCTTCGACCACCGGGCAGACCCGGTCCAGCTCTTCCTGGGTAGAGACCGGCGATGCCCCCGGCCGGGTGGATTCGCCGCCCACGTCAATAAAGGAGGCACCATCTCTGACCATTTCCCGGGCTCTCAACAAAGCCGCTTCGGGCCGATTGAAATGCCCGCCATCCGAAAACGAGTCCGGCGTTACGTTCAGAATACCCATCACATGGTTCTTGGACAGATCAAGCTGCCGGCCGGCAAAGTTCATTTCCATAGTGCAGGTTCCAGGGGTTGGATATTAGGGGAATACAAAAACAAACGCCGCCCGGAACCGGGCGGCGTATCAGCCTGTGGCGAATAGCCAGCGAAATCAGTGTTCGCCGGCAGGGCGACCAACACCGGGCTGACGACCATCGTCCGAGCCCTTGGGCTCGGGGGCCCCTTCCGGCTCATCCGCCTTGACGCCACCGGTCGGGCCGCTGTCACCCCAGCCCTTGGGCGGGCGCGGCTTATGGCCAGCCATGATGTCGTCAATCTGATGGCTGTCGATGGTTTCGTACTTCATCAGCGCATCCGCCATCATGTCGAGCTTGTCCCGGTTATCAACCAGGATCTGCTTGGCCCGCTCGTAGCAGCTGTCGATGATGTTACGCACTTCCTCATCGATGCGCTGGGCGGTTTCCGGCGAGTACACAGTGTGCGACTGGCCAGCCGAACGCCCCAGGAACGGCTCTTCGCTCTCGGTGTCGTACTGCAGCGGACCCAGCTTTTCCGACAGGCCCCACTTGGTGACCATGTTGCGAGCCAACTGGGTGGCGCGCTCGATGTCGTTGGAGGCACCCGTAGTCACCCCATCAAAGCCCAGGGTCAGCTCTTCGGCGATCCGCCCGCCAAACAGGCTGCAGATGGAGCTGATCAGGTAACGCTTGGAGTGACTGTACTTGTCTTCCTCGGGCAGGAACATGGTGACACCCAAGGCCCGACCACGGGGAATAATGCTCACCTTGTAGACCGGATCGTGCTCCGGCACCAGCCGACCCACGATGGCGTGGCCGGATTCGTGGTAAGCCGTGTTGAGCTTCTCTTTTTCGCTCATCACCATGGACTTGCGCTCGGCGCCCATCATGATCTTGTCCTTGGCTAGCTCCAGCTCTTCCATGGAGACCAGGCGCTGGTTACGACGGGCCGCGAACAGCGCCGCCTCGTTCACCAGGTTGGCCAGATCGGCACCGGAGAAGCCCGGGGTACCGCGGGCGATGGTGGACGGCTCCACACTTTCGGCCAGCGGCACTTTCTTCAGGTGAACTTTCAGGATCTGCTCACGGCCGATGATGTCCGGCAGACTGACGACCACCTGGCGGTCAAAACGACCGGGGCGCAGCAGCGCCGGGTCCAGCACGTCCGGACGGTTGGTGGCGGCAATAACGATAACGCCTTCGTTACCTTCAAAGCCGTCCATTTCAACCAGCAACTGGTTGAGGGTCTGTTCACGCTCGTCGTGACCACCACCCATGCCGGCACCACGGTGACGGCCGACCGCATCGATCTCGTCAATGAAGATGATGCACGGGCTCTGTTTCTTGGCCTGCTCGAACATATCACGGACACGGGACGCACCCACACCCACGAACATTTCCACGAAGTCGGAACCGGAGATCGAGAAGAACGGCACCTTGGCCTCACCGGCAATAGCCTTTGCCAGCAGGGTCTTACCGGTACCCGGCGGGCCCACCATCAGCACACCCTTGGGAATCTGACCGCCCAGGCGCTGGAACTTGCTCGGATCGCGCAGGAAGTCCACCAGCTCTTTCACGTCTTCCTTGGCTTCATCGCAGCCGGCGACGTCACCGAAGGTGGTCTTGATCTGGTCTTCGCTCATCAGGCGCGCCTTGGACTTGCCAAACGACATGGGGCCTTTGCCGCCGCCACCGCCGCCTTGCATCTGGCGCATGAAGAACACGAACAACGCGATGATGATCAGGATCGGGAATGCCGCCACCAGAAGCTGTGTCCACAGGCTCTGGCGCTCCGGCTCCTTGCCGATAACTTCGACGTTATTGGCCAGCAGATCGTCCATCAGCTTATTGTCGGACACCTGCGGGCGAATGGTCTGGAACTGGGAACCGTCACCGCGGGTACCCTGCACCTGCAGACCATCAATGGTTACTTGCCGAACCTGGCCCTGCTGGACCATTTCAACAAACTGGGAATAGTTAACTTGTTGCCCCGTGGTGGTGGGAGAGAAATTCTGAAACACCATCAACAGGACTGCGGCTATGATTAGCCAGAGAACCAGATTTTTTGCCATATCGTTCAAGGATCATCACCTGTGAATTGCCGGACGGACGCCGCTTGGCACCCTATCCTTTCTCGACACCTTACACTAATTGTACGTCTGTCCACCAGAAATGGCCCATCCGTAGCGGCCACATCCCTACTGGCGCTTTTGACCCAGGCATCGTCCAAATGTTCCTGCATCCAGCGACCGCTGGACATGGAGCGAGCCAAGCCTTCCTCCGGATTGCCTGCTGACCAGCGGAGGTGTCGGTATACACCCCCATTTGTGGGCGCAAGCAATCTGTTACAATGCGTGAATTATACGATGTTGTCAGCCGTCATACCGCTGACCTTTTGTTAATTGCACCCATTAAGAGATTACATAATGAGTTTGTCACCGGAACAGCGCCGGGAATACCGGGCCATTGCCCACAACCTGAAACCCGTGATTATTGTTGGCGACAAGGGCCTTTCCGAAGGCCTCCAGGAAGAGCTGGAGCGTGCCCTGAACGATCACGAGCTGATCAAGATCAAAGTCGCCAGCCCCGACCGCGACGTGCGCCGCGAGGCGATTGACGCCCTGTGCGAGTCGTCCGGCGCCGAGCTGGTGCAGACCATCGGCAAGATCGCTGTGATCCTGCGTCGGGCCAAGCAGCCCAACCCGAAGCTGTCGAATCTGCTGAGAAACAAATGATTCGCCACTAAAAACAAAAAGCCGGCCCGGGGAGTACCCGCGCCGGCTTTTTGTTTGCCCGGAATACCTTAGATGTATTCCACCTCGGCAATTTCGTACTCCACGGTGCCCGAAGGAATGCGGATAGCCACCACATCACCTTCGTTCTTGCCCACTAGCGCGCGGGCAATCGGCGAGGAGATAGATAGCTTGCCTGCCTTGATGTCTGCCTCGTCCTCACCAACGATCTGGTAAGACACTTCCTCGTCCGTATCCATGTTCACCAGGTGCACGGTGGTGCCGAAAATCACCTTGCCGGTGTTCTCCATGGTGGTGACATCGATTACCTGGGCGGCACCCAGCTTGCCTTCGATTTCCTGGATACGACCTTCGATAAAGCTCTGCTGCTCACGCGCGGCATGGTACTCGGCATTCTCTTTCAAATCGCCGTGTTCCCGGGCGTCAGCAATGGCCGCGATGACTCGCGGCCGATCTTCGCCTTTCAGCTTCTTCAGTTCTTCGCGCAGGCTTTCTTCCCCTGCTTTGGTCATGGGTACTCTGTCAGCCATAATTCTTACTTTCCTGCGTGTAGTTCCTGGAGACGACGAACGGTGCGCTCCGGGCCAAACTTGATGGCCCGGCAGAACGCTTCACCGCCTGCCAGTGTCGTTGTATAGGTTGTCTTGGTCTGCAAGGCGGACTGGCGGATCTGCGCCGAGTCAGCAATGGCCTTGCGACCCTCGGTGGTGTTGATGATCAACTGCACCTGGCCATTCTTGATGGCATCGACAATGTGCGGACGACCCTCGCGAACCTTGTTCACGCGCTCCGCCTCAACGCCAGCCTCGGCCAGGGCTTCGGCGGTGCCGGTGGTGGCGATGATGCGGAAACCGGCTTCCTGAAGGTCGCGCGCCACCTTGGCCGCCGCCGGCTTATCGACATCCCGCACCGACATGAAGGCCACGCCTTTCACCGGCAGGCGCTCACCGGACGCCAGGGAAGCCTTGGCGAAGGCTTCATCAAAGCTGTCGCCGATACCCATCACCTCACCGGTGGACTTCATTTCCGGCCCCAGGATCGGGTCCACCGCCGGGAATTTGTTGAACGGGAACACGGACTCTTTCACCGAGTAGTGCTCCGGCACAATTTCCTGGGTGAAGTTCAGCTCTTTCAGGGTCTTGCCGGACATAACCCGAGCCGCGACCGCCGCCAGGGAAACGCCCACCGCCTTGGACACGAACGGCACGGTCCGCGAGGCACGAGGGTTCACCTCGATGACGTAGATCTCACCGCCCTGCCAGGCCAGCTGTACGTTCATCAGGCCGATCACGTCCAGCTCGATAGCCATTTTCTTCACGGCCTCGCGCATTTCATCCTGCACCTCTTTGGGCAGGGTGTACGGCGGCAGCGAACAGGCGGAGTCGCCGGAATGCACGCCGGCCTGCTCAATGTGCTGCATGATGCCACCAATGACCACGTCTGTGCCGTCGGAGATGGCGTCGATGTCCACCTCGATAGCGGCGTTCAGGAAGTGATCCAGCAGTACCGGGCTGTCGTTGGAAACCAGTACCGCGCTGCGCATGTAATGCACCAGCTCTTTCTCGTCATAGACGATTTCCATGGCACGTCCGCCCAGCACGTAGGACGGACGGACCACCAGCGGATAACCAATCTCGCGAGCCGCCAGGATGCCTTCCTCGTGGCTGCGCACGGTGGCGTTTTCCGGCTGCTTCAGACCCAGGCGCTGGATCATCTGCTGGAAGCGCTCACGATCCTCGGCGCGGTCGATGGCGTCCGGGCTAGTGCCAATGATGGGCACGCCGGCCGCTTCCAGGCCACGGGCCAGTTTCAGCGGTGTTTGGCCGCCGTACTGCACGATCACGCCCTTGGGCTTCTCGATGTAGACGATTTCCAGCACGTCTTCGAGGGTGATCGGCTCGAAATACAACCGGTCGGAGGTGTCGTAATCGGTCGAGACGGTCTCCGGGTTGCAGTTGATCATGATGGTTTCATAGCCGTCTTCGCGCATGGCCAGGGCGGCGTGAACACAGCAGTAATCGAATTCGATGCCCTGACCGATCCGGTTCGGGCCACCGCCGATAACCACGATCTTGTCGCGATCCGAGACATCCGCTTCGCACTCTTCCTCATAGGTGGAGTACATGTAGGCGGTGTCGGAGGCAAATTCCGCCGCGCAGGTGTCCACGCGCTTGTACACCGGGCGCACGTCCAGGTCGTGGCGCAGCTTACGCAGGCTGACTTCGGAAATACCCAGCAGCTTGGCGAGGCGCGCGTCCGAGAAGCCCTTGCGCTTGAGCCGGAACAGGGTGGTCTTGTCGATGTCGGCCTTGCCGGCGGACTTCAGCATTTCCTCTTCGCGGATCAGGTCCTCGATCTGCACCAGGTACCAGGGGTCCACGTGGGTGTTGCGGAACACTTCCTCGACGGTCATGCCGGAGCGGAAGGCATCGCCGATGTACCAGATTCGCTCGGCGCCCGGCACGTTCAGCTCGCGGGTCAGGGTCTCTTTCGAGCTTTCCGACTGCAGGTCTTCCAGCTTCTCATCCATGCCTTCGGAGCCCACTTCCAGACCGCGCAGGGCTTTTTGCAGGGATTCCTGGAAGGTCCGGCCAATGGCCATCACCTCACCCACGGACTTCATCTGGGTGGTCAGGCGGGCGTCGGCCTGCGGGAATTTCTCGAAGGTGAAACGCGGAATCTTGGTGACCACGTAGTCGATGCTCGGCTCGAACGAGGCCGGGGTCACGCCACCGGTGATTTCGTTCTGCAGCTCGTCCAGGGTGTAACCCACCGCCAGCTTGGCCGCCACTTTGGCGATCGGGAAGCCGGTGGCTTTGGAGGCCAGTGCCGAGGAACGGGACACCCGCGGGTTCATTTCGATAACGACCATGCGGCCGGTGTCCGGGTTGATGCCGAACTGGACGTTGGAGCCGCCGGTTTCCACACCAATTTCACGCAGGACCGCCAGGGAGGCGTTCCGCATGATCTGGTATTCCTTGTCGGTCAGGGTCTGGGCCGGTGCCACGGTAATGGAGTCACCGGTGTGCACGCCCATGGCGTCAAAGTTCTCGATGGCGCAGACGATGATGCAGTTGTCGTTTTTGTCACGGACAACTTCCATCTCGTACTCTTTCCAGCCGATCAGGGATTCGTCGATCAGCAGCTCGTTGGTCGGAGAAAGGTCGAGGCCGCGAGTACAGATTTCCTCGAACTCTTCCTTGTTGTAGGCGATACCGCCACCGGAGCCGCCCATGGTGAAGGACGGACGGATGATGCAGGGGAAGCCGATGTCCTCGGACACTTCCCAGGCTTCGGCCATGGAATGGGCGATGGTGGCACGCGGGCACTCCAGGCCGATCTTGCGCATGGCCTTGTCGAAACGGTCCCGGTCTTCGGCTTTATCAATGGTGTCGGCGTTGGCGCCAATCATTTCCACGCCGTGCTTTTCCAGGATGCCGTGTTTTTCCAGGTCCAGCGCGCAGTTCAATGCGGTCTGGCCACCCATGGTGGGCAGCAGGGCATCCGGCTGTTCCTTTTCGATGATCTTCTCGACGGTCTTCCAGGTGATGGGCTCGATGTAGGTGGCATCGGCCATGACCGGGTCGGTCATGATGGTGGCCGGGTTGGAGTTCACCAGAATCACCCGGTAACCCTCTTCACGCAGGGCTTTACACGCCTGCGCACCGGAGTAGTCGAATTCGCACGCCTGCCCGATCACGATGGGGCCGGCGCCCAGGATCAGGATGCTTTTGATGTCAGTACGTTTTGGCATGTCTCGGTAAACCTGTCAGCAACTTTGAATTCTTTCGCGCTGTTGGCAGCGCCCATGAGTTATCCGTGATGGCCTTGCCCTCAGGCAGATCGCTTTTCCATCAGTTGAATAAACTCGTCAAACAGCGGTGCCACATCGTGGGGGCCGGGACTGGCTTCCGGGTGCCCCTGGAAGCTGTAAGCCGGCTTGTCGGTGCGGCGAATGCCCTGCAGGGTGCCGTCGAACAGCGACTTGTGGGTGGCTTCCACGTTGGCCGGCAGGGTGGCCTCGTCTACGGCAAACCCGTGGTTCTGGCTGGTGATCATCACCGTGCCCTTGGCGATGTCCTGAACCGGGTGGTTGGCGCCGTGGTGGCCATGGCCCATTTTCATGGACTTGGCGCCACTGGCCAGGGCCAGCAGCTGATGCCCCAGGCAGATGCCAAAGACCGGGATGTCGGTTTCCAGCACTTCCTTGATGGCGCTAATCGCGTAGTCGCAAGGCTCGGGGTCGCCCGGGCCGTTGGACAGGAAGATGCCATCGGGATTCATCGCCAGCACTTCGGAAGCCGGGGTCTGAGCCGGCACCACGGTGATGTCACAACCGCGCGCAGCGAGCATGCGCAGGATGTTGTATTTCACGCCGTAGTCCCAGGCCACCACCTTGAATTTGGACTCGGTGCGCTCACCATAGCCACCGCCTTTCAGGCTCCATTCGGTCTGGCTCCACTGGTAGGGCTTTTCGCAGGTGGCTTCTTTCGCCAGGTCCATGCCTTTCAGACCCGGGAAAGCGTTGGCCAGCTCCAGGGCGCGCTCGGCGGTGGCGTTCTCGCCGGCCACGATGGCGCCGTTCTGGGAGCCTTTGTCGCGCAGGATGCGAGTCAGGCGGCGGGTATCAATATCTGCAATACCAACAACGTTGTTGCTTCGCAGGTAGTCATCCAGGCTCTGCTGGTTACGCCAGCTGCTGGCGAGCAGCGGCAGATCGCGGATGATCAGGCCGGCGGCCTGAATGCGGTCGGATTCTACGTCTTCTTCGTTAACACCGGTGTTGCCAATGTGCGGATACGTGAGGGTCACGATCTGGCGGGAGTAGGACGGGTCGGTCAGGATTTCCTGATAGCCGGTCATGGCGGTGTTGAACACCACCTCGCCGCTGGTTTCGCCGTCTGCGCCAATGGCGGTGCCGTAGAAGAGGCTTCCGTCTGCGAGTGCAAGGATTGCTGGTGTGCTCAAGGCTTGTATCCTCATCGAGTGGCGGTAAGTTCGTCACGAACAGGAACGCAAGCGCATATTCAGGTTGCAAAAAAGCGAGACTGAGTAAAACCCGGTCCCGCTTTTTCAAAAACTTGTTAATGTTACGCTTGGTGCAGTCAAATCGCCTTATTGTAAGAAATCTGGCGATTTTTGTCCACGGCTATTACTTAAGCCCCAGAACATCCTGCATATCGTACAACCCCACCGGCTTGTCCTTCAGCCACAGCGCCGCGCGCATGGCACCCTTGGCGAAGGTCATGCGGCTGCTGGCCTTGTGGGTGACTTCGATGCGCTCGCCTTCGGTGGCGAACAGCACGGTGTGGTCGCCCACCACATCGCCCGCGCGGATGGTTTCGAAGCCGATTTCTTTGCGGGTGCGCTCACCGGTGAAGCCTTCGCGACCGTAGACGGCGCATTCCTTGAGGTCACGGCCCAACGCATCTGCCACCACTTCGCCCATGCGCAAAGCCGTGCCCGAAGGCGCGTCTTTCTTGTGGCGGTGGTGGGCTTCGATGATTTCGACGTCGTAGTCGTCGCCCAGGGTGGCGGCGGCGGTGCGCAGCAGGTTGAGGACGACGTTGACGCCCACGCTCATGTTGGGGGCGAAGACCACCTGGGTGGATTCGGCCGCCAGGGCGAGCTGGGCTTTTTCGGCGTCGGTGAGGCCGGTGGTGCCGACCACGAGCATTTTGCCGTTGGCCTTACAGAAGTCGGCGTTTTCCAGGGTGAGGTCCGGGAAGGTAAAGTCCACCAGTACGTCGAAGTCGTCTTTGACGGCGTCGAGGCTGTCGGCCATTTTCACGCCGGTTTTGCCGATGCCGGTCATTTCGCCGGCATCGGCGCCCACCAGGCTACTGCCCGGCTGGACGATGGCGGCGCCAAGCTCAAGGCCTTCGGTGCCGTCCACGGCTTCGATCAGTACTTTTCCCATGCGCCCGGCGGCGCCGATGATTGCTACCCGCATTGGCTCGTCCCTCAGAATTTCATTTCGTCAAAGAAGCTTTTCACACCCTCAAACCAGGAGGTTTTCTTGGGAGCGTGGTTGCTGCCATTGTTGCCATCCAGGGTTTTCTGGAATTCCTCGAGCAGCTCTTTCTGACGCTTGGTGAGGTTCACCGGTGTTTCCACGATCACGCGGCACAGCAAATCACCCGCTGGGCCACCGCGAACCGGGCTGACACCCTTGTTGCGCAGGCGGAAGAGTTTGCCGGTCTGGGTTTCCGCCGGGATCTTCAGCTTCACGCGGCCATCGAGTGTGGGCACTTCCAGCTCGCCACCCAGGGTCGCATCGATGATGCTGATGGGCACCTCGCAATACAGGTTGCGGCCATCCCGGGTGAAGATGGAATGCTCGCGCACCGCCACCTGGACGTACAGATCGCCCGGGGGCCCACCGTCCATCCCCATCTCGCCTTCGCCGGAGAGACGGATGCGGTCGCCGGTATCGACGCCGGGCGGCACTTTCACGGACAGGGTTTTTTCTTTTCTTACGCGGCCCTGGCCGTTACATTTCTTGCACGGGTTCTTGATGATCTGGCCGGCACCGCCACACGTGGGGCAGGCCTGCTGTACGGTGAAAAAGCCCTGCTGCATGCGCACCTGACCCATGCCCTTACAGGTGCCGCAGGTCTCGACGCCGGACCCCCTCTCCGCGCCACTACCGTCGCAGGAATCACATTCCTCATGGCCGGGAATGGTGATTTCGACGTTTTTGCCTTTAACCGCCTCTTCTAGATCCAGTTCCAGGGTGTAACGCAAGTCGGCGCCACGAGTTGTGCGGCCGCGACCACCGCCGCCACCGAAGATGTCGCCGAACACATCCCCAAAGATGTCGGAGAAGCTGGCACCGCCACCGCCGAAGCCGCCGGCTCCAGCCTGGCCATCAACGCCGGCGTGCCCGAACTGGTCGTAGGCTGCCCGCTTGTTGGCATCGGTCAGGACTTCGTAGGCTTCGCTCGCCTCTTTGAACTTGGTCTCGGCGTCTTCATCGTCCGGGTTACGGTCCGGATGGTATTTCATGGCGAGCTTTCGATACGCCCGCTTAATTTCTTTCTCATCCGCGCCCCGGGAAACCCCGAGCACTTCGTAATAATCGCGCTTGGCCATGGTCTAAAACCCTGTTGCTATAACGAGGAAAACGCGGACGTTTGCCCGCGTTTTCCAGCTGCCTGATGTACTTCAGAATTACTTCTTGTCGTCGTCTTTGACTTCTTCGAACTCGGCGTCGACAGCGTCATCAGCGCTTTGGGCCTGCTCCTGGCCGCCAGCCTGCTGAGCCTGGTCACCGCCTTCTTCTGAGTACATCTTCTGGGCCAGCTCGGAAGACACTTCCGACAGCTTCTGGGTCTTGGCTTCGATGTCGTCCTTATCGGAGCCTTCCAGCGCTTCCTCGAGGTCCTTGATGGCACCTTCAATGGACTCTTTCTCGCTGTCGCTGACCTTGTCGCCGGCTTCGCTCAGGGTCTTGCGCACGGCGTGAACCATGGCGTCGCCCTGGTTACGAGCCTGAACCAGCTCTTCGAACTTGCGATCTTCCTCGGCATTGGCCTCGGCATCGCTCACCATCTTATCGATTTCGTCATCGCTCAGACCGGAAGAGGCCTTGATCACGATGGACTGCTCTTTGCCGGTGGCCTTGTCTTTGGCCGATACGTTCAGGATGCCGTTGGCGTCGATGTCGAAGGTGACTTCGATCTGCGGCACGCCACGGGCTGCCGGCGGAATGTCGGCCAGGTCGAAACGGCCCAGCGACTTGTTCTGTGCCGCCTGCTTGCGCTCACCCTGGACCACGTGAATGGTTACCGCAGTCTGGTTATCTTCCGCTGTCGAGAAGGTCTGCGACTTCTTGGTCGGGATCGTGGTGTTCTTGTCGATCAGCGGAGTCGCTACGCCACCCATGGTTTCGATACCCAGGGTCAGCGGGGTTACGTCCAGCAGCAGTACGTCTTTCACATCGCCAGACAGTACCGCGCCCTGGATGGCCGCGCCGATGGCAACCGCTTCGTCCGGGTTCACGTCCTTACGCGGATCCTTGCCGAAGAATTCCTTCACTTTTTCCTGAACCAGCGGCATGCGGGTCTGACCGCCCACCAGGATCACTTCGTCGATCTCGGAAGCGCTCAGGCCGGAATCTTTCAGGGCCATCTTGCACGGCTCGAGGCTGCGCTGAACCAGCTCTTCCACCAGGGATTCGAGCTTGGCACGGGTCAGCTTCACGTTCAGGTGCTTCGGACCGGTCTGGTCAGCCGTGATGTACGGCAGGTTCACATCGGTCTGCTGGCTGCTGGACAGCTCGATCTTGGCCTTCTCGCCGGCTTCCTTCAGGCGCTGCATGGCCAGGGAATCGCCGCGCAGGTCGATGCCGCTGTCCTTCTTGAACTGGTCCGCCAGGTGCTCGATGATTTTCAGGTCGAAGTCTTCACCACCCAGGAAGGTGTCACCGTTGGTGGCCAGTACTTCGAACTGGTGCTCACCGTCCACGTCGGCGATTTCGATGATGGACAGGTCGAAGGTACCACCGCCCAGGTCATAAACCGCCACGGTGCGATCACCGCTCTGCTTGTCCAGGCCATAAGCCAGGGCCGCTGCGGTCGGTTCGTTGATGATACGCTTGACTTCCAGACCGGCGATCTTGCCGGCGTCCTTGGTGGCCTGACGCTGGCTGTCGTTGAAGTAGGCCGGCACGGTGATAACCGCTTCGGTCACCTTCTCGCCCAGGTAATCCTCGGCGGTCTTCTTCATCTTCTTCAGGACTTCAGCGGACACCTGCGGCGGCGCCATCTTCTGATCTTTTACCGATACCCAGGCGTCACCATTGTCGGCCTTGGTGATCTTGTACGGCACCATCTTGATGTCTTTCTGAACCACATCGTCTTCAAAACGACGACCGATCAGACGCTTGATGGCGTACAGGGTGTTGTTGGGGTTAGTCACCGCCTGACGCTTGGCGGACTGACCTACCAGGGTCTCGCCATCGTCGGTGTAGGCGATGATGGAAGGCGTGGTGCGATCGCCTTCGGCGTTTTCGATAACCTTGACCTTGTCGCCATCCATGATAGCCACACAGGAGTTGGTGGTGCCCAGGTCGATACCGATAATCTTGCTCATTGAATCACTCCAATTTTCAAAGCTTTCTGAATTCTGTTCCGGAGCGATAAACCCCGGCTTTGTCTGTTTACAGGCTATATTGGCGCGTTAATTCGCTTTTCAAGCCTGCTCATCGATTTTTGGGCCATCTTCCGCCTTCGCGACCATGACCATGGCCGGACGAACCACGCGGCCGTTCAGCAGGTAGCCCTTCTGCACCACGGCCACCACGCTGTTCGGCTCGGCATTCGGTGCCGGCACCATGGACATGGCTTCGTGCTGCTGGGGATCAAACGGCTCACCCACCGGGTTCAGCTCTTCAACGTTGAACTTGCCCAGACTCTTCTTGAACAGATCCAGCGTCATTTCAACGCCTTCGCGAATGGAGGTGACCACTTCGCTGGACTCCTTCTGGCCCTCGGTGCTTTCAACCGCCTTCTCGAGGCTGTCGGCAACCGGCAGAAGTTCCTTGACGAACTTTTCCAGCGCGAACTTGTGCGCCTTCTCCACATCGATCTCGGCCCGGCGGCGAACATTCTGCATTTCCGCCTGGAAGCGCAGCGACTGCTCCTGGGCCTCCTTCAGCTTGGCCTGAAGTGACTCCACTTCGGATTCTTCCTCAGTCGCCGGCTCGGCCTCGGTGGACACCTCTTCCGCTTCGGTCTCCACCGCTTCGTTCTGTTCTTCTACCTGCTCACTGCGTTTTTCATCCGCGCTCATGACAACTCCTGATACCTGTTCTCACGGCCCCAACCGGGCCTGGACTGAATGAGACCTGTCTGTCGGAAGACAGGAAAATTGGCGTTGCGAACGGATATGGGGCTGCCCTCTTCGGTTTCAACCTCCCCCACCGACAATCTTTGTGCATTTCCTGCACTCTCGTTTGCAAACAGCAAAAACCCTGTATATATTCACAGTCACTGTATGAACGAACAGTGCGAAAGAGCGGAGGTCTCAGGCATGCTCACCGAACTTACGGTTTCCAACTACGCCATTGCCGAAAAAGTGGAATTGCACTTCAGCCGGGGCATGACCGCCCTCACCGGCGAAACCGGTGCCGGCAAATCGATTGTTCTTGATGCCCTGGGGCTGGCCATGGGTGGTCGCGCGGATGCCGGCGCGGTACGCCACGGCGCCAAGCGGGCCGACATTACTGCAAGCTTTGACGTTTCTCGCATTCCCGAGGCCCGGCACTGGCTGGAAGAGCAGGAACTGGATGACGCCGAGCACTGTATCCTGCGCCGCAGCATCAGCAAGGAGGGCCGCTCCAGGGCCTTCATTAACGGCCAGCCCTGCCCACTGTCCCAGCTCAAGGAACTGGGGGGCATGCTGATGGACATTCACAGCCAGCACCAGCACCAGTCCCTGTTGCGCAAGGAGACCCACCGAAAACTGCTGGACGAGTTTGCCGGCGCGGAAACCCTTGCCGACGATACCCGGGCAGCCTGGAAAACCTGGCGCCAGACCCACCAGAAACTGGAACAGCGTCGCCAAAACGCGGATGAGGCCGAAGCCCGCATTCAGTTACTGCGTTATCAGGTGGAAGAGCTGGACCGACTTGCCCTGCAGGACGGCGAGCAGGAAGCCCTGGAGCAGGAGCAGGCTCAACTGAGCCAGGCCGATGAGGTGCTTCACAGTAGCCACCAGGCCGTCCTGTTATGCACCGAAGACGACAACAGTGCCGCCAGCCTGGTGCGCCAGGCCCTGCACCAACTGGAACAGCTGCCGGTTGAAGTCCCCGCACTTGCCGATACCCTGCAGATGCTGGGGGACGCCCAGATCCAGATTTCGGAAGCAGGCGACAACCTGCGCCGGTTTGTCGAAGATTACGAAGCCGATCCGGCACGACTGGCCGAAGTGGAAGAACGCCTGAGCAGCATCTACCAGATGGCCCGCAAACACCGCATCACCCCGGAAGAGTTGCCGGACTTCCACCAGAAACTGAGCGAAGAGCTGGCCGAGCTGGATGGTGGCGAAGGCAGCCTGGAAAAGCTGGAAGCCGAGCTCGAAGAACACCGCACCCACTTTGACGAGTTGGCCGGACAACTGACCGACAAACGCCAGCAGGCCGCAGCCAACCTGGACCAGCGCATTGCCGAGGAACTTGCGCAACTGAGCATGCCGTCGGTGCAGTTTGTTACTCACCTGAACCGAAACGACGCCGGCGAACCCGCGCCCCATGGCCTGGAAGACATTGAATTCCTGGTCAGCGCCAACCCGGGCCAACCCGCCCGTTCCCTGGCGAAAGTGGCCTCCGGCGGCGAACTGTCGCGCATCAGCCTGGCCATCCAGGTGGTAGTGGCTCAAACCTCCACCACCCCCACGCTGGTATTCGACGAGGTGGACGTCGGTATTGGCGGTGGCACGGCCGAGGTGGTCGGCCGACTTCTGAGATCCCTGGGCGATAACGGACAGGTATTGTGCGTAACGCACCTGCCGCAAGTAGCCGCGCAATCCCATCAACACCTGTTTGTCAGTAAGTTCACCGAGTCAGACGCAACCTACTCGCGCATAGAGACACTGGACGACCAGGGAAGAATTGATGAAGTGGCGAGAATGCTGGGAGGCATGGACATGACCAAGCAGACACTGGCCCATGCAAGGGAAATGTTTACCAAGGGCCAGGCGACGCATCATTGACCCCTACTCTTCGTTGCGAAGAGCTTGCGGGGCTGCCATGTTGGCAAGCCCCGCTTTTTTAGCCGGTATTACTTCTTGGAATCGACGGGCTTCACGTAGAGGATCAGGCTGTGATCCACAATCTCGTAGCCGTGCTCTTCCGCAATCTTCTTCTGGCGCTCTTCGATTACTTCATCGACAAACTCAATGACCTCGCCGGTCTGTGTGCAGACCATATGATCGTGGTGGTCATCGCCCGCCATTTCGAAAACAGCGTGCCCGCCTTCAAAATTGTGCCGCAGAACAAGTCCGGCTGCCTCAAACTGGGTCAGCACCCGGTAGACTGTCGCCAGGCCCACGTCATCTCCCTGGTCAAGCAGCTTCTTGTAAACGTCTTCCGCACTGAGATGGTGCTCTTCGGCGTTTTCCAGAATATTGAAGATTTTCACTCTTGGCAGAGTAACCTTCAGACCGACTTTTCGTAATTCGGTGTTTTCAGATGACATGTTACTATTCGCTCTTTGGTGTGCCTTGCGGCTTCGGGTATGATGAAGCCGTTTTCAACGGGTAACGTAACCGTTTCACTCCTGCCACGCAGGCGATGTCAAGATAGAGGAATTCCCCCGGCGATGCAAAAGCTCTCCGCTATCGTTTTTATTAGCATTTTATTCTTGTCTGGCTGCTCTTTCCCGGGCGTCTACAAAATCAATGTGCAGCAGGGCAACATTGTCACTGATGCAGAGCTAGCCGAACTGTCGGAGGGCATGCCCAAGAGCCAAGTGCGGGCCATTCTTGGCACACCACTGGTCATCAATCCGCTGGACTCTGACCAGGACTACTATGTTTATACCTTTCAGCGCCGGGGCGGTGAAGTGAAGGAGCAACGCATCGTCGTCTACTACCAGGATGACCGCTACACGCGCCATCAAGCGAAACTGCTTGAAGAGACCCCTGCGTACTGAATTTTAACCCTTCTTCTTGGCCCGGTTCAGCCGGGCCTGCTTGGGATCAATCTTCAACGGCCGGTACAGCTCAACCCGATCCCCCTCGCGAAGCTGGTGCTCCGCCGGCTTCTTCACCACTTTTCCGAAAATTCCCATGTCGATCGTCTCCAGATCAATCTCGGGAAATAATTCGGTAATGCCTGACTGCTTTACCGCCTCAAGCATGGTGGCATCGTCCGGCACCTGAACGGTCACGATGCGCTGCTTCTCTGGGCGGGCGTAGGCGATTTCCACTTCCATTACACACTCCCCCGGCCATACAACTCATCGGCGCGACGACAGAACGCATCCACCATGGTGTTGGCCACATATTTAAACACCGGCCCAAACGCCATGCGGGACAGGGAGCCTGAAAATTCGAAGTCCAGCGTCAGGATCACCTTGCAGGCGTTGTCATCCAGCGAATGGAATTGCCATCGCCCGGTCAGACTCTTGAGCGGACCGTCCGCCAGGCTGATTTCGATACTTTCCGGCTCCTGCACCTGGTTGCGAGTGGTCAGCTTGTGGTGCATGCCGCCTTTGGCAATATCGAGAGAGGCCACGCGGTAGCCTTCGCCCTCTTCAACCACTTCAGCGCCAGCGCACCAGGGCAAAAACTCCGGGTAGCGAGGCACATCGTTAACCAAGTGGAACATGCGCTCGGCCGAGTGCATGACAAGTGCGGTTTTATGAATCTGGTGAGCCATGTAAATCTGGGTTCCTACACTTTGCATGACGCAGGCTGCCTGGCAGCCTTCAGTATTTTTCACTCGTTATCATACTGGATATCGCCCCCACGTGGCTCATCCTGAACCGGCTGATCCTCTATGACGGACTGGTCGCGGCCACACCAGATGGCGGAATGACTGGTTTCGCACACATTTGCCAATGAAAAGACGGTGTACTGCAAACCAATCCAGGCCACCACCAAAGGCACCACAAATCGGAGTACCCAGTACCAGTACTTCCGAAGCGGCGCAGTTGCGTGTCCCAGCAGCAGGTTGGCGTACTTGCGGGTGAGGCACCAACCGGTAAACGCGGAAATCAGGATACCAACCAGCGGAATCAGGATGCCACCGGAGATCAGCTCGAGCCAGCGAAACAGCGATGCACCGGCAGGATGATACTCCGACCAGAGATTGAAAGAAAAAAGCGTTGCCAACCCGGCAAGCCAGACGCCAATCGCCATCACCCCAACCGAGAAGCGTCTTGGAGCGCCCACCCACTCTCGGAACCAGCCAACCAGGGGCTCCAGCAAGGCAATCGAGGTGGCCCAGACAATCAAGACAACAAGCAGAAACACAGCGGCAATAATCGCCTGGCTATAAGGCAGAACAGACAAGGTGTCAGGCAGGGAAACAAACAGCAGCCCAAAGCCCCGCTCACTGTCCAGACCACCACCAGCGACCGAAAACATCATTAAACCGGCGCCGATCGCGAACAGGGTGTCCATCAGCACAACGGCCAGAATGGAACGTTTCAGGCGGGTGCCCGGAGCCGCGTAGGCGCCAAATATTGCCCAGACGCCCATTCCCAGCCCGAGCGTGTAAAACGCATGGAAAAAGGCCGCCCGAATACTGCCAAACCCCAACTGCTCCGGGCGCGATTCCAGAATCTGCTCCACGCCAGCGCCAACCTGCCCGCCAGCCACCGATAGCAGGAAAAGCCCAACCATCAACATCAAGGTGAACGGCACCAGGATCCTGACCGAACGTTCAACGCCGCTCACCACACCCCGGACCGACACCAGAACCACCAGCAACAGGAAAAACACATGCCAGGCCATAAACTCCCGGTAGTTACCGGGATCCGCGACCAGGTTTGTCAATACTCGACCGGCGCTGTGCTCCCCGGAGCCACCGAATTGGCCCGTCGCCCCGTAGAAGATGTACGCCAGTACGATACCGCCAAACACCACCGTGAACGACAACACCAAGAACGCTGCCACAATGCTCAATGGGCCAGCCAGGCGCCACAGCGGGTGACTGCCTGCGGTTTTCACATAACCGGCCATCGCCAGCACAATGCCATGCCGGGCATGGCGACCAAACACGGTTTCGGTCACCATCAGCGGGAGTGTGACCAGCAGCAGGCACGCCAGATACAGGAGAATAAACAAGCCACCGCCGTGCTGGCTGGCCAGATAGGGGAACTGCCAGAGGTTCGCCAGCCCAACGGTGGCACCCAACGCAGCCCAAAAGAAGGAGGATTTACGGGTAAACGACCCGATAGAGGTTTGGTACTTTCGCGGCATTCCGGCCCCTGGCATCCATGAGTCCGTTATTGTAGCTGAACCCACCGCAGGACCGTTAATACCCAACCGGTTGATACCGTGACCCGCGCCACGGTCCTGGGCTACAATGGTCGCTTCGCCATTCTTCCGATCCCGGACAGGATTCATGAGCAAGAAGAAAGCACCGACCAACAACACCATTGCCTTGAACAAAAAGGCCAAGCACGAGTACCACATCGAGGAACGCTTCGAGGCGGGCCTGTCGTTACTCGGCTGGGAAGTAAAATCCCTGCGGGCGGGCAAGGCCCAGCTGGTGGATGCCTACGTGCTTTTGAAAGGCGGCGAAGCCTGGCTGCTGGGGGCGCACATCACGCCACTGAGCACCGCTTCGACCCACGTTATTGCGGACCCAACGCGAACCCGCAAACTGCTGCTGCATGCCAAGGAAATTGCCAAGATCATCGGCAAGGTGAACCAGGCAGGCCACACCTGCATTCCCCTGGCGCTTTACTGGAAGAACAACAAGGTCAAGTGCGAAATCGCCCTGGCCAAAGGCAAACAGAAGCACGACAAGCGCGCCGCCGAGAAGGAAAAAGACTGGAACCGCCAGAAGCAGCGCATCCTGCGTGAAGTGAACAACTAGGGCGAGCGGATAGGTACAAGCCACGCAACCAGCACTTGAAGTTGCTCAAACGATACCCATATACTGAAGACAAGAGGGGACGACATGGCTTCGACGCTGGTGACGAACCCTTGGGTGCATGTCGAGATGGCAGCGAATCTCGTTAATCCAAAGCTGCTTTAAAATAGTCGCAAACGACGAAAACTACGCACTGGCAGCGTAAGCTGCCGGTCGTCCTGGCTGGGGCGCCTATAACCCAGTAGCAACATCCCAGGACGTCATCGCTTATAGGCTGCTCCGTTAGTCAGAGCTCACTGTCTAACGGCTAAGATCAAAGAGCTCGGTTCTTGCACCCTGACTCTCGGGTCGCTTGAACTTAAAAAAATAGAGAGACACTAAGCATGTAGACCTCAAGGCTGAGTGCTGGCGGACGCGGGTTCAATTCCCGCCGTCTCCACCAAACACCAAGAAAAAAGCCCCTGATTTCAGGGGCTTTTTTCGTTTATGGCCAGCCCCCAACACATAGACTGAGACCAGCACCAACACTCGTTCATCGGAATTGAGATTCAATGACACAACCAGGCGATCCATGCAATCTGCAAGAGCTGCTTGATCGTATACGGGCTCGCGCCCTGACCAAGGATCACGTGTCTGCCCAGGATATTCTGCAATCAGTGGGTGAACGCTCCTTTGGTCCGCTGATTCTGGTGGCAGGGCTCATTACCGTCGCACCGCTGATCGGGGATATACCCGGTGTGCCTACACTGCTGGCCATTATCGTGTTACTGACACTGAGTCAGCGCCTGTGCCAGCGGCGGAGTATCTGGCTGCCCCAGAAGCTGGCGCGCCGGTCGCTGCCCCAGGGAAAGCTGCTGACGGGTCTGGACTGGGCCGAAAAGCCGGCCAGGTTTATTGACGGATGCACCCGGCAACGCATGCCCTGGCTGGTGACTGGCGTGGGGCAATACCTGATGGTTTTTGCTTGTATCCTGGTCGCCTTGGCCATGCCCCTGATGGAACTGATTCCTTTCAGTGCCAATGGCGGCGGACTGGCCTTGATGGCTTTCGGCCTGGCGATTGTCGCGAGGGACGGTTTACTGGCGCTTATTGCCATCGCGGCGACAACCGGTACAGGTTGGTTCATCGTGACTAACCTGCCCTGGTAATGCCACTCTTTATGGAGCAGACAAAGCTGCTACTATAGTAGGGTGCTTACATCCGCCATTGTCGGCACCCAGACAACTTTGGGTTCCCTATTTTTTAAACAGGCGTCAACAACTGACAGACCTCAAGGATTTATTTATGTCGAGCAAAGCGAAACAGACCCAGAAACTGCTACTGTTCCGTCTTTTCGGGTCACGCCTGTTCGGCCTTGGCACTCTGAAGATTCGGGAAATCCTGCCCTTCCAGCGTCTTACCCATCTGCCCAAGAGCCATCACGCGGTAATTGGTACTGCCACCTTTCGCGGGGCAGCCGTGCCCGTGATCGATATGGCTGCAGCCGTGGGTTACCCACCCATGTCCAAGGAAGAGCAACAGCAGGGCTCGATTATCATCACCGACATCCAGCGTCGTGAAATCGGTTTCATGGTGCGTAGTGTGCACCGCATCATCGAAACCGACTGGAAATCGGTCATGCCGCCACCCAAGGCCCTCGGCACCAATGCCTTTGTGACCGGGCTGCTGGATCTGGACGGAGATATCATCCAGTTGTTGGATGTGGAGCTGCTACTGTCGAAGGTGTATCCGGAATCTGTGGATGCCAGGGAAGTGCTACTCTCGCCCATGGAAATCGAAACCCTGCGCAACCTGAACATTCTTCTGGTGGACGACTCCATGGTCGCTCGCAAACAGCTTTCCGATGTACTGGACGCCAAGGACATTTCCTATCACGTTACCAGCAATGGTAACGAGGCCATGGAGACGCTTGTACGGGAAAACGATTCGGGGCAACCCATCGATATTCTGGTCAGCGACATTGAAATGCCGGGGCTGGATGGCTACGAACTGGCGTTCAATATTCGCGATAACAAGAGCCTGAAGCAGCCCTACATCATCCTGCACACCTCCCTGAACAGCGAGATGAGCCTGAGCTATGCCAACCAAGTGGGGGCCAACGAGGCGCTGACCAAGTTCGATGCCGACGAACTGCTGCACGCCATGCTTCGGGCTGCCGGAGAACAAGCCGGCTGAACCAGTTAGTGTCCCGTCTGGTTAATTCATTAACCAGACGGGACACCAGCGGCAGGCGTTACTCGCCTGCCGGCGGCTGAGCCTGCAAGCTGTCAGCGGGCACGCGGTTCTTACCCCAGCTGCGATGCACCATCCCAATCACCTGTTGCAATTCTTCTTCGCAAACATCGGCCGGCTCACCGCGCTCCAGTGGGTCGAAATGATAGATGTACAGGCGGGAGGTAAACTGCCCAAACGGCAGTGACGATTCCCCGAAACGCTCACCATTGCCCGAGGTACTCACCTGCACGCCATCGCCCCAGTTCTGGCCGCTGTCGTTGTTGGGGTTAAAGAAATACAACCGCATTTCCCCATCCGGATCCAGGGCGGCACGCAGGATGGTGATGGCATGCCAGCCAATAAAGCGCGCGGCGCTGTCGGTCACCGCCACGCCAGCCGGCTGGGGGTGGATCAGCGGCTGGTTGCCGTTGTAATAAGGATGGTAGGAGGCGTAAAAGTGGCGGATAAAGGTTTCAAGGTCCACCAGCTGCCCTGTTTCCACATCCACGTTGATGGCAAACCCCCGACCGGCTGCCCAGCCGTGGAACTCGGGATTCACCCAACGATGAGGGTCGCCTTCACGGCCGACACAGAGCCGCCCCATTTCCGCGTAAATCCGGTCCAGGTGCGGCACGACGACCAGTGAAACGGGATCCAGGTCGAGGGTTACGGCTGCGGCAACACCACCGGCACTCGTGGCCGAAGACACCGGCTGGCCTTCAAAGTGCATGATGATCTCGTTGTCGCGCACCGCCCAAGCTACCATCTGCAGCAGGTAATCCGGGTCATTGTACGCCCACATGGACAAAGCCCGGGCCGATTGGCACGTCGGGTTATTACCCTGGCCAACACCCAACGGCTGGCCAAGCATGTTCAGCACCCCCTGTAACAACCAGGCCGACGGCGCGGGCTGGTAGCCAAAGGCCAACTCCAGCCGCTCACGGGCCTGCGGGCATACCGACAGGCGAACCTGGCGCCACAGTGCCGGGGCCACCGGTGGCTGATACAGAATACCCCGCTCCAGCAGCAGCGCCAGGCCATAAATACCCTGGCAGGTTTCCGGAAAAATAGCCTCGCGCATCAGCTGATGCACCAGGTCCTGGTAACAGAGGAAGCAATCCCGACCGGTACTGGACAGGCCCAGGGTTTCGGTTATCAGGGAATCCTGCCCTTCCAGTACGAACCGAAGAAACGTTGCGTGGTAGGGAGAGACCAGCCCGGTATCGTGCATGGAGCGGGCAAAACCGGTGGCCTCATTGTGAAGTGCCTGACCATCCATGCTTTCCAGCCGCTGCTGATAAACCACCACGCCAGGGTCTTCACTGCAGGCCCGGGTTGGCCCGTACAGGCTGGAAATCAGGCGGTCCGCGCCAAGGCCCGCACCGCCCAGATCAGTATTCGGGTCTGCCCGGCACATGGCAATCTGGACAATCATTTTACGGACATGATCGACCTGTATCGGGCGCTGCTCCAGGATACGCCAGATTTCTTCGATCAGGCTGTCGATGACGTGCTCATAGCCAATGTGGGCAGCAACATACTGCACCAGTCCCTGGCTAATCAGCGCCAACTTACCCTGTTCGCGCTCGGCCTCGCCGCCCAGACCAAACAGCAGCCCAAGATTGATCGCCAACACCTGGGTGAGATAGTGGTGCGCCTGTTCGGCTGAGAAAGATGGGTGAAAATAAAGCCCACGGACGATGGCCAACAGACGTAGCTCACTGAAAGCCTCGATCACCACGGTGTCGGAGTTGGGACTCTGCAGCGACGACGTACTCAAGGCCGGCAGCAGTATTGCTGGGTCGGCCCAGTCAGTTCCCTCGAACACACCGGCGCGTTCCAGTCGCTCGGCACGCGCTTCGACGGCCTCAAATCCGCCGGGTTGTAAAAGCACCCGCCGAGCGATGCTGAACAGTTTGGGCAATTTGCCAGCCTTGGCAAACGACCGGCTTTCCTCCAGCGCCTGTATGGCGTCATCCAGCCTGTCCAACAGCTTATCCAGGTTGGCGTCCGCCACGTGGGTCGCCGCTTGCTCATCACTCAAAGTCAGGTCTCCAGAGCCCGAACCGGGCTCTTGCCGCTAATATAGACCCCGATTATACATAGAAATCGAGATCTTCCTGATGCTTGAGCAAATCACGCATGGTGTAAGGATCGTCGCCGAAGAAATAGATCAGGCCCCAGTGGGTACCAAACGCGGTCCGTTTGGTGACCGTCTCTTCCAGCGGCGGCGTTAACTCGTGGGATTCGAAGTACTCGTGATCTTCCGTTTCCTCGGGCATTTCCAGGCGACTGACCACCCGACGACGCGGATAGACGCCGAAACAGCCGGCATACCCTTTGGCATCCACCACCTCTTTCGGGAAGAACGCGGTGATTTCTTCTTCCGTGGTTTTCGGGTCAAAGGCCAGAATCAGGCCCTGATAGGCGTTGAAGCCATAGGCGCGTTCCAGCAGCTCGAATACCTTGAAGCCCGGCGGACGGTAGGCCACCTCACCGAAATACATGGTGCCGTCGCTGGTGACAAAGTATTCGGGATGGACAAAACCAAAATCGATATCAAAGGTTTTGATGAGCTTTTCAATCTCAGCAGTGATCTGTGCCCGATACTTTTCCAGGTCCGGCGTTGCCGGTACGAACACCGAGTAGCCCAGAGTGACGTACTCGGAGATATTCAGGAAGCGGATCTTGCCATTGTGAATCCAGGCCTCGACAGCGAACTCCCAGCCATCCAGGTGGGACTCCATCAACGCCGGGAATTCCTCATCGGGGATGGCATCCACGTCATCCGGGGTACGGATAACCCGGTGCCCCAGGCACCCGGCCTTGTCGAACGCCTTCAGGTGAATGGGGTCGTTGGGGTCACCGTCGAGCTTAAGCAAGGTCTGGTTCACCCGCTTGAGGAAACGGATCACGTCTTCCTTGTCGTGGGCTTCCTCGAAAATACCAACCCGGATGCCGCCAAGCTGAGCCCGGCGCTTCATCAGCGCCTTGTCACGCAGCAACATGGCCTGACCCAGCAACCTCGGGTTATTCATCAACACCGAGTTAATGGCCCCCGCCCATTCCACCGTCTCCTCAAACAGCGGAATGGCGACATCCACACCCATATCCTTCAGGGTTTGGGCAATTTCTATGGAGCGGTCGTTCAGGCGCTCGAAATTCCAGGGCACGTAGGGAATATTATGCTTTTCGCAGTATTCCTCGGCCCAGTCCGGGGCCACCACCACGTAACGGCGATCAAACTTGTCCGCCGCTTCCACGGCATTGAGACTCCAGCCAAGAAGCGCCACATAACCTTTGTTGGGGTCGTACTTTTGCTCCGTCACGATCAGTCTCCTTTTTTAAGAGTATTCTTAAAAAGTGGACCGGATATCGGGAAATAGCAACTGCTCACTTTTCGAACATTCATAAAAAAACGGGCGCTGGATTTTTTCCAGCGCCCGTTTTGAGCCTTCCTGCTCGTTCCTCGGTCAACAACCGGGAACTTACAGAATTACCGCAGCTTGAGAGTCGAAAGCGTTCTCTCACGTACCTTGTGCAGCAGCTCGGCATCGTCTACCAGTGACTGGCCGTAGGACGGAACCAGCTCACGCATGCGCTCCTGCCACTGCTCGGTCTTGACCTTCTCGGGGAAGCAACGCTCAAGCACGTCGATCATTGCGTTCACGGCAGTGGAAGCACCCGGAGACGCACCCAGCAGGGCTGCCAGGGAACCATCTTTGGCTGCCACAATCTCGGTGCCGAACTCAAGCTTGCCACCGCCACCCGGGGCTTCCTTGATGATCTGCACACGCTGGCCGGCCATCTGCAGCGTCCAATCCTCTTCCTTGGCATCCGGGAAGAAGTTGCGCAGCGCGTTTACGCGGGCCTTGTGAGACTGGAACACTTCGCCGATCAGGTAGCGGGTCAGGTCCATGTTGTTCTTGCTCACCGACAGCATCGGCTTGAGGTTGTTGGCCTTCACAGAGCCGAACAGGTCAAAGATGGAACCCTGCTTCAGGAAACGAGTGGTGAAGCCTGCAAACGGGCCGAACAGCAGGGCCGGTTTGCCGTTGATGATACGGGTATCCAGGTGTGGAACCGACATCGGGGGTGCACCAATCGGAGCCTTACCGTAAACCTTGGAGTTGTGGGCCTTCACGATCTCGGGCTTCTGGCAGACCAGCCACTGGCCGCTCACCGGGAAGCCGCCATAGCCGCGGGCCTCATCAATGCCGGACTTCTGCAGCAGCGGAAGGGCACCACCACCGGCACCCAGGAACACGAAATTGGCTTCCAGCTTGGTGGTTTCACCGGTCTTCTGGTTCTTCACACGCAACGCCCAGCTGCCGTTGTCCAGCTGGTCCAGGTAAGTCACCGGGGAGTTGAGCATCAGTTCGAAGTTCGGCTGGGTTTCCAGCCACTTGACCATGCTGCGAGTCAGCGAGCCAAAATCCACGTCGGCGCCGTGCTGGATGCGGGTTGCAGCCACTTTCTGGCCGTGGTCACGGTTCTGAACCACCAGCGGCATCCACTCTTCCAGCTTCTCAAAGCTTTCGGTGTATTCCATTTCCTGGAACAGGTGATGGGCTTTCAGGCGCTCCCAGCGACGCTTGAGGAACTTGACGTTGTCCTCACCCCAGACAAAACTCTGGTGCGGGGTCTGGTTAATGAAGTTGTTGGGCTCGGGCAGAATGCCCTGCTCCACCAGGTACGACCACAGCTGCAAGGAAAGCTCGAACTGGGCGTTGATGTTCAGCGCCCGCTCAATGGCCACATCGCCATCGTCGGTTTCCGGCGTGTAGTTCAGTTCGCAGTAGCCGGCATGACCGGTGCCTGCGTTGTTCCATCCATCGGTACTTTCGTGGGCAACGTGGTCCAAACGCTCCACCATTACGATGTCGAGGGACGGATCCAGCTGCCTGAGCATCATGCCGAGGGTAGCGCTCATGACGCCCCCGCCGACCAGCACTACGTCTGCCTGTCTAACGGCCATTGGTTTTCACCCTAGCTAGTGTTGAGCCTGTTATTGCCACCCCACGATCAGCAAGGCGGCCTGTCGGGAACCGGCGGGGCGCGAGGTTAAAGGGCGCTGCCGAATGCTCCCGGTCTGAAAGTGGACGCAATTATCCAGATTTTGACGGGAATGTTAAATTGCGTTTGCTAACTGATGTGTTTCGGGCCAACAATTGTGGTTTGCCGCAATTCTCCCTACTTTTGTTTACAATATCAGCGCCACTTTAGTCTGATACTCGGTAAACCTGCCCCCGGATCAGAGCTTATGTACGATCCACAACACCCCTGGTACTGACCGCAAACGGAACATGCGGTATCTTACGGGCCGCCTGATCCCGCCGGGGCAGGCGCATTCAACGCATTGAAGGTGAGGTTTTCTATGTTGATGGCGATCGGAGCCATAATCGTCGGTCTAATTCTGCTGGTATGGAGCGCGGACCGCTTTGTCGAGGGCGCCGCCGCCACCGCCAAGCACCTGGGCATGCCCACCCTGCTGATTGGCATGGTGATCATTGGTTTTGGCACCTCGGCCCCGGAACTGGCTGTCTCCGCCATGGCCGCCGCCGATGGCAACCCGGGCCTGGCCCTGGGCAACGGCTACGGCTCGAACATCACCAATATCGCGTTGATTGTTGGCCTGACGGCCATTATCGCCCCGATTGCCGTGCACTCTCAGGTCATCCGGAAAGAACTGCCCCTGCTCATTGTTCTGACCGCGATTGCCGGGGCACAACTGCTTGACGGAGAACTCAGCCGCCTGGATGGCTGGATACTGCTGGCGGTATTTGCCGCGGTGATGGGCTGGTCTATCTACATGGGCATCAAGGGCAAGGGCGACCCGCTCGGGGGGGAAACCGAAGCTGAGATCATTGCCCACCCCATGCCGCTGAAAACAGCCATCATGTGGCTGGTGATTGGCCTGGTGCTCCTGATTGTCAGCTCCAGGCTGCTGGTCTGGGGCGCCGTCACTATCGCTCAAAGCCTGGGGGTCAGCGATCTGGTGATCGGCCTGACCATCGTTGCCATAGGCACTTCCCTGCCCGAGCTTGCCTCCGCCATTGCTGCGGTGAAGAAAAACGAGCACGACCTGATTCTTGGCAACATCCTCGGTTCGGGCATTTTCAACACCCTGGCGGTGGTTGGCCTGGCCGCCGCCATTGAACCACTGAAGGTTGACCCTGAAGTCCTTTACCGGGACTGGACGCTGATGCTGGCGCTGACCGTTGGCCTGCTGCTCATGGGCTATGGGCTGACCGGCGGCCGCCGGACCATCACCCGGCTCGACGGCGGCGGCCTGTTAGCAGTATACGTCGCCTACACCGGCTACCTGTTCTACACCGTGGTCGCGGCCTCCACCGGCGCCTGAGGGATTCCCTGGGAGGCTTATGGGGCCTCCTTCAGGCGTTTCGGTGACTACTGCGGCTCCCTGGGATGGAACACCATTGCCACGGAATTCAGGCAATAGCGCTGGCCGGTAGGCGGAGGCCCATCCGGAAAAACATGCCCCAGGTGACTGTCACAACGGGGGCAACGAATCTCCGTCCGAGCCATGCCCAGGCTGCTGTCTTCCAGGTACCGGATATGGTCCGGATCAAATGGCTGAAAGAAGCTGGGCCAACCCGTGCCGGAATCGAACTTGGCATTGGAACTGAACAACGGCAGGTCGCACAGCCGGCAGTGATAATCTCCGGTCTGCTTGTTGTCCAGAAGCGTGCCGCAGAAAGGATGCTCAGTGCCATGGTCCAGCAGGATCCGTCGCTCTTCCGGCGTCAGGTCGGCCGCCTTTTCGGCAACCTCAGCCTCACTGAGTGGTGTCAGGTCGTAACCGGCAGCGGATAATGTCATTGGAACCTCCTCACGACACGTCGGGATCGTTCTGGCTGAATTCAGGCTTCAACTGCTCCGGCCAGGTACTGGCCAGCTTCTCCATTTTCGGCGCGGCCACTGCCATGACATAGGGCTGCCACGGGTTGCGGGCGGCGAAGTTCTGATGGTGCTCTTCGGCCGGATAAAAGGCCGTCAGTGGCTCCAGGGTAGTCACTATCGGGTCCGAAAAAACCCCGGCTTCATTCAACTGCGCGATATAGGCCGCCACCACGTCTTTCTGCTCCGGCGTTTCGTAGAACACCGCCGAGCGGTACTGTGTTCCCACATCATTACCCTGCCGGTTGAGCTGCGTCGGGTCATGGGCCACGGAAAAAAATACCCGCAGCAATTCACCAAAGCTGACTTTCGAGGGCTCGTAGCGTACCTCCACCGCCTCGGCGTGCCCGGTGGTACCGGTGCAAACGGCTTCGTAATTGGCCGTCTCCGCAGCCCCTCCGGCATAACCGGAAACCACCTGGGTTACGCCGTCAACAGCCAGGAAAACCGCCTCCACGCACCAGAAACAGCCGCCAGCCAGCACCAACCGCGCCTCAGCGCCAGTATTGCCGGAGGGCTCTCGTTCGGGTACGGGAAAACGGCTGCGTGGAACGTTCAAACCCGGAATATTGCAGGCATCAGTCATAGAGCCCTCCATCGTCGGTTGAGCCAGCGTTGGCATGTGTGGAATGAGGATACCATACTGACAACCGAGGCCGCTTAACGGTTCCCGCTCGGCATCAGGGGTTAGACCATGACCGCAAAAGCCCGCACACCGGACACACACAACGAGGCCCTGCAGTATCGCCTGAGCCTGCGACTGGGGCCCGTGCACGCACGCCAGCGCCTGGGCATTGAGCAGGAAACCGAAGCCCAGGTATTCGGGCGCAACCATCGCTCCTTCCATCTGGAGAACCTGGCCAATGCGCCACGCCTGATCCGCTTTTGCCTGCAGGCCACGGGTCTGCTGGACCGGGCCCGGGCCAACAGCCGGAGGCTCACCACCACCCATCACCGGTTTGTCCTCCCCGACTTGCCTGAGGCCTTCGAGGGCTTCCGGATACTGCACCTCACCGACCTCCATGTGGATATGGACGAAAAAAACCTGGAGGCCGTTATCCGGCAGATAGAGCCTTTAAGCTACGATCTTTGCGTGCTGACCGGCGACTACCGCAAGAACACCTGGGGCCCCGTGGATGATGCGCTGAACGGCATGGCACGGTTACGGGAAGCCATACGGGGTGAGGCCTATGCCGTGCTGGGCAATCACGACAGTGTCCGCATGGTCCCGGCCATGGAGGATATGGGTTACCGGCTGTTGATGAATGAAATGGTGCCCCTGCAAAAGGAGACGGAGCAGATCTACCTGGCCGGTGTTGACGACGCCCACTATTACAAGGTGCACAACCTGCACCGGGCTGGCGATGAAATCCCGGTTGGCGGGCTCAGCATCCTATTGAGCCATACCCCGGAGATCTGGCGCGAAGCGGCCCACGCGGGCCACGACATTTTCCTGTGCGGCCACACCCACGGCGGACAACTCTGCCTGCCCGGCGGCATTCCGCTGACCCTCGATTCCCGCTGCCCCCGTCGCTTGGGCAGAGGAGCCTGGCAGGTCAACGGCATGCAGGGATACACCTCGCCCGGGGCGGGAACGTCGGTGTTGAATGTACGTTTGAACTGCCCACCGGAAGTGACCATTCACACACTCACTCGCGGGCCGGAGTAAGACGCTCTGTTCTGATGGGTCAGTGGGGATGGCTGCGAATGCCCAGACGATACAGCAAAGGTGAGATCAGAATGTTCGACAGCGCGAACAACACCGCCACGGCCAGCGCCTGTCCACCGGAAACGGGTAACCAGCTCCACGCCAGCAGCATGGGCAGCAGGCTCTCGGGCACCTGATCCAACCCAAGGGCCCGGGCGCTGGATTTCAACCCCAGCCGGCGCTTCACGAAACTACTGAGCAGGTCTCCCATCAAGGCCAGAAGCCCAAACAGGGCCCCAAACAGCCATTCCAGGCCGATCCACGCCGAGAACAAAGAGCAGGCCAGGATTCCAGCCAGCAATCCCCGCCAGGTTTTGCTACGGCCAAACAGGGGCCGGCCATCACGCCAACTCCGCCCGCCATCCACCGGCCAGTTGCCCAGACGACCGAACAGCCGGGCTGCCACCACCGGCGTACCGTTGGCCAGCACCAGCATGACAAACAGCTCCAGTGGCAGCAGCAAACAACACTCTCCCTGTTAGACCTTCGGCCTCCCGAGGAAGGCTTACTCCATCAGCCCGCCGCGGGTCAGCTTCAACGGGTCCATCAACTGCTCCAGGCGCTCGCGGCTGAGGTCGCTGCGCTCTTCGGCCACATCGATCACCGCCCGGCCACTGGCATAGGCCTCCTTGGCAATGTCCGAGGCCAGGTTATAGCCAATCACCGGATTCAGGGCCGTGACCAGTACCGGGTTACGGTCCACACCTTCATTCAGGTTATCGGCGTTCACGGTGAAACCGGTGATGGCCTTATCGGCCAGGACATTGATGGCGTTTGACAGCAGTGACGTCATCTCCAGCAGGTTCGCGCCCACCATCGGCAGCATCACGTTAAGCTGGAAATTACCCGACTGCCCGGCAATGGCCACCGCACTGTCCAGCCCCATAACCTGGGCGGCCACCATGGCCACGGATTCCGGAATCACCGGGTTCACCTTGCCCGGCATGATACTGCTACCCGGCTGCAGCGCCGGCAGACTGATTTCCGCCAGCCCATGGATTGGGCCACTGTTCATCCAGCGCAGATCGTTGGCAATCTTGGTCAACACCACGGCCGTGCCACGCAGCTGGGCCGACAGGGCCACCGGGCCATCAATGGCGCTCTGCCCGACGAACTTGTGACCGAGGGAGCGGAAAGACTTGCCGGTATTGATTTTCAGAAACTTGATGAACTGCCCGGCAAATTCCTCGTCCGCATTCACGCCGGTGCCCACGGCTGTGCCGCCCTGGGGTACAGCGGCAAGCTCGTCGCATACCTGTTCCAGCCGGCGCTCAACAGCGACGAGCTGCTCGCGCCAGGTTCTCAGCTCCTGCGCCATGGTTACCGGCATAGCGTCCATCAGGTGAGTACGGCCGGTCTTCACCTGGCTCTTGAGTTCGCCTTCACGCTCGTAGATCGCACCACGCAGGTGATCAATGGCGGGCAGTAATTGCTCCTTCACCGCCAACAGGGAGCTAACGTGGATCGCTGTGGGAATCACATCGTTGGAACTCTGGCTCATGTTGACGTGATCGTTCGGGTGCACCTCCACACCCTGCTCCCGGCAAATGGACGCCACCACCTCGTTCACGTTCATGTTGGTGCTGGTGCCGGAGCCGGTCTGGTACCGATCCACCGGGAACTGGTCAGCGAACTCGCCATTCACAATACGCTGGCAGGCGTGAACAATGGCATCCCGCAGTTTCGGGTCCAGAATTCCCAGGGCACTGTTCGCCTGGGCTGCCGAGCACTTCACCTGCGCAACCGCGCTGATAAAAGCCGGCGGCATTGGCTGGCCACTGACCGGGAAATTATCCACCGCGCGCTGGGTCTGTGCGCCCCATAGCGCGTTCTTGGGCACTTTCACTTCACCCAGACTGTCCTGTTCGGTTCTGAATTCGCTCATGGTGCCTCCTGTCTGAAGATTTTCTTCACCGTACTACGAATTAGTACAGCCTCCCTATCAAACAATATCAACCGACACCATGGATTCAGACAATCACGTTTCAAGGGTATCGGCCACCCAACCAAAAACGGGCCCCGGAGGGCCCGTAAAGGATCAGCAAAATCAGAAGAACCCGAGGGGGTTGGTGTCGTAACTCACCAGCATGCACTTGGTCTGCTGGTAATGCTCCAACGCCATCTTGTGGGTTTCCCGCCCCACGCCGGATTTCTTGTAACCACCGAAGGCCGCGTGGGCCGGATAGGCGTGGTAACAGTTCATCCAAACCCGACCGGCCTGGATATTGCGTCCCATGCGGTACGCCAGGTTGGTGTCGCGGGTCCATACGCCGGCGCCC
Source organism: Marinobacter persicus (assembly GCF_002934325.1). Classification (GTDB taxonomy): domain Bacteria; phylum Pseudomonadota; class Gammaproteobacteria; order Pseudomonadales; family Oleiphilaceae; genus Marinobacter; species Marinobacter persicus_A. The sequence continues at coordinate 145,439 of NZ_PTIV01000001.1, forward strand.
AGGCCAAACTCGGTATCGTTGGCAATCGCCAGGGCTTCGGCTTCGGTCTTGAAGGTGGTCACACCCACCACCGGGCCAAAGATCTCTTCCTGGAACACCCGCATTTTGTTGTCGCCCTTGAACAGGGTGGGCTGAATGTAGAAACCGTTATTGAATTCCACACCCAGGTCTTCCTTGTCGCCGCCGGTCAGCACCACCGCGCCTTCCTGCTTGCCTATTTCCAGGTACGACATGATCTTGTCGAACTGCTCCTTCGAGGCCTGGGCACCCACCTGCACATCGGTATCCAGTGGGTTACCGCGCTTGATGGCCTTGGTGCGCTGGACGACCTTGTGCATGAATTCCTCGAACATGTCTTCCTGCACCAGGGCCCGGGACGGACAGGTACACACTTCGCCCTGGTTGAAGAACGCCAGTACCAGGCCCTCCACGCACTTGTCGACGAATTCCGGCTCGGCCTTCATCACATCCGAGAAGTAGATGTTGGGCGACTTGCCACCCAGCTCCACCGTGGAGGGAATGATGTTGTCGGCCGCGCATTTGAGGATGTGCGAGCCCACCGGGGTGGAACCGGTAAAGGCAATCTTGGCGATGCGGGTACTGGTGGCCAGCGCCTGGCCAGCCTCGGGGCCATAACCGTTAACAATGTTGATCACACCCGGCGGCAGCAGATCACCAATCAGTTCCATCAGTATCAGGATGCTGGCTGGTGTCTGTTCCGCCGGCTTCAGCACCGTGCAGTTGCCGGCTGCCAGGCAGGGGCCCAGCTTCCAGGACGCCATCAACAGCGGGAAATTCCAGGGAATGATCTGGCCCACCACGCCCAGCGGTTCGTGGAAATGGTAGGCCACGGTGTTGTGGTCAATCTCGCCGGTATGGCCCTCCTGGGCGCGAATACAGCCGGCAAAATAGCGGAAGTGGTCGGCTGCCAGCGGGATGTCGGCGTTCAGGGTTTCGCGCACTGCCTTGCCGTTGTCCCAGGTTTCCGCCACCGCCAGCAGTTCCAGGTTGGCTTCAATGCGATCGGCAATTTTCAGCAGGATGTTGGAACGCTCGGTCGCGGAGGTAGTGCCCCACGCCGGGGCAGCCTTGTGGGCAGCGTCCAGCGCCAGCTCAATATCCTCGGCACTGGAACGGGGAATCTCACAAATCACCTCACCGGTGACAGGAGTGATGTTCTCAAAATATTCGCCCTTGACCGGGGCCACCCACTTACCACCAATGTAATTTTCATAGCGGGATTTGAATGAAACGATGGCGCCTTCTTTTCCGGGTTGTGCGTAAATCATGCGTCCGACCTCTTGTTCTGGTTATCGTTAGACATTAACCCTTTCAATATAGACGGTATTTCGTCACCGTGAATGAAAAAATCGTAGGGTCAGCGAGACAACCAGAGAGGCCGGGAACAAAGGCAAATCAGGCGGCGATCACCCGGTCCAGCCGAGCCTGGATTTCCTCTTCAATCTTCGGCTTGAACGGGCGCAACATCATGCCCAGCTCGACACGGATGTGCAGATCGGTTTCGGCGATATCCACCAACCCTTTCACGCCGCTGCGCTCAAATTTCAGGGAATCGCCCTCCCAGTGGTAATGCATGTCGAATTTACTGGCCAGATTCTTCGCCAGGCCTTCGGCGGCGGAACGTGCTTCTTCTTTATTGAGGGAATGAGTACGGTGGATATCAATGACAGACATGGATCAGTTTTCTCGGTGATTTGAAAAAGGTTTTACAGTGTAAAGTCGCTTTGAACTTGTAGCCAACCCCCGAGCGGTTAGAATACGGGTTCAGATTCTGACAGGACCATCCCTCATGAGCGAGCAGCAGACGCCGGGCACCCCCGGCAACGGCCAGGACGATGTCACCCACTTCGGCTTCCGAAACGTGCCGAAAAGCCAGAAAGCCGGCCAGGTGGCCCAGGTTTTTCACAGTGTGGCCGGCAAATACGACCTCATGAACGACTTGATGTCCATGGGCATCCACCGCCTGTGGAAGCGCTTCACCATTGAGCTGTCCGGTGTGCGCCCGGGCCACAAGGTGTTGGACATCGCCGGTGGCACCGGCGATCTGACCATGAAGTTCTCGGATCTGGTGGGCCCCTCCGGCCAGGTCGTGTTGGCCGACATCAACGCCTCCATGCTGCAGGTGGGCCGCAGCCGTCTGACCGACCGTGGCTACGCCGGCAACATTGAATACGTGCAGGCCGACGCCGAACACCTGCCGTTCCCGGACAACAACTTCCAGGCCGTATCCATCGCCTTCGGCCTGCGCAATGTGACCGACAAGGACCAGGCGCTGCGCGACATGGCCCGCGTGCTCAAGCCCGGCGGCAAACTGATGGTGCTGGAATTTTCCAAGCCCACCAATCCGTTGCTGAGTAAGGTCTATGATCAGTATTCCTTCCGGGCACTGCCACTGATGGGCAAGCTGATCGCCAACGACAGCGAAAGCTACAAGTACCTGGCCGAGTCCATTCGCATGCACCCGGACCAGGAAACCCTCAAGGGCATGATGGAAGACGCCGGCCTGGTCAACTGCAAGTACTACAATATGACCGGCGGCGTAGTGGCCCTGCACGTGGGAATCAAGCCCTGATGTTTGGCTCAGACCTGGCCGCCATCCTCCAGACCGGACTGAACCGGGCCCTGGCGCTGGACCCGGCAGGCCGCGCCGCGCTGATGCAGAGCCTGGCGCAACCGGTCTGCATTCGGCTTACAACACCGCTGGAGGCGGTGGTGACCCTGAGCATTGACGAGCCGCTGGTGCGGGTGAAAAACGAGGCCTGCGAGAACGCCGTCGCAACCATCATCGGTGGCCCGATAGCTTTGGCCTCACTGGCTCTGGGCGATCCCCGGGTGATCCGTGATGGTCGCCTGACGGTGGAAGGTAACCAGGACAAAGCCCTTCAACTGCAACACGCCATCGCCCAACTGGCTCCCGACTGGGAAGCCGCCATGGCCCGACACCTGGGCGATGTGCCAGCCCACCTGCTGGGCAAAGCCCTGCGTAATGCCGTGCAGTGGAGCCGCCAGGCCATGGCCAGCGTTACCGCCAACCTGGAAGAATACATCCACGAGGAAACCCGGACCCTGCCCGGCCGGCGCGAACTCGCTGCCCGGACCCAGGCCATCGCCGATCTGCAACAACGCACCGCTACCCTGGAAGCCAAACTGGCGAAACTCGGTAGCAGCGACAGCGACCACCAAACGGAGAAGCCGTGAACCGCTTGCGACGCCTGTTTCGAATTGCCTGGGTATTCTGCCGCTACCGGCTCGACACCTTCCTGCCGTTGGAGGAATTGCCGGCACCGCTGAAACTGTTTTTCCTGCTGGCGCCCTGGCACCTGTTCCCGAAACCCAAAGTCAGCCGGGGGGATCGCCTGCGCCTGGCCCTGGAAGAACTCGGGCCAGTATTCGTCAAATTCGGCCAGATCCTTTCCACCCGCCGGGACCTGATGCCGGACGACATGGCCGCCGCCCTGAAAAACCTGCAGGACCGCGTCCCGCCCTTCCCCAGCGACCAGGCCCGAAGCATCATTGAACAATCCCTGGGCGCGCCGGTATCCGAGCTGTTCGCCGAATTCAGCTCCGACCCGATGGCTTCGGCCTCCGTGGCCCAGGTGCATGCAGCGACACTCCTGAACGGTCAGAAAGTCGTGGTGAAAGTGGTCCGCCCGGGTATCGAGCGGGTGATCCACCAGGACCTGGCCCTGATGTACCTGATGGCCGGCCTGCTGGAACAATACTGGTCCGAGGGCAAGCGCCTGCGCCCGGTGGACGTGGTGGCCGATTACGACGCCACCATCCACGACGAGCTGGACCTGCAGCGCGAGGCCGCCAACGCCAGCCAACTGCGCCGCAACTTCGAGAACTCACCGCTGATCTACATCCCCTTTATTGACTGGGACTACACCACCCAGTCGGTCATGGTAATGGAGCGCATCCAGGGCATTCCCATTGCCGACGTGCCCGCCCTGCGAGCCGCTGGCGTGAACATGAAGGTACTGGCCGAGAAAGGCGTGGAAATCTTCTTCACCCAGGTGTTCCGGGACAGCTTCTTCCACGCCGACATGCACCCGGGCAACATCTTCGTGGACGCCAGCAACCCGGAGGACCCAAAGTACATCGCCATTGATTTCGGCATCGTCGGCACCCTGGCCCCGGACGACCAGAGCTACCTGGCCCGCAACCTGCTCGCCTTTTTCCGCCGGGATTACCGCCAGGTGGCCGAGCTACACATCCGCTCGGGCTGGGTGCCACCGGAAACCCGGGTGAATGAATTCGAGGCCGCCATCCGCACGGTGTGCGAGCCCATTTTCGAGCGCCCGCTGAAAGACATTTCGTTCGGCCACTTCCTGTTGCGACTGTTCCAGACCGCCCGGCGCTTCAACATGGAAGTCCAGCCGCAACTGGTGCTGCTGCAGAAAACCCTGCTGAACGTGGAAGGCCTCGGCCGCCAGTTGTACCCGGAACTGGACCTGTGGAGCACCGCCCAGCCGTTCCTGGAAAAGTGGATGCGCCAGCGCATTGGCCCCACCGGCCTGTACAAATCCCTGCAGAGCCACCTGCCGGCCTGGCTGGAGCAGGCTCCGGAAATGCCACAACTGGTGCACGATGCCCTGTTGCGCCTGCGCAGCACCGGCACCACCGAGCATCAGAACCGCAAGGCCCTGGCCCTGATGAAAGAACAGAACAAACGCAGCGAGCGCCGCTGGCGCCGGGGCTTTGTCGCCGCCGCGCTGGCCGCGACTGCCGTTGCCAGCACCCAGGCGGAAACCCAACAACTGGCGGCCAACATGCCCGCCTGGGGCTGGGCCCTGCTGGCCGTTGCCGCCGCCCTCATGCTTCGGGGCGGCCGTTAAATCACCCGATAGTCAGGATTCAAAAACATGCAAGAGTCCCCTACCGAAAACAACCAGCCATCGTGGCTCGATGAGATCTGCTGGACTGAAGACGGCCTGGTTCCCGCCATCGCCCAGGACGCCGAGACCGGCGAGATCCTGATGATGGCCTGGATGAACCGGGAGTCCCTGGCGCTGACCGTCCAGGAAGATCAAGCCGTGTACTGGTCCCGCTCAAGGGGCAAGCTCTGGCGCAAGGGCGAAAGCTCGGGCCACCAGCAGGTGCTTAAAGACATCCGGCTGGACTGCGATGCCGATGTTATCCTGCTGAAAGTCGAGCAGAAAGGCGGCATTGCCTGCCACACCGGTCGGCGCAGTTGCTTCTACCGATCATTACAGGATGGCGAATGGGTCAGCACCGACCCCGTTTTGAAAGACCCGGACAGCATTTACGGCAAACACTGAGGAAACCCGATCATGAGCGACGTACTCGAACAGCTGGCCCAGGTCCTGGAAGAGCGCAAACAGGCCGACCCGGAGAAATCCTACGTGGCCAGCCTGCACGCCAAGGGGCTGAACAAGATCCTGGAAAAAGTGGGCGAGGAGTGCACCGAAACCCTGCTGGCAGCGAAAGACGCCGAACACTCCGGCCAGACCCGCGAGCTGGTCTGTGAAACCGCTGACCTGTGGTTCCACAGCATGGTCATGCTCTCACGCCTGGGCTTGAGTCCCCAGGATGTGCTGGATGAACTGGCCAACCGTTTTAACCTGTCCGGCCTGGAAGAAAAAGCCGCCCGGCCCAACAAATAAGAACGCCCCGGACAGGCCGTTCCAACACCGCACAAGGCCACGAATGGCGGCTCCGAGATGGATTTCCTCAAAGCCCCCACCGTGGCGTACAATAGCCTGCAACTGTAACGAGTCAACGAGGATTGCTCATGATTAGTCCCTGGCAACTTCTGATTATCCTGGTCATTGTTGTGCTGTTGTTTGGCACCAAAAAGCTGCGCAACATGGGCAGCGATCTGGGCGGCGCCGTTCGTGGATTCAAGAAGTCCATGAGTGAAGAGGAAAACAAATCCAAGGACGAGGATTCCGAGTTCAAGCCAGACCAGCTGGAAGAGAACAAATCCGGGAAGGCCGGTACCGAAACCGAGGAGAAATCCCGGGAAAAACAGGACTGAGCGCATACTGAATGTTCGATATCGGTTTTGTAGAGATCCTGCTCTGCGCCGTGATCGCCCTGCTGATTCTCGGCCCTGAACGCCTGCCCACGGCGGCCCGGGCAGCGGGTCGCTGGGTTGGCGGTGCGAAACGCATGGTCAGCCAGTTCAACAGCGAGCTGGACCGGCAACTGAAAGCCGACGAACTGCGCGAAGAACTCCGCAAGGCCGGCGATGTCAGCCTTGAGGATGTTCAAAAAACGGTCCGGGATGCACTTGCGGAGGCCGAAAAGCAGGAACACATCATCAAATCCGGCAAACCATCCAGCAAACAGGGCAACGATGCGCCACCCGGGCCCCCGTCAGAGAAGTCATCGGATAACCGCTCATGAGCGCCACCCCAGACGGTCACCAGACACCCCCTGAACAGGGCGATATGCCATTGATCGAGCACCTGCTCGAGCTCCGTAGTCGACTGCTGAAAATGGTATTGGCGGTTGCGGTATGTTTTGTCGTCCTGTACCCGTTTGCCAATGAACTGTACCTGCTGATCTCCGAGCCGCTGCGCGAGCTGCTGCCGGTGGGCCAGACCATGATCGCCACCGACATCACCTCGCCGTTTTTCGCACCCCTGAAGCTGTCCCTGGTACTGGCCCTGTTCATTGCCATTCCGGTGGTTCTCTATCAGCTCTGGAGCTTTATCGCGCCCGGGCTCTACGCCCACGAAAAACGGCTGGCGTTCCCACTGCTGTTCACCTCGGTGCTGCTGTTCTACGCCGGCGCAGCCTTTGCCTACTTCGTCGTATTCCCGCTGGTATTCGGCTTTTTCACGGCGATTGGTCCGGAAGGGATTGTCGAGCTACCCGACATCAACAGTTACCTGAACTTCGTACTGAAGATGTTCTTCGCCTTTGGCGTGGCCTTCGAGATCCCCATTGCCACGGTTCTGCTGGTCCTGACCGGCGCCACCACACCGGAGAATCTGGCCGCCAAACGCCCGTACGTGATCGTGGGCTGCTTCGTCATTGGCATGCTGCTGACCCCGCCGGACATCATCTCCCAGACCCTGCTGGCCGTGCCCATGTGGATTCTGTTCGAATTCGGAATCCTGGCCAGCCGCTTCGCGCGGCGCGACCTTGAACAAGCCTCCGAGAGCGAGCAAACCGGCGAATGAACCTGGCCCTGCTGAGCGATGAAGATTTCACCGCCAATCACCACGTACGGTTGACCGGCAGGCGCCTGGAGCACCTCAGAACCGTGCTTCGGGCCACCGAGGGCCGGCGCATCCCGGTCGGCCGGGAGAACGGTTTGATGGGCGAAGGTGAAGTGCTGAGCCTGACCGACACCCACGCCGAGCTTCGAGTCACCCTGGATCAAAGCCCGCCCGCGCCGCTGCCACTGACCCTGATCCTCGCCATGCCCCGCCCAAAGATGCTTCGGCGGGTCCTGCAGACCTGCGCCTCTCTGGGCGTGAAGGACATCTGGCTGATCAACAGCTACAAGGTGGAAAAGAGCTTCTGGCAGACGCCGTGGCTGCAGGAAGAGCACTTAAGGGAAAACCTGACCCTTGGGCTGGAGCAGGCCCGGGACACGCAGATGCCGAAAGTACACATCCGCAAGCTGTTCAAACCTTTCGTGGAAGATGAGTTGCCTCAACTGCTGGCCGGCACCCGGGCGCTGGTCGCCCATCCCGGGCGAGCCGAGCCCTGCCCGGTGCACCTGTCTGAACCAGCCACTCTGTGCATTGGCCCGGAAGGAGGATTCACGGAGTACGAGGTCAGTAAACTGGAGGAAGCCGGATGCACCAGCGTGCATCTGGGGCCACGCATTCTGCGGGTGGAAACGGCGGTGCCGGTATTAATCAGCCGGCTGTTCGACGCCTGTGGCTAAAACCGGTCTTATCCGGCCCGGTAACGCTGCCACCAAGCGATCAGAGGTGTAAGCACCAACACCAGTACCGCACCGGCAACCAGCCCAACAACGCCATCCAGCGCCATAGACACCAACCCCGCCACGATCCCGTCAAACGCGCCTGCCAGGCGCTCAATCAGGTGGTGCAAGGGCCCCACCCCGTGACTGATGATGCCACCACCGACCAGGAACATGGCAATGGTTCCCAGGATGGACAGGCCTTTCATCAGGTACGGCGCCAGCGACAATAGGCCCTGCCCCAACGTCTGGGCATTGGAATTGGATGTTTTGCTGAGATAAAGGCCAAGATCATCGAGTTTCACGATACCAGCCACCAACCCGTACACGAACACCGTGACCATCACGGCAACCACCGACAGGACAACCACCTGCATGCCAAAGGCCGCGCCGGCAATGGTTCCCAGCGTGATCGCGATAATTTCCGCGGACAATATGAAGTCGGTCCGGATCGCGCCCCGGATTTTGTCCTTTTCCAACGCTTTCAGGTCTATATCGGGATTCCTTACCGCTTCCCGAAGAGCCTCTTTATGGCCATCATTCCGGTCACGGTGCAGCACGCGATGGGCCACTTTCTCGAAACCTTCGTAGCACAGGAACGCCCCACCCAGCATGAGTAGAGGGATGATCAACCAGGGCATCAGCCAACTGATAAGCAATGCCGCCGGCACCAGAATTGCCTTGTTCTTCAGAGACCCCACTGCCACGGCCCAGACCACCGGCAGCTCCCTGGCGGGGTTTACACCCGTCACCTGCTGCGCGTTGAGCGCAAGGTCATCGCCCAGCACCCCAGCCGTCTTCTTGGTGGCAGCCTTGGTCAGCAGTGCCATGTCGTCCAGCACGGTCGCGATATCGTCAATCAGGGCAAGCAGGCTAACACCCGCCATCAGAGATCTCCCATGGCCATGGCCGCGACTTTGTTCTTGATACCATCCATCCGGTCCAGCACTCGCATGCCGGCATTGCGCATCCAGCGCACGGGCAACTCATCCCGGGCAAACAACTGTTTGAAGCCCTCCATGGCCGCCATCATGGTCAGGTTATCGCCCTTGCGACGACGCTGATAACGGGCCAGGACCAGGGCATCCCCTGCGGGCAGGCCGGCTTTATGTGCCTTGGCCAGTTCGTCCAGCAACACCTGGACATCGCCGTACCCCAGGTTGGCGCCCTGGCCGGCCAGCGGGTGAATGGTATGGGCGGCATCGCCCACCAGGGCCAGGCCTTCGGCAGTGTAATCCTTGGCGTGGCGTTGGCGCAGGGGGAAGGCAAACCGACGCGAAACCGCCTCCAGCTCGCCCAACTGCCCTTCAAAGGCACGGGAAAGTTCCGCATCGAACGCATCGTCGTCCAGCGCCATCAACCGCCGTGCCTCGTCGGTCTGCTGGGACCAGACAATAGAGCAGAAATGCTCGCTGCGTTGTTCATTGGTCAAGGGCAGGAAGGCCAACGGCCCGGTCTGGGAGAACCGCTGCCAGGCGGTAAACTCATGGCTGTGCGCCGTTTTGACGGTACAGACAATGGCCTGGTGATCGTAATCCCATTCCCGGGTGGCCAGTCCGGCCCACTGGCGCAGGCGCGAATGGCCGCCATCAGCGCCCACCACCAGATCGGCGGTGATCACCCGCTGGTCCTCCAGCTCCACGCCCCGACCCCGAAGCCAACGGCTGACACGCACGCCGTCAAACACCGTAACCGAACTGTCCGCCAGGGCCTGGAATAGCCCCCGCACAATGTGACGATTCTCGATGATGGTACCGAGGGAGGTGGCGTATAGCTCGGCCGCATCGAAATGAATCCGACCGGTGCCATCGCCATCCCACACCGTCATTTTCCGGTAATCGCAGTGCCGCTGCGCCGCAATGCGGGACCAGGCACCCACGCTCTCCAGCAGGCGCTGGCTGGCCAGGGAAATCGCGCTGACACGGGGCTCGAAGTCCTCGACGTTGTCTGCCGGCTTTGCTGGCTGCAACAGGGTCTCGACGGTCTCGCTTTCCACCAGGGCCACCTGCCAGCCCTGATGGGCCAGCCCCAGGGCCACGGCGGAACCGATCATGCCGCCACCGGCAATCACCACGTCAAAGTGCGAAAGATTGGACGTACAGGTCATTTCGAACGGGCCTCCCCGACATTGGCTGACAACGGAAGCACCGGACGGCGCCCGCCAGTGCCCATGGCCTTGCGGGCGAACCAGCGTTTGGCGCCGGGCACCAGATCCAGCCCCATCAGGCCCGCATCCCGGGCCAGGGTCACCGGAGCCAGGGGCTGGCCAAACAGGCGAATCAGTGAATCCGAGAACTGCACGGTCTGGCGCCAGTCCTGGCGGTGCAGGCGCTGGTATTCGCCCAGCACCGACAGATTGCCAATGGCCACGCCCCGGTCCACGCCCTGGCGGAACTGTTCCACCAGCGTGACCAGGCCCCGCAGCGCCAGGTTGAAGCCCTGCCCGGCCACCGGGTGAAGGGCGTGAGCAGCGTTGCCCACCAACGCGACTCCCGGCCGCACTGCTTCATCCACGGTGCTGAGCTTGAGTGGGTAGTGGTAACACTCGCCAATGCGAGTAAAGGCCCCCAACCGCCAGCCAAAGCGCTCCTGCAGCTTGCGGCACTTCTGCTCATCGGACAGTGACAATATGTCATGCAGAGCGGTGTCACTGAGGGTCCAGACCAGCGCCGACTGGTTGCCCGGCTGCTTCGGTGATCCGTGGGGCAGCAGCGCCATGGGGCCGGTATCGGTAAAGCGTTCGTAGGCGACAAACTGGTGCGACTCGCCGGTGGAGACATTGGCGATCAACGCATTCTGGCCATAGTCCTCCGTCCGGGCCTGGAAACCGAGCTTTTCCCGCAGGCCGGAACGACCACCATCAGCCACCACCAAACACTGACCGGTCAGGGTCAGCGGTTCGCCGTCTTTCAGGACATTCACGCAGACACCCTGCTCGGTGGGAGTCATCCCGGTCACTTCCGCCGGTGCCTGCCATTCTACCCCGGTGTCCAGCAGCGCCCGCATCAGGCAAAGCCCCATCCAGCGGTTATCCACCACGTAACCCAGGGCCTCCTGGCCATGGTCCTGCGCGTGTAAACGGGTGGCGCCAAAATGGCCGCGGTCCGAGACGTGGATATGGCGGATCGGGGTGGCGTGCTCAGAGACCGCAGACCACAGTCCCAATTCCTCAAAAATCAGCCGCGAGCCCCACGCCAGTGCCGTTGAGCGAGCGTCGTAACTGGGCTGGTAGTCTTCGGGCAGGGCATCCGGAGCCAGCGGCACGGTTTCCACAACCGTCACCCGCAACTCGGGCACCACCCGGGCCATCGCCAAGGCCAACGTGGCGCCGGCCAGGCCGCCGCCGGCAATGATCAGATCGGTATCCAGCTGGTTTTGATTCACGGTCTCAGTCCGCCATCAGAGCTTCAATCTCGGAAATGGTTTTCGGCACGTCATCGGTCAGGATGCGGCAGCCGTCCTTGGTGACCACCACGTCGTCTTCGATGCGGATGCCGATGCCCCGCCATTTTTCGTCCACGTTGGTGTTGTCCGGGGCCACATACAAGCCCGGTTCCACAGTCAGGGCCATGCCCGGCTCCAGCTGGCGCCAGGCATCGCCAATCTTGTAGTCCCCCACGTCATGCACGTCCATGCCCAGCCAGTGGCCGGTGCGGTGCATGAAGAACGGCCGGTAGGCGCCGGCCTCGATGGCCTCTTCCACGGTGCCGGACAGCAGGCCAAGATCAATCAGGCCCTGGGTCAGCACGTTCAGGGCCGCTTCGTGGGGCTGGTTCCAGTGGTTACCCGGTTTCACCGCGTCAATGGCAGCGTACTGGGCCGCCAGCACCACCTCATACAGGGCTTTCTGTTCGTCGCTGAACTTGCCGCTCACCGGGAAGGTGCGGGTAATATCAGAGGCGTAGCACTCCAGCTCACAGCCGGCATCAATCAGTACCAGGTCGCCCTCTTTCAGTGGCGCCGAATTCTCGATGTAATGCAGGATGCAGGCGTTGGCGCCACTGCCGACAATCGATGGATAGGCGGTATCCCGGGCGCCGTGCTCCATGAAGGTGTGGATCAGCTCGGCTTCCAGCTGGTATTCGAAACCACCCCGGCGCGCCCGTTTCATGGCCCGGCGGTGCGCCTCGGCGCTGATCTTGCCAGCCTTCGCCATCACCTTCACTTCCGCCGCGCTCTTATACAGGCGCAGGTCATGGAGCAGGTGCTCCAGGGCCACGAACTCGCCCGGTGGGTGTGCGCCGGCGCGCACCTTGCTGCGAATAGTCTTGACCCAATCCATTACCCGGGTATCGAACGCCGGGTCTTTGCCCAGGGGGTAATACACCCGGCTTCGACCCTCAATCATGCCCGGCAGGATGTCGTCGATGTCGGTAATCGGGAAGGCATCGTCCAGGCCATACTGTTCAATGGCACCGTCCTGGCCCACCAGGAAGCCGTCCCACAGTTCCTTCTCCGGATTGCGCTCCTTGCAGAACAGCACCGCCTCGCCATGCTCGCGCCCGGGAATCAGTGCCAGTACTGCTTCGGGCTCGCCAAAGCCGGTCAGGTATTGGAAATCACTGTCCTGGCGGAACGGATGCAGTACATCCCGGTTGCGAACCCGCTCGGGCGCGGCCGGGAGAATGGCGATGCTGTCCGGCGCCATCCGTTCCATCAGTTTGCGGCGGCGTTCGGCAAATTCTTTCATCGGAATCATTGAAGCCATGCGGTCTCCTGATCAGTGCAGCGTCGGCCCTTTACTCGCCGGTTTTTCCGGCTCGTTGAACTCGGTAAAGACGGTCAGGGCACCCAGACGCACGTATTCGGTGATTTCCAGCAACTGCTGTTCGCTTTCGTCGTCGGCCTCTTCGTCTTCCGACAACTGACTGATGGCCACCATGTCCTCAATCAGTTCACGGATCTCGTCCGGAGCCTGACCCAGGGATTCGCCCGCCGCCAGTGCCATGCCTTCAAGGAACCCACGAACCCAGGTCACCAAGGCCTCCAGGCGCTGGTCCATGGCGTAATCCTCATCCGGCAGAAGCAGGTGGAAGTCCATGTCGCTGGACTGCAGCTGCTGCAGGGTCTGCTCATAGGCGTGATACATGAATGGCGCCAGATCATCAGACTCTTCCATGGCCGCCTCGGCCAGCCCCATGTATTCACACACCATGGCAAGCCATTCCTGCTCTTCCATACGTGCTCCGGCCGCCAGTCGACCACACAGTACGCCATGCAGCTCGGAGGGATGACTGAACGCCTTGTGCGCGGTAAAAACGTTGGCCCAGCGTTCAAATTCAGCGGCGCGGGTGGCGCCGGAAGTGTCGATATCAGACATGAAACAAGGTGTTCCTGCGTGTTGGGGATTCGTTGGACTCACTATCGTAGCATCCTGGCGAAGACAGTGGCACTGACGCGGATCATCAGAGCGACTAAGCCCATCTGTATGCCCGGCTATTAAACGACGGCAATCAATTTCACGGTTAATCCGGCATGACAGCCCGGTAAATTGACCGGTCTGGCATCGGCACTTATAGTTACTGGCACTTAAAGGTGCGTTCACGGAGCAGTGAATGCCCGATATCCACTCATCAATGTTGGGCAGGCCATGGAACAGTCCGAAGTACAGGCGCTGGCAGACAAGCTGGACAAACTGATCGAACGCTGCGAAAAGCTCGAGCAGGACAACGCTCTGCTGCGGGAACTTCAGGATGACTGGAACCGTGAACGGGCCCAGCTGATGCACAAGAACGACCTTGCCAAAAACAAGATCGAAGCCATGATCGGCCGCCTCAGAGCGCTGGAGCACCACTGATGTCAGAGCAGTCAACCACCGTTTCCGTCCGCATCCTCGACAAGGAATACCTGGTGGCCTGTCCGGAAGAGCAGCAGGAAGCCCTGTTGCGTGCGGCCAAATACCTGGACAACAACATGCGGGAGATCCGCGCCAGCGGCAAGGTTTTCGGTACCGAGCGCATAGCAGTCATGGCCGCCCTGAACATTACCAATGACCTGCTGGAGCGGGACACGATGTCGGACGCCACCAGCAGCATCCTCGAGGCCATGGACAACCGGCTGGACGAAGCCCTGGGTAAATCCTCAGGTCACTGATTGCAAAACAGGGTTGCAATCGCCCCCGTAACTGCCCCTATAATGAAACCAACTTCCTGGGCTGTACGGGGTGTCGGATACGTCCTCGAGCCGATGCGCACTACCCAGGTGGCTACTTCAGGGCATTGTGAGCATGCCTCCTTCGGGAGGAAGCCTAATATGCTACAGCGGCCACCGACCTTGAACTCTGGGTTCAAGGGCCACATCCGATAACGGCAGCCCGGGAAGCTTTATTTTGACTGAGTACCAATCCCCCCAACCGTTTGAATCCGAACCAGATACCCCCACACGAGACGCCCTGCGCAGGCAGATGCGGCGACAACGTCGGGCGCTGTCGTACGAGCAGCAACAGCAGGCCTCCGAGAACCTGGCCCTGAACCTGCTGAAACACCCTTCCCTGCATCGCGCCCGACACATTGGCATTTACCTGGCCAACGACGGCGAAATCGACCCACACCTGTACATTGATCTGGCCCGGCGAAAAGGCATTCAGTTTTACCTGCCCATCCTGCATCCGATTTACCCGGGCAAGCTGGTATTCAGCCCCTATTTCGACGGCGTCGAGCTGACCGCCAACCGTTTTGGCATACCCGAGCCGCCCTTTCCGCGTTCAAGGCGCAGGCCGCCCTGGGCGCTGGACGCGGTATTGTTTCCGTTGGTGAGCTTTGACGAGGAAGGGGGCCGACTGGGCATGGGCGGTGGTTTTTATGACCGCACGTTTGAATTCAGCTGTATTCGACCGGCGATGGCACCAAAGCTGATCGGCCTGGCGCATGATTTTCAGAAGGTGGCATCATTACCCACAAAACCCTGGGACGTGCCATTACACGGGGTGGTGACGGACAGGCGTTGCTACCGTTTTCGGCGTTAATCCGCCGACTGGGCCATTTCAACAACCGACGCCGGCAGCGGACGGTTGTCCTCAGAGGCCTGCAGGGATGTAAAACCGGTAATCACAAGGCCAACTGCAAATATCAGAAGGACAGTACGCAGAATATCAGGCTTGCGTGCCATGGGCGTTGCTTTCCGTTTCTCTAACCAGAAGTGGATGAAAGGTCATTAGCAATAATTTATGTCAATGACCAGCATAGGATCCTAACATGAAACGGCCGTTTTACAATTTTTGACGTCTTAAAATTGCGTAAGGGTTCCGATTTCTGAAACTTTCAGCTCAGAGTCACCCGACCGAAACCGAGCCGGAGGGCCTTGCCGGGAACCGCTACAAGCACATCCATGTGCGCTTATCTCAGGCCATCCATGGCCTTCGAAATTCCCGGCAAGGCCCTCCGGCCCGGCTTCTAACTCTGAAATAACTGCCAAGTTCCCGGAAAGCGGTACCAGCCCCGTTTCGGGCGATTTACTGCTCTTTTAGGACGAGACTGAATTCCCAGCCCCAAGAAACAACCGATACGCTTGGTTATCGGTCATGTTCTCGTACTCGAAGCCGACCTTGTCGAGCATCTTCTCGAAATCAGCCACCTCGCCCTCGTTCACTTGGGCACCCAACAGCACCCGGCTGTACGCCGCACCGTGGTTGCGGTAGTGGAACAGGGAGATGTTCCAACGGGTACCCAGCGACATCAGGAACTTGAGCAAGGCGCCCGGGCGCTCCGGGAACTGGAACTGGTACACCACCTCGTTGTTCACCGAGGGCGCATGGCCGCCCACCATGTGCCGGATGTGCTGCTTGGCCAGGTCGCTGTCGGTCAGGTCGATCACCGAGTAGCCGTCTTCACGCAGTTCCTGAACCAGCTCGTCGCGGCCATGGCCGCCAGCCTGGATCTGGATACCCACGAAGATCACCGCTTCGCGGTCGTCGGCGTAGCGGTAATTGAATTCAGTGATGCTGCGCTTGTGCAAGGCATTGATAAAGGTTTTGAACGCCCCCGGCTTTTCCGGAATGGTCACCGCCAGGATGGCTTCGCGTTTCTCGCCAATCTCGGTGCGCTCGGAGATGTAGCGCAGACGATCGAAGTTCATGTTGGCGCCACTAAGAACACCGGCGAGGTTTTCGCCTTCGATGCTCTCCCGCTCAACGTACTTCTTCATGCCAGCCACCGCCAGTGCACCGGCTGGCTCCGCAATGGATCGGGTATCCCCGAACACGTCCTTGATGGCGGCGCAGATCTCGTCGGTGGACACGGTGATCACCTCATCCACGCTGTCTTTGCAGATTTCCCAGGGCGCTTCACCGATCTGCCTTACAGCCACACCGTCGGCAAAGATGCCCACCTGCTCCAGCACTACACGTTCACCGGCCTCCAGTGCCGCTTGAAGACAGTTGGAATCTTCCGGCTCGACACCAATCACCTTGATCTCTGGACGCAGGTACTTGATGTAGGCCGCCATGCCAGCGATCAGGCCGCCGCCGCCCACGGGGATGAACACCGCGTGCAGGGGCTTGGAGAACTGCCACATCAGCTCCATGGCCACGGTGCCCTGGCCGGCGATAACGTCCGGATCATCATACGGCGGGATGTAGGTATAACCGTGCTTCTGGATCAGCTCCTGGGCATGGGCAGCGGCTTCATCAAACGCGTCGCCCTTGAGCACCACTTTGGCGCCCCGGTCGCGTACCGACTGCACTTTGATATCCGGCGTGGTCTGGGGCATGACAATCACCGCTTTGATACCCAGCTGTTTGGCCGACATCGCCACACCCTGGGCGTGGTTGCCGGCGGACGCGCAGATCACGCCTTTGGCTTTCTGTTCTTCCGAGAGCTGGGCAATCCGGTTATAGGCACCGCGAATCTTGAAGGAAAACACCGGCTGAAGGTCTTCGCGCTTAATCAGAATGTTATTGCCAAGGCGCTTGGACAGGCTACGGGCTTCAGTCAGGGGTGTTTCGATGGCCACGTCATAAACGCGGGCATCGAGGATCTTCTTGATATAGCGTTGCGGCATGATGGTTCCGGTTGCTGGTGAATGTCGGCATGAAAACCAACAGTGTAGGAAGTTTGCACGGTTGCCGTCTATAAGCACAGGCCTTGCGGGCGTATAATAAACTTAAACTTACCAAGATCTCGGGGAGCGTTCCCATGACTCAGGACGAACTGAAAAAAGCCGTGGCCCAGGCAGCCGTGGATTACATCGTGCCTCACCTGGATGACAACAGCGTTGTCGGCGTGGGAACCGGCAGCACCGCCAACTTCTTCATCGACCTGCTGGCCCAGCACAAGAACGATTTCGACGGCGCTGTCGCCAGCTCCGAAGCCACCGCTGAGCGTCTCAAGAAGCACGGCATCCCGGTGTACGACCTGAACGCCGTGAACGGCATCGAGTTTTATGTGGACGGCGCCGACGAAACCAACGAACACCTTGAACTGATCAAAGGTGGCGGCGGCGCGCTGACCCGGGAAAAAATCGTGGCGGCGGTCGCGAAGACCTTCATCTGCATCGCCGATGAATCCAAGAAAGTGGACATCCTGGGCGACTTCCCCCTGCCGGTAGAGGTCATCCCCATGGCCCGTAGCCACGTGGGTCGCGAGATCGTGAGACTCGGCGGCGATCCGGTTTACCGGGACGGTTTCACCACCGACAACGGCAACATCATCATCGATATTCACAATCTGGACATTTCCCGCCCGATTGCCATTGAAGAGAAACTCAACAACATTGTCGGCGTGGTCACCAACGGCCTGTTCGCCCGCCGTCCGGCAGACGTGCTACTGCTGGGCACCGGGGATGGCGTCAAGCGTATCGATCGCGACCATCAGTAAGACGGATATCTCGCCCGGCTCTGGTTTCTAACCAATCCGGGCTTCCGTATAATTCCGACGACTGTTTATCTGCAGGCACACCTGCCCAACTATCACAAAGGATCGCACATGCAATTCGATAACATTCCCGCTGGCAAGAATCCGCCTGAAGACATCTACGTTGCCATCGAAATCCCGGCCAACAGCTCTCCGGTCAAGTACGAACTGGACAAGGACATGGGCGCCCTGCTGGTTGACCGCTTCATGGCCACCCCGATGTTCTACCCGGCCAACTATGGCTTCATTCCGCACACGCTGGCCGACGACGGTGACCCGCTGGACGTGCTGGTGGTCACCCCCTACCCGATCCAGGCCGGCTGTGTGATTCGCTGCCGTCCGGTCGGCGTCCTGAACATGGAAGACGAAGCCGGCGGGGATGCCAAGCTGGTTGCCGTTCCGCACGACAAGCTGACCCAGACCTACCACAACGTCAGGGAAATCGAAGATCTGCCGGAACTGCTCCGCGACCAGATCCACCACTTCTTCGAGAACTACAAGACGCTGGAACCCGGCAAGTGGGTGAAGGTTCAGGGCTGGGCAAACGCCGACGCAGCCCGCAAGGCCATCGAAGAGGCGGTTGCCGCCTACAAGGGCTAAGCTTTTCGCAGACACAAAAAAGCCGGGCGGTTACCTCAACCGCCCGGCTTTTTTATTTCTGAAATCCGTCTTGCGTTAACCGCGGGACAGCAGATCCCGAAGATCACTGATCGCAGCATTGGCCCGCGACAGGTACGAAGCCATGGTCAGGGAGTGGTTGGCCAGCACCCCGAAGCCGCTGCCATTGAGGATCACCGGGCTCCACATGGTTTTCTGGGTGCCTTCGAGCTCGATAATGATCTGCTTCACACTGGCCATGGCGTTCTTGTCCTGCAACACACTCCGGAAATCCACCTCGATGGCCTTGAAGATGTGCAACAACGCCCAGGCGCTGCCCCTTGCCTCATAAAACACATCGTCGATCTCGGTCCACGGTGTCTTGACGTCTTCACCGCCGGTCTCCTCGGCCAGGGGATCGTCCGGATTCACGTTAGCCACGGCGTCCGGGACGGAGGCCTTACCCACACTCTCACTCAGGGTGCGGGACAGGCTGCCCAGGCGGGTTTCCAGGTCCGCCAGCCAGTTGTTCAGATTATCCGCGCGGGCAAAGAACTGGGCATCACCCTGGCCCGGGGCGGACAGGCGATCCAGGTAGCGCTTGAGCGCAGTGATGCCCCGACGGTATTCGTTCTCGGTGGACGGTATCGCCCAGCTGCCGTTATCAAAATGGAATTGCGGCTCGGCAATCACCAGGTCCGGATCTTCCGCGGACTGGCTCTGGGACCGGCTGATGTCTTTACGCATGGCCCGCGACAGGTCCCGGAGCTGCACCAGCGCTCCGAACTCCCAGTGCGGCATGTTGTCCAGCCAGAGGCCCGGAGGCGCAATATCGTTGGTGATGTAGCCACCCGGCTTTTCCAGCAGGGTTTCGGCAATGCGAATCATGGTGGCGGTGGTGGCAAACCCCACCACCGGTTCCCGGTTCATCTCTGTGGCCAGGGTGCGGGTGTGTTCACGCACCGAGTAGGTGTCGGGCTCACTGCTCCAGTACATTCCCAGGACAACGGCCACCAGCAGGTAAATGACCAGCACAGCCAGCAAAAACTTTACAATCACGCCACTGCCGCCGGTGTAGTCCTTCACATCTTCTTTCTTGTCTCTGAAAAACTGTCTGATTTTGCCCGACATAAGAGGTTCATTCTCCCGTTGATGACTGGTCAGCCGCAAAAGGCCGTCCAAGATGGTATCCCATTGCCCCATCAATACCCAGCTCACAGAGTACCGAGTATTCGGCCGCGGTTTCCACTCCCGTGGCGAAAACACGCACGCCACGGCTCCGGGCAATACCAATGACCGATTCCAGCCAGAATCGGTTGTCGGCATGGCGATCCAGTTCATGGATGAAACTGTTGTCGATACGCATGCCGCCAAAGGGCAGATTCTTCAGATAACTGAAAGGTACGCCGCCCACACCAAAGCGGTCCACCAGCACCGGCACGCCCGACCGATACAACGCCATCACCAGCGCCGTCGCGGCATTACGGTGGTAACTCATCGCCAATTCCGGCACACCCACCCACAGCCGCCTGGCGGTGTAACCGGCACCGTCCAGCATGGACAAAAGATCGTCCCGAAAGCCTGCGTCCGCCACCGAACCCCGACCCAGGGAAATGGCCAACACCACGCCCGGATGCTCGCGCAGGTAATCCAGGGCACTGGCGACCAGAAGCCGGTCCACATCTTTCACCAGACCCAGGCGCTCCGCCACCGGCAGGAACAAGCCCGCCCTAAAGTCGCCCTCAGGCGTGCGAATGCGGGAAAAGACCTGGTAATGTACCAACTGACGATCCTCTCCCCGCACCATGGGCTGCAGCCACATCGACAGGTTCCGGTGGCGAATGGCATCCACGATGATCTTGCGCCAGGCCTCCATATCATGATGCTGGCCATCACCGGCATCGGCCGCCTTCACGCCGGATTCTCCCTGCTCCCGAGCATCAACCAACGCCTCGTCCGCCGCCGCTAACAGCTCGCGAATGGTTTCACTGGGGCGCGCCGGGGCCAGGCCAACCCACACCATGGTGTCCATGGGGGCCGCCAGGGCCGCGTATCGCTGCTCCAGCTCCTGGACCAATGCCGATGCCCAGCCGTGGGCATCGTGCAAGGACGCGCCGGGCAGGAAAACCGCAAACTCAGCCCCGGTCCGTCGTCCGGCGAAAGACTCCACGTGGTGACTGACAAAAGCTTCGAGAATGCCAGCCACTTCCTGCAGCAATTCGTCACTTTCCTGCTGACCGTAGGCGTGGCTGTAATCGGCAAAATATCCCAGCTGGATCAGCATCAGCACGCCGGGTGCGGCCTTTTCTTCCGACTCCACCTCGACCTTCAGTCGCTGGTCAAACGCCAGCCGACTGGCCAGGCCGGTCACCGGGTCTTCGTTGTTTACCTTACGCAAGTGCTGGATGAGCTTGCCCTGCCCCAGAAACAGACGCCCCAGGTCATCGGCCATCTGGTTCATGGCGGCAGTGACCCGGTTCAGCTCCCGGGTCGAGCGCATATGAATGCGCTGACTGAAATTTCGTTGGCTCAGGGCGTGGGCCTGGGCTTCCAGCGCCTTGAGCGGGCGCAGCAGCCAGCGAAGCATGATAAAGAGCGAAAGCAGCCCGATACCGCCAATCACCACCAACCCCATGAACAGGCCCATGGTGATGCGCCAGAGGTTGTCGTAGGCTCGCCCGGGATGACTGACCACTCGCACCTTGCCAAGCCGTGACCAGCCCCGGACCACTTCTGCCTCGGCCATGGGCAGGGGCAGCTCCGCTATGGCCAGAAACCATTCCGGCGCGACTTGCGTGCGAAGCGCCATGGTTCTGCCAGCGATCACCGCGCCGTCATGGTCAACGTACTCAACCATCAGGTACTGGCCGCTATCGAAGACCGCATCAATCAGCGAAGAAGAGGCAACCGGATCGGTCCCATCAATCGCGTTGGACAACGAAAGCCCGGTCGCCGTTGCGCCATCCTGCGCATGCGCCTTCAACTGGTCCGCCACGTAGTCCCGGAAATACCCGTAACTGGTGACAAAAGCCGCCAGAAGCAGGGCCACCAGCAAGGTGCCTGTAAACAGCAATAACAATGTTTGAAGGGTAATGGCCCCCTGCTGCGCGCTCGCGCGTCCGCCACGTTTCCCTGCCATGGCATTGTGCCCCGGATCAAGAAATGAGCAATTGCACACACAATTGACAAACATTTACAGTCTTCAGCCTGCGCCGACACCACTAAACACTATAGACTCTACGCAGGAATAGCGGGAGCTTCTGAATCAGCCGAGAGTCAGCCAGAGGGTCCCCGAGTCTCTTACAACGTTCAACAACCAAAGACTCGTCCCCGGCCAACCGGTGACCAGTAGTGAAAGGAGGCAAGCTGGAGCGCAATGAACGAGGAAAGCCAAAACGAAAAGCTCAGGCAGCATTTTGCCCGACGCGTCACGGCACAGGCCCGCGTAGTGCTCGATAGCTGGCAGAAGATCCACGACAACCCGGACCAGGCGACTCTCTGGCGGGAGGAACTTGGCGGCGCCTGCGACAAACTCGTCCGCTACGCCAGGCGATTCGAGATGAAGGAGCACGCCAGTGCCGGCGAGCAGATCCTTCAGACCATCGCCGAGTGGCAACCGGATGCCCCGCTGACGGACACGCTGATCGAGCAACTCGAAGCAGGCTTTACCGCCTTGCGCAGCACCACCCGCCGCAGCACCGACCCCGAGCAGGGCGCCGAGCCACAGCAGTACCGGCGCACTCCGGTGTATATTGCCCTGCCCAACGGCGAACTGACCGCCCGCCTGATCCGTCAACTGGAATTCTTTGGCTTTCGCGCCTCCGCCTTCTGTTCCGCGGACGAACTGATTGAAGCCTGCGCCCTGAACAAACCCGAAACCATCCTCATGGATGTGACATTTGGCGGTGAACCCAACAGCGGCATCGCAACCATTGAGCGCCTCCAGGCCCAGCACGAAACCCCCATTCCCATTATCTTTGTCAGCGAAGAGGACGGGACCATAGAAACCCGCCTGCGTGCGTCACGATGCGGTGGCGAAGAATTCTTCTTTCCCGCCGTGGACCCGGGGCAACTGATCGAGAAGATCGAAGCCTACACCCACGGCAACAACATCGAGCCTTATAAGGTATTGGTGCTGGATGACTCCAAGGCCCAGGCAAAGTACATGGAAACGGTGCTGAAAAAAGCCGGCATGATTGCCCACATCATCACCGACCCCATGGACATCATCCGTGCGTTGGAATCGTTTTCCCCGGAAATTATTATCCTGGACATGTACATGCCGGGCTGCACAGGGATGGAGATTGCCCGGGTGATCCGCCAGCAGGACAAGTTTCACAGCGTGCCAATCATCTACCTCTCCGCCGAGGAGGACCTGACCAAACAACTTCAGGCCATGAGCCTGGGCGGCGACGACTTCCTGACCAAGCCGATCGACCCCAAACACCTGATTGCCACCCTGCACAACCGGGGGCGCCGGGCACGATCCCTGCTGGCCCTGATGATCCGTGACAGCCTGACCGGCCTTTACAACCACACCCATACCCTGCACCTGCTTGAACAGGAAATTGTCCGGGCCCGGCAGAAAGACCAGCCCCTGTGCTTTGCCATGCTGGACATCGACTACTTCAAGAAGGTCAACGACACCTACGGCCACCCCATTGGCGACCGGATACTGCGAAGCCTGTCCATGTTTCTCAAGCAGCGACTGCGCAAAACCGACTACATTGGCCGCTACGGCGGCGAGGAATTTGCCATCATTCTTACCGGCACTGACCAGGACGGCGCCCGCCAGGTGCTGGACAGCATTCGCGAGAGTTTTTCCAACCTGCAGCATCAGGCCGGCGATCAGGAATTCACCGTCACCTTCAGCTGCGGCGTTGCCTGCTGGCAGGGTGAAAACTCCCAGGCGCTTTGTGAACGAGCCGACCGTGTGCTATACGCGTCCAAGGAGAAAGGACGGAACCAGGTCACCGTTGCCTGCGATTGACCGGAAATCGTAAAAAGGGAGGTAAAATTCATGAAACCAATGTCGAATATCGACATCGCGCAGCATCGACGACAATGCCAGCGTCAACGAAATGTCATCGCACAGGCTCTTATTGCTGTGTAACCTCGCGCTTGGACACCAACAAAAACAGGCTTCGTCATGTCGACCATCCTTGTACTACATGGTCCCAATCTCAACATGCTCGGCACCCGGGAACCGGAGGTCTACGGCTATGAGACCCTGGCTGACATTGACGACCGCCTGCGCAGCAAGGCTGCCGAATCCGGCCACCACCTGCTGCACCTGCAATCCAACGCAGAATACGAATTAATTGAAAGAGTGCATGAAGCCCGGGCCGAAGGCGTGGATTTCCTGATCATTAATCCAGCTGCGTTCACCCACACCAGCATCGCACTTCGTGACGCTGTTCTCGCTTCAGACATTCCGTTTATTGAAGTTCATCTTTCCAACGTGCATGCGCGGGAGTCTTTCCGCCATCATTCCTACTTTTCCGATATCGCCGAGGGCGTTATCTGCGGGCTGGGCAGCCAGGGCTATGACCTTGCCCTGCAGGCGGCCCTGCAACGAATTCACCGATAGACCAGAGACAAAGAGACTGGAAACGCTATGGATATTCGCAAAATCAAGAAACTGATCGAACTGCTGGAAGAGTCAGACGTCGAAGAGCTGGAAATCCAGGAAGGCGACGACTCGGTACGTATTTCCCGTCGCCGTGAGCAAGTTGCCGCGCCTGCACCGCAGGTGGCCCACTATGCCGCTCCGGCCGCCCCGGCACCGGCGCCCGCTCCGGCCGCTGAAGCCGCTCCGGCTGAAGCTGCACCGGCGGCCCCGTCTGGCCACGCCGTGAAATCTCCGATGGTTGGCACCTTCTACCGTGCTCCGTCCCCGACTTCCTCCCCGTTCGTGGAAGTTGGCCAGACCGTCAAGGAAGGTGACGTTGTCTGCATCGTTGAAGCCATGAAGATGATGAACCAGATCGAAGCCGACAAGTCCGGCACGGTCACCGAAATTCTGGTCGAGAACGGCCAGCCGGTTGAATTTGACCAGCCTATGGTCGTCATTTCCTGAACTCGGTAAACGTAAATCATGGCCATGTTAGATAAAGTTCTGATCGCAAACCGTGGTGAAATCGCTCTGCGTATTCTCCGCGCGTGCAAGGAACTGGGCATCAAGACCGTTGCCGTTCATTCCCAGGTCGACCGTGAACTCATGCACGTTCGTCTGGCGGATGAATCCGTGTGTATCGGCCCGAACAGCCCGGTTGACAGTTACCTGAACATCCCGACCATCATCAGCGCGGCGGAAGTGACCGACTCCATGGGTATCCACCCGGGTTACGGCTTCCTGGCGGAAAACGCCGACTTCGCCGAGCAGGTCGAGAAAAGCGGCTTCCGATTCATTGGCCCGCGCGCCGAAACCATTCGCCTGATGGGCAACAAGGTTTCCGCCATTGAAGCCATGAAAGAAGCCGGTGTCCCCACCGTGCCTGGCTCCGACGGCCCGCTGACCGACGACGACGAGCGCACCCTGAAGATCGCCCGTGAAATCGGCTACCCGGTAATGATCAAGGCCGCCTCCGGCGGTGGTGGTCGCGGCATGCAGGTGGTGCATTCCGAAGCTGCCCTGCTTAAAGCCGTCCAGATCACCCAGACCGAAGCCAAGAATGCCTTCGGCGATCCGACCGTGTACCTGGAGAAGTTCCTGGAGAAGCCACGCCACGTGGAAGTCCAGGTACTGGCCGACATGCACGGCAACGTCATTCACCTGGGTGACCGCGACTGCTCCATGCAGCGTCGTAACCAGAAGGTAATCGAGGAAGCGCCGGCACCGAACATCAACGAGGAATCCCGTCAGCGCACCTTCCAGGCCTGCGTGGATGCCTGTAAGAAGATCGGTTACGTGGGCGCGGGTACCTTCGAGTTCCTGTACCAGGACGGCGAGTTCTACTTCATCGAGATGAACACCCGGGTACAGGTGGAGCATCCGGTGTCCGAAATGGTCACCGGCGTGGACATCGTTCGCGAGCAACTGCGCATCGCCAGCGGCGAGAAGCTGCAGTACAGCCAGGACGAGATCACCATCTCCGGTCACGCCATGGAATGCCGGATCAACGCCGAAGATCCGAAAACCTTCGTGCCCAGCCCCGGCAAGATCAGCCACTTCCATGCCCCCGGCGGCAATGGTGTGCGCGTGGATTCGCACATGTACAGCGGCTACTCAGTGCCTCCGTACTACGACTCCCTGATCGCCAAGCTGATCACCTGGGGTGACGATCGTGAAATCGCCCGTCGTCGCATGAAGATCGCCCTGGACGAGATGCTGGTTGAAGGCATCAAGACCAACCAGGCCCTGCATCGGCAACTGCTGCGTGATGGCGGCTTCAAGCAAGTCGACTTCACCATCCATCACCTCGAAAACCTGATGCGGGACTGATATGCCCTGGGTGCAACTCCAGATTCCAGCTGATCCGGACACCGCGGATCAGCTGGAGGACCTGTTAATGGAAATGGGTTCCGACGCCGTTTCAATGGAAGACGCCGCCGACCAGCCCCTGTTCGAGCCGGACCCTGGCACCACGCCCCTGTGGAACCAGACCACGGTCACCGGGCTGTTCCAGTCAGACCGCGATATTGAGCAGCTGTGCGCTGACATTCGCGATGCCTGGCACCAGCAGACCCAGCAGGCGTTACCGGAAATCGACGTAACCCTGGTGGAGGACAAGGACTGGGAGCGGGCCTGGATGGACGATTTCCAGCCCATCAAATTCGGTGAACGTCTCTGGATTGTGCCCAGCTGGCACCAGGCGCCGGACCCGGAGGCCGCCAACCTGATGCTGGACCCCGGGTTGGCCTTCGGCACCGGCACCCATTCCACCACGGCCCTCTGCCTGGAATGGCTGGACGGCCAGGAGATCGCCGGCAAACAGGTCACCGACTACGGTTGTGGTTCCGGTATTCTCGGCCTGGCGGCCCTGCTGCTGGGTGCCGAGCACGTCATTGGCGTGGACACCGATCCCCAGGCACTGGAAGCCAGCCGGGAGAACGCCCGCCGCAACAACGTCTCGGAGCACCGTCTGGATCTGTACCTGCCGGGCGACGATCCGGACACCCAGGCGGACATCATGCTGGCCAACATCCTGGCCCAGCCCTTGATCGGCCTGGCACCACGCCTGGCGGAGCTGACCCGCCCCGGCGGCGACCTGGTGCTCTCCGGCATACTGTTCAACCAGGCCCGGGAAGTAATGGACGCCTACGAGCCCTGGTTCATCATGGACGAGCCCGAACAGAAGGAAGATTGGATACGCCTCACAGGACGCCGCAAAATCGGGTGACGAAACAGCCGGTTATGACTAAACTGCTGAGGGAGTGACAATCACGCTTTCAGGACAGAAGCATGACCCAGAGCAGCCTGCAGACCCAATGCCCCCAATGTGAGACCCGTTTCCGGGTCACGGACGAACAGCTTGGCATTGCCGGGGGCAAAGTCCGTTGTGGCAACTGCATGCATGTTTTCAACGCCATTGACCACCAGGTGTTACCTGAACGCCCCCCAGCTCAACCCGAAACCACCCCAACGCCTTCTGACGATACAGCATCCGACCAGACAGAAGACGAGGAAGATCTGCTCTTCGAGGACAACCCCGAAGAAGATGCCACCGAGAGCCGCTATACCGGCAGCGCGCTGACTTTCTCCGACGACGAGCTTAGCGACAGCTTCCGCAACTTCGACCAGGACGACGATTCCAGCCATCCAGAGCACGACCTGGAACCCGGCTCCAAAGACCAGGACGAGAGCTGGGCCGAAGCCATACTGGAAGAGGATGATGAGCTCGAGCACGCGCCGGAGCCTGAACAAACCCCGAACTCCCCGGAAGAATTGCACCTGACAGCCGGAGACGACGACCGGGTGACTGAGCCCGAGCCCCGCGCCTCCAAACCTTCTCCCGAGCCCGACAACCTTTACCAGGGCCTACGCCACGAACCGGTGTCGGTTCGCCGCAGCGGGGGTGGCTTGCGCAAGGCTTTCTGGGCACTGGTGGTTCTCGCCCTGATCGGCGGGCTCGCGGCCCAGGTGGCCTGGTTCCAGTTCGACCGGTTGGCAGCCATCCCCCAACTGCGCCCCTTTTATGAACAGGCGTGCCAGTGGGCCGGCTGCACCCTCAAACCCCTGATCAACGTGGAAGCCGTGGAAAGCCGGAAGCTGGTGGTACGCACCAACCCGGACAACCGCAACCAGTTGATTGTCGATGCGGTCATCGTCAACACGGCGGGCTTCGAGCAACCTTTCCCGGCCATTGCCTTGACGTTCTCCAACCTCAATGGCGACGTGGTGGCGCAGAGCACGTTCACGCCGGATGAATACCTGGCGGAGGGCGAAGGGGACAAGCAGATCATGCCCCGGCAAACACCGGTCCGCATCTCCATCGACATCCGGGATCCCGGGCGCGATGCAGTGAACTATAACCTCAGCTTTGTTCCCTGGGAGGGCTGAGCGCTAACCACCCGACTCCCGGCCAATGGTTGACAGCGCAAAAGTCAACCAGAAAGCGCGAAAAATAATCAATTTTTTCAGCCCCCTGCCCCTTCAATCGGCTGGCCCCCAGCGGTATTATTAGCGCCCTTCGGATCCGGAAGCGGTTATTAATTAACCAATCGCTTCATTCCGATGCTTGCTCAATCTCCTGTGACACGGACTCAGATCATGTTGCCAACGGCAAAAATCGGGCCGTACACCCTGCCCAATCCATTGATCGTTGCGCCCATGGCTGGCGTTACTGATCGCCCCTTCCGGCTACTGTGCCGAAAAATGGGGGCGGGCCTGGCGGTGTCGGAAATGGTGATCGCAGACAGCAAGCTCTGGCACACGCGCAAATCCCAAACCCGCCTGAACCACCAGGGCGAACCAGAGCCCCGCTCGGTCCAGATTGCCGGTGGCGACCCCGCCATGCTGGCGGACGCGGCCCGGCAGAATGCCGCATTCGGGGCACAGATCATCGACATCAACATGGGCTGTCCGGCGAAAAAGGTCTGCAACAAGGCTGCCGGCTCCGCGCTGATGAAAGACGAGGCTCTGGTTCGGGAGATACTCGAAACCGTGGTCAAGGCTGTCGATATCCCGGTGACCCTGAAAATGCGGACCGGCTGGGACAGGGAGCACCGCAATGCCCCGGTTATCGCTCGCATGGCTGAAGACGCCGGCATCCAGGCCATTGCCGTACATGGTCGTACCCGCGCGGACAAATACAACGGTGAAGCGGAGTACGACACCATTGCCGAGGTCAAAGCCAGCGTCGGCATCCCGGTGTTTGCCAACGGCGACATCACGTCACCGGAAAAAGCCCGACGAGTACTCACCCACACAGGGGCAGATGGCCTGCTAATTGGCCGTGGAGCCCAGGGGCGACCGTGGATCTTCCGGGAAATCCTGCATTATCTGGAGACCGGGAAACACTTGGCGACACCGGCACTGGATGAAGTGGAGCAAATCCTGACAGAGCACCTGTCTGCACTGCATGGCTTCTATGGCGAGAAAATGGGTGTGCGCATAGCCAGAAAACACGTGGGCTGGTACCTGCAGGCTCACGATGAGAGCAAACAATTCCGCAAACGCTTCAACGCTATTGATAATGCGATGGAGCAGCAAGACAGCATCGAACATTACTTTGCACGCTTACGTAAAGAAGAGGAATTCGCAGCATGACCGCTGAGACTTTGACGAATGAGAACATGGGCACCCCGGCCAACGACGACATGCATCAGCTGCACACCGTCAATGGCAGTGGCAACAGCGTCACCCTGCGCGACAGCGTGGAAGTTGCCCTGAAAAACTATTTCGAGCAACTCGATGGCGCACCGGTCTCCGATGTGTACCAGTTGGTACTCTCAGAGGTTGAAGCCCCTCTGCTCGAACAGGTCATGGCTTACACCCGTAACAACCAGACCAAGGCCTCAACCATGCTGGGGCTGAACCGCGGCACATTGCGCAAGAAACTCAAGCAGTACGGTCTGCTATAATCTGCACGGCTTTCCCTGGGCCTCCCGGATGACACTCTGGCGAGGCCCTTGCTACTTTATACCCGAGCAAAATTCAGCGTATCCGACCAGCGAAGAAAGTGACCATGGCAAATCAGGCAAACACCCCCGTCCGTCGCGCTCTGATCAGCGTGAGTGATAAAACCGGCATCGTCGACTTTGGCCGTGCCCTGACCGAACGCGGCATCGAGCTGTTGTCCACTGGCGGCACCTTCCGCCTGCTCCAGGAAAACAACGTACCGGTTACCGAAGTGTCCGACTACACCGGTTTCCCGGAAATGATGGACGGTCGGGTCAAGACCCTGCACCCGAAAATCCACGGCGGCATCCTGGGCCGTCGCGGCACCGACGACACCGTAATGGGCGAACACGGGATTAACCCGATCGACATGGTCGTGGTGAATCTCTACCCGTTCGAAGACACCGTCGCCAACCCGGATTGCGACCTGGCCACCGCCATTGAAAACATCGACATCGGTGGCCCGACCATGGTCCGTGCAGCTGCCAAGAACCACAACGATGTCGCCATCGTGGTTAACGCCTCCGATTACAGCCGGGTACTCAAGGAACTGAACGACAACGACGGCGAGCTGACCTACAGCACCCGCTTCGATCTGGCCGTAAAAGCGTTCGAGCACACCGCAGGTTACGACGGTGCTATTGCCAACTACCTGGGTGGCCGCACCCCGGACAACGACAACGCCGACTTCCCCCGCACCTTCAACGCCCAGTTCGTGAAGGTCCAGGACATGCGTTACGGCGAGAATCCTCACCAGCGCGCCGCCTTCTACGCCGAGCGCAACCCGCGCGAAGCCTGCGTGGCCACCGCGAAGCAGCTGCAGGGCAAGGAACTGAGCTTCAACAACGTGGCCGACACCGACGCCGCGCTGGAATGCGTGAAGCCCTTCGCCGATCCGGCGTGTGTCATCGTCAAGCACGCCAACCCCTGCGGCGTGGCCATTGGCGCCGACATTGAACAGGCCTACGACCTGGCCTTTGCCACCGACCCGACGTCCGCCTTCGGCGGCATCATCGCCTTCAACCGCGAGCTGGATGCCAAAACCGCCAAGGCCATCGTTGACCGCCAGTTCGTGGAAGTGATCATCGCCCCGACCATCGCGCCGGAAGCCGTAGAGATTGTCTCCGCCAAGAAGAACGTGCGCCTGCTGGCCTGTGGCGAGTTCGACGGCGAGCGCGCCAAGTCCCTGGACTACAAGCGTGTGACCGGCGGCCTGCTGGTGCAGGATCGCGACCTGGGCATGGTCGCCAT
Source organism: Marinobacter persicus (assembly GCF_002934325.1). GTDB lineage: Bacteria > Pseudomonadota > Gammaproteobacteria > Pseudomonadales > Oleiphilaceae > Marinobacter > Marinobacter persicus_A. The sequence goes on from NZ_PTIV01000001.1 coordinate 176,127, forward strand.
GGAAGACGTGAAAGTGGTTACCGAGCGCCAGCCCACCGAGCAGGAACTCAATGACCTCTTGTTCGCCTGGGAAGTGGCCAAGTACGTGAAGTCCAATGCCATCGTGTACGCCAAGGCCGGCCGCACCATTGGCGTGGGCGCAGGCCAGATGAGCCGCGTCTACAGCGCCAAGATCGCCGGTATCAAGGCTGCCGATGAAAACCTGGAAGTGAAAGGTTCGGTGATGTCTTCCGACGCCTTCTTCCCGTTCCGGGACGGCATCGACGCCGCCGCCGAAGCCGGCATTACCGCTGTGATCCAGCCGGGCGGCTCCATGCGCGACCAGGAAGTAATCGATGCCGCCAACGAGCATGGCATCGCCATGGTCTTCACCGGCATGCGCCACTTCCGCCACTGATACGGATTCAAGGAGAACACGATGAACATTCTGGTTATCGGCGGCGGTGGTCGCGAACATGCACTGGCCTGGAAAGCGGCCCAATCCCCCCAAGCGGACAAGGTTTTCGTGGCGCCCGGCAACGCCGGCACCGCCCGCGAGCCGAACCTGGAGAACGTCGACCTGGACGTGATGGACCTGGACGGCCTGGCCGACTTTGCCGAACAGAACCACGTGGGTCTGACCATCGTCGGCCCGGAAGCGCCCCTGGTGGCCGGTGTGGTCGACAAATTCGAGGAACGCGGCCTGCGCATCTTCGGCCCCAGCGCCGGCGCCGCCCAGCTCGAAGGCTCCAAGGCCTTCACCAAGGACTTCCTGGCCCGCCAGCAGATTCCCACCGCCGACTACGCCAATTTCACCGATGTGGACGAGGCCCTGGCCTACGTGCGTGAGAAAGGCGCGCCCATCGTCGTCAAAGCCGATGGCTTGGCCGCCGGCAAGGGCGTGATTGTCGCCATGACCCAGGAAGAAGCCGAAGATGCCATCCGCGATATGCTCGCGGGTAACGCCTTTGGTGACGCCGGCAGCCGCGTGGTGGTCGAGGAATTCCTGGACGGCGAAGAAGCCTCCTTCATCGTGATGGTGGACGGCAAGAACGTACTGGCCATGGCCACCTCCCAGGACCACAAGCGCGTGGGCGACGGCGATACCGGCCCGAACACCGGTGGCATGGGCGCCTACTCCCCCGCACCCGTAGTCACCGCCGACGTGCACCAGCGCATCATGGACGAGGTAATCATGCCCACGGTTAACGGCATGGCCGCCGAAGGCCATGCCTACAAAGGCTTTTTGTACGCCGGCCTGATGATCGACACCAATGGTGCCCCCAAGGTGATCGAATTCAACTGCCGTTTCGGCGACCCGGAGACCCAGCCGATCATGCTGCGCATGAAATCCGACCTGGTGGAACTGTGCCAGGCCGCCGTGGACGGCAAGCTGGACCAGTGCGACTCCGAATGGGACGACCGTGCATCCGTGGGCATTGTCCTCGCCGCCGGGGGCTACCCGGGCAGCTACAACAAGGGCGATGTCATCTCTGGGTTGCCCGAAACCGAGGTGGACGGCAAGAAGGTCTTCCACGCCGGCACCAAGCTGGATGGCGATGAGGTGGTCACCGCCGGCGGTCGCGTGCTTTGCGCCACGGCTCTGGGCAATACCGTCACCGAGGCCCAACAGCGCGCCTACGAGCTGGCTGCGAAAGTCACCTGGGATGGCGTGTTCTACCGTAAGGATATCGCCTACCGGGCGATTGCCCGCGAGCAGGGCTAGCCCCTCAAACGGACCTGACAGGGCCTGCTGCTGATGCCTGAAGCCATCTGGATTACGTTTGCCTTTGTGCTGGGCCTGGGCGTGAAAGCCGTGGGCCTGCCACCACTGGTGGGGTATCTGGCCGCAGGCTTTGTCCTCAGCGGGCTGTCGTCGTTTACCGGGCTGGCGGTTGAACAAACCGGTGTGCTGGAGCATGTCGCCCATCTGGGTGTACTGCTACTACTGTTCACCGTTGGCCTGAAACTCAAGCTCAAATCCATCGTCAGCCCGGAAGTCATCGGCGGCGGCCTCCTGCATTTTGGCATCACCTGCCTGGTGTTTACCCCCGGCCTGTACTGGCTACTGGAGCTAGACTGGGCGACCGCACTTCTGCTGGCCATCGCGCTCTCCTTCTCCAGCACGGTTCTCGCCGCCAAGGTGCTGGAAGGCAAACGGGAAATCCGAGCCTTCCATGGCAGGGTCGCCATCGGCATCCTGATCATGCAGGACCTCATCGCCCTGGTGGTGATGAGCCTGGCAGCCGGCAAGACGCCCTCGCAATGGGCACTGCTGGTGTTCGGCCTGCCCCTGTTACGTCCCCTGCTCTACCGCCTGCTGGATGCCAGTGGCCACGACGAACTGCTGGTTCTGCTTGGCCTGTTACTGGCCCTGGTTCTGGGCGGATTGGGCTTCGAGGCCGTCGGTCTGAGTTCGGAACTCGGCGCCCTGATCTTTGGCGCCATGCTGGCCAACCATCCGCGTTCACAGGAACTCTCCAAGTCGCTTTGGAGCGTGAAGGAAATGTTCCTGGTAGGCTTCTTCCTGCAAATCGGGATTGGAGGCCTTCCGGACCAGCAAGCTTTGATGTTTGCCGTGGTGGCGGCCCTGGTGTTGCCGCTCAAGGGCATACTGTTCTACTTCCTGCTGCTGGCTTTCCGCCTGCGTGCCCGCAGTAGCTTCCTGACTTCCCTGTCACTGACCAATTACAGCGAATTCGGCCTGATCGTGGCCAGCGTGGCATTGCCGGAGTGGCTGGTGCCCCTGGCGATCACCGTGTCACTGTCGTTTGTCTTTTCGGCACCGATCAACCGCTTCGCCCACAGCATTTACGAACGTGTCTGCCATCGCATCGACCGGTTTGAGAGCCACAAGCGCCATCCGGACGAGCAGCCGATTTCCCTGGGCGACACCAAAGTGCTGGTGATGGGCATGGGGCGGACTGGCACCGCCGCCTATGACTGGTTAAGTGCCAATGAAGAACGCATCATGGGCCTGGATTCAGACCCGGCGAAGACGGAGAAGCACCAGAAAGAAGGACGCCACGTGGTGTTTGCCGATGCCGAGGACATCACTTTCTGGGAGGGACTGCACATGCCTTCCGTGGAATCGGTGGTGCTGGCCATGAGCGATATCGAAGGCAAGCTCATTGCCGCCCGAATGTTGCGCAAGCTGGGCTTCACCGGCTATATCGTGGCCCACACCATGTATGCCGATGAAGCTGAGCGCATTCGGGAAGCCGGTGCCAACCAGGCCTACCTGACCATGAGCGAAACCGGTGTGGCCCTGGCCAGCCACCTGGCGGAGCACCATCAGCGGATAGAAGATGTCCGGGCGCTGGAACAGGCCAAACTGCCGAAATAGCCTGGCCTTACCGGGCACAGCTCCTGAAACCGGTGTAGACATCGTTCCTGGTCGGGAAGTACGCCTGTCGATAGGTGCCGCGAATGAGGTTCGATGAGGTGGCACAACTGCCGCCCTTGGTGACCTTGTGGGTGGCAAACTGCAGGGTGGACATGAACGGGTACATATCCACCTTGAAGCCGTCATAGGGCAGGAACTGGTTGCTGGTCCATTCCCAGACCGTGCCCACCATCTGGCGGCAGCCGAACGGACTGTCACCCGCCGGATAATCCCAGACCGGATTCTGTGCCATGCTGCGCCCATCCAGATCCGCTTTTGAGGCATCCGGTGCTTGATTACCCCAAGGGTACCGCCGGAACGGCTCACCGGCTTTGTTCGCCAATGCCGCCACTTCCCACTCATATTCGGTCGGTAACCGCCGGCCCGCCCATTGGCACCAGGCCTCCGCTTCCCAGTAGGTAATATGGGTCACTGGCGCGTCCGGATTCAACGGCCGCCACCGATCAAACACCCGCTCCTGCCATTCGTTGTTCTGCCAACGCCAATACAGCGGATGCCGGGGCGCTCGCATCAAAGCCTCGTCCAGACCGTGCACCAGGGCCACGTCCTGCTCGGCCTCCAGCCACTTTCGCCCACCGAATGACCACAGCTCCGGGCGTTGGTAACCACCGTCATCCACGAACGCCTGAAATTCGCGATTGGACACCAGGGTTCGGCTGATCCGAAACGCCTCCAGCTCAATCTCAAATCCGGGCTTCTCGTTATCAAAGGCAAAATCTTCCCTGGCAAACGCTTCAGAGTCGCCGGGCATACCAATGCGCCAGCGCCCGGCCGGAATCTCCACATCACCGGAAACCAGCTCACCCGGCGCGGGCCGGTCGCCCTGCAAATCCGGCGGAGCGGGATACCCCACGGTTTGCCGACACCAGATCAGCGATTCGATGTGCATGTTCTGGTGGAAGATGGCGTAGCGGTACAGGTACAGCTCTTCATCGGTCAGGGGACGGCTCTGGATGCGCTCGGCAACCCGGTCGTAGATCGTATTGAAATACGCCAGCGTGGCTTCCCGCCCCGGGAAGAGATCACTGCGCCAGCGGTCCTGGTGCTCGACGTGGAAGGAATCCCAGAGGTCGTCCATGGACGGATCATAGCTGGGGGTTCCGTCCAGCAGGTTGAAGACAAACACTTCGTAGAAAAACGCCGAGTGGCCCATTTCCCACAGCGGTGGATTTACGCCGGGATGATAGGGGACATCCAGCTTTTCAGCCGGCAGTGACTCAATCAGTCTCAGTGTCCGGCTGCGGGCCAGTTCCAGTTCACCGAGCAATTGTTCTTTATAGTCTTCAGCCACCATGAATTCTGCCCTCTCAGCGTTCAGCTTTATGTTTGCAGCATATCAGAATCAGCCCCACACCCAGAGAATCACCGGCACAGCCACGACGGTTACCACCACCGAAAGTGGCAGGCCCAGACGCCAGTAATCACCGAAGCGATAGCCACCCGGCTCCATCACCAAGGCATTGGACTGGTGGCCGATGGGCGTCAGGAAGGCACAGGAGGCACCCACGGCCACCGCCATCAAGGCGGCATCCGGCGCCAGGCCCAGTTGTTCCGAGAGGCCCAGGGCGATGGGGGCCACCAGGACCGCTGCCGCCGCATTGTTCACCACATTGGACAGCGCCATAGCGCCTACCAGAATGATACCCAGGGCCAGCCAACTCGGCTGTCCCTGCGCCACGGCCAGTATCTGGGCCGCAATCGAGTCGGCGCCACCGGTGGTTTCCAGCGCCTGGCCCACCGGGATCATGGCGGCCAGGAGAACAATCACGGACCAGTCAATGGCCCGGTAGGCCTCTGCCGGTTCCAGCAGGCGAGCCAGCACCATGGCCACAGCACAACCAATCAGGGCAACCGGTGGTCCCAGCCATCCAAGCAGAATAACGGCGATGGCTGCCAGAAACAGCCCGCCCGCCAGCCAGAGCTTTTTCGGGCGGCCCAGTTTAAGTTCCCGCTCGGCCAGGGGCAGGCAGCCCAGGGTCTGGAGCGTCGCCATCAGCGAGTCTTCTTCCCCCTGCACCAGGAGAATGTCTCCCGAGCGGAAACGAATATCCGCCAGTCGCTCTTTCAACCGATGCCCCTGACGGGCCACCGCCACAATGTTAAGTTCATACCTTTCCCGCAGATTCAGACGGTTGGCCGAACGCCCGGTCAGTTGGGAGTTTGGGGTAATCACGGCCTCGATTAACCGGACATCGCCGCTGGCAATCCTTTTTTCGGCCTCTTTTTCATCCGGCCGACGGCTCTCGGGTGAACCGTCTTCGTCCTCTTCTTCCTTTTGCTCTTCAACCGCGTGAGCCAAAGCCAGCCCGGTGTGGTCCAGAAATTCCTCCAGGGTCTGGGTATCCGCCTGCACCAGAAGGACATCGCCTTCACGCAATACGGTAAACGTGGACGGAGCCGGCGCACTTTCCTCGTCCCTGATCAACGCCAGGACCACCAGGCTCTGTGCGTTGTCACCGGATGTCAGAAGCTTATGCAGGGTGCCACCGGCGTAGTCCGAATCCTCCGGCACCCGCAACTCGGTTACGTAGTCGCCGACACTGAACAAGCTCTCCCCGTTGGCAGCCTCTTCCCGTTTCGGGGTCAGACGCCAGCCGATGAGCCCGATGAACACGATACCGGCCGCAGTGATAGCCAGGCCTGCCGGGGCAAAATCCAGCAACCCGAAGGCGCCGGTTTCCCGGTAGCTGGCGATGATGATGTTGGGCGGCGTGCCGATCAGGGTGATGGTACCGCCCAGGAGAGAACCGAAAGCGAGGGGCATTAACAGCAGGGAGGGTGAGCGGCCGGATTGCCGGGACATCCAGATCGCCACCGGCATCAATAAGGCCAGTGCCCCGACGTTATTGATGAACGCCGAGCACAGGGCAACCACCAAACTCAGGGTCACCACCTGCAGCACGGCGTTATGCCCAACCCTTGCCAGTAGCCGGGCCACCGCATCCACCACACCACCGTTCACCAGGCCCTGGCTGATCACCAATACAGCTGCCACCGTAATCACAGCGGGGTGGCTAAAGCCGGAGAACAGTTGGTCACCCGGCACCAGGCCGGTGACCGACACCGCCAGCAAGGCCAGCATCGCGACGACATCAAATCGGATCCGGTTCCAGACAAACAGGACAAGCGTGACGCCCAGAATCAGAAATATCATCCATTGATCAGACAACATCGACCGGCCCCTACTCCAAACAACGTCGATTATATTTACAGGCCAACCCTTTGGCCCGGGCGTCCATGACGGCAAGGTGCTGATATTCCGCCAGCTTCAGGAACTGGCCCGAGACCTGCTTTTCGGTGGTCCGAGGAAACGGATCATGGAACAGAAACCAAAATTGCTCTGGCTTTCGGCCGACAGGCGTCAGAACAACATCCATCAGCTGCTCACAAACCAGTGGCAGCTGAACCGGATTCACCCGGGCGAGCCTCTGCATACCCAAGAACCGGAGTGCCGCGGCAGACCTATCGGTGTTTGCGATCTGGCCAGCCTGACACAGGGTCAGTATGCCCACATTGACCAGTGGCTGGAACACCTGCCAGCCAGCTCGTGGCTGGCCATTGTGCAGACCGGCCAGCTGGATCACCCCCAGGTTCGACGCCTGATTCAGGACTACTGCCAGGACTACCACACCCTCCCCGTTGACTGGCGACGCCTGCGTTACAGTCTAGGGCATATGTGGGGAATGGCCTGTCTGGGCAACCTGGAGGTCGACCACAATCGCGCCAGCTATCAACACTTTGCCTTGAAGGGGCCTTCGCAGGCCATTCGCCGGACCCGTACCCTGCTGAGGCGGTTTGCAGCCACTAATGAGCCGGTGCTGATTTACGGCGAGAATGGCACCGGCCGGGACGCGGCAGCCCACTTTGTTCATCGGGAATCGCGCCGACGCCACCAGCCGCTGGTCACGGTAAACTGTGCAGCCCTTCCCCCTTCCCTGACCCAGAGCGAACTGTTTGGCCATGAACGCGGCGCGTTCACCCATGCCCTCAAGGCCCGCAAGGGCCGGATAGAGGCAGCCGATGGCGGCACCCTGGTGTTGGCCGGGGCTGATGAGCTCTGCCCGGAACAGCAATCGGCCATTCTTCGTTTTCTCCAGGACGGGCAGGTGGAGCCCATTGGCGCCAACCACTCCACCCAGGTAGACGTACGCATTATCGCCACCTGCAATACCCCCCTGGAAGACCTGGTGCACGCCGGTCATTTCCGGGAGGACGTGATGTATCGGCTGGGCAACCTGACAGTCACCATGCCGCCCCTTAGGGATCGGCTGGAAGACCTGCCCGGCCTGGTACAGCGCATGCTGGACAACACCACCAACCAGAAACACTGGATCGACAACGCCACATTGCTGGCCATGGCCCGCCATAACTGGCCCGGCAACCTCCGGGAACTCCAGAACCGGCTGAGCCAGGCGGTGCTGCTGTCCCGAAGCCTCCGTATACAGCCGGAGGACATGGGGCTACTGCAAACCACGCCACCAATGCAGACAGATCGTTATTCCCTCCAGGCCTTCCGGGCCCGGGCGGACCGGGAAGCGATCACCACCAGTCTGTCGCTCACGCACCAGAACATTTCAGCCGCGGCCCGGCTACTGAAGATTTCCCGGGTGTCGTTTTACCGGCTACTGGACAAGCACCGGCTGACGCCACCTTCCGCAAAAACCCACAACAACGCCGACCCCGACCGGGGTCAAGGAGAGACCTCATGAAACAGCTTGCCACTCTGGGACTGGCCGCCTGCCTCGCCCCCTTTGCCCACGCCGAACCCAACGACACTGCCACCGAGATTGCCTCAATCACCGCCGACCGGGGCATTGTCACGCAACCGGGACGTTTCACTTTTGAACCGTCGTTTTCCTATGCCCACAGCAGTGCAACCAAGGTGGCGGTGGAAGGCTATACGGTGATCCCCGCCCTGCTGGTGGGGCTCATCAATATTTCCGAAATCCAGCGCGATGTGTTCGTCGGCGCGTTAACCACCAAGTACGGATTCACCAGCCGATTCGAAGCCGGGCTTCGGGTTCCCTATCTCAGCATCGAAGAGGATATTCGTGCCCGAGAGGCCTTTAGCGGCACCCCCATTGACACGTTGGAAGAGTCTTCGGGCGAAGGCCTGGGGGATGTGGAACTGGCGCTACGCTACCAGCTCAATGATGGTCTGGACGGCTGGCCTTACCTGATCGGCACGTTCCGGGCCAAGGCGCCGACCGGTGATGGGCCCTATGACGTTGACCGGGACCCAATTACCGGTACGGATGGAGAAGTGGTGAGGGACAAAGACGGCAATCCCATTGGCTACGAGCTGGCCGAACGCCCCACCGGCTCAGGCTTCTGGTCGGTGGAGCCAGGCTTGTCGTTCATCTACCCTTCCGATCCCGCTGTGCTGTTCGGCAACCTGAGCTACGTGTGGACCATTGAGGACGACCAGGGGCCCGAGAATGGCGGCACGGTGGATCCCGGGGATGTCGTCCGGTTTGGCTTTGGCATGGGCTTCGCCTTCAACGAACGCACCTCGTTCAGCCTGGGGTACGATCACTCTGTCATTGGCGAGACCACCTACGAGCTGGGAAATGACTTGTTTGCCGCCAACTTCAGCCGTACCCAGGTCGCCTCGCTCGCCTTTGGACTGTCTCACCGGGTAACCAGTGACACCCTGCTGAGCCTGACCGTTGCCATCGGGGTCACCGATGCCGCACCCGACACGGAGATTACCCTGAAGCTGCCGATCAACCTGTAAGCAGCGTCACGGCAACATCGGCAGGCCGGCATCCTGTGGCAGACGATAGACGTTGCCGATATTGTTCAGCTCAATATCCAGCTGGCGAATTTGCTGGATGGTGACGCTATTGAGACTGTTCTGAAGCACCGTCATCCAGCCACCATCGCCCGCAGCGCCGGTGGTCAGCCTCAGGCCGTCCGAGCCAATGCTCTGGGCCACCAAGGACTCCATTTGCAGCGACAGCCCATCACCGGTCAGTCGCTGGTTCAGGTTGGGAATGCGCAGGTGATTGATGACCTGGGTCTCGCCGTTCACGGCCACTACCTGCTCAAGCCCGATGGCAATCTCCAGTCCGTCCAGAAAGAAGCCACCCCGCAGGGTTGCCAGTTCGGCATCCGACAGGGGAGTTTCACTCAGCCGCATCTCCGCCTGAACGCTCATGGCAACCAGAGTCATTGCCCAGAAAACGCCCATGTGTCGTTTCATGGCATCACCACTCCTGTGTACTGGGCCAATAAGGCAGAGTATGTCCCACGGACGGCCCCTCCAGCCCCTTGAACAGAGGCGCCCTCGCCAGCCCCGGCCAGTCGTCCCGGGCCAGAAAACTCGACCGGCCCTGCTCCAGATGGCTGCGAATGACAAATGCCGCGCCATCCCAATGCTGGTTGAACTCTGCCCAGGAATAGGCCTTCAGGCCCCGGGCCGGATCACCCACCAGCACTTCGCGTTGGCTAATACCCTTGATCACCACAAAATGCCGGTAACCACCCAGGGTGACCAGTGCAATCACCGGCACCCGCACCCGCTCACGCAGGCCTTCCAATGGCATCCGGAATCCATCCGCCTGGTAACCATTGGCTTCGAGATATCGCTTCATATCCAGCATGGAGAAACCGTCCCGAAGCACCTTTTCCTTATCCGCCAGGGCCAGCATCTCGCTGAAAACATCCTGCTCTGTCACTGGCCAGTCGTAATGGTAGGAAAGCAGGGAAGCCAGAGCAGCAGAACCACAGCTGAAATCGTACTGTTGCTGATACAGCTGGGCAAAACGCTGATCCTGAAAGCTGGTGACCGAAACCTCTACATGGCCACCGGCACCCGGGACCAGCACCGTTCCGGAAAAGGCGGTGGACCAGAGCAGGCAACCCAGTGCTCCTGCCAGCCACTGTGCTTTACCAACCATGATCCACCTCCGGCTCAGTGATTGATGAGAATGTTGATCTGGGTACTGTCCTGGATCACCACCTGATTACCCGTGTTCTGAATCACCGTGGCGATGCCGCTCATATTTTCGAACGCCTGGTCCGCGATCCAGTTGTCGCCGGTGTTTACCGGTCCTGACAACACATTGCCGCTCACCTCGGCATTCTGCTGGGCCTCATTCAGCTGCCACTGAATGGGAACGCCCTGACGGCCACTGGCCGCATCCAGCTGCTTAAGGCTCATGGGCTGTGCATCGGCCCAGTCCTCAGCAACAGCAACTCCGGGCATAACGGCGACCACAAGCATCAGTACCCTGTTCATGACTTTGGCCATGACACAACTCCCGACAAGGGAAGCTGCCCCCGTTGGAGGCAGCTCGCCCTGTCTCAGCCTCAGTTACCGCCGCCTGCGCTCAGGTTCGACATCACGCTGACGTTGGCCTGGGTCACGCTACCCACACCGGCGTTCTGGGCGAAGGCGCCGACACCGGTGAAGTTCGCGGAGCCACCGGAGATCTCGTTGGAGGTCCGGGTATCAACCATGGAGCGTTTGCCGTTGGCATCGCCATAGGTGACGTTGGTTCCAGACACGGTGCCGCTCAGCTCAGCATCGTTCATGAACACTTCCATCGACAGGTTCATGGTGTTCGAGCTGTTGTCTGAACTGTCGCTATTGTCGGTGTTGTTCGAATCACTGTTGCTGATCGAGCTGTCAGAGCTGTCACTGTTGCCGCTGTTGGCAATCTTGTAGGAGTCAGTGACGGTGGTGCTGTTATCAGAACTGTCGGAGTTATCCGAGTTGTCTGAGTTGTCCGAGTTATTCGTATTCGAATTATCGGAGTTGTTGGTATTGGAGTTATCAGTGTTTCCGCTGTCAGCCACCTTGTAGGAATCGTTCACACTGGTGCTGTTGTCGGAACTGTCACTGTTATCCGAGTTATCCACGGAGGAATTATCGGAGTTGTCCGACGCGTCGGTATTGCCACTGTCGGCAATCTTGAACGCATCGTTCAGGCTGGTGCTGTTGTCTGAGCTGTCGGAGTTGTCCGAATTGTCAGTGCTTGAGTTATCGGAATTATCCGTACTCGAATTATCCGACATGTCATTACCGCTATCGGCAATCTTGAACGAATCAGCAACGCTGGTGCTGTCGTCGGAATTGTCGGTGTTATCGGTATTGGTGGTTGAGTTGTCATTACCGGAGTCAGTATTTCCGGAATAGTTGGTGTTGGCTGCGGAGCTGTCATCCGCATTGGTGTTGGGGCTGCCATCGCCCCCCTGTTCCGCCATTGCATACCCGGAGATACCCAGACTCATTGCAATTGCAGCTGCCAGCAGGCTTTTTTTGGTATTCATGATTCATGTCCTTTTGATGATATTGGCTTAACGGGAATCCGTCCCATCCCGCCGCCAGTGAGCGGGGGCGCCAGGGCACAGATCCGTAGGAATCAAAAGAGCGATTAGTATGCCAACCCCACCAATGAACTTTTAAGCTTATGAATACCTGAACTATTTTCAACAACGTCCCGAATCCGAAGGAAAGCCAAAAAGCCTGAACCTGTATCACCCCTGAAACACTCGCCAGTGTGTCAGTCAGTGATAACCTCAAATATCGTCGCAAATCAGGAAGATGAGGGATTACACCAGTGTTAAAAACAAAAACCCCGCAAAGCTCGCGCCTTGCGGGGTTTTCTGTGGTCGGTGAGCGCCGAAGCACTCACCGGAACATCATGAGGCCAGTTTTAGAACTGGTTCATGGTGTTGTCTTTACCACCGGCCTTCAGAGCCGCGTCACCTGCGAAGAACTCTTTGTGGTCATCACCGATGTTGGAACCGGCCATGTCCTGGTGCTTAACAGTCGCGATACCCTGACGGATTTCCTTACGCTGAACGCCGCCAACGTAGGCCAGCATGCCTTCGTCACCGAAGTAGCCCTTGGCCAGGTTGTCAGTGGACAGAGCAGCGGTGTGGTAAGTCGGCAGAGTGATCAGGTGGTGGAAGATACCTGCTTCTGCAGAGGCCTTGCGCTGGAAGTCCGCAGTCCACTCGTCAGCCAGTTTACCCAGCTCGGTGTCGTCGTACTTGCTGTCCATCAGAGCTTCACGGTCATAGGCAGATACGTCTTTGCCTTCTTCTTTCCAGGCATCGAATACCTGCTGACGGAAGTTCAGGGTCCAGTTGAAGGACGGGCTGTTGTTGTAAACCAGCTTGGCATCGGGCACCACTTCACGGATGCGGTTAACCATGCCGGCGATCTGGCCAACGTGCGGCTTCTCGGTTTCGATCCACAGCAGGTCAGCGCCGTTCTGCAGGGAAGTGATGCAGTCCAGGACAACACGGTCTTCGCCAGTGCCCGGCTTGAACTGGAACAGGCCAGAAGGCAGACGCTTCGGCTTCATCAGCTTGCCGTCAGACTTGATCACAACGTCGCCGTTGTTGATCTGGGAAGCGTCGTCGATGTACTCGCCATCGAGGAAGCTGTTGTACTTGTCGCCCAGGTCGCCCGGCTCGTCAGTTACGGCCAGTTTCTGGGTCAGGCCAGCGCCCAGGGAGTCGGTACGGGCAACGATAACACCGTCATCAACACCCAGCTCCAGGAACGCCAGACGTACGGCGTTGATTTTGGACAGGAAGTCAGCGTGCGGAACGGTTACCTTACCGTCCTGGTGACCACACTGCTTCTCGTCGGAAACCTGGTTTTCGATCTGGATGCAGCAGGCACCGGCTTCGATCATCTTCTTGGACAGCAGGTAAGTGGCTTCAGCGTTACCGAAACCTGCGTCGATGTCGGCAATGATCGGCACAACGTGAGTTTCGTGGTTGTCGATCTGCTTGATCAGCTCTTCAGCCTTGGCAGTGTCGCCGGCGTTTTCAGCTTCTTCCAGGGCGCGGAACAGGTGGTTCAGTTCCCATGCGTCAGCCTGGCGCAGGAAGGTGTAAAGCTCTTCGATCAGGCCAGGAACGGCGGTCTTCTCGTGCATGGACTGGTCCGGCAGCGGGCCGAACTGTGAACGCATGGCCGCAACCATCCAGCCAGACAGGTACAGGTAACGACGCTTGGTGTTACCAAAGTGCTTCTTGATGGACAGCATCTTCTGCTGACCAATAAAGCCGTGCCAGCAGCCCAGGGACTGGGTGTACTGGGAAGTGTCCTTGTCGTAGTTCGCCATGTCTTCGCGCATGATTTTGGCGGTGTACTTGGCGATGTCCAGACCAGTCTTGAACTTGTTCTGGGCGCGCATGCGGGCAGCGTGCTTCGGGTTGATAGCGTTCCAGGTCGGGTTCTGCTTCAACAGGGAAGCAATCTGATCAACGTCTTGTGCGTAAGGCATCTCTATGTCCTTTCTACGTTTTAGGTTCAAAAGGTGCGGAAAAACTGCTGCCAGGCAGCATCCGAAGCCAACTGCCTGCGGCCGGTAACGGGCAGGCGCTGACGTTAAGCGATACTCTAGACGCTTTGAATTTATAATTGAAATTTATGTGGTGTATTTTCGGCATTTTCTACGTGAATACCTAGACAGGTAGGAAGCGTCCTATGTACGGCACATAACCAGCAGACGATCATGTTCCTGAATATCCAGATATTGCCGACGCGGAGGGTTCATCATTATGTGCCGACCACGATCGTCGGGCCTGGCCCGATAAAGGCCCAGCGCCACCTCGCCACGGGCTGCGACAATTTTTTCCAGTACCTGGAAATTGGTGCTGGCCGGCAGTGGATAGTCGTTGGGATCACGAAACTGGAATTCCGCTCCATTGACGGTAAAGAGCTCGTCCAGCACCACGCGCAGCTCCCGCCGCAGCGCCACCTGGGCCAGCACGTGACTGAGAATCATGGGGCTGATCAGCATCTCACTCTGGTGACCGTACAGCAGTTGCCGGTTATCGGGGTCACTCAACTCCAGGATCACCTGGGGCCGGCGGACGGATTCCGACAGTATGTCTTCCAGTTGCAGGTAGCCCACCATGGCACGGGCGTCAGCTTCCTCATCGGAACCGATGCGGTCGCTGCTCAACAGCATCACCGTATCGTAGGTGGCCGGGTCCAGTTTGCGCAGGTCGTCTTCGATCATGTAATCGGCTTCCAGCAGGCGACCGTTCACCCCGGCCAACTCCACACCATGGCGGCGCAGTTCCCGCTCCCGCTCGGCCAGGGGAATGACCGACACCAGGTCCAGATGGAACTGGCGGCCTGGATAGCTGGCAAATTCCGCCGCCAGGCTGGGCACGCGCCGGTTCCAGCCCAGAACCAGGACCCGGTGCGCACGGCCCTGGGCCGCCACCACCGCCGACGGCTCGGCACGCTCAAACATGGCCAGGGGCTCTGCCTTGGAGTCATTGCCGGTATGTTCATACTCGCGGGCCAGCAGTACCACCCGGTCTTCCCGGTGAATCACGGCATTGGCCGGTGCAGGCATGTCGATCCGCCAGCGCTGACTGTCCGTCGGGTGTAACAGCCCCAGGACAATGGCTTGGGGGCGCTGCGCGGCGAGCTCGCTGACGGTCAGGCCTTCGGCCGTTTCGCCGCCACGAACAAAGATTTCGTTGCCTTCACCGGCGGTCAGCAGCTCGTTATAGACCTCCGACAAATGGGGGTGTAGCACGTTCTGGACCATCAGGCGGCTGATGGTGGCATCCCCCGCCACCACTTCCACCGACCCCGGGTAAGCCCGCTGGATGACCGGCAATTTACGCATATCCTGGATTTCCGCCACCACAAACGGCAGTGAACTACCAAAGTCTCGGGCCTGGGCGGCAATGGAGAGCAGCGCCTTAACGGTCTCCACGTCCGGCGTGACGAAACTGCCGGCGCCATGCCCATGACTGGGCACGATCACCGCTGCGGCGTCCAGACAGGCCACCCGTTGCAGGGCCTCGGGCTGAATCGGAGAGCCACTGCGCAGGATCACCTCCCGTGAGCGATCACCCACACCCGGTTCATTTCTCAGCTCATGCAACTGGCCGGCACCCGCCTCTTCAGCCAGCACCACCAGCCGCAGCTTCTGGGTATCGTGCTTCTCCAGAAAACGGCGCATACGACCTGTGGAACCAAACAGTTCGGCTACCAGCGGCGGGGTCTGGGCGGTCCAGCCCAGGACCACCAGGTGGTTTTTCAGGGTCACCGGGGTCAGCCCCCGCTCCAGCTCAGCCATCTTGGCGATCAACCAGCGGGTCAGAATGGCCACCAGAGTGCCCATGAACACCACATAACCGGAGATGGTCAGCAGGGTGGAGACAATGCGCTGCCAGGTACCGACATCGTCCCCCAGGTAACCGGGGTCGGTCAGACGCAGGAACGCCCACCAGATGGCGGAACCCGCATCCTCGAATTCATCGGCCGCCGGCATGATCACCAGCAGGCCGCCAATGAGGGAAATCAGGGCGATGAACAGGCCAACCACCAGCAACTGGAAGCCGGCCCCCTTTACCAGCTGTCGCTCGACAATAAACTTGACCCGGTCAATCAGGCGGAAGGGCAGCATGAAGTCATCCTGTGCAATGAGAATTACCTGCACAGGATAGAACAAAGTGCCAGAAAAGAAGAATATCAGTGGCTTGGAATTACTCGCTTTTACTGCCAGCCGCATGCAGGGCGGCTTCCAGGGTCGGGGTGAAGCGGCTCACCCCCGCCTCCGGTGCCAGCCCGGCCCTGGCCAGCGCCCTCAGAGGCTGGAACTGCAGGTCGGCCACGATCACCTGACTGCCACTTTCACGGCAGGTGTCAATCAGCTTTCCCAGGGCCGACAGGCCACCGGCGTCCAACACGGTGACACCGTCCATATAGAGGATAAAGCCCCGCGCTTCCCGGGACAGCTCGGCCAATTCCCCGAAGATGCGATCAGCGGCGGCAAAAAACAGCGGGCCGTTGATCTTGAAGACCCGCCAGCCCTCCGGCAGGGACTCGCCCCGGATACGCTTGCTGTCGGTGATGTCCGTCACCCGTGTCATTTTGGCCATTTCCTGCATAAACAGGACCGCCGCCAACAGGATGCCGGTGGTAATGGCGATCACCATGTCCAGCGCCACGGTCAGACCAAAACAGGTGAGGAACACCAGGATATCGCCCCGGGGTGCCGTTCTCAGCAGGTGCACCGCCTTGGGCGCTTCACTCATATTCCAGGCCACCATCACCAACAGCGCTGCCATAGCCGGCATGGGCAGGTAAGCCAGGACACCGGCCAGAGATACCAGGGCCAGTAGCACAACCACCGCATGCACCATGGCCGCCACCGGCGACTGGGCGCCGGCCCGGTAATTGGCCGCGGAACGGGCAATGGCCGCAGTGGCGGTGATGCCACCGAAGAAGGGCACCACGATGTTACCCAGCCCCTGCCCCATCAATTCGCTGTTGGCGCTGTGCCGTTTGCCGGTCATGCCATCGAGCACCACCGCGCACAGCAGTGATTCAATCGCCCCCAGCATGGCAATGGCGAACGCCGCTGGCAGCAGTTCACGCACCATATCCCATGACAGCCCCAGCGGCGCACCGTCCGGCCCCGGTTGCTGCCAGGGCCAGGTGAATTCCGGCAGGAACGGCGGAATGCCGGCACCGGTACTGCCATCCGGCAACAGATAGCTGAACCGTGAGCCAATGGTTTCGATACCCGCACCGCTGGCGTTCAGCATCAACGCCAGGCCACTGCCCACCAATACTGCTGGCAGGTGCGGCGGCACTGGCGTGCGCAACTTTGACCACAGCAACATCACCGCCAGTGTTGCCGCCGCCACCAGCGTGCTCATACCGTCGATTTGGGGCAATGCCTGGCCCAATACCGCCAACTTATCCCAGTAATGCTCCGGCAGACTCTCCAGGGGCAGCCCGAAGAAATCCTTCACCTGCAGAGTCAGGATCACCACGGCAATACCGGCGGTGAAGCCCAGGGTAACGGCCTCCGGGATGTACTCGATCAAACGGCCCAGGCGCATGAGGGCCATGATCACCAACAGCACCCCGGACATCAGGGTGGCCAGCAGCAAACCGCCCAGGCCATACTCCTGGGCAATGGGATACAGGATCACGACAAAGGCGGCTGTGGGGCCTGAAATACTGAAACGGCTGCCGCCGGTCAGGGCGATAACAAAGCCGGCAATAACGGCGGTATAAAGACCGTACTGAGGCGCCACGCCGCTGGCGATGGCCAGCGCCATGGACAGCGGAATGGCGATAATCCCCACCGTTATGCCGGCCATCAAGTCTTTTACAAACCGGTGCCCGTTATAACGTTCGCTCAGGCAGGCTTCACGGAAAGCATGGGCAAAGCGCAGTGAAAACAGGTGGGCACGATGGGACATACAGGGACTCGCCAGTCAGGATTTATTTACATTATATGGTTGTTATTTGTTCATTCAATGTTAATCTAATTAACATACCAGTCACTTAACGCCGTAAGAAGCTCTGAACCATGGAAAACCGAACTGCCCGACTCACGCTCCTGATTGACCCCGAAAAGAAAGCAACCTTCGAGAAACTCTGCAAGGAAGAGGATGTCACCCCTTCCCAGAAAGTCCGGCAATTCATTCGCGAATACGTGGAATCCCGGCTCGGCCCAGACTGGCGCGAACAGCACCCGCAGAAATCCGATTGAGCCGACACACCGATGGACGCCCCATGAGACTGTACTTTGCTGCCCTGGCCCTGTTCACCCTGACGCTCCCTGGATGCGCTGCCATGCCCTCAGACACTGCAATGCTGACGCCACCGGAAAGCCAGTACGACGCCCGGCTTGTCGATCCACAAACCGGCCAGTTGCTATCGGTCCCTGAACTGGCCTCGCGGCTGTCTGAAACCGATGTGGTGGTCATCGGTGAGTTCCACGGCCATCATGGTTCTCACCTGCTGCAGGCCCGTTTGCAGCAGGCGCTGTTCCAGCACAATCCAGCCCAGATACTGAGCATGGAGCAATTCAACCTGGATCACCAGCAGGTTCTGGATGACTACCTGGAGGGCCGCCTCGGGGAAACCGAAATGCTGGAAGACGCCCAGGCCTGGGATAACTACCGGGCGTCCTACCGCCCCGTGGTGGAGTTTGCCCGGCAACACCATCTGCCGGTCATGGCCGCCAACGCACCGGCCGATGTAGTTCGTTGTGTCGGTCGCCAGGGCCCGGCCTACCTCGACACACTTGCCCCTGCCCAGCGCGACCAATTGCCGGACTCACCGTTCCTCGACACCCCGGCCTACAAGGAAAAATTCGTCGAAGCCATCCAGGGCAGCCATGGCACCGATAACGAATCGCTGTCCGAGCGCATGCGCAATACCTATCGCGCCCAGCTGCTGCGCGATAACACCATGGCCGAGCGTATACTCCACGCCCGGGAGGAGCACCCCAATCACCAGGTAATTCATCTTACCGGCACGTTCCACAGCGAAGAACGGCTGGGTACGGTGGCGGTACTGGAAAAACGGGCGCCGAAGCTGAGCGTGGCCCTCATATCCCCGGTCATCTGGGCAAACGACACCGAACAGATGCCCCTTGAGGACAATCGCAACCGGGGCGACTACCTCTACTTCATCCAGCCCCTACCCGAGGAATACAAGGATGAAGATCGGCGCCGCAAGGCCATGCAGGCCCGATTCAGCCGCAGCAAACCGGCAGATTGCGACTGACCACAGACGCTCCCGGCATGTCCCTTATCGTCACTTCACTGTCCCAGCGCTGAGCGAAACGCCTCCAGGTCTTTCTCACTGAACGCCACCAGGCGAACGCGCTGGACATGGGCCAGGCCCGGGCCGGCTTCCCGAATGACAGACACGGCCACCCGAGTAGCCTCTTCCAGCGGGTACCCGAACACCCCGGTGGATATCGCGGGAAACGCAATGGACTCCAGACCCTCGGCATCGGCCAGACTCAGGGCATTCCGATAACAGTCAGCCAACAGCTGATCCGACGGTTCGTCCTCGCCATACACCGGCCCCAGACAATGAATCACATGGCGGTTGGGCAAATCGTGGGCACCGCTGATCACCGCCTGCCCCGGTTCAATCGGGGCCAACTTCCGGCACTCCTCCGCCAGGCCGGGACCGGCCGCCGAGTGGATGGCGCCGGCCACACCACTGCCCGGCATCAGTCGGGCGTTGGCGGCGTTGACGATGGCGTCGATGTCCGGCTGGTTGGCAATGTCTCCCTGCACGCACTCAATCGACACATCTGTCATGTTTATCCCCTTATTTGCCACATAAACTAACGGGTAGGCTTTACTGTACTCAGGATAGCAGCCTGGGCAGATCTGTCCGGCGCCTCAGCAAAAGGAGTCTTTCCATGAAGACGGTGCCCGCGCTCATTCTCGGCATCAGCGCCATTATCGCGGCGATGTTTCTCAGTGCCGGCCTGACCGACCTGCGCACCGGCGACCGCTACGTCACGGTCAAAGGCGTGGCCGAACGGGAAGTGCAGGCCGACCTGGCGCTATGGCCTCTGCGCTTCGTGGCCACCGGGGATACCCTGGACCAGGCCCAGGAAAAAGCCCGGATGAGCCGGGAAGCCATCATGGCCTTTCTGAAACTCCAGGCCATCGACACTTCGGCGGTGGAATTGCAGCGGCTGGACGTGACCGACACCCGGGCCAACGCCTATGGTGCCAATAACAACCCGCAGAAATTCATCATCAATCAGACGCTGATGGTGCGCAGCACGCACGTCGACCGCATCCGCCAGGCGGCCCAGAACGTCAGTGAACTGGTGGATTCCGGCGTGGCGCTGTCCTCGGACTATGGTCCCAGCGGCCCCACCTACCTGTTCAACCGCCTGAATGACATCAAGCCCGAGATGATTTCCGAAGCCACCGCCGCCGCCCGGGAAGCCGCCAGCCAGTTTGCGCAGGACGCCAACACCAGCCTTGGGGGCCTGCGCCGGGCCAACCAGGGCGTGTTCCAGATTCTGGCCCGGGACCAGGCGCCCGGCATTTCCGAGAACCAGCAGCCGGTCAAAACCGTGCGGGTGGTATCGACGTTTGACTACTACCTGGAATAGGAAGCGGCAGGCCGTGAATTACTGGGTTTGCACCATTTCATCGGTGACCAGGTAGTCCCCCGCCAGCCAACGCATGATTTCAGAGGCGGCGGGGTGATCGAAGGCATCGTAGGTGTGCAGCAACGCCTGCTTGCGCTCGTCACTCAGGCGGCCCAGGCCCGCGTCCTGAAGCACCAGCAAATCACGACGTAACTGGTTAGCCAGTTCACTGCCCAGCACCTCCCGGGCGGCGTGCAAAAAGGCCTGGCCGTACTGGTAATCCGGCCCCAGCCGGTAGCTTTCAGCCAAGGTCAGGGCCGGGAGCGTGGTCAATGTCGGCTGCAGCGCCGGGTTGATGGCATGACCGGCCAGCCAGGCGGCATTCCCCGCAGGCCGTCCGGTAAAGCCCCGCAGGTGCAGGTGTCCGGACATGCGATCGCCGTCGTTTACCGGGTAATTGTCCCAGAGTATCGGCTTACGACCGAGCAACTTGCCCACGCGTTTGAGGTGGCCCGGAGAAATTTCCCGGGAACAGACCTCTTCGCCGGTCCAGAACACATGAATGGAGGGATCAAGTGCCTGACCCAGGGTTTCCAGATAATCGGCGGGCCGCTCACCAAACACCCGGTCCAGTACGGGGTCATCCGAGTAATAGCTCGGACAGACGCTCAGGCGGGGAATGTCGGTGTGATCCCGGACCCAGTGCATGATATCGGCCTGAACCTGTGCCAGGTTGGGAATATCCGAGCGCATGTCATCGAACAGGATGGCCAGTTCATCAAGCCCCAGTTTCTCCAGCGCCTTGAGCTTGCGCGCCAGCTGAGCCTGTGCCGCCTGGTCGAAATTATTGAAAATTTCATAGGGGCTCAGGCCAACGCCAAAGCTCACCCCCTGGCGGCGGCAGAACCGGGCAAAATCGGCCATGGCCCGGGCTTGCGCCTCGGGAAACGGCTCCTGCCAGCGCCGACGCAGCCAGGCATCCGCCTTGGGCGCATACAAGTAAAAGGCATAACCGTGAGGTGCCAGGGTTTTCACCAGCTGCTGGCGCTCCTCCCAGCTCCACAGGGGGCCGTAAAAACCCTCAATGATACCCAGTGATACGGTCATGACTTTTTTCTCTCCAGCACTCACAAACAGCCGCCCGCCGGGCAATGGCGGCTCCTTCAAGAATCAGTATTGTCGACAGGTGGCTGCAGGACAAGCTCCACCCGGCGGTTGCGGGCCCGGCCCCGCTCGGTGTCGTTGCGCGCCAGAGGCCGGGTATCGGCAAAGCCGGTGGCCTGCATTCTGGCCGGGGAAATGCCCTGGCTTTCAAACAACCGGACAACACTGCCCGCACGGGCCGATGACAACTCCCAGTTGGAGGGATAACGCGGACCGCTGATCGGAATGTTATCGGTATGACCGGCCACCATCAGTTGATAGTCAGTCTCAGACAACAGGGGCACCAACTTTTCCAGTTGGCTCATGCCGTCATTGGACAGCGTTGCCGTGCCCGAGGCAAACAGGATCTCACTGCCAATCCGAAGATTTACCCCGCCTTCCTGGAGAACCACATCCACCTGTTCCGCCAGCCCCGCTTCCTGCAAAAAACGCAGGGCCTCTCCGGCAAAAGCCGCCATCGGATCCAACGCCGGACCAGCCGTGCCCGGCGCAACCGCCGGTTCCGGGTCGCTCGCGGGTGCTGCCGAGGCCTGAACCGTTTCCGGTGTTTTCGAGCTCCCCGGGATGCCAGAAGGTCCGCCCGAAAAAGCCAGCATCACCACAAACATCACCAGCAGCAGGGTAATCACATCCAGGTAGGTCATCAGCCAGCCGTCTTCATCGGTACTGCGCACCAGAGGAATCTTCAGGCTGTCGGAGCGCCGGGCAACACGGGAGCCCCCCTGATCCAGATCAGGCATTGCGTGCGCTCTCTCTGGTCGTGGCCCGGGCCTTGGTGGTGGAGGCGGCGGGCGCCGGCGCCCTGACATCGCGGATTTCATCGTCATAACTGGCGACAAAGGACTTCAGGGTCTCGCGCATCAGCGATGGGCTTCGCTTCTTGCACATCATGGAGATGCCCTGCATCACCATGCGCATCAGGATGATCCGCTGTTCCGTGCGACGCTCCAATTTGACCGCCACCGGGCGAAAAATCAGGTTCGCCAGCAAAATGCCATAGAAGGTAGTCATCAAGGCCAGGGCCAGTTGCTGGCCTATTACGTCCATGCTGCCGCTATCCAGAAGGAACATCATGTTGATCAGCCCCACCAGGGTACCGATCATGCCAAAGGCCGGGGCGAAACTGGCCATCACCCGGAACAGCTGGGCCTCGGCATGCTCCCGGGCACGCAGGCGGGCAATCCGCCACTCCATGAAATCCATGATGTCTTCTTCCGGGTTCAGCTCAATCACCAGCTGGACGCCCGAACGCAGGAAGGGATTGCGCACACTTTCCAGAGCCCGTTCAACAGCGGCCAGGTCACCATCGATCCACAGCCGGGAAATCCGGACCAGCTCGCTGATATCCCGTTCGGTGTACAGCTTTTCATTGCGTACCACGGTGCCAAACAGCCGGAACACACGCAGCACTTCGCCCAGCGGGAAGGAAATAAACGTGGCTGCCAGGGTGCCCCCCACCACAATCGCAAGGCCGGGCAGGTTGATGAACAGGGCCGGGTCTTCGGCCGACCAGAACAGCACGCTGGCCAACACCGCCAGGCCCGCAACCATACCGATGAGGGTAGAGGGGTTCATTCCATGCTCCAATCAAACGACAATCCAGACTAGACTGTTACGATAAAGGGAAAAATACAAATTCCATTGTGACCGGAGTGCAAACCTATGGAAATCAAAACTTTTGCCGATCTGATCGAGTGGACCCGTCAGATGCACGAGCACCACGCCCGCTGCCTGAAAGAGTCTGCCGCGCTTAACAGTAACGACCGGATCAGCGCCCTGCTCGAGTATCTCGGCTCACACGAAGACCTGCTGGCCAGGGAAGTGGCCGAATACCAGAGCCAGGCTGACTCCAAGGCAATGCAGACCCGACTCTATGATTACGGTGTGCACAAACCGGTTGAAAAAAATCGCACCTGCGACCTGCATTACAACAATAAGAGTTTTGACGAAATCAGCCGCGAGATTTTTGCCTTCCATGACCGGGTGATCGCGTTGTACGACTCCCTGGCGGGCAAGGCCGAGATTCCGGAGGCCAAGGAGCTGGCCGAAAACCTCAAGGAATTGGAGGAGCATGAATCCATGCGCATGGCGGGCTCGATTGGCCGGATGCAGGATCTTTAAGACCTTCAACACAACCGCGAATTGGTTCGAATGACTACCGTTCTCGCGAGTTAATTGCTACGCTCAAGTAGGTTGACGGCGCCGGTTTCTGGCAGCGCCCGGAACCGGCACCGACTATAAAAACGACAAGAGGGTAGAATAACAATGAAGATCCGTTCTGTTCTTTCCGCGGCTGTATTGGCGGTCGCAACCACCGTCTCCGCCACACAGGCCCTCGCGCAAGAAAGGTTCACGCTCCGTCTCGCTGAAACCTGGGGCCCCAACTTCCCGATCTTTGGCGACACCACCAAGCGTTTTGCTGAAAACGTCGAGAAGATGTCCGATGGCCGCCTGCGCATCCGCATCGATTCCGCCAACAAACACAAGGCCCCGCTGGGCGTGTTTGACATGGTCAAGGCTGGCCAGTACGACATGGGCCACTCCGCCTCCTACTACTGGAAGGGCAAGGTCCCCGAAACCCTGTTTTTCACCAGTATGCCGTTTGGCATGATCGCCACCGAACAATACGCCTGGTTCTACCATGGCGGCGGCATGGAGCTGATGCAGGAAGTGTATGAGCCCCACAACATGCTGTCCTTCCCCGGCGGTAACACCGGCGTGCAGATGGGCGGCTGGTTCCGCAAGGAAATAAACTCCCTTGAGGATCTTCAAGGCCTCAAAATGCGCATTCCGGGCTTTGCCGGTGAGGTCTTTGCCGAGGTTGGGGTGAACCCGACCAATATCGCCCCGGGCGAGCTTTACACCGCCCTTGAGCGCAATACCATCGACGCCGTTGAGTGGGTCGGCCCGGCACTGGATCTACGCCTGGGCTTCCAGCAAATCGCTGACTACTACTACACCGGCTGGCACGAACCGGCCACCGAGCTGCAGTTCCTGATCAACAAGGATAGCTGGGAAGAACTGCCGGCGGATCTGCAGGAAATCATGCGCGTCGCCATGCGAGCCTCAGCCTATGACATGCTGATTCAATCCCAGCATGCCAACGCAGAAGCTTGGGCCAGCATCAAGGAAGAGTATCCGAACGTGCAGATCAAACAGTTCCCGGACGACGTTTTCGACGCCATGTACGCAGCCAACAAGAAGCTTCTGGATGAAGCGGCCGCAGAGAGCGATATGGCAGCGAAAATCATCAAATCCCAAGAGGAGTACAAGGAAAAGAGCCGCGCTTACACAGACATTTCCGAGCGCGCGTATCTCAACACCATGGCCGAAGTCGAGTAAACTGGGAGGCCATGAAGTAACCGAGCCGGGATCGCTCTTGAAGTGGTCCCGGCTTTTTTCTTTATAAGACCTTCAATTCCGACATCCGCCTGGCGGAGGACAATATTCACATGCGCTGGATAATCAAGCTGGATGAGGGCCTGGGCTGGCTCTCGAAGTTCTGCGGCTGGATCGCCTGCGTTGCCATGATCCTGATGGCAGCCAACGTATTTTACGACGTGGTGATGCGCTATGCATTCAACGACGTCTCCATCGGCATGCAGGAAATGGAGTGGCACCTGTACTCCGTGGTGTTCCTGATGGGCATCCCCTACGCTCTGCGCACCGATGGCCATGTGCGGGTAGACGTGTTCTACACCCGCTGGAGCAACAAGACCAAAGCGTGGATCAATATTGGTGGCGCCCTGCTCTTTGTCATCCCCTTTGCCTACCTGATCGGCTTCTACGGCTACGGCTTTGCCGTTGATGCCTACCAGATGGGCGAAGGCAGTGGCGACCCGGGCGGCCTGCCCCATCGCTGGATCATCAAATCCGTGATTCCGTTTTCCGCCATTTTCATCGCCACCGCCGGTGTGAATATGGTGACCCATGCCATCCGGGTACTGGCCGGCGACAAGGAATACGAAGGCGAACACAGCGCGGGAGGCCTGGCATGATTGGCATGATTATGTTTGGGGCAGCGCTGGTTATGCTGATGCTGGGCTTCCCCGTGGCCTTCACCTTTGGCGGTGTGGCACTGTTCTTCGGTATCTACGCCGAGGGCATGGATCTGTTTGCCTTCATGCCCTTCCGCATCATGAGCGTGATGCAGAACACCGTACTCATGGCGGTGCCCCTGTTTATTTTCATGGGCGTGGTGTTGCAGCGTACACGGCTCGCCGAGCAGCTACTGACTTCCATGGGCCGGCTGTTTGGCGGCCTGCCCGGCGGCCTGGCCATCTCCACCATCCTGGTCGGCGCCCTGTTGGCGGCCTCCACCGGTGTGGTTGGGGCCAGCGTCGTGGCCATGGGCCTGATCTCACTGCCCGTGATGCTCGCCCACAAGTACGACAAGCGCCTGGCCACTGGCACCATCTGTGCCTCCGGCACCCTGGGCCAAATCGTACCTCCGTCCATCATCCTGATCATTCTGGGTGATGTTCTGGGCCTACCGGTGGGCGACCTGTTCAAGGCGGCGGTGATGCCCGGCGTGGTGCTGATCGGCCTGTACATCGCCTACATCCTGATCATGACCCGCTTCAAACCGGAAACGGCACCGGCCATGCCCAAAGAAGACGAAGGCAACAGTCGCGGCAAGGAAATCCTGGATGCCCTGCTGGCCATCATCCCCCCACTCGCCCTGATTGTGGTGGTTCTGGGCTCCATTTTCACCGGCATTGCCACGCCGACCGAATCTTCCGCCCTGGGTGGTGTGGGTGCCGTGGTGCTGGCGATCATCTATCGCCAGTTCAGCTTCAAAATGGTGTGGGACGCCAGTAAGGATACCGTCAAGGTCACCGCCATGGTGTTCGCCATCCTGATCGGCGCCACCGCCTTCTCCATGGTGTTCAGCTACACCGGTGGCGATTACCTGCTGGAAGACTGGCTGATGATGCTGCCCGGCGAACAGTGGGGCTTCATTATCCTGGCGATGCTGGTGATCCTGGTGCTGGGCTTCTTCATCGATTTCGTGGAGATTTCCTTTATTATCGTGCCGATCCTGGCGCCGGTGGCCGAGTCCATGGGCATCAACATGCTCTGGTTTGCCATCCTCATTGCCATGAACCTGCAGACCAGCTTTCTGACCCCACCGTTCGGGTTCTCGCTGTTCTACCTCAAGGGCGTGGCGCCGCCGGAAGTGCGAACCCTGGATATCTACAAGGGCATTATCCCGTTCATCCTGCTCCAGATCCTGGTGCTGGCCCTGATCGTGATCTTCCCCGAGTGGTTTGGCATGAGTGCAACCTACTAGCCAGTCGAAAAATCAGCGGCTTTCAGGTCGCTGTTGTCGAAACGCAAAAAGGCCGGGCAATGCCCGGCCTTCTTGTTTACCTGTCCGGCACACGCCTTTGAAAAGCGCGATACCTTTGGCTTCAGGTTTAAAACTTCACGCGCAGACCGGCCAACATGCCCATGTCGACTTCTTTGTTATTCTTCTTCAAATCACTGTCAGCCACTTCGGCAAACACGCGAACATTCTTGGCCTGCGGGAACTTGTAGGTAACGTTGGCGTACCATTCGGTGACGTCCTCGTAGCCAGTGGCGTCCGAGTCCTTGTTACCCATACCCACGGCAACATCGGTGGTGCTGGCTACCGGGAACACAGCGGCAACGTTGTACTGTTTGGTTTCCACGTCTGTGTTGTTGTCATCGGTCAGGCTGTAGTCCGCCGCCAGGTTCATGAAGCCGAAGTCGTAGGAGGCACTAACGCCGTAGGTGTCCTGTGAGTCGGCCTTACCATACCTCCTCGCCTGTTGATAGGCCGCCGCCAGTTCGAGACCAACCAGCTTGGTAGAAACAAACAGGTCGTAGTACTCTCCGTCAATACCATCATCTGCACCTGTATCCGCAGACTTCATCTCATGTGAAGCCGCGATATAGACATTATCCAGTTCAACATCTATCCGCACGGTATCGTCTCCATCCGTGCCGGTAGCATCGAAGCGATCCTCATCAATAGTCTTCACTTCGTAGGCTTCTTCAATGCCAAACTCGTCGGAGGCGAAGTTCTGCTTACCAAAGGAGAAAGAGGCAACACCGTATTTGAGGCCCACGTAGGACTCTTCCAGATTACTGCCCCGCTGGTCATCTTCCGCCGCTTTTTTGAAGCCAAAATCGACACGACCAAAACCGGTCAGGCCATTGCCCAAGTCATAGCTGACGTAGTTTTTGAGCTCCAGATCGTCGTACTCGACCTCGGCGCGCTCATCGACGCCGATCGCCTGACGCATCTGAACCTGGAAATCACCATTCAGCTTGTAGGTAAAACCATCTTTCTCATAAACAGTTGCAGCATTAGCAGAACCTGCAGCAACAGAGGACACAGCAACAGCCAGAAGAAGCTTCTTCATGGGTTTTCACTCCACTTTCGATTGATTTTATGGGCTTTTATTTGCTGGATTGGATCCAGTTCTTCCACTCTTCTCGAGTTTCCCTGTCGGCCTGCAGATACCAGTAACGCAGCATCTGCCGAACCGTTTCCTGATCCGGAGCGCCCTGCTCGCCAACGTGTGGCACGGCGTCCGTTACGTTGCCTGCAGCGGCGGAGGCTCCAGGCAACTGCATGCGAAGTGCGGCGGGGGCCGGGGTGCGGTTGAAGGCCTCCAGTTCGTCCAGGTAATCCCGGAATACCTGGAAGCCTTCTTTCTCCAGCACACCGATCTGGTAACTCAGGGCCTCGCCCTCGGCGTTCACCAGCCGGAAGTCCTTCTGCTGGTTGAAAGCTGCCATCTGCTGACGTGTCTGAAGGCGGGGAGCCGAGAGCGTCAACACGGCATCGGCCGCATCAAACAGGAGGACAAAGGTTTCACTGCTTTCGGGAAAGGCATCGTCGTCGGAGCGCCCCAGCATCGCTTCGCAGTCCACCACCAGCTGCTGGGTACCATTCGCCAGGGTCAGTGACTCCCCGGATACCGCGTTTTTCTCATCGCCGTTAACCACGTGGGTCTGCACACAGGGGCCCAGTGTCAGGCGCACGTCGGCGTTTACCTGGGCAGATACCAGCAGGATCAAGACAAAAATCGGGGCAACGATGGCTTTCAACAGACACTCCAGATTTTTCAGGCTCTGGGGCCAGCCGGCGTCCGCTCACAATGAGCCTCACCGGGCGGCCGGAATTTGGAAAAAAGCCGGGAGCAGCCCCCGGCATCAAGGTTCTTCACTCAAAACGCAACATGAGCTCAAAGCCCGGGCTTGCCCTTAAGCTTTGAGACTTCAATTTATAGGGAGCTTATTGCAAGGACGTGACATATTTACGGCAGTTTTATGTCACGGAAGGTGAGGCGGGAGGAAGCCGGAAAACCAATGCGTTGGCCCTGCCAACGCATTGGCGTCCGTGGATAGCGAAAACCCTCAACGGATCTCGTAGATCGTGGTGGTGCCACTCACTTCGTTGCCGACAATTAAAAGAGGCGAGTCGCCCGGAGCATCGGCAGCGCTGACAAAGAGGATACTTTCAGGCCCCAGGTCGCCAGCGGCCCAGGCGGGTTCGTTGCCGTCATCAATCCGGTCTTCGATGGGGTATGTGAAATCCCGGTTGTTGAGGTATTGCACATGCCGGGGGCTGGCCGGGTTGCTGATGTCGTACACCATGATGCCGCCGGTACGTTCCAGGCCTATGAAGGCATAGGTACGGTCGTCGATGTGCGCTACCTCGATGGCTTCAGGTTCAGGACCCTTGGCGTCACTGCGGCTATCACCACTGTTCTCATCGTTGTCGTTGTTGAATTCCGCACCCAACTTCTCAGCGGTGATGGTTTCAAAGTCACTGCCACTGTCAGCTATCAGGCGTCCGTCTGCGCTCCAGATGCTGAAACTTCGGGCGCCATAGGCCAGAGGCAGGTCCAGCTCACCATCACTGTTTGTATCGGCGGTCAGTGTGGTCAGAAGACGGCCAAGGTGTTTCTTATTGGAGAAATCCACATCGGCGCGGTTGAAAGGCGCGACATCCGCCAGCGGAGCATCCTTGAAGCGAATTTCCTCAACAAACCCATCGTATTCCCGGGCGTCGCCTTCGTTGGCGGTGAGGTAATACACCTCGCCATTAATGGCGACGGATTTGATGGTGTCCGGCATGTACATGCCCAGCACGGGCCAGTTGGCGATGTTGATGGCGTCGTCCTTGTCGGACACATCCAGCTCGTTGCCGGGCATACCGTGGTCTTTGGTGCCCAGGGCCAGAATACGCTCCACCCGACGCTCCTCCAGATCAATCACCGCTACGGCGTTGTTTTCCTGTAGGGTCACCCAGGCTTTGGAATCGTTCGGCGAGACGGCAATGTATTCCGGCTCCAGATCCTGTGCCACCGACGACTGACCATCATGCAGGAAGGCCCGAAGCTCTGTGTCCTCGTTTTCCACCTCGGTATCATCGTCAAAACCAGTGGTCAGGGTCAGCGTATTGCCTTCCACCCGCGCCACCCGATAAGGCAGTGGATCACCCTCGCTGCTGGCAATCGTCAGCCACATGCCCGGCTTTACGGCCGAGGCATCCGCCACCATCAGCCGGGCCTGGTCATCATCCCTGTAGCCGGTAATCGACAATTCCGTGCGGCCATAATTACCGAAAATCCGAACCTGCGCGGGCAGCTCTGCGGCCCGTTCACCGTCACGGTTAAAGGCCCGGAAATCGATGGTGCTGGCGATGGGCTGGCGGGGATTTTCAACATTGATAACGGACACCGAGCCCTCGGGATCGATGCTGTAATCGGCGTTTGGCTCGCCTTCGTTGGCGGTCAGCAGGTGCCGGCCGTCAGCCGTGAAGGTAATCATGTCCGGCAACGAGCCAACCTTGGCTTGCCCCAGAAACGCCAGATCGGCCGCGTTATAGATTTGCACGCGACCGGGCGACGTCTTGGTGCGATTCTCCACGGCAATCGCCACCAGACCGTCACTTACGCTGACACTGTTGATGGCACCGGCATCCGGCCAGTGCTCACCCGCCAGCAGCGTCGTGACTTTTACCGGATTGGTGGGGTCTTCAAGGCTCAGGACATCGAGTGCACCCTGCTGGGCGTTAACAACGAAGGTGCGTGCGCTCTCAGGATCGAAGGCCACGATTTCTGCGGCGCTTTCGTCAAACTGGTTATCGGCTGAGGTGAAACGACCGATCTGGACCAGCGATATCGCCTGATCGTCCAGGCCGGGGCCGCCGGCGCGTTTACCGTCGCTGCCACAGGCAGACAAACCAACGGTGGCGGAGAGAATGGCGGCAGCCAGAAGGGGGCGGGTCAAATGCATGAGTGCCTCGCGATTATCGGGTCATGGTTCGGGTTGTTGACCAAACCTACCGACGAGGCATGACAGAACGGCTGCAGGAAAAAGACAGTTTGGCGGCACTCTTATGACAACCGTGGCTACGCCCACATAATCCTCCCCGACAGCGGGCGGACCGAAAACGGTGGTTGCCATAAACAAAAATGGCGGCGCTGCTATCCAGAAAAACAGGGCCGCCACGTCTCATGCAATCAACTACCGGGTGGCTTACTGCCCCAGGTAGCTACGATACATCCACACGGTTTTTTCCTGCTCGGAGATGTAATCGCTCATCAGGGCGTTGGTGCCCTCGTCGTCGGCGTCACCCGCCATGTTCAGCAACTCGCGCTGTTTGGAAATGATCTTGCCAAAGCTTTCAACGATGTTGCCCATGGCTTCTTTGCCATCGGATACATCCTTACGCTCCGGGATTTCAGATTTTTCCATGTAGGTGCTGTACGCGTGGGCCGGACGATGCCCCAGAGTCAGTACACGCTCGGCGATTTCATCGATCTTGAGCAGCAGGTCGTCATACAGCTCTTCAAACTTGACGTGCAATTCAAAGAAGTTATCGCCCTTGATGTTCCAGTGATAGCCGCGAACATTCATGTAGAAGATCTGGTAGTTGGACAGCAGGTCATTCAGTGCGCTGGCCAGTTGTTCCGTTTTTTCCGTATCCAGACCAATGAAATTCTTTGCCATTTGAACCTCCTGATTCGATGTAGGCATCAACTTGATTTCTGACTTTACAAAAAACCCGGGGCTTCCCCCAGTTTATTAACTTGATCTCTTTGATAGCAGTAACTTATGGGCGAACCGAAAAGAATGATAAATCAGATCTATGAGAAACCATCAAACAGCCTATTTGAAAACAATTCTTATTTGTTCTTAACTGTGGGTATAGACTCAAACATCCGGAGTTGGCCATGAGCACCATGAAACTGTTCGTCCACAATCACGGAATGCAGGGTGATCAGTCGTTGCTGAAGACCATTACCTTTGCGATCACCCACTTCACAGTGGCATTTACCGTTGCCTATGTTTTAACCGGCGACATTCTGATCGGTAGCCTGATCGCGATGGTGGAACCGGCCATCAATACCGTTGCCTACTTCTTCCACGAGAAGGTATGGGCCCGGCACCAGAAAAATACAACCGCCCGGCAAAGCGTGACGCCCCAAAAGACTCCCCAGGGCGCCTGAACCTAGGCCCGCCGTGACAGGCGGCGGGCTGTCATCTCACCCGCCGGGGCCGCACTCCATGCAGTCATCGACCGCTTCCGGGCCCATGCGCAATTTTCGATGCAGGTCTTTCAAGGCAGTCCGCAGACCTTCCTCAATCACCGGGTGGTAAAATGGCATATCCAGCATACAGCCGACCGTGAGGCGCTGCTGGGCACTCCAGGCCAACAGATGGGCCATGTGTTCTGCGGCCGGGCCAAAGATTTCCGCCCCCAGGAACAGACCGCTCCCGTGCTCGCCGTATACCCGTAACAGGCCTTCGTTCCTGCCAATGACCTTGCTGCGCCCCTGGCCTTCGAAACTCACTTCTCCAACGGCAAAACAGCCCCGGCAGCGTTCACCCACTTCGGCAATGCTCATACCTACGGTCGCGATCTGCGGATCGGTGAAAATCACCGCCAGGGGAACCCGACGCAGGCCGGCACGAACCTCCGGATAGGTCCCGGCGTTATCACCGGCAATCCGTCCCTCATCCGCCGCTTCATGGAGCAGTGGGCGGTCATTGTTTACGTCACCGGCGATGAAGATATGACTGTCGCCGCAACGCAGGGTGTAGGGGTCATAAACAGGCATGCCACGGTCATCCAGATCAATGCCGGCGTTCTGGATGTCCAGATGATCAATGTTCGGGCGCCGTCCCGTAGCCGCCAACAGATACTCGAACGTTTCCTGATGCTCCTGGCCGTTTTCCCGCCAGGTCACTTCAACCCCCTGATCGGTGCAGTGCACCTTCCGGGTGTCCGCTTCCGCGCTCAAGGCAAATTCGCTGGCGAAGGTTCGGCGGGCATAATCCACGATTTTCTCATCGCGCAGGGCGGCAATGCTGCCGTCCACCCCAAACAGGCGTATGCGCACACCCAGGCGGCTTAACGCCTGACCCAGCTCCAGACCGATCACCCCGGGGCCAAACACGGCCACCGATTCCGGCAGATCCTGCCAGTCAAAGACATCGTCGTTGACGATCAGTCGATCTTTCGCCCCCTTGAGGACATCGGGGATGTTGGGTCGCGAACCGGTGGCGATCACAAATCGCTGGGCGGTGACTTCGGTGTGTTCCCCCACCACCAGGCGATGGCCATCGAGAAAGCGGGCGTGGCCCATCAGACGGTGTTCTTCGGGAAGGGCTTCCATGGACTTCACCACGGGTTCAACAAACCGGTCTCGTTCGGTGCGCACACGGGCCATCACGGCCCGACCATCAATCCGGACGTCTGTCGGTATCACACCAAAGACTTCGGCCTGCCTCACATCCTCGGCCCTGTCAGCCGCGGCAATCAGCAATTTGCTGGGCATGCAGCCTACCCGGGCGCAGGTGGTGCCGTAACGTTCACCTTCAATGAGAACCACCCGGTCGGTTTTCTTGCTGACCCGCTGATACGCGACCATTCCGGCCGTGCCGGCTCCGATAATGGCGACGTCTACCTCTCGCTTGTCCATCCGGCCTCCTTCATTGGCTCGTTATACTGCGTCACCGTACGAGTATAGAACCCTTGCGGACTTGCGACAGATCAAAGCCTCAAGCTTCCGCCAGCCCCCGGCAAACGGAAGCTACAGTGAGCGGATCAACGCCTCGGTCTGTTCCCAGCCCAGGCAGGGATCGGTCAGGGAGCAGCCGTAGATCAGGTCATCCCCATCATCCTGACGACCGAATGCCAGGAAGCTTTCCAGCATCAGGCCCTTGATGTGGCTGTTGCCCTTATCCTTTTGAGCCATGACTTCCCTGGCAATCTCCTGCTGGCGCTCGGCCTGTTTGCGAGCGTTATCGTGGCTGCAGTCCACCATGACAGCGC
This sequence comes from Marinobacter persicus, assembly GCF_002934325.1. Lineage (GTDB taxonomy): Bacteria > Pseudomonadota > Gammaproteobacteria > Pseudomonadales > Oleiphilaceae > Marinobacter > Marinobacter persicus_A. The sequence continues at coordinate 209,872 of NZ_PTIV01000001.1, forward strand.
TGTTCACACCGGCTTTTTCCAACTCTTCGACGGCCCGGGCAATGCTCAGCTCATCGTAGTTGGTGATTCCCCGTCCGCCACGCAGAACCAGGTGTGTGTCCGGGTTGCCGGGCGTGGAAATCATCGCCGGCGAGCCGCAATGGGAAATACCCATGTGGTGATGGGGATGGGCGCCGGATTTCATGGCATTGATGGCCACGCCAATGCTGCCATCGGTGCCGTTCTTGAAGCCCACCGGCATGGGCAGACCACTGACCATTTCCCGGTGGATCTGGGATTCGGTGGTGCGCGCGCCAATGGCGGTCCAGCTCACCAGGTCACCCAGGTAGTCCATCATGAATGGCCCCAGGGCTTCGGTGGCCAGGGGCAGCCCCAACTCACTGAGTCCCAGAAGAAGCCGACGGGAACGCTCCAGTCCCTGTTTCAGATCGCCGCGACCGGTGCGCTCCGGGTCGTACAGCAGGCCTTTCCAGCCCACGGTGGTGCGGGGTTTTTCCAGGTAGGCCCGCATCACGATCAGGAAGCGATCACTGACCTCGTCCGCCAGGGCCTTGAGTTTGCGGCCGTAGTCCAGAGCCGCCTCTTCGTCGTGGATGGAACAGGGGCCAATCACGATCAGGGTGCGATTATCCTCACCATGCAGCACCCGACGAATCTGCTCCCGGTAACCGGCAATCTCCCAGGCCAGTGACTCGCTTACCGGAAACCGGCCTCGCAGCTCCAGTGCGGTGGGCAGGCGGGTTTCCTGGCGGTGCTGGCTGCGATTCAGCGGCTCCGAATCCAGTGTCTCGGCGTTCAGTGGCATGTTCATGTCTTGCTTCCTGTTTCCCTGTGTCAGAATCAAAAAAGCCCCGGCTGGGCTACCAGTCGGGGCTTTTTGAGTCCGGTGGCAGCCTGGGTTGCTTGCCGGGCTGCCTTCCTCGTTGTGTTCGGTCGATGAAGATCTTACGGGCGGCCCGGGCTCTGGCTAAAGTAAAAGCCATAACCAAACCACCAAAAATACACGGCGGAACCTGCGGCTTTCGTTTTTTCACCGAAAGCTTTCAGAACATTCAATTGACAGGCTGCGTGTAGGGTCTTCATGCTTTTCACTATAAACCGATCTTTTTTACATTGACAACCCGCAACCCGGATTATTTTCAGCGGGTTGTCAGCCAGGGCTGCGGAGGCCGGCATGCACATTCCGTCTGTACACCCATCTTTTGCTTACCGTTCTGGCCTCCTTGCGGTGGTTTTGCTGTTGATGTGCAGCGTCGTCCAGGCCGAGCCGGAAGCTCGCATTTACCAGTTACAGAACCGGACCGCAGAAGATATGGCGGGCCAGATCAAGGACCTTTACCGCCAGGCACCGATCACGGTTACCGCCCGAGGACAACAGCTGGTGGTGCGTGGGGAGCCAGCCCAACTGGATGAAATCGGCACCCTGATTGAAACCCTGGATGTTGCGCCCATCCAGATGCGGGTAAGTGTTCGCTATCGCCAGGACATCGGCGGCAGGGAAACCGGGGGTGGTATCAGCGCCTCAGATGATAACGCCCGCGCTACCATCAAAAGCCGCACCATCAGCACGGCTTCGAGCACCGAACGCAACGTCATCGTCCAGAGCGGGCAATCCGCCCACATTACCTCCGGCCAGGTCCGGACCCTGCCTTTCGCCCTCCAGGGCGGTCGGAATCCGGCCATGATCCTGGAACAGGTGGAGACACGAAGCGGCTTTGTGGTGAGCCCCCACGTGATTTCCGACAGGACGGTCGAACTGAAGATCGTTTCCTTTGAAGAGGATCCGGCCGCCCTCCCCGGTTACGAAACCGAAGCGCTGGTCACCATTCGCCGGGTGGATCCGGGACAATGGGTCAGCCTCGGTGGAACCAACACCTCCCAAGCCGGTCATGAAGGTGGGATTACTTACCGTGTGAATGGCAACCGCGCCGAAAACCAGACCGTGGAAGTAAAGGTAGACCTGCTACACTGATCTAATTCAGCCCGCCGTTCGTAGCGCCCGTAATCGCAGTATTTATACTGTATTAGCGGTGCAAAAACATGACAATTTGCGCCGCTTTTTGTAGCATCCTAAGCTAACTAAGTTGTTAACGAGTACTGTTAGCATTGCCATACCGGCATCATGGCATTGCTGGCATCGCTTTTTGGTTAGCAATCACTCACCATCAGGAACTCCATTCCCAGGAACAACCCATGCGCACTGCTTCCCGTTTCATCATTGTCCTTATCTTTCTCGGTGTCGTCCTTGGCGGAATTTTCGGCTACAAGTTCTACCAGTTCGGCCAGATGGAAAAGCAGCTTTCCCAGCCCCAGCCGCCGGCCAAGATCTCGGTCACCCAGGCCAGCGAGGAGAGCTGGAAGCCGGCCATCAAGGCCGTTGGCAGCATTGAGGCGATTAATGGCATTGAGGTTGCCAACGAGGTTCCAGGGGTTGTCGAGACCATCAATTTTGAATCCGGCGACACCGTCAGCAAGGGGGATGTACTGATCCGCCTGGACGCCGCCATTGACGAAGCCGCCCTGCGCACCCGTCGGGCCGAAGCGCAGCTGGCCGCCCAGGAGTTCAAGCGTGTGTCCGACCTGCTGCCACGCCGTGCTGTGTCCCAGTCCCAGTATGACGAAGCCAAGGCCAACTACGACGCGGCCCGTGCCCGGGTCAACGAGGCGGAGGCACAGCTCAACAAGAAAGTCATTCGCGCGCCGTTTGATGGAACCCTGGGCATTCGCATGGTGGATCAGGGTGAGTACATTGCCACCGGCACCCCCATCGTTGAGATCAACATGCTGAATCCGATCTACGTGGATTACACCCTGTCCGAGAAATCGCTGCCAGAGGTGGAAAACGGCTATCCGGTATCGGTCACCGTGGCCGCCGTCCCTGAGCACACTTTCACCGGTGACGTCAGTGCCATCAACACCTCGGTGAACCCGGAAAGCCGGACCGTGCGCATTCGTGCCACCCTGGACAACCAGGACAACCTGTTGCGCCCGGGTATGTTCGCCACCATCCAGACCGGCCAGCCACGGGAAAATAAGGTTGTGACCGTGCCACGCACCGCCATTTCCTATAACACCTATGGCGATTTCGTGTTCCTGGTGGCAGAAAACGACAATGGCGAGCAGATCGTCAAGCGCCAGACCATCACTACCGGTGAGGTCCGGGATGGCCGCGCTGAGGTCACCTCCGGGCTCAAGGCTGGCGACACCATCGTTGCCAAGGGTCTGCTACGCCTGCGCGCCGGCCAGCGAGTGGAAATCCTGGACGAGTCCGGCCAGGAGGCGTCTGAATAATGCGATTCACCGACATATTCATTCACCGGCCGGTACTCTCGACGGTTGTCAGCCTACTGATTCTGCTGATTGGTGCGCGGTCAGCCATGGAAATGGAAATCCGCCAGTACCCGGAGCTGGAAAGCACCACCGTTACCGTCTCCACCGCCTACCCGGGCGCCAGCTCCGACCTGATCAAGGGTTTCATCACCGTGCCCCTGCAGCAGGCGATCGCTGAGGCCAGCGGTATTGATTACCTGACTTCCACCAGTTCCCAGGGCGTGTCCACCATTCAGGCCAAGATGGAGCTGAACTACGACGCCAACGATGCCCTGGCGGAGATCCAGGCCAAGGTCGCCAGCCAGCGAAACGTCCTGCCTGCTGAGGCCCAGGATCCGGTGATCACATCGACGACCGGCGACAGCACCGCGTTGATGTACATCTCTTTCTACAGCACGGAACTGCAAGTCCCCCAGATCACCGACTACCTGACCCGCGTGGTGCAACCTAAACTGCAGGCCCTGTCTGGTGTGGGCAAGGCCCGGATTCTGGGCCGCAGTTTCGCGCTGCGCGTCTGGCTGAACCCCGAACGGCTGGCCGCCGTCGATATGACGCCAACGGAAGTTGCCGCCAAACTGCGGGCCAACAACTACCAGGCCGCCGTGGGCAAGACCCGGGGCAAATACACCGAAATCAGTCTGACCAGTGATACCGACATCGCCGACCCGGAAGCCTTCCGCAACCTGGTGGTGAAGGAAAGCGATGGCTCACTGATCCGCCTGAAGGACATCGCGAACGTCGAACTGGGCTCTGAGACTTACGATGAGCTGGCACTGTACAAGGGACAACCGGCGGCCTTTGTGGCCATCGAAATGGCACCTGGGGCGAACCCGCTGACCGTTGCCGACCTGGTAAAAGCCCAACTACCCGAAATCGAGCAACAACTGCCCAGCGGGCTGAACGTGCGTCTGGCTTATGACGCCTCTGACTTCATCCAGGACTCCATCAACGAGGTGATCAAGACCCTGCTCGAGGCCATGATCATCGTGCTGGTGGTGGTGTTCCTGTGCCTGGGCTCGGTAAGGGCCTCGGTGGTGCCTTCGGTTGCCGTGCCGCTGTCTCTGATTGGTGGAGCGTTTGTCATGCTCATGTTCGGCTTCTCGCTGAACTTGCTGACCCTGCTGTCCATGGTACTGGCCATCGGCCTCGTGGTGGACGATGCCATCATCATGGTGGAGAACGTACACCGGCACATTGAGCAGGGCGAGTCCCGTTTCGACGCCGCCATCAACGGTGCCCGGGAAATGGCCGTGCCCATCATCGCCATGACCACCACCCTGGTGGCGGTGTACGCGCCCATCGGCTTCATGGGCGGGCTGGTGGGCTCGCTGTTCACCGAGTTTGCCTTCACCCTGGCTGGCACGGTGGTGATCTCGGGCATTGTGGCTCTCACCCTGTCACCCATGCTGTCAGGTAAGGTACTCAAACCCCATGGCAATCCGGGGCGTTTCGAGCAGGTGGTGGAGAAGACCTTTAACGGCCTGTCCAACATCTACAAGCGAGCTTTGATCTCGCTGATGCAAACCAAGTCCGTGGTGATTTTCTTTGCCGTGGTGGTGCTGGGCTCCATCTACTTCATGGTTAACATGAGTCAGAATGAGCTGGCGCCGACCGAAGACCAGGGCATCCTGTTCTACCAGGGCCTTGGCCCGGAAACCGCCACCATGGACTACCTGTATGACCATGGTCAGGAAATACAGGATCGCATCGCCACCGTGCCGGGCTACAACGAAGACTTCATGATCATCGGTATCACCAGTCCGAACGCCGTCTTCGGCGGCTTCAAGATGAAGCCCTGGAGCGAACGGGACATTACCCAGTTCGAGGCTCAGCCGCAGGTGGATGCCGAGCTGAAAAACGTGACCGGTCTGCAAACCGCAGTTTTCCCGCGTCCGTCACTGCCGGGCTCGGGTGGCGGCCTGCCGTTCCAGTTCGTCATTACCACTGGCGCCAGCTATGAACAGCTGGACCAGGTGGCGGACGAGCTGCTGGGCAAGGCCATGCAGAGCGGCAACTTCATGTTCCTGAAGAAGTCCATCAACTTCGACAAGCCCATTACCCGTATCCAGGTGGACCGGGACCGTGTCGCAGACCTGGGCCTGTCCATGCAGGATGTCGGGCAGTCTCTTGCCAGCATGCTCAGTGGTGGTTACATCAATCGCTTCAACATGGAAGGACGGTCGTACAAGGTGATGCCCCAGGTGGATGAGCAATTCCGCCCGAGCAAGGAATCACTCAAGGATTACTACATCCGGGCCGGCAACGGCGAACTGGTACCGCTGTCCAGCGTGGTCAGCTTCACCGAGGACGTAGAACCGTCCAACCGCACCCAGTTCAACCAGTTGAACTCGCTGACCCTGGAAGGCGTGGTGCAACCGGGTGTTGCCATGGGTACGGCCATGGATTACATGGAGAAGACCGCCGAAGAGGTCTTCCCGCAGGGCTTCAGCAACGATTACACCGGCCAGACCCGGCAGTTGGCCAACCAGGGCAGCGCCCTGATGGTGACCTTCTTCCTGTCCCTGCTGGTGATCTATCTGGTACTGGCCGCGCAATTCGAAAGCTGGCGGGACCCGTTCATCATCCTGGTCTCGGTGCCCATGTCCGTGGCTGGTGCGATGGCCTTCATTGTGCTGGGCTTCGCCACCATGAACATCTACACCCAGGTGGGGCTGATCACGCTGATCGGCGTGGTCTCGAAGAACGGCATCCTGATTGTGGAGTTCGCCAATCTGTTGCAGAAGGACCGGGGGCTGAGCAAGTTTGATGCAGTGGTTGAGGCCGCCGCTATTCGACTGCGTCCGATCATCATGACCTCCCTGGCGCTGATCTTCGCCATGGTGCCACTGCTGATCGCCATTGGTCCGGGTGCGGAAAGTCGCTTCGCCATCGGCCTGACCATCAGCGCTGGCCTGGGTATCGGTACGCTGTTCACCATCTTCGTGCTCCCGGCGTTCTATCTCCTGCTGGCCCGTGATCATCACGGCTCAGCACAGGACGAATACGCGGATGAGGAACCGGCGGCCAGCCAATAACACAGGCACAGCCCCAAAAAAGCCCGCCCGGGATCATCCCGCGCGGGCTTTTTTCGTTCAGTTACCGTAATTCAGGAAGCCGTGCAGGTTTTACCCGATGGCGCGCTCATATTATCCAGGGCCTGCAAGCGCCGACGCCATTGCACTGTTTCGCTGGGCAGCTCACCAAAATGGTCCCGGTACAGAGCCGCAAAGCGGCCCAGGTGCGAAAAGCCCTCGTCAGCGGCGTACCAGGAGATGTGGGGGATGTCGCACTGGCAGTCCACCAATCGGCGACGGACGCGAATCAGCCGGCAGCGCTGGTAGAACCGGTAAGGCGTCATGCCGGTGGCCCGCTTCATGAGGTAGTACAGGTTGCGTTCGCTGACACCGGAATGGCTGGCCAGCTCCTGCAGGTTAAACGCCCACTGCGGCTCGTTGCGAATCTTGTCCACCACCCGCACCAGGCGTCGATCCAGCTCCATCGACGGTTCCTCTCCGGCAGGATGGGGATCACCAGAGGACAACAATTCCCGGACCCTGGCGAACAGCTGGTTCACCTCTTCACAGGCATGCCGATGGCCGTGGAAATACTCGGAGCGAAACAGAAATTGCCAGAGACAGACAGCCAGGGCGTTAGCCGCCCCCTGTACCGGCCAACGGGGAATGTGGCCAGGCACCGGGAAAACCAGGGCCAGCCGGCTACCCCCGCCCACCGTCAGGGTAAATTCCTGATCGGCCGGAACCGTGGCCAGTGGCACCATCGGCAACCGGGGACCATCGGTCAGGGCAACCTCACAACGCCCTTCCAGTGGCATCACCAACAAGGCACCGGCCAGCAGACAGTGAGTGAATTCCATCTCCTGGGCAACGTTCAGGACACAGACCACACCAGCGTCGGCTTCAATGGCAGACAGCGAACCAAAGACCGCCTGACTGCGACGCGCATGGCACTCAAGGTCGTCGCAGCCCAGAAGGTGGCGAAGGGCGTGAAGCCACTCGCCGGCAGCGGCACGATTCAGCCGCAGGTAGGCTTCGAGTTCGGATTTACTCTGGGGGTGGCGCATACCGCTCGCAGGGGCAATGAATGACCTCGTCCTTTTAAGGCACACTCGCACATTGCCCTAGCCAGATCTTGCAAAATGTTCACAATATGGCCGGTTTTCCGCTTTTTCTTGATACCCATCAAGCGGCAGAAGAGGCTCCTCACGCCTTTAGATCACTTCCAGACTCGCCAGGGGCAAGGGGCGGGCCATCAAATAACCCTGCCCCCGATGACAGTTCAGTTCCTGCAGGCGAGTTCTCTGGGCTTCTGTCTCGATACCCTCGGCCACCACTTCCAGATCCAGAGCCTCAGCAATACCGAGGATGGCGCCCACGATGCGGGAATCCCGACGTTCAGGCCCAAGACGCTGCACGAACTGGCGGTCGATCTTCAGCACGTGCACCGGGAGGGTATGCAGGTAGGCGAGAGAGGAATAGCCGGTGCCAAAATCATCGATGGCCACCATCACACCCTTATGCCCGAAGTCCTTGAGTTTATCCAGGCAGGTGCGGGAGAGATTCATCAGGTGAGTTTCAGTGATTTCCAGTTCCGGCACCCATCCCGACTGGCGCAGGCGCGCAAAGAAAGGCTCCAGCAGGTCTTCCAGGCGACCATCGGCAATCTGCCGCGCGGAAATATTAATCGCCAGGCGCATGGAATCCCCGCCGGTCACTCCATGCAAATCCAGGTCAGCAGTGATACACCGGACCAGTTGTTCGGTCAGCTCATGGATCAGGCCCCGCTGTTCCGCCAGGGGAACAAACTCACCCGGCGAGACCGCACCGAGTTTGGGGTGGCGCCAGCGTATCAGTGCTTCCATGCCCACCATCTCGCCGCTGGAAAGATCGTATTGGGGTTGATAGACCACCGAGAATTCTTCCGGCGATGTCTTCAGCGACGCAACCAGCGCTTCTGAAAGAATCTGCTGATGCTGGCCCTGCTCGCTTTCCTCAGCACTATATACCCGGTAACAGGCCCGACCGGCGGTTTTCGCAGCGTACATGGCCCGGTCGGCTTTCAGCAGGAGATCGGCGGCGCTGTCCGAGTGCTTGGGATAGATAGCAGCCCCCACAGAGGCGGAAAGAAAATATTCCCGGTAATCCACCACCATGGGCGCACGGAACGCCTGTGTTGTGCGCTGACAGACCGCTTCCAGCTCGGATTCATCCTGCAATTCGATGATGGCGGCAAACTCGTCGCCGGACAAACGGGCCACTACATCACCTTCGCGCAGAACCCCCTGGATGCTGGCTGCCGCTTCCTTCAACACACGGTCCCCGTAGTCATGACCGTGGAGGTCATTCACCGACTTGAAGAAATCGAGGTCAATGTAGAGAACCGCAAAACAGGTCTTGTCATAGTTGCGCCGGGAGGCCCTGGCTTTCAGGAATTCCTGGAACAAGGTGCGGTTGGGCAATTCCGTGAGGGGATCGTAGTAGGCCAGCGCCGCCAGGCGCTCATCGTTGGCGGTTAACTCGCCAACATCCATGAACACGCCCGTGTAGAAACAGCCTTCCTCGTATTCCACCGGGTAGATCGTGAGCCATTGGGGGTAGGTTTCACCATTTTTCCGGCGATTCCAGATCAGCCCTTCCCAGCGGCCTTCGCTTTCCAGACGGCGCCACATGTCAGCATAGAACTCACGGGAATGCAGACCGGAACTTAGAATCGACGGGGTCTGCCCGACAATCTCTTCCTGCTGGTAGCCGGTAACGGCCTCAAACTGGCGATTGACGTAAGCAATGGTGGCATCAAGGCCTGAAAGCATGATCGCTTTGGGATGCAGATCCACCAGAGCTTTAAAGTCCTGTCCGCTCAATGACTGCATGGATGCTTCCACTCGCTGTTCCCTGCCGGTGTTTTTTATTCTTGTTGTCAGCATAAGCTTAAAACACTCTCAACCTATCCGTTTTTTGCAAAATAGGCCTATTTTTAACCAAATCGGTAAGTGCCTCTCATTAGTTTCTCAAGAATTGCAATAAGGGGATATTCTGCAAAGGTCGGCAGGCCGATAGTGTGTACACATGGAAGCGTATTCTGGAGCACCACATGCGCAGGAACGAACCGGTGACAGGGAAGGAACACGAGTACCCGTCACACTATCACCTGATCAGCACCACCGACCTGAAAGGCAAGATCACCGCCGTCAACGAAGACTTTGTTGATGTCGCCGGCTTCAATGAAGACGAACTGATCGGCCGCCCCCACAACATGATCCGGCATCCGGACATGCCCCCAGAAGCCTTCGAGAATCTCTGGCAAACCGTGCAGGCGGGCGACTCCTGGCGGGGCATCGTCAAGAATCGCTGCAAAAATGGCGATCATTACTGGGTGGATGCCTACGTTACACCAATCAAGAAAAACGGCCAGATCGTCGAATACCAGTCGGTTCGCTGCCAACCCAGCCGGGCACAGATCCAGCGTGCAGAGGCGGCCTATGCCGCTTGGAACAAGGGCAGGATACCCCGGCGCTACCAGGCCATCAGCCCGCCCATGGCCTCCAAACTGGCCTGCCTTTACGCCGTTCTGGCCGGCAGCCTGGTGATTTTTGGCCTGGCCGCGCTGACCCTGATCCAGATGGCTGTTCTTCAGGCCCTGGTACTCGCCGTATTTGCCATCCTCTTCTGGCTCACGCTGCCGATGATGCGCACCGCCCGGGACGCCTGCTGCGACGCCCACCCCGTTATGCCCTGGATCTATACCGGTCTTCGGGACGAAAGTGCCTGGATTGAGTACGATCGGCAAAAACGCGACGCCACCCTGCGAGCCGTCTCCGCCCGAATGCACTCCAACATAGGCATGCTGCACGGCAAGAAACAGAAAACCATGGAATGGGTATCCAGCTCGGTCGACAGCGTGCGTAACCAGCAAACGGACATTGAACACATTACCCGTGCTTTTGAAGAACTGGCGCAGAGCGTACGGCGGGTCAGTGACATGACCACCCGCACGGAGCATGCCAGCCAGGAAGCGCGACAATCCGCGCACCAGTGCCAGGACCGGATGGATGGCGTCAACCAGGCGATCTCCCAGCTAAGGGGACAGCTGGACAGCGCCAATACCGAAATGGACAAGCTCTCGGAACGTAGCGATGCCATTTCCGTGGTCCTGGAAGTGATCACGGAAATTGCCGAGCAAACCAACCTGCTGGCACTGAATGCCGCCATTGAGGCAGCCCGGGCGGGAGAAGCCGGCCGGGGCTTTGCCGTGGTGGCCGACGAAATTCGCGGCCTGGCCCGACGCACCCACGAATCCACCCAACGCATCGACACCATGATTGACGAGCTGCAGTCGGAAACCCACATGGTGGTCGATGTGATCAACAAAGGCTCGGAAGCCTGCAACCGCACCGCCACCATGGCCGATGAGGCCAGCCAGTCACTGCGCGTCACCCTGAACGACATGGACATCATCGACGATTGCGCCAGGGAAGTCGCCAGCGCCTCGCAACAACAATCGGCCCTGGCGGTTCAGGTGGAAAAGCAGGCCTCGCACTTGCTGGATCTGGGCAACCAGTCAGTGTCCAGCAGCGAAAGCGCGCATCAGGAGTCCGAGCAGTTGGGGAACCATGTAGACCAGGCCCAGTTGCTGACCAGCCACTTCCTGCATATGCTGCGGGATCGCCTGCGGCTCAGCAAATCCGGCGAAAAACAGAAAGAATTTCCCGAGCCGGCCCAATAAGGTACTCTGGCAATCCTCTAACGGTCAGTCATCACAACCAACAGGATTGCCTCTACCTTGACCCTGGGCACACTCGTCTGGCTCTTTATCGCCGGTTTCGCCGCCTGGTACTGGTGGCGGGCCAAGGCCATCAAGGATTCTGTCCTAACGGCCGCCCGGCGCTACTGCAAATCCATGGACGTCCTGCTTCTGGACGATGCCGTTTACCTGCGCGGCTTATGGTTCAAGCGCGACCAGAATGGCCGCATTCGGGTCTGGCGTCGTTTCCTGTTCGATTTCGCCACCACCGGCGAAGAGCGCTACACCGGCCGCATCATCATGCTCGGCCCCAACATCCTGCACATGGAGCTCGAGCCTCACCGGTTCTAGCGAGCCTTTGCCCTGATAAGCCTCAGTTTTCGGCAATCCCTTATCTGACCACCCATTTTAAATATGTTTGGGTTTCCTATACTGCGTAGGTGACCACTCACCAAACAGACCGGGACAATGGACATCAAACACGACCATCGCTACGCGATTAACCTGAACGTCCGGGGCATCCAGCCCTCTGCCACCCTCCGCATCAATGAGCTAAGCAACCAACTCCGGGCCGAAGGCCGGGACATCATCAAACTGGGCCTGGGACAATCACCCTTCCCGGTACCCGAGCGAGTTGTCGAAGCGCTCAAGGAACACGCCCACGAAAAGGACTATCTGCCGGTCAAAGGCCTTAAAGGCCTGCGCGAAGCCATTTCCGGCTACATCAACCGTAACGAACGCATGCGCAGCACCTGGGAAGACGTGCTTATCGGCCCGGGCTCGAAAGAGCTGCTGTTCATGCTGCAGCTGGCCTACTACGGTGATTTGCTGATTCCGCGCCCAAGCTGGGTGTCCTACGCCCCTCAGGCCCGGATCATCGGCCGCTCCGTGCATTGGCTGCCAACCCACGCCGAGAACAACTGGCAACTGACCGCCGAGGAACTGGATATCGTTTGCCGGGACGATCCCTCCCGCCCGCGTATCCTGATCCTGAACTACCCGTCCAACCCCACGGGCTGCACCTACACCGACGACCAGCTGCTGGCCATTGCCAACGTGGCCCGCAAATACAAAATCATCCTGTTGTCGGATGAAATCTACGGGGAAGTGCACTTCGAGGGTCGACACAAATCGATCGCGCGCTACTACCCGGAAGGCACCATCATCAGCACCGGCATGAGCAAGTGGTTGGGTGCCGGCGGCTGGCGCCTGGGCACGTTCATTTTCCCGCCCGAGCTGCGCCCACTGCAGGACGCCATGGCGATCATCGCCAGCGAAACCTTCACCTCTACCGCGGCCCCCATCCAGCACGCGGCGATTACCGCGTTCAACGGCGGGGACGATATCAACGAATACCTGAAACAGTCCCGCCGGATTCTCAAGGTGGTGGGTGAATACATGCATCGCCGGCTGCAGGAAATGAACGCCGTGGTGCAAAAGCCGCAGGGCGCGTTCTATCTCTTCCCGGACTTCTCTGCATACCGGGAAAAACTCGCCCGGCATGACATCAAGACCTCACAGTCCTTCTGCACGGCGCTGTTGGCCAGCACTGGCGTGGCCATCCTGCCGTCCAGTGACTTCGGTTTCACCCCGGACCACCTGGGGGCACGACTGGCGTTCGTGGATTTTGATGGCGGTGAGGCCCTGAAGCTTGCCGGTGGCGATTATGCCGACATCGAGTTGGGCGACGACTTCGTGCAGCAGGCCTGCCCTCGCCTGGCAAAAGCCATGGACAAAATGGAGCAGTGGCTCAACAGCCTGTAACCCTGCCGTGCTAGACTGGCACCCTCACGTTTGCTGCCTGGGGGTGCCATGTCTGACGCAATGACTCTTCGAGAAATTACCGATTTCGCCGAAAACCTGGCCCGCGAGGCTGGCGAACTGGTTCGCCGGGAGCGCGAGGACAACACCCTGCGCACCGACTACAAGCACCAGACCGAGCTGGTCACCCACGCCGACGTGATGGCGGACGAATTCATCACCGGCGCCATCCGGAAACGCTTCCCGCACCACCGCATTCTTTCCGAAGAGACCATGCCGGATTTGTCCCAGGCCGAAGAGCTGGACACCCCGCTGTGGATCATTGACCCCATCGACGGCACGGTGAACTACGCCTACGGCCACCCCCAGGTGGCGGTGTCCATTGCCTACGCGGAAAAGGGTCAGGTGCAGGCGGGCGTGGTACACGCGCCTTTCTCCGATGAGACCTACCGCGCCACCAAGGGCGAAGGCGCCACTCTGAATGACAAGCCCATCCAGCACAGCGGAGCCACCGAACCCCGGCAGTCCCTGTTCGCCACCGGCTTTCCCTACACCAAGGACAACCTGGAGCCGCTGGTCAACCGCCTGAACGCAATGATCCACCAGTGCCGGGACCTGCGCCGCATCGGCTCGGCAGCCCTGGACATCTGCTGGGTGGCCTGCGGCCGTCTGGACATCTACTACGAAACCGTCAGCCCCTGGGACTTCGCCGCCGCCCGCCTGATCGCCAAGGAGGCCGGCGCCACGGCTGGGCACTTTGGTGCCGTTCCTGAAGGTTACCCTGAAGACCTCTGGGGCCAGGACTTGCTGATTTCCGCGCCGGCGGTGTGGGAGCCAGTGCGAAAGATACTGCGGTCTGCTTCCGGATATGAGGGTAATTAGCCCCAAACAGACTCGGATACCAAGCCCCAGGCTTCATCAAAGTCAGTCGAGGGCAGGCGAGCAAACGAAGAGCGCACAAACCGCTGAATCCGGCCCTCGACAAATACCATGACAAAGTCCGCCCCACGCGCCGAAGTGGTCCGCGGACTCAGGCCCTGGCGAATTTCGCCTTCCTTCAGAGCCTGCCGAAGCTGGGTTTCCAGGCGCTCGAAGAATTGAGACGCCCGCTTGCGCAGGGACTCGTCTTCACCCATCAGGGCATCGCCGGTCAGCACACTGCACAGCCCCGGATTGCGTTCGGCGAACACCAGCACCAGATGCACCAACTGCTGGATGCGAACCCGCACATCCTCCTGCTCCTGAAGGATTACCTGGCAGCGGGAAAACACCGCTTCCTCGGCAAACTCAATCAAGGCCTCGAACATTTTCCGCTTGCTCGGGAAATGGCGGTACAAGGCCGCCTCGGTCACACCCACAGTGCGAGCCAGGCCGGCGGTGGTAATACGGGCGCCGGGGTCAGACTGGATAAGTTCCACCAGGGCGTGAAGGATGCTTTCCCGACGGCTGGGTTTCTGGTTGGTCATGGCAAGGTTTCAGCGCTTTTGGGTTCTGGTTATCGGTTTTATGCCCTCTCCCCTGGTGGAAGAGGGCCAGGAAGAGAGGGATTAAGGGTCTTAGAAGAAAGTACCGTCGATGGGTGATGATGCACTGGCGTACAGCTTCTTCGGCATACGGCCAGCCAGGTAGGACTCGCGGCCCGCTTCGATGGCCAGGCGCATGGCGTGGGCCATTTTGATGGGGTCCCCGGCCTTGGCGATGGCGGTATTCATCAGCACGCCGTCGCAGCCCAGTTCCATGGCAATGGCAGCATCGGATGCCGTACCCACGCCGGCATCCACCAACACCGGCACATTGGCGTTCTCAACAATCAGGCGGATGTTGTAGCGATTCTGGATGCCCAGGCCCGAACCAATGGGCGCACCCAGGGGCATGACGGCAATACAGCCCATCTCTTCCAGGCGCAGGGCCAGCAAGGGATCATCGGAGCAGTACACCATCACCTTGAAGCCGTCCTTGATCAGCTCTTCGGCGGCCACCAGGGTTTCCGGCATGTTCGGGTACAGGGTTTTCTGGTCGCCCAGCACTTCGAGTTTTACCAAGTCGTGGCCATCGAGTAGTTCCCGGGCCAGTTTGCAGGTGCGCACCGCATCCTTGGCGGTGTAGCAGCCGGCGGTGTTGGGCAGGATGGTGTAGGTATCCGGGTTCACCACATCCAGCAGGTTGGGCTCGTCCGGGTTCTGGCCAATGTTGGTTCGGCGCACCGCCACGGTGACAATTTCGGCGCCGGAGGCTTCAATGGCGTGGCCGGTTTCCATCAGGTCGCTATACTGGCCAGTGCCCACCAACAAGCGGGACTGGTACGTCCGGCCGGCAAGTTCCAGGGGTTTGTCTTCGGGGAGCTGGATCTGTGCTGTCTCTGTCATGGTTTTCCTGAAATCGGTAGTCGTCATATAGGATCGCAGGCGGGATGGACCCGCTGCTTAACCGCCGCCAATGGCGTGAACCACTTCCACCCGGTCACCCTCGTTGAGGGTCAGTTCGGGGTGTTGGCTGCGGGGTACAATGTCTTCGTTCACTTCCACGGCAAGCCGCTTGCCGGTCAGTTCCAGATGCGCAATCAGGTCCGCGACCGTCATGGCATCGGGTAGTTCCACAGCGTCACCATTCAGCTGTATCTGCATGGTTTTCTTACCTCTGCTCTTTCTTCAGGGCTGCGATGATCAACAGTACCCAGCCAATCATGAAACAGACACCGCCGATCGGGGTCACCGGCCCCAGCCAGTGAGTGCCGGACAACACCAGCAGGTACAGGCTGCCGCTAAACAGCACAATGCCCGCCAGCCAGAACCCACAGGCGACAACCAGCAAACGCCTTGGCAATCCCACGGTGGGCATGAGCGACGCAGCTACCAGCACAATTGCGTGGTACATCTGATAACTGACGGCCGTTTCAAACACGTCAAGACCACGGGCGCTGACCACGCCCCGCAGACCGTGGGCGCCAAACGCACCGGTCATTACCGCCAGCAAGCCCGCCAGGGCACCAAGTGCCAGAGCCCAGCGAATGGTTTGCCGGTTTAACGGATTAACTGCAGTCACAGTGGATCTTCTCGCCGGTGTCCAGGTTCATCATGGTTAATGCACCACCCCAGACGCAACCAGTGTCCAGGGCCACGTATTGCTCACTGACTGTGCGCCCCTCAAGTGCGGCCCAATGGCCGAAGATAATTCGGGTGTCATCCTGGCGGGGAAAATCGAACCAGGGTGCAAAGCCCTCGGGCGCGTTGTTGGCCGGTTCCTTGGTATCCAGCTCCAGGGTGCCGTCCTGGGCGATGAAGCGCATGCGGGTGAAGTAGTTGGTAATCGCCCGCCAACGCTCCATGCCCTCCAGGTTCTCATCCCAACAGGCCGGCTCATTGCCGTACATATAGGTGAAGTATTCTTCGGCCTGGTCACTGCGGATAACCGACTCCACTTCCCCGGCGTAGGCCATGGCCTGCTCCACACTCCAGATGTGAGGCAGCCCGGCATGGGCCATCACCAGGTTGCGGCGAGGGTCGTGCACGCAAAAATTCTGCTGGCGCAGCCAATGTAACAGCCGGTCCCGGTCCGGGGCCTCCAGGATCTCGGAGAGCGTGTCTTTCTTCTTGAAGCCATGCCCACCCAACGCAACGGCCAGCAGGTGCAGGTCATGGTTGCCCAGCACCACCAGGGCGGAATCCCCAAGGCTTTCGACGTACCGAAGGGTTTCCAGGGACGATGGCCCCCGGTTGATCAGGTCACCGGCCACCCAAAGCCGGTCGCGGGAGGGCGAGAAGTCCACTTTCGCCATCACTTCCCGCAAACGTTCGTAACACCCCTGAATATCGCCAATGGCGTAGTCAGTCATTACTTACCTCTTCCCCTTGCGCACAGTGATCTCCGCTGTCTACCAGCATGTCAGCAATTTGTACGTAATCAGCCAGGCTAAGGTTTTCCGGTCGCAGACCGTCGTTGATGCCCAGACTCTGCAGTTGCTCGACGGTAACCATGCTCGCCAGGGCCTTGCGCAGGGTTTTGCGACGGGCATTGAAGGCGGTACGCACCACCGCCTGAAGCGTTTTCAGGTCTTTGGCCGGGTGCGGCAATTCCTTGTGCGGCACCAGTCGCACAATAGCGGAATCCACTTTGGGCGCTGGCCGGAAGGCGCCCGGCCCCACTTCAAACAGCGGCTGCACCTTGCAGAAATACTGGGCCATGATACCCAGGCGGCCATAGTTGTTGTCGCCCGGCACCGCCGCCAGCCGCTGCACCACTTCCTTCTGCAGCATGAAGTGCATGTCCGCCACCACCCCGGCCTGGGACAACAGGTGGAAAATCAGCGGCGTGGAAATGTTGTACGGGAGGTTACCGATAATGCGCAGCGGCCGATCGGTCATCAGCTGGCTGAAATCAAAGCTGAGGGCGTCGGCTTCGTGGATCCGGAATTCCGGGTAGTTAAAAAACTTGGTGCGCAACACCGGAATCAGGTCCCGGTCCAGCTCCACTACCTGCAAACGCGGGTTCACCGCCAGGATTTCCTCGGTCAACGCGCCCAACCCCGGACCAATCTCCACGATGGCGTCGTCTGGCTTCGGGTTGATGGCCCGAACAATTTTCTCTATCACGCCCGGGTCACTCAAAAAGTTCTGACCAAAGCGTTTACGGGCCTTGTGCCCATGGTTGTTACTCATGAATATTCTCCGGCGTTCGCCGCCTTTCGACAAAGCGCCATCTGTTCGCCAACGCGAATGGCGGTGTGCAGACTACCGGCGTCCGACTTGCCCGTGCCCGCCAGATCAAGGGCGGTGCCGTGGTCCACGGAAGTTCGTACGATGGGCAGCCCCAGGGTGATGTTCACCGCACGGCCAAAGCCCTGGAATTTCAGTACCGGCAGGCCCTGGTCGTGATACATGGCCAGGGCGGCGTCAGCATTATCGAGCCAGTGGGGCGTGAACAGGGTGTCCGCCGGCAGCGGACCGGTCAGTTCAATGCCCTCGGCGCGCAGTTTTTCCAGGGTAGGCTCGATCACGTCGATTTCTTCCCGGCCCAGATGGCCGCCTTCGCCGGCGTGGGGGTTCAGTCCCGCCACCAGGATGCGCGGCTGCTCAATGCCAAAGAAGGTTTTCAGGTCGGCACTCAGGATGCGGGTCACCTGGGTGATCCGTTCGGGCGTAATGGCTTCAGGTACGTCCTTCAGGGGTAAGTGAGTGGTTACCAGGGCCACCCGGAGCTCTTCGGTGGCAAGCATCATCACTACCCGCTCAACGCCACACAGCTCCTGAAGGAACTCGGTATGACCGCTGAAGGCAATGCCCGCTTCGTTGATCACGCCCTTGTGAACCGGTGCCGTAACCATGCCGTCGAAGTCGCCTTTCAGGCACCCCTCAGCGGCAATGGTAAGGGTATCCAGCACGTACTGGCTATTCGCAGAATCCACGTGACCGGCTGTTTCGGAGTGGCAACCATCGACGTGTCGCACGGACAGGTGGCCAGCACGGGTCTCCGGGAGCTGCCCCGGTTGCCAGTCGTGCAGTTCCACAGCCAGGCCCAGGTTTTTTGCCCTGGCCGCCAGCAGTGACTTACTGGCAATCACTACAATACCCGGCTGGCGAGTCTCGCCGGCCAGTTGCAGACACAGCTCAGGACCGATGCCCGCCGGTTCACCGGCGGTCAGGGCCAGGATGACCGGACTGCTCATGAAGCGGTGTCGCCTTCGCTGGCGTTGTTCATGTCCGCATACTCACCCTTGAACTCGACAAACGCCTCATCACGGACTTCCCGGAGCCAGTTCTGCAGCTCGGTCTCGAACTTACGCTGGTAGATCGCCTGGCGGGCCTGGGCTTCCTTGTTGGCTTCGGTCACATCCTGGCGACGACGCTCCTGCACCTGAAGGATATGCCAGCCAAAACGCGACCGAACCGGGCCATAAATCTCGCCTACGCGAGCATCCAGCATAGCCTGCTCAAAGGCCGGTACCATCTGTCCGGGGCTAACCCAGCCCAGGTTGCCGCCATCGGAACCAGACACCGCGTCGTCAGACACCTCGCGGGCCAGCTCGGCGAAATCCGCGCCATCTTTCAGCTCCTGATAGATTTCCCGGACGCGTTGCTCGGCCTGTGCCTCGGTCAGAGCATCCGACGGCTGCACCAGGATATGACGCACACGATGCTGCTGAACAAACTGTTGCTGTTCGCCGCCGCGGCGGTCCATCACCTGCACCAGGTGGAAACCGCTGTTGTTCTCAAGCACCTCGGAAGGCTCGCCGACGTTCAGCTCCGGCACCACGGGCGCAACCAGTGACGGCAACTGGCTCTCCGAACGCCAGCCCATGTCACCACCTTCCAGGGCGTTGCTGGCATCCGATTCGGCCACCGCCACCTCGCGGAAATCCCGGCCTTCCACAATCTGCTGGCGCAGCTCTTCGGCCTTGGCACGGGCGGTGTCCACGGAGGCTTCGTTGCCCGGTTCATCCACTTCAATAAAAATGTACGCCAAGCGGTATTCAGGCTCGTTGGCACCGCGGGCCTCCTGGGCCTTCAGGTAATTCTCCACTTCGCGGTCGGTTACCCGTACCCGATTGCCAACCCGGCGCTGCTGGACGCGACTGGTCAGCATTTCATTGCGAATCTGCTCGCGCGCCTGCTGGTAGGTCACCCCTTCCTGGGCCAGCTGCTGCTCAAACTGGGCCAGGGTCATGTTGTTATTTTGGGCGATGTTCCGCAGGGTTTCGTTCAGCTCGTTGTCGCTGATGCGAATCCCCATGTCATCAGCCATCTGCAGTTGCACCGATTCGGCAACCAGTTGCTCCAGCACCCGCTCTTCCAGCAACTGACGGGGCGGCAGGCCCGTGCCCTGGGCGCTCAGGCGACCGACAATGGTGTTTACCCGGGCCTCAAGCTCGCTTTGCAGAATGGCCTCGTCGTCAACAACGGCCACCACCTGGTCCAGCAGTTTTCGTTCGGCGTGGGCAGAAACCGACACGGCCACCAGGGCCAGGGTCAGTAGCAGTGTCAGTCCGTGGCGGACAGTGGCCTTCATAGTCACCTCTTGATTGGTCAATTCGCAGCTGCAGCCCCGAGTGGGCATCGCAGATCTTGGTCCGTTTTAGGGGCTTGGAGTTCCAAACCGGCGGCGGTCACGCTCGTCATAGCCATAAATAGCATTGGAGAGTTCGTCAGCGCCATCGCCGCTGCCGCCAAGACCCTTGAGTTCCACCCGGAACAGAATCCGGTTGTCCAGCTCTTCGTCATCGGTCAGGTAGCTTTGATGCACCACCTGCACGCTCCAGCAGCAGTTGTTGTATTCCAGCCCGGCCAGGCTGCCCACCGTGCGGTCATCCGTATAGTCATACACCCAGCGACCCAGCACGCTGACGCGGTCGGTAATCGGGAACACGGTGCCGATATCACTCTGGTCCAGTTCGTCGTCCGTGCTGGCCAGCCCATCGCCTCGATTGTAGGTGTGTCCCAGCGTGGCCAGGTAGCGATAATCCTCGGAGTGGAAGATCAGCTGACTGCGCCCTTCCAGGGTTTGTTCGGTCTCGTGATCCCACAAACCGGAAGAACGAATTTCCAGATTGTCCAGGGGCTTGAGGACCACCTCACCGGCCAGGGGCGAATCGGTATCGGAGCAGTCAGCCTTGCCACAATTACCGTTCAGGGTAACGTCCCAATCCTCGAAATAGTGCACCTGACCGATGCTGAATCGTGCGCGCTCGGCACCAGTGGTCAGATCGTTGAAGCGGCTGGTCAGGGCTACGGTGAGCTGGTCCGTGTCACCAACCCGGTCGCCCCCGGTAAAGCGGTTGCGGCGGAAAAGCTGGTCGAACCGGAAACTGCGCAGCCCGGTATCGAAATCCGGGATGTAGCTCTGGTCCTCGGCATCGGCCCAGGCATAGTACAGCCGGGGCTCCAGGGTCTGGTTGTAGGGCACATCAAACAGCTCGCCCCGACGGTCAAAATACAGGCCATTGTCCCATTCAAATACGGGGACACTGCGGTCAAAACTGCCATCACGCTGGTTATAGTCGTAGTCATCCAGCTCATAGCGGGTGTAATCCAGGCTCACCGACGGGCGGCTATAGCCCCAAAGGGCGCGCATCGGCAGGGCCACTTCCGGAATAGCACGCAGGCGCTGGCCGGTTGCTGCTTCCAGGCCGGTCAGGGTGTCATTGTCCCGGTCAAACCAGGTGTACTGACTTTCCAGGTTGGCTTCCAACCAGCCGGCCTGCGCCGTGCCACCGTAAATCACTTCCGGCAGCTGGTCATAGGGTTTGTTCTCTTGCAGCACATCCTCGTCCAGCGTCTGGTAACCATTGAGGTAAGCCTCGAAATACTGGTCACTGCCCGAATAGCGCACCCCACCACGCCGGCGCAGGTGCGTGGTCTGGTTAATATCCAGTGAGCGGTTCAGGTCACTCAGGTAGTCCTGATCCGAGACGACCGAGTAGTCCACATAGCCATTCCAGCCGCCACCAAAGCCGGCGCGACTGGTGAAATCCAGCCCCCAACGCTCGCCGTCCTCTGCCGGAAATTCATCCTCGTAGGCGGAATCGTTGTTGATGTAGCCCAGCTGCAGGACCGACTGGCCCAGCGAACTCAGGTAGCGGCCTTCCAGCTCCGTAAACAGACCCCGCCCATGAATGTACTGCGGGGTAATGGTGGCATCGTAGTTCGGTGCCAGATTCAGGTAATAAGGGGTTGCCAGGAAAGCCCCGCCGCCCGCGTTGGACGAGCCAAACTGCGGATAGAGGAAGCCGGTCTTGCGGCGGTCGTCAATGGGGAACGTCATGTAGGGCCAGTAGAACACCGGAGTGTCCAGCACTTCCAGACGGATGTGCTTGGCGGTACCAAAACCCTCGGCCCGGTCCAGTTCGATGTCCGATGCCACCAGTGCCCAGTCATTCTGCTGGGGCCCGCAGGTGGTCAACAGGCCATCGGTGATCAAAACCCGATTTTCGCTCACCCGGGACAAAGAGGATGCCGTGCCCCGCAACTCGGCCTCGTGAAACAGGAAGGTGGCCGAATTCACATCAAACCGGCCTGAATCCACGGAATACCGGGCTTCCTGCCCTGTCAGCAGCACCCCTTCCCCGCGACTGACCAGTGGGCCCTGAAGCCGCACTTCACCGGTTTGCTGGTTATAGCGGGCTTCCGTGCCGGACGCCTGAAAGTTGCCTTGGCGAAGCTGCACGTCGCCCTGAAGATAAAGCTGGGAGTCCAGCTCGTAACGGGCATTCAGGGAGCTGGCTTCCAGTGGCACATCGCTGGTGGACGCCGCATCCGGACCCTGGCCGGTTTGTGGCGGCAGGTACCCGCCCTCACAGAATGCTGGCAAGCGTTCCTGTACTTCGGGAGGCAGCTCGCTTCTGGGGCGCCAATCAATTTCGGCCGCGCTGGGGGCTGCAGTCGCCTCCTGGGCCATCACGCCCACGGGCATCCACCCTGCCACCAGCCCAGTTGCCAGAAGACTCCGGAGAGTACCGGGCCTGATCCTTGTCAGGGCGTGATTACGACTGGGCACGGTAGCGATAATCCTGTTCCGGGTGAATAACAAAGGCCATCAAAAATGACTGCCTAGTTTACACGCGCCTCACCGCCTTGTTAACGGAAACACCGCTGCAAATCCGTTTTACGCTCTTTATACTGGTCTGCTACCGTTTGTTGATAACCACCCGACCCCAGGAAGCACCGCGCCACCATGGACAATCGCCTGCAATTGCTGACCGAATGGATCCGACACTTTCCCGGCCTGGAAAACGCCAGCCCGGAGCCGGTGGCCGGCGATGCCAGTTTCCGGCGTTATTTTCGCGTGTGGCAACAACAGAACGGGCAAAGCCAGCCACTGATCGTGATGGACGCACCACCCGAGCACGAAGACTGCCGGCCGTTTCTGGCCATTGCCCGGCACTGGCACCAGCATGGCATCGCCGTGCCCGACATAAAGGCCGAAAACCTGGAGCAGGGCTTCCTGCTGCTTGAGGACCTGGGCGACCAGTTAATGCTCCCGGCAGTCACGGCCGACAACGCCGACGCGCTGTACCGTCAGGCCCTACAAGAACTGGCGCGCATTGCCCCGCTGGGTGATCCGGCCGGCTATCCCCTGCCACCTTATGATGAAGCCCTGCTTGACCGGGAAATGGCCCTGTTCCCGGATTGGCTGCTGGAACAACACCTGGAGCTGAAACTGGACAATCAGGACCGGGCCCTTCTGGACACCGCCTTCGGCCTGCTACGGGAAAGCGCCCTGGCGCAACCGGTAGTCACCGTGCACCGTGACTACCATTCCCGCAACCTGCTGATTCGCGAGCCCCAGGCCGCGCCCGGCGTGATCGACTTTCAGGATGCCGTGCGCGGCCCGGTGACCTACGATGCGGTGTCACTTCTGAAAGACTGTTACGTGCGCTGGCCTGAATCCACCATCCGGCAGTGGCTGGAGCATTACCGCCAGCTTACCCTGGACGCCGGCCTGCATCGCGCCGACGCCGACACCTTCCGGCAATGGTTTGACCTGATGGGCCTGCAGCGCCACCTCAAAGCCGCCGGCATTTTCGCCCGCCTGGCCATCCGCGACGGCAAAACCGGGTACCTGGCCGACATCCCGCGAACGGTCAGCTACATTCGCGACGCCAGCGCCCGGCAGCCGGCCTTCCGGCACTTCCACGAATGGCTGTGCACCACCGTCATTCCCCGCATTGAAGAGCGCATCGGCGCCGTTCCCCAGCCGGAGAACCAGCCGTCGTGAAAGCCATGATCCTTGCTGCGGGAAAGGGGGAGCGCATGCGCCCGCTCACCCTGCATACGCCCAAGCCGCTGCTGCAGGCGGGTGGCAAGCCACTGATTGTGCACCACATTGAACGCCTGAAACGAGCCGGTTTTGCAGAGCTGGTGATTAACCACGCCTGGCTGGGAGAGCAAATCGAGGAAACCCTGGGCAACGGCGAGGCTTTTGGCGTGCACATCCAGTATTCCGCCGAAGGCGAACCACTGGAAACCGCGGGCGGCATCATCCGCGCCCTGCCACTGCTGACTGACACCGGCAGTGACTGGTTTGCCGTGATTAACGGCGACATCTGGACCGATTTCCCCCTCGAAAGCCTAACCCCGCCGGATGCTCCAGATTGCCTGGCCCTGCTGGTGATGACCGACAACCCCGCGCACAACCCGGCTGGCGATTTCAGCCTGCAACCGGATGGACAGCTTACCCGTGAAGGCAACTCCCGCCTCACTTTCACCGGCATCAGTGTCCTGCACAAAAAGCTGTTCAGCGGGCTCGAAGATACCGCTGGAAAGCTTGGGCCCGTGCTGCGCGCGGCCATGACGAACGGCCAGGTTCGTGGCATTCATCACCGGGGGCATTGGATGGACATTGGCACTCCGGAACGGCTGGACCAGCTATCCCAACACCTTGATGCGAACGGACAGCGCTCATGAGTGACAAACAGGAACAGCCGCTGCCAGCGGCCATGGAAACCGCACTTTCAGGCGTTCTGCGGAAATTGGGTGAGGCGAACCATAAAGCCGATACCCTGCTCCGGAAAACCGGACTCCCCCGCCGGTACCACAAGCCGCTGTTCTTTTTCTTGGGTCATATCGCCAAAGGCGATGGCCGGGTCACCGAGGCCGACATCCAGTACGCGGAAAGACTGATCAAGGCCCTTGGCCTGTCATCCCGCCAGCGGCGCAAGGCCATTGAGCAATTCCAGCAGGGCAAGAACACCACCCAACTGCCGATGCACCGGGGCCTATTGCTCCGGCTACAGGCAAACCTGGCGCCCGGGTCCGCGATCATTACCGCCGCGTGCCTTTGCCATGGCGCCCAGATTCAGGGCCAGCCTGGCAAGACCCGGCGTTATCGCTGCGAAGACAGCATTACCTGCATGGGCCTTCCCGTGGCCATTGCCGACGAAGTGTTTGAAAGCTATGCCAGCAAAGTCTGGGCCCAGAACTCGACGGCCCTGCACCGGCCCACCACCTATGCCGACGCCTGCCTTATCCTGGGCGTGACCCGCCGGGACACCCTGGACACCATCAAACGCCAGTACCGGAAGAAAGTCTCCGCCTGCCATCCGGACAAGCTGGCTCAACAGAAACTGACGCCCACTGAAAAGGCTCTGGCAAAAGACCAACTGCTGCGCTACCAGCAGGCCTGGGAACTGATCAAGAAACGCCACCGCATCGCCTGACCTACAAGAACACCACCACTATTGACCCACCCAGGCACTCACCCAGTTTGCAATGCCATCAGCATCGACTGCGCCTGGCGGGCTCGCCATAGGCAGAGGCAGACGCCGATACTGCCCCACCTCTGCCCGGGCCAGTTCTGCAGCCCGCTCCCGGGCAACCGCCTGGCTTGAGGTGCCGTGCAGATCCAGCAGCCGCCAGTTTCGGTCTTCGGCGAGCAGCTCGGTCAGTGCTGTCACCCGGTCCGGGGTGAACACCGGGGCCAGCCAGATCACACCGGCAAGCCGATCCTGCGCTGCCGCCCACTCGGTCACGTAATCGGCTGACCACCCCACGCCCAGCACCAGCAACCGCTCATAACCTCGATCCCGCAGGGCGCCAGCCGCTGCGTCCAGCAAGCCGCTTACGCTGTTCTGATAATTCTCCGCGAGGGCCTCCAGATCTTCCGGGGCCGCCACATCAATCATGACCGAACTGGCATTCTCGCCGGTCGGGTTATCCCCCTCCGAGCCGCCGTCCTCGACGTCACCGGGCGCCGGCACCTTACGTGACTGCCGACTCTGGCGCAGCACATCCGGCGGAGCCCTCAGCCCCAGGGTCATGACCGCCATGCCATCATTTGGCAACGTCCGGCGCAGGGCGCCGACAATAGCCTCATCGGCGGTCTGGCCTTCATTGGCCAACACGACCATCGCGCTACGCGCGGGCACCTGCTGCTCGGGGCGGAACAGCGCCAAAGCGCGACTACCCGCCTCCAGCTCAAGCCACACAGCCTGTTCCGGGTACTGGCTGGCCAGGGCCCATTCGCCCAGGCCGGTGGTCACCAAGAACCGCTTGCTGGCGGGTGCTTCGGCCGCCGGTTCGGTATCCGTCTGTGGCTGCTCACCGTCCTGCTGGGCCAGGACCGTCGAACTGAAAACCAGCACCAGTCCCGATAACAGTAATGACAAGCCCCATTGTGATTTCAAATCCCGTTCCCCGCGCTGCGAAATTGGCTGGCAAGCTGATAGACTATCAGCCTCCAGACTAGCCGATAATTCAATTGAGAGAGCCCCGATGAACCCGTACCTGATTGCACCATCCATTCTCTCCGCCGATTTTGCCCGCCTGGGCGAAGAAGTCGACAACGTACTGGCCGCCGGTGCCGACGTTGTTCATTTTGACGTGATGGACAATCACTACGTGCCCAACCTGACCATCGGTCCCATGGTGTGCGAAGCCCTGCGCAAGCATGGCGTGACCGCGCCCATCGACGTGCACCTGATGGTCTCCCCGGTGGATGACCTCATCCGTATGTTTATCGACGCCGGAGCCAGTTTCATTACCTTTCATCCGGAAGCGAGCAATCACATCGACCGTTCCCTGCAACTGATCCGCGATGGTGGCTGCAAGGCCGGCCTGGTGTTCAACCCGGCCACACCGCTGAGCTACATGGATTACGTGATGGACAAGCTGGACATGGTGTTGCTGATGTCGGTGAACCCCGGCTTCGGTGGCCAGAAGTTCATCCCGGGCACCCTCGACAAGCTGCGCGAGGCGCGCCGGAAGATCGATGCCAGCGGCCAGGACATTCGCCTGGAAATCGACGGCGGGGTAAAAACCGACAACATCCGGGAAATCGCCGAAGCGGGCGCCGACACCTTTGTGGCCGGTTCCGCCATTTTCAAAACCCCGGACTACAAGGCCACCATCGACGCCATGCGCGCGGAGCTGGAAGCGGCCCGTAAGGCTCGCGGCCAATGAGCCTGAAAGGCCTGTTCAACGCCCGCTGGCCGGGCGTTGCCCTGTTTGATCTGGACGGCACCCTGGTCGACAGCGCACCGGACCTGGCTGAGGCAGTCGACCTTACCCTTCAGGAACTTGGCCGTTCACCGGCGGGTCTGGAGAAGGTACGCCCCTGGGTCGGCAATGGCGCCAAGATCCTGATTCGCCGGGCCCTGGCCGATAAGCGCGATTGGGAGCCCGCCCGCGCGGAAGACGACCTCCTCATTGAGAGCGCCCTGGAGATCTTCTTCAAACACTACCGCCAGACCAACGGCAAACACGCCCGCGTGTACCCCGGCGTCAGGGAATGCCTGGAACACCTGAGTGCCTGTGGTTGTCGCATGGGCGTGGTCACCAACAAACCCCAACAATTCATTGCGCCGCTGCTGGAGCAGACCGGCCTGGCGCAATGGTTCCAGCTCACCCTCGGCGGCGACGCCCTGCCCGAGAAAAAACCCGAGCCCGCGCCGGTACTCCACGCCATGAACCAGCTCCATGGCACCATCGGCACCACTGTGATGATTGGCGACTCGGTGAACGACGTGCAGGCGGCCCTGGCCGCCGGCGTGCCCTGCGTGGCCGTGCGCTACGGCTACAATTTCGGCCCGTCCATCGACAGCCTGGGCGCGGACGCCGTGGTGGATTCCCTGTCCGAACTGCTGTGATGCCATAACCGCTCACGGTTGAAAGACGGTAGGTTCAACACCACCGTCTATACTGGCATTACATTTGACGGAAAAGGATCAGATCCACTATGAGCCTTGACCAGATTCAAACGGTAATCGACACCTGGACGGGGCTGGGCATCTGGCTGGCCCTGGTGGCCGCAAGCCTGGCCTGGGTCATCTACGATTTGCGCACCAACAATAACCACATTGCTTCAATGATGCAGTGGGTTTGGGGACTGACCGTGCTGTACTCGGGCCCCATCGGATTGATGATCTATCGTTTCTCGGGGCGCAAACAGATACCCACGGACAGCACGGCACGCAAGGGTTTCCGCTCCGTTGCCCACTGCTACTCGGGTTGCGGCATTGGCGAGATCCTGGGTGTAATCATCTCCGTCGGCCTCTTCGCCCTGGGTAACTTCTGGGCGGCCATCATCACCTTCAGCCTGGCTTACATCTTCGGCTTCGCCCTCAACATCGGCCCCATGATGCAAAATGGCATGGCCTTCAAAGAGGCGTTCAAAGGGGCGTTCGTCGCCGAAACCATCAGTATTGTGGTGATGGAATTTGTCGCCATCACAACCGATCTTTACCTGGGTGGCAAATCCACCATGAACGACGCCCTGTTCTGGTCTTCACTCTATATTTCACTGTCGCTCGGCTTGTTCGCCGCCTGGCCAGCCAACCTGCTGCTGATCAAATATGGCCTGAAAGGCGGCATGGGTGACCCGAGGGATGAAGACGCAGCGGCCCACGCTCATTGTCACTGATGAGTAGTTGATTGGTGGCAGTCTCAGGACTGCCGCCTATGGCTTACCACATTGGCGGTCGGGCCTTTGCCTTCTGGTTATGGGCACCGCCGCCGCTGGTCTGGCTTTCGCCACTGGCCATCTTGTACAGGCGCTGCTCTAGGTAAAGCCAGGCGAGTTCCATTGAACCGCACCCAGGTGTCAGGATATTAAACACGGATAGCTGGAAAACAGGTGCCGGTCCAGACTAACACCAACCCAACAACTTCAATGGGTTACTGCGTCTTTTACGACGCGCCTCCCTCTTTGGTGAGCAGTCCCACTGTCAGGGCATTAGACAAAGGCGGGCTTGTTGCTATCGTAACGACACGCCCGCTCCAACCTTACCCCGTCCTTCTTCGGTTTTCCTCTCGGAATTTCAGCATTTTCAAGCAATGGCATGCCGTATGCCTCAGCCATTCAGAAGGTTGTTCCTTTTATTGGAGCCAACTTATTCGGCAGATAACTGGTTATACCCGTGACCTTAACCAATATGGAAATCGGGCCAGTGGAAAATAACGTTATTTTTGCACTATGGAAAAGGAAAAAGCCATGAACTTAAAAACTCTGTACGCGCCGCTGGGGGGCGCACTGGCTACTGTTATTTTGGTGACTAGCCTGGCCCTGCCATTAACAGCCAGCGCTGATTCTCAACCCGCACCGACCATCCTATTGGCAAGCTCTCATGGCAGTGGCGGAGGTATGGGCGATGACGGCTACAGTGGTGACCGCGACCGTTCCATGGACAAGGATCGCATGAAGGACAAGGACCGGATGAAGGACAAGGACCGAATGCAGGATCAGCTACGGCCCCACCTGCAAGCCATGGACCGGATACGGGACCGCCTTAACCAAACCCAGGAAAGCGGCGATCGCCAGGAACTCATGAACCAATACCGGGAACACATCCGCCAAAGCGTACAGGCGATGAATCAGTCCCGGAGCCAGGCTGAGGGCAGCGAAGAGATGCAACGCCGCGATAGGGAGCAAATGCGGCAGCTGATTCAACACATGTGGCAGTACCAGCAAATGCAACAGTAGGTTTGTACCGACATAAAAGATAGAACCCTACCCCAAAGCTCGTGGTCAGCCGCAACTTTGGGGTAGTCAGCTACTCAATACTTCAACTCGGTTTCGGCCCCGGGCCTTGGCCCGATACAACGCATCGTCCACACGCTTCAGCAACGTATCTTTGCTTTCGCCGGGCACGTACTCGGTGACCCCGAAACTGGCCGTAACGTGGAATCTGGCGCTGAATACATATTCCTCGAGCACCTGTCGCAACTTTTCGGCCAGGACTTTGGCCGTGACCAACCGGGCCTGGGGCACCAGAATCATGAATTCCTCGCCTCCCCAGCGCACAACCATATCGGTGGACCGAACGTTATCCCTCACAAGCCTGGCCGATTGCTCAAGAACCTTGTCCCCCTGAACATGGCCATGGGCATCATTTATGTCCTTGAAGCCATCAAAGTCATACATAACCAGGGCCATGGGCGAGCCATAGCGCATGGTAAGGTCCATCTCTTCCGTCAGGCGCTGATCAAACGACCGGCGATTGAACAGTCCGGTGAGATTATCGGTGGTGGCGTATCGAAAAATTTCGGCTTCCAGGAGCTTGCGCTGGGTGATATCACGGCAGATACAGAAGATGAGCTTCTTGCCTTCAAAAACAGTGGCGCTATTGCTGAGCTCCACATCAATCACGCTGCCATCCTTGCGACTTTTGCGGGTTTCAAGCTGCTCGCCCGGATCGCCGATTTTTGCCAGCTTCTCGAGGATCTGAGTTTTGGAGAAGTGAACATCCCATTCCCAGACCCGCATCTGACGGATTTCCTCAATGGAATACCCCAGCATTCGGGCAAATTCCTGATTTGCCTCGAACACTGAGCCGTCAACCTTGAGTACCACAATGCCGTCTCGCGATTGCTCGAACAGAATACGCCATAAAGACGCGCGCTCTTTGCGCAACTCATCAATCAAGCTTTCGGAAAGCTGGCTACCGACCTCCGTGCCCATGCCAATCACCGCCCTCTCGTCAAGTTCAGAACTGTTGTTTTTCTGGGCAGTATGACACAAATCAATTAATGCCTAGCACAACATTGTTTGTTTTTTATTCATTTACTTATAACCAGCCTGAACGTCTCCCGGAACCAAACACCCAAACCAGGGGCCGGCGAACGACCCGATAGCCCCAACTGCCGATATAGAAAACCGGCAAAAGCAGGAAAAACCAACCCAGAAATTGCACCAGCCTGACGGGATACCCCATCACTTTCGCTACCTCGGCGAAAAAGTCACTGATGAGGGCGGGATGTGAGATCACCAGGTAGCCCACCCCAATGACGGCAGGCCATTTCGAATAACGGGCGGCAGCCATCAACATGCGCCCACTGTTTGCCAGCCGTGCGGAAAGCGCCGCCGAGCGGGTACTCCGGGCAGCGCTTCGGGAAGAAACGCTAATCGCACGACCTACCCGGAGTACCTTCAGGGCGCTTGCGGCAACCAGCACATCCACCGAGGCCCAGCCGACATCGCCTGCGGAGATTTCCTGCCCGGTCCGGTGTTGAATCTCCAGGTTCCGGATACCACTGGCGAAGAACTGGTTAAGGTTCTCCAGCACCCGTTCGGTCATCACCCAACTGACCTCGCCCTGATCACTGACCACAAACTGCCCCAGAAAATCATGGCCCTCCTCCTGAATGAAACCAATGGCATACCAGCCACGTTCCTCCGGGCTCAACCGGGCACCGTTCAATGAATTTCCCTCTGAAGGGCGAGCCGTTCCGCCATCGCTGAAATACTCCTTCACCGACTGGTACTGCTGGGCCAGGCGATTCATCAGCTCAATGGAGCCAACCGGATTGGTCAGGAAGTAATGGATGGGCGGGAGGACATTTTCGCCATAAAGCCGGAGAATCTCGCGAAACTCCTCTTCCGGCCCATAGACTGGAAAGAGCGCGCGGGTCATCTCGGGGTAACGCAGGTAGGCCGCCCGGGCCTTGAGAAACAACAGCTCATCGCCGGCCATGTCCAGCAGAGCCGCCTGGACTTCGAGGGGTTCTTGTTCGATGTTGGGAAACTCACTGAGGGTATCTTCGGCCTGAATACGGACCAGCCTTTCCTCAATGGGCACAGGAGTGGAGCGAATCGTCGCTACCAACGCGATCAACAGGGCCGCACCACCAATGAGGAAAAACTTTTTCACAGTCGCACCTGCCGGTTTCTTGGGCTTAGCTGCTGCGCGGCGCAAATATGATGATAGCCATGCCCAACAGCGCAACACTGGAACCCACCAGATCCCACACCGTGGGGCGAATGCCGTCAACGGCCCAAAGCCAGAGAATAGCCATAAAGATATAGACACCCCCATACGCAGCATAGACCCGTCCGGCTGCGGTGGGGTGCAACGACAGCAGCCACGCAAAAGCCGCCAGACTCAACGCACCCGGCACCAACAGCCAGACGCTCTTGCCCTCACGGAGCCAGAGATAAGGGAGGTAACAACCGACAATTTCCGCCAAGGCCGTAACGAGAAAAAGACTGACGGTTTTGAGCTCAGGGAACAAAGGGCTTCCTTATAACGGACGGCTTTGAACTAGTTTCGCGGCGCGTGGAATATACCGGATAGCTTCTGCCCCCTGCTGTTCTTGCATACCCACGCGTAAATTGGGTACCCAACAATGGAAAACAGCCCCCCAAAAAACGAGGCCAGAACGGGGAACAACACGAGATTTGCCAGATAGTTTTCAAACCTTACCAGCTCAATCAGCCCTAGCCCGGATTTCTCATAAGGGGATAAAAGAAAGCGGCTGAAAGTGCTATAGTTTCAGGACCTTACACCGTTCACCAAGCACCAACAGCCGCTATCCAAAATGGTACCTGAAAAACTGACCTTCTCGCCACTCTCTCGCCGTCAAATTGAAGCCGATTTCTCCGGGGGTCACATCACCTCCGATGCCGGTTTGCTCCTGCTTCGCGAAGTCGACAAGCAACATAAGCTCACTCAGCGCCTGGCGACTGTTCTGAACGATGCCCGTAATCCGGTACTGGTTCGCCACAAGCTTCAGACCATGATCCGACAACGGGTCTTCGGCGTAGCTGCTGGATACGAAGACCTGAACGATCACGAGGCACTGCGTTTTGACCAGGCGCTGCAAACAGCGGTTGGCAA
>NZ_PTIV01000002.1 GCF_002934325.1 Marinobacter persicus
CAGAAATTGCCAAAGCTATTGAAATCGTTTTTCGGTCATCCGGACCTGGCTTATATCTCCGGGTAATGTTCGCTTACTTTATTTCGGATTAGTAACCCACGAATCTCGCGATACTGCAGATCCGGCACGGGCTGAAGGGGAATACCTTCTTCGTCACGATGCCTTATCGCCAAATCAATCCGTTGTAGGGAATGCAGGAAATAACGTCGCAACACCGCGATTAACAACAGCGAAAGGGTCACCGAAAGAACGAGTATAGTGAGAAGCTCTTCAACAATAACCTTGTGAAGCTTCGCGACCAGAGGAGCATCCGACGCATATACCGACACCTGTCCAAGCGCCTCTCCATCTGCGCCGGTAATTGTAGCCGTATCCGACATGTAAGCCTGCCCCAATCGCTCATTCAGCGCGGCACTGTCTTTCTGATAGGCAACGTACCCACCCTCCTCTGAGCGAATCCGGCCGGAAACGTAATAGGGCTCGCCGATGATCTCCCCCATTTCCCGGTCCTTCACCACCACGGCGAAATGCTCTTTCAGTGCCGTTTCCGTAGCCACCAATTTTTCGTATTCATTGACAGAATAGGCGGCCATGAACGGGGCAATATTTTCGCTCAACCGCTGCAGGCTTTCGTTGATGTCATCTTTCGTCGCATCAATAATCTCGGCACGCTGTGAGGTGTACACGTAAACAGCGTGCAGCAGGAACACCAGCAGGATCACAGAAATCATCGCCAGCGTTGCCCGCACAATCAGGGAAGGCGCTCTGTTATCTCCCGCCACAGTCGAGTTCATTGCGATTCCATCCCATGACCCAACACGTTTCGCATTATCAGGGGCAACCACTGATCCAGGTTCCTTCCGGACACCGGCAGCACGTCCACTTGCTGAACTTTTTTGACCTTACGACCATGTAAATGAAGGTCCATTGTATCAACGGCTTTTTCGCCCATGAGGAACGGCTGCTGCATGCCAGCTCCCACCAGTTCACCACCGGCAATCATGTCCAAGAATTCCGGTTCAGCGTCAAAGCAGATCAACAGTAACTGGTCCGCCTTGCCAGCATCAGCCATGGCGTCCAGGGCTGCCTGGTATCGGTTCGACCCCTGCAGCCAAATAGCGCGAAGGTCCGCGTGACGGGCAATCAGCTTGCGAGTGAAATCGTAGGTTTCACGGTAGGAAAAGTCTGACTGTTGAAAGATGCCGGCAGAACCGATGCCCTGCTCTTCCAACGCATTCAGAAAGCCCCTGGTTCGAGCCTTACCATTATCCCGCTTTTGCGGAATCGCGATGATGCCCACGGTGCCGTTTGACCAGCCCTTGTCCTCCATCTTCAGAGCCAGCATCTCTCCAAGATCGTAGGCACCCTGGTAATTGTTGGACTGTATGTAGCTGACGTAATTATCGGAATCCGCACCAATATCCGAAATGACCATCGGAATCCCGGCCTGCTCGGCAAGCTTCAGGACAGTGACCGCCGCCGAAGAATTAGTAGGCGACAAAATGATGCCGTCCACTTCCTCCCGGATCGCCCTGGCGGTGAACTCCAGTTCTTTTTTGGCTTGGTTTTCGGCACTGTAAACAGAGATACGGTAATCAAGCTCTGCCGCCTCATGCCGGATACCATCTGCCATGATATTCCAGAAAGGGATCCGTGCGTCGGGCACCAGATAGGCAAGGTGTTTTTCCGCACCATGTACCTTAGACACAAAAAGCAGCACCACGAACAGAGGAAACACAAAGGAAAAACGGGAGGCTCGAATGGCTTTCATGCAAACATTTTCACGAGAACAAGGGGAGGTCTAATCTTATTCCTGTATCTTAAGAATACAGGGGGCACATAGTGAAACAGAAAACTAAGAGGGTAGGCCTACTCCCCACACCACAAGCAAAAAGCATGTCTGATTAAAGGCGCATCCGGAATACGCCCTTGCAACTACTCAGTGGTCCGTTATCCTAATTGTAGGTATTAACCGAGATTCACTGGTTTGTCACATCACATTCGTGAACAAAACATGGCAGTTATCCCGATCCGCCCGGATCGCGGCTTCCCATTATCGGAACGACATTCCAATCATAAAAAACCCGAAAGAGGAAAGTGACTATGCGAAAGCTTACGTCTGCTGCAATGCTGTGCGCGCTCTCAGTTCCCGGACTGGCACAAGCCGAGTGCGGCGAGGTATCCATCACCGAAATGAACTGGGCTTCCAACACCGTGGTGACCAACGTGGCCACCTTCATCATGGAGCAGGGCTACGGCTGTGACGTCACCATTGTGCCTTCCGACACCGTACCGGCGGTAACCTCCGTTGCCGAAAATGGTGAACCAGACATTATTACCGAACTCTGGCTGAACTCCGCTGGCGAAGCCTACCTGCGCCTCGAGGAACAGGGCAAAGTCGAGCGGGTCAGCAAGGTACTGGACCCGGGCGGCGTTGAAGGCTGGTGGATCCCCACCTATCTGGCCGAGGAACATCCGGAACTGACCACCATCGAGGGCGTCATGGCCAATCCTGAGCTGGTCGGCGGCACCTTCAATAACTGCCCGGATGGCTGGGGCTGCCGTGTGGTCAGCGACAATCTGATTCGCGCCCTGGATCTGGAAGAATCCGGCATTGAAGTCTTTAACCACGGTTCCGGCGAAACCCTGGCCTCGTCCATGGCCTCCGCCGTTCAGAACAAAGAGCCATGGTTCGGCTACTACTGGGGCCCGACCGTACCTCTCGGCAAGTACGACATGACCCGTGTCGAGCTGGGTGAGTACAAACAGGACGTTCACCAGAAAAACCAGACCCCGGATGCGGACAACCCCGGCGTTTCCGAATTCCCGGCAGCAACCGTCCTGACCTCGATCACCACCGACTTCAAAGAGCGTGAGCCGGAAGTCGCTGAGATGCTGAGCAAGATGACGTTCAAGACCGCCACCATGAGCTCCATCCTGGCGTGGATGGATGAGAACAACGCCACCGGCGAGGAAGCGGCCGTCTACTTCCTGAGCAACAACAGTGATGAGTGGTCCACCTGGCTGAACGATTCGGCAACAAAACGGCTGGCTAAAATCCTTAACTGATTAACCTGCCCTGCCCGGGGCATTCCCCTCCCATGCCCCGGGCTGTTTTCCGACAACCACCTAATTTCTGATGTGCGCAGGAGACACTGACCGCCCATGGCAACCTACGACCCCCTGTTTGAAACTCTCGGGCTCAAGGAATGGTGTTCCGAAGGCAAAAGCAGCGGCCCGATGTCGATGGCCGACCTGCTGAATAAAACCAGCGGAGGCAAAACCGAAGACACTTCGCTCTGGGATACGCCATTCCCTTCCATGGATGCGCTCAATGAATCCTGCGCCGCCTTTCCCCAGTCAAGAGAACTGACCAAAGGGCTGGAGCAAGGCTTCCTGGCCATCAAGGACAGCCTCAGCCTGGTGCTCGATCCACTGACCCAGCCCCTGAGCTGGTTTCTGGACGGCGCGCTTTACGCCATGCTCAACACCCCATGGTGGATTGTCATCCCCGTGCTGTTGGCCGTTGTATTCGTGGTCACCAAATCCTGGAAACTGGTGGCATTCGTGGGCGCCAGCATCGTCGCGATGGCGTTTATTGACCACTATGACTACGCCATGCAAACGCTGGCCATCATCATGGTGTGCGCCTTTCTCTGCGTACTGTTCGGGGTGCCCATTGGCATTGCCATGGCGCGGAGCGACGGCCTTCAGCGCATCGTCACCCCGATACTCGACATGCTGCAGACGCTGCCACCGTTTGTGTACCTGATTCCGCTGATTTTTCTGTTCAGCGTGACCGAATCCAAGCTCTACGGCATCGCGATTATTCTCTATGCGATCGTGCCCGTCATCCGCCTGACCAACCTGGGCATACGATTGGTGGACAAAGACGTAATCGAAGCCGCCGATGCCTTCGGCATGACGCCCCGGCAAAAACTGTACAAGGTGCAGATCCCACTGGCCCTGCCCAACATCATGGCGGGCGTGAACCAGACCATCATGATGAGCCTTGCCATGGTTGTTATCGCCTCCCTGGTATCCGCACCGGGTCTGGGCGTACTGGTACTGCGAGGCATCCGTAATCTGGAACTGGGCGTCGGCCTGGTCTCCGGCCTGGGCATTGTGATTCTGGCGGTCATCCTGGACCGGGTAACAAAAGCATCCCTTGCACGCATCGACGTGTCAAAAGAGCACTGAGGTACGGCACATGACACGCAACGTGAAGATTTCCATCAAAAATCTCTACAAAATTTTCGGCCCCACCCCAGAGGTGGCACTGGAATACGCACGTGAGGGCATGCATAAGGCGGAAATGCTTGAAAAGCATAATCACGTTCTGGGCCTGCGTGACA
Source organism: Marinobacter persicus (assembly GCF_002934325.1). Lineage (GTDB taxonomy): Bacteria > Pseudomonadota > Gammaproteobacteria > Pseudomonadales > Oleiphilaceae > Marinobacter > Marinobacter persicus_A. Next base: position 4,356 of record NZ_PTIV01000002.1, read on the forward strand.
TCAATGTGGATGTCCATGAAGGTGAGATTACCGTCATCATGGGTTTGTCCGGTTCGGGCAAGTCCACCCTGATCCGCCATCTCAACCGCCTGATTGACCCCACCGCGGGCGAGGTACAGGTGGAAGGCGATGACATCATGAACTACACCGAGGAACAGCTTCGCCAGTTACGACGGGAGCGCATGTCCATGGTGTTCCAGAAATTCGCTCTGCTACCGCACAAAACCGTGCTGGAAAATGCCGGCATGGCAAAAGACATTCGCGGTTATACCACCGACGATTTTGAAACGGACGCCAAAAAGTGGCTGGCCAGGGTCGGACTGGAAGGTAACGAGAACCAGTATCCTCACCAGTTGTCGGGCGGCATGCAGCAGCGGGTAGGCATCGCCCGCGCCCTGGTTTCCGATGCCCAGATCATGCTGATGGACGAGGCTTTCTCGGCGCTGGACCCACTGATTCGGTCCGACATGCAGGATCTGCTGTTGGAGCTTCAGGAAGAGCTGAAGAAGACCATCGTGTTCATCACGCACGACCTGGATGAAGCACTGAAACTCGCGGACCATCTGGTGATTCTCAAGGAAGGGGAGGTGGTTCAGCAGGGCGACCCGCAGGATATCCTGCTCCACCCGGGCGACCCGTACATTGTCGACTTCATCAGTGACATTAACCGGGCACGGGTGCTGCGGGTACGCTCCACCATGAGCAAGCCCGATCCTGAGGAAACCGAGTATGCCGGTGATATCTCCGAGAAAGACAACCTGGAGGAGGTACTGCGGAAATCCGGTGGCGATATGACGCTCAGGTTCCGCGTTATGCGCGGTGACGATCAGGTCGGCACGTTGCATATGAAAGACCTGGCACAGGCGCTGGTGCCAACGGACGCCTCGGAAAATCGCGGAAAAACCGCTGCCTGACCTCCCCGGCCGCCGGCAACCGAGTTCCTCAGTTGTCGGCGGGCAATGGTCCCGGCCGGCCAAACAGGTAACCCTGAAAATGGCGGCAACCGTGTTCCACCAGCCAGTCCCTCTGCGCCTCTGTCTCCACACCTTCGGCAATCACCTGCAAACCCAGGCCATTGGACAACCCGATGATCGAGTCAACAATGGCACCACTGGCGTTGTTCTCACCCAAATCCCGGGTGAAGGACTGGTCAATCTTGACCTGGTCCAGCGGCAGGCGCTTCAGGTAGCTGAGCGATGAATAGCCGGTACCAAAATCATCCAGGGAGAAACGGATGCCCAGAGCTCGTAAGTCATTCATTACCTGAGTGATGTACTCGGGATCGTCCATCAGCAAGCTCTCGGTCACTTCCAGCTCCAGCAGGTGGGGCGGCGCGCCGGTCTCCTCCAGGATGGCAGCCACCTGCTCGGTAAACTGACGGTTCTGGAACTGGTAAACACTGACATTCACGGCCAGGTAGAGGTCTTTCGTCGCCGGGTCGTCCTGCCAACGCGCCAACTGCTCACACGCCCGGCGCAGCACCCACTCACCGATCGGCACGATCAGGCGATTCTGCTCGGCCAGGGGAATGAATACGCCCGGCGAGATCAGTCCTTTCTCGGGATGCTGCCACCGCAACAACACTTCATACCCCTGCAACCGGTCCGGGTTACGTATTTGCGGCTGAAAAAACAGTTGCAGCTGGTCGGCAGACAGGGCATTTCGCAGCTCGTCTTCCAGGAGAATGTTCGCTACCGTACGGGCCTGTATTTCCGGATCGAAGAAGGCAACCGGTCTGGCACCCTGCTGCCTGGCTTGCTGTTTGGCCTGCTGGGTGGCCTGTTCCGCACGCTGGATCTGCTGATCCCATGGGGTCTGTTGACCACTCATCAACGTGATGCCAATGCTCACGCTGATCGGCACGTTGTAATCAGCCACCGCCACCGGGTGCTCGAACAGGTTCAGGACCTGATTTGCCATCAGCTCGGCCGCCCGGGCCGCCGCTTCCTCGGTGGGGCCAAGGCTGAGCAGGAGGATGGCGAATTCGTCGCCCCCGATACGGGCAAGGGTGTTACTACCACGCATCAGCTTACCGAGACGGTCCGCCACTGTTTTCAGCACCAGGTCCCCAACCTCGTAGCCACGGGTGTCGTTGATGGCCCGGAACTGATTCAGCTCCAGCTGCAGAAGGGCTGCGTAGGTTTTCTGCCGCACGTTGCTTTTCACGGCTTCGGCTATCCGGTCTTCCAGCAAAACCCGGTTGGCCAGTCCGGTCAGGGAGTCGTAAAACGCCAGCCGATGGGCACGGCGTTCGGCTTCCTTCCGTTTGGTAATGTCATGGAAGGTACCAACATAGTTGAGGACCTGGCCTTCCTCGCCCCGGACGGCGGTTACGGTCAACCACTCGGCGTAGATCTCGCCGTTCTTTTTCCGGTTCCAGATTTCTCCTTCCCAGGAGCCATTCTCCTTCACCCTGGCCCAGAAATTCTGGTAAAAGGCGCGGTCCTGCAGCCCGGACTGCAACACCGCCGGGGTTTTGCCCACCACTTCGTGCTCTTCATAACCGGTGATCTTGGTGAAGGCCCTGTTGGCCCGGAGAATCACCCCGTGCTCGTCGGTGATCACCATGCCCAGATGCGTTTCAAAGGCCGTGGAGGCAATGCGCAACTCCGCTTCCTGGATTTTGCTCTCGGTGACGTCCCGCACCACCGCCAGGAACCCGTTGTTACGGTTTTCCTGGTCCACCAGCACCGTGATCCTGGCGGAGAACTCTCGCACTTCCCCTTCGTGTTCCAACTGGTACTCCAGCTCCGCCGGCTCGCCGGTTCGCTCCACCTGCTCCCGGGTTGCATCAAGCCGGTTCGCCAGCTTCGCAGGCAGCACCTCCTGGTAATGGGCTCCCAGTAGTTCTTCAACCGGTCCCAGCAACATTGACTCATCGGAGGCATGAACAAACACAAACCGACCTTGCTGGTCGAACACAAAAATCAGGTCTGGAATGGAATGGATCAGCGCCCGCAGGCGGGCTTCGTTGGACTGCGCGGAATTCTGAAGTGCCTGACGCTCCCGGTTCTCGGAAATCAGCTTCTGCTCGGCGGCCTGGCGCCGCAGTAACTGACAAACGAGCACCAGGCCGACGATTCCCACCAGCAGAACCCCAATCACGATAACCCACAGGCTCTGCCACCAACCGTGCATTACCACGGACATTTTTTCGCCCACAATAACGATGTAGGGCGCGCCACTGACCCGTCGAAACGCATAGAACCGCTCTTCGGAATCGACGGGGGAGCTGGTCAACACCTGACTCCGGGCCTGGCCACTCTCAATAAACTCACTGGTATGGGGTTCCTGCACCCGGGTGCCGGTGTGCAGGGTTCCGGGGGTACCGGGAAGTCGGCCAACCACGGTCATGTTCTCATCCAGAACGGCGAGGCTCTGGCCCTCCGACAACGACAGATGGCCCATGGATGACGTCAGCAGCTCCGTTGTCTGTCTGGCAGCTAGATAAGCAGTGACGGCGCCGTTGGACGCATAAAGTGCCCGGAGGTGCCAGATCGACAACTGGCCCGTGGTGGGATCTTTATAGAGCGGTGTGATCAGTTGGCTACCGGACATCCCGCTTAACTGCTGGCGCAGGAACGACCAGCCGGGCACCTGGTCACCAGGCAGGCTCTCAGAGCTATACAGTGCCCGCCCCAAGGGACCCATGACAAAAAGCCCGTCCAGGTACTCCAGCAGATCCCGCTTCTGATCCAGCGTTTGCTCCAGGCTTTCCAGCCCGCTCCCAGAAACAATGCTGGCCTGCTCCGCCAAGGGTTCAATAAAGCCCGCGAGGGTACGCAGGCCGTAGTCGGACGTCATGAAGGCCTGGGTGACCAGCTCGGTCGCCAGATCCGCCCGGGCGTTCAGGCGGCTCACGGCCGCTTTCCGGGTCTGCTGATGGGTCTGGAAAACGACAACGGCGGCCCCCCCCACCAGAACCAGCATCATTAGCAGGTAAACAATGATCACTTTGTTCCGTGCTGAAGGGGTAGGAGTTGCTCGACTCGCCGATTCCGACATTTAAAAGCGTCCTGCGTATTTTTATTTGAATCTTAACCCACGGATATTACTACATTAGCAGTGATTCCCAGTAACCGCTTGCTGCTGGGAAACACCCGATGCATTACAGCCATTTCCGATGCATGGCCCTCTTCCCTTGCCTCCTGCCGGACAACAAGGCTATCGTTATCTTTTTCCTGACGAAGACGAGGACCCATGAACCCGACCATCGAGCTTCTCAAATCCCACCGTTCCATTCGCAAGTTCAAGGACCAGCCCCTGCCCGAAGGCGCCCTGGAAGAGTTCATCCGGGCCGGGCAGAGCGCCGCCACCTCCAACCAGGTGCAGGCCTACTCCATTATCCGCGTGACCAAACCGGAAAACCGGGAGCAACTGGCGGAGCTGGCCGGCGGGCAGCCCTGGATCAAGGCCTGCTCCGAGTTCCTGGTGTTCTGTGCCGACATGAAACGCGCCACCGAAGCCGCCGAGAGGGCCGGCGCCGATGTAGTACGCGGCATGACCGAGCAACTGCTGGTGGCCAGCATCGATACGGCGCTCATGGCGCAGAACGTGGTAACGGCCGCGGAGTCCCAGGATCTGGGCATCTGCTACATTGGCGGGCTGCGCAACAACCCTGAACAGGTCAGTGAATTGCTGAAACTGCCAGACCACGTGTTCCCGGTATTTGGCCTGTGCATTGGTTACCCGGACCACAACCCGGAGGTCAAACCCCGCCTGCCGGTGGAAACCATCCTCAAGCAGGACTACTACGACGACAGCCAGGATGAAGCGCAGGTTGCCGCCTTTGACGACACCATGCACCAGTATTACCTGGCCAGAACCGGGGGCAAGAAAGACAGCACCTGGTCCCAGGAGCTGAAGCCGCTGTTCACCAGCAAGCTTCGCCCCCACATGAAGGAATTCCTGGAAAAACGAGGTTTCGGCGTCAAATAAGCCGTCTACTGATCCTCAAGGATGAGGACCACCAGTTCCTTCGGGCCGTGGGCGCCATACGCCAATACCTGCTCAATGTCGGCGGTTTTCGATGGCCCGGATACCAGCAAAAGGTTAGTGGGCAGCCCCGCCGACCAGTTCTGCTTCTGCATGATGGCGTAGAGATTATCCTCAATCTCGCTGGCCTTGAGCAGCGCAATGTGCAGAGGCGGCAACAGACTCATCAACCGTGGCTCGTGCCGATCCGGCCACAACACCAGTGACCCGGTGGCCGCGATGCCTCCAACCGTGCCCGTGACACTGGCATCCACTTCCCAGAACAGCTCTTCTTTCCACGCTTCCACCGGCCGGTCGTAGGCCACCAGGTCCTGCCGTGCTCCATGGGCCTGCCAATGCTCGGCCAGTTTCTGGCCATGATCCGTACCGGGAGCGTAGAGGACGTTGGACAGATTTCGGCTTTCCAGCAACGCCTGTACTTTTGCCGGCCACTGTTCACCGGGCAGTTGATGGACTTCGGTCTGCACCGCTTCCATCAGTGCCCGCAGTCGCTGGATACGGCTATCCGGCGTGTACTGCCAGGGCTCGGTGACCAACGTTTCGTTAAAATCATCCGGCCGGGGTTCGGTGCCGGCCAGACTGGTCCGGAGCCGGTTCAGAATATTGTTCCGGGCGCTCATGACCGGCCTCCTTTTGTACCTTGCGAGCCCAGGTGATCCCGGGCCAGATCATGCAGGGATCGGCGGGCCGGGACAGGCGCCGAATGATTCTGGGTCCAGGGACCCACGTTTTTGGGCGTCAGTTTGCCAAAGCGCGTTGCACCCCAGAGGAACAGCCGGTAGATGGTTGGACTGGTATTCAAGCCGGCCCATAGTCTCCAGACGGCCCGCTCCGTACGCGAGTACTTCGCCCCGCCGTCTTTCACCTTAGGGTGCTCTTTGGGGCTCTTCACGTTTTCCTGGCGCAACCGCTGCAACAGTTCGGGAATGGGAATCTTCACCGGGCAGACTTCTCCACACGCGCCACAGAGTGAGGAGGCGCTGGGGTGATCCGGCACCTGCTTGAGCCCCACCATGTGCGGGGTCACGATTTTCCCGATAGGCCCGGGATAGACTTCGCCATAGGTGTGGCCACCCACCCGGGTATACACGGGGCAGTGGTTCATGCAGGCGCCGCAGCGAATGCAGTTGAGGGTCTGGCGCATCTGGGCGTCGGCAAAGGCGCGGGTACGACCGTTATCCAGCAGCACCAGATGTACCTCTTCCGGGCCGTCCAGTTCGTCGGGTTTTCGCGGGCCAGAAATGAGATTCACGTAGGTGGTAATGGGCTGGCCCAGGGCCGAGCGGGTCAGAAGGGATACCAGTGGCACCACATCCCGCAGGTTTTCCACCACCTTTTCAATGCCGGTCACCGCCACATGCACCGGGGGTGCGGTAGTGCTCATGCGGCCATTGCCTTCATTTTCCACCAGCAGCAGGGTGCCGGTCTCGGCGATGGCAAAGTTAACGCCGGACACCCCCACATCGGCCTCCATGAATTTCTTGCGCAGGGTGCGCCGGCCGATGCGGATCAGCTCGTTCACATCGTCGGTTTCCTCCACCCCCAGCTTGTCATGGAACAGGCGGGCGACCTGGTGCCGGTTCTTGTGGATGGCCGGCATGATGATGTGCGAGGGTTTTTCACCATCCAGCTGCACAATGTACTCGCCCATGTCCGACTCCAGGCACTCAATGTGACGCTCGGCCAGGTAGTCGTTCATCTCCATTTCTTCGCTCACCATGGACTTGCCCTTGACCACCTGTGAGCCCTTCTTGGCCTCGATGATCCCATGGACAATCTGGTTGGCTTCCTCGGTGGTTTCAGCCCAGTGCACCTTCACGCCGTTTTTGGTGAGCCTGGTCTCAAGCTGCTCCAGCAAATCCGGCAGTTTTGACAGGGCGCGTGCCTTGATGTGATTGCCCAGCTCCCTAAGGTCTTCACGCTCGTCCGGGTCGGAGAAGGCGTCCGCCCGTTTACGCATCAGCGAATCCATGGCGGTGCGGAAGTTGGTGCGCAACTGGCTGTCCGCCAGCGCCTCGCTTGCCCGACCGCGGAAGCTGTTCTCCAGTTCGGTTACCGGTATGCGCTGGCTCATGATGCTTTCTCCCCGCTGACACGCTCCCACAGGAAACTGGCCAGGTGCCGGCCCCGGAAAGCTACTTCCTGCTTTTCCAGTGAGCCATTGATGTTCATCAGGCAGCCGCCATCGGCGGTGACCATTTCCACCGCCCCGGAATCCATCAGCGAGCGGGTCTTGTCCTGAACCATGGCACCGGCCACCTCCGGCATGCGCACCGAGAATGTGCCACCGAAGCCACAGCACTCGCTTTCGTGGTCGTGTTCCAGTCTTTCCACTTTCTCGAGCTTGCCCAGCAGTTGCCGGGCGTGCAGGTGGGTGTTCATTTCCCGACGGGCGGAACAGGAGGTGTGCAGGGCGATCTGCGTGGGCTCGCCCAGATCCTGCCACTGCACCTGACACACGTGCAGCAGGAATTCGGTCAGTTCAAAAGTACGCTCGGCCAGATCCTCAACCCGTTTAAGGGTCTCGGGCTCGTCGGCAAAGACTTCCCGGTAGTGCTGTCGGAACATGCCGGCGCAGGAGCCGGAAGGCACCACGACTGGCCGGCCATTATCCAGCAGATTCAGCTGGGCCAGGGCCACCTCGCGGGCCTCTTTAACATAGCCGGACGTCCAGGCTGGCTGGCCGCAACAGGACTGCTCCTGGGGGAAATGCACCCGAATGCCTTCGCGCTCCAGCAGACGAATGGCGTCCAGGCCAGCTTCCGGGAAAAACAGGTCCATCACGCAGGTGCCAAACAACGTCACTTCGGGTGGCTTGTCCGGGTAGTTCCTGACTTTCGGCCGCTCGGGGGCCACACGGGTGGCGTTGGGAGCGGCATCGTAGAACAGTTCACTCATCAGTCATCGCCTCTGGGCGTTCCTCTAACAGGTGGGTGTCGCCGCCTAGTCGGGGCATGCCGGGCTCACCCACAATTGGTAAGACCACTTTACAGCTATATGGCATCTACATTATTGGAGGCGCCTCGGCCTGTCAAAGGTCAGCTTCAAGACCTTAGTCTAGGAATTATTCAAGAGACTGCAAAACAGAGCGCGAATGGCGTACCATTTATTGGTATGACCAATTTCAAGCAGTGAAGGAAGGCGACACATGCCCATCAATCAGATTGCCCCGAAACGGCTGGCCGACACCATTGTGGAACAGCTGGAAAGCATGATTCTGGAAGGCACCCTGCAACCTGGGCAACGGTTACCTCCGGAACGGGCCCTGGCGGAACAGTTCGGGGTGTCCCGACCCTCTCTTCGGGAGGCCGTGCAACGATTGACAGCCAAGGGCCTTTTGAACAGTCGGCAGGGTGGCGGCAATTATGTGACCGAAAACCTGGGCGCAAGCTTCAGTGACCCACTGATCACGCTGCTCGAAAGCCACCCGGAAGCGCACCGTGATCTGCTGGAGTTCCGGCGTACACTGGAAGCAGACTGCGCCTATTACGCCGCCCAACGTGCCACGGAGATTGACCGGGAGTACCTGGCGCAGGCCTGGCAAGAACTGGAAGCCTGCTACCAGAATACGACGGACTCGCAACAGGACCCTGAACGGGAAAGCATGGCCGATGCCCGGTTCCACCTGGCTATTGCCGAGGCCAGCCATAACGCCGTGCTGCTGCACACCATGCGCAACCTGTTCAGCATGCTCAAGAACAACATCCTGACCAGCATCAACGGCATGTACGCCCGGGAAACCAAAACCCGCCAGGAACTGATTGAGCAGCACCGCAAGCTGTACGCCGCCATTGGCGAAGGACGTGCCGATGACGCCCGCGCCATTGCCGGCCGACACATCGAGTTCGTGCAACGGGCCATTTCCGAGCACAGCGAAAGCGAACGCCGACGCGAACGGGCCCTACGGCGCGAAAGCCGGGGCAATACCCGCTAACCGGGCAGCTTTTCCCAGATGGTGAGTTCCGAAAAGCTGTGCTGGTACTTGTTCCGGGTCTCCCGAATAACAAACGGCAGACTTCGGGGGCCCGCAAGCAGCTGGAAGTGGGGCGACAGTGCGTCGGTCAAACCGTCCAGGGTGGTGTAGGGCTGGCCGTCTTTCAGGTAACCGCCCAACCACTCCTCCCGGGGCGTATGATCTTCCAGCCAGGTGTAGGGAGACGCAATCACCAATAGCCCCAGATCGTTAATACGGGAGCGGATGCTGTCCAGAAACGCGGTTGGTTTGTACAGCCGGTCAATCAGGTTGCCAGCCACCACCACATCGTATCCGCCAAGCTCCGGATCAAGAGCACAGGCATCGCCCTGGTGAAAAACCACCTTGTTGGTGTAGGGCTGCAGGCCCATTGAAGCCAGTGAGCGTTCCTGGTAACTGACCAGCTCTCCTTCCTCCGGACGGGCGTAACGGGCCACACCATCCCGGATAACCTCACGGCATTTGTCGATAAAACGATGGGAATAATCCACGCCGTCTACATGATCAAAATACCGGGCCAACTCCAGCGTGGTCCGGCCGCAGGCACAGCCCACATCCAGCGCCCGCCTGGTGGGCCGGCCATCCAGTGCGGCGACAGCGGCATCGGCAAGCTCTTTGGGGAAATTGCCCTCCCCGTGCCAGGACTCGCCGAAATGGAATTCGAGATATTGCGCCAGCGTGGTGTTGCTCTCGTAATACTCTGTATTGGACACGATAACTCCTCCAAAGGGTCGCCTATCCCCATGAGAATACCGATTCTCCAGGGCAATAAATAGCGAATACCGCCAAGCCTGGACCACCAGCTGAAGGATTACCCGCGCATTAAACATCGGAAATAATTGCCGTTTGAAGCCGCCACACTTCGCAAGCTATCAAACCAATTTGATACGGTGAAAAGGCGGCCCTCCCCTAGTAAAAATGAAAGCCCGGGTGGGGGCGACCGTTTGGCACAACCAAACCGATGAGAGAGGACCAACCATGAGTGATTTCAATAAAAGCCGCAGAGTGTTTTTGCGTACCGCCGCACTGGGTGCCGCTGCCGTCCCCTTGGCAGGTCTGGCCGTGGGTTCATCCAACGCCTACGCCGCCAAGCCTCACGCTGAAGACGGCCATGCACTGGGCTACGTGAACGATTCCACCACCACCGACAGCGCCCGCCACCAAAAAGGTCAACACTGCTCCAACTGTGTTTTCTGGGCCGGTGAAAATTCCGGTGGCTGGGGTAACTGTCGTCATCCCAAGTTTGCCGATGTTCAGGTCAACCAGAATGGCTGGTGTAACTCTTACGCCCCTGCAGCCTGACGTTCTCAGGGCGGCCAATACGGCCGCCTGTCTTACTTCCCCACAAGCCTCCCCGATAGCCGCAGCCCGGCATTGCCTTCTGAATAAATCGAAAATTCATGAACTTGCAAGGCGCATAAGACGAACCAATGAATTTCAGTTGTTTTCGCCATTTTCTTGCGAAACGGTCATTGTTTTGCCAATCTTTAAAAACGTAACAACAACTTAATCAAAAAAAGATCGGAGAGAAGACGATGAGCAGCACAGCGAAATTCCGTAAATTGGGCATCGTTTCCGCCGTGGCATTTGCCGGCCTGACGGCCGCGAACGCAGTCCATGCTGACAACTGGCGCTACGCCCACGAGGAATACGAAGGCGACGTTCAGGACGTTTACGCCTATGCCTTCAAGGAATACATCGAAGATAATTCCGAGCACACCCTGCAGGTTTACCGCTTCGGCGAGCTGGGGGAGTCAGACGACATCATGGGGCAGACCCTCTCTGGCATTCTGCAGTTCGTTAACCAGTCTCCCGGTTTTACCGGCTCCCTGATTCCTGAGGCACAGATCTTCTTCATTCCCTATCTGATGCCTACCGACATGGACACCGTGGTCGAGTTCTTCCGTGAGTCCGAGGCCATCAACAAGATGTTCCCGAAATTGTATGCGGACGCAGGCCTTGAGTTGCTGCAGATGTATCCGGAAGGCGAAATGGTGGTTACGGCCAACGAGCCCATCGAAAAACCGTCCGACTTCAACAACAAGAAGATCCGGGTGATGACCAACCCGCTTCTTTCGGCAACCTACGAGGCCTTCGGTGCCACACCAACTCCCCTGCCCTGGGGTGAGGTTTACGGTGCCCTGCAGACCAACATGATCCAGGGCCAGGAAAACCCGATATTCTGGATCGAGTCCGGCGGTCTGTACGAAGTATCACCGCACCTGACCTTCACCAAGCACGGCTGGTTCACCACCGCCTCCATGGCCAACAAGGATTTCTATGATGGCCTGCCTGAGGAAGATCAGCAGTTGATTCAGGATGCAGCGGACTATGCCTTCGACGAGATTATTGTCCACATCAACGGCCTGGCTGAGAAATCCCTCGAGAAGATCAAGGAAGCCAGCGATGAGGTAACTGTAACCCGCCTGAACGATGAACAGATCGAAGCGTTCAAGGCCCGTGCACCTCAGGTGGAAGACAAATTCATTGAGATGACTGGCGAGAGCGGCAAAAAGCTCTTGAACCAGTTCAAGGAAGACCTGAAAGAAGTTCAAAGCGACAAAGAGTAAATCAGAAGGAATGCCGGGAACCCATAGCGGTTCCCGGCTCGCTTTAACCCCGCCCCGCCGGGGACTTTCCCGCCGGGAGCGACATGTTCTGGAGCAGAATCCATGTCCGAGAAATCCCCGGAGATCGAAGACGATACCGGCCACTTTGAGTCCGGCTTGCCCGGTTTCCTGGGCACCATAGATGTCTGGATATCCAAAATCGAAGCCGTCATGCTGTCAGCCGGCGTCGTCCTGATGGCTATCAATACCTGTGTGAATGTGATCGCGCGATTCGTGTTCGGCGAAGGTCTGTTCTATACCGGAGAGGTCAACCGGATTCTGATCATCCTGATCACCTTTGCTGGCATCGGCTATGCCGCACGGCACGGTCGCCACATCCGCATGTCAGCGCTCTATGATTCCTTTCCTACCAAAGCCAGAAGGGTGCTGATGATCTTCATCGCTCTGTTTACCTCGATGGTGATGTTTTTCCTGTGTTACTACTCCTTTGAGTATATACAGACACTCTATCAACGAGGGCGGATCCTGCCGGCCCTGGGCTTTGAGATCTGGTGGATCTACATCTGGGCACCCGTTGGTCTTGCCATTACCGGGATCCAATATCTCCTGACCGCCATAAAAAACCTCACTAGTGAAGATGTCTATCTGTCGACTGGTGTGGCAGACGGCTATGCCGATACTGAAAAAGAAGTCTGAAGCAGCAAGAACGACCAAGGTTAAGGAAAGCACACCATGGCAACAATAATGATGATCGTCATGATCGGGCTGCTGCTTCTCGGCTTCCCGATGATGATTCCTCTGACCACCGCAGCGGTGATCGGCTTTGTAATGATGTTTGATGGCTTCGGCCAGATGAGCACGTTCATCCAGCAGATGATGGGTGGCATCCGGCCGGCGTCGTTGATTGCGGTCCCCATGTTCATTCTCGCCGCCGATATCATGACCCGCGGCCAATCCGCGGACCGGCTGATTAACATGGTCATGGCCTTTATCGGCCATGTGAAGGGCGGTCTGGCGATCAGTACCGCCGCCTCCTGCACCCTGTTTGGCGCGGTCTCCGGCTCCACCCAGGCGACGGTGGTGGCGGTGGGCTCCCCGTTGCGCCCCAAGATGCTGAAAGCGGGCTACTCAGACCCGTTCACCCTGGCGCTGATCATCAACTCGAGCGATATCGCCTTTCTGATTCCGCCCAGTATCGGCATGATCATTTACGGGGTTATCTCCGAAACCTCCATCGCCGAGCTGTTCATTGCCGGCATCGGGCCCGGCATCATGATCCTGATCATGTTCTCTATCTATTGCCTGATCTACGCTTATAAAAACGATGTCCCGACCGAGGAAAAGTCCACCTGGAAGCAGCGTGCGTTGTCGGTAAGGGATGCCTTGTGGCCCCTGATGTTCCCGGTCATCATCGTCGGCGGTATCTACGGCGGCATCTTCAGCCCGACCGAAGCGGCGGCGGTCTGCGTGCTGTATGCTTTCCTGCTGGAATTCATTGTCTTCCGGTCCCTGCAGTTCCCCGACATTCACAAGATCGCCAAGTCCACCGGCCTGATTACCGCTGTGGTGTTCATCCTTGTGGCGGTCGGTAATGGTTTCTCCTGGATTATCTCCTTCGCCCAGATCCCCCAGGCCATCATGGAAGCGGTTGGCGTCAACGAGGCCGGCCCGATTGGCGTCCTCATCGCCATCTGCGTGTCCTTCTTCATCGCCTGTATGTTTGTGGACCCGATTGTGGTGATTCTGGTGCTCACACCCATCTTTGCCCCAGCCGTGGCTTCAACCGGCCTGGACCCGGTACTGGTGGGTGTACTGATCACCCTGCAGGTGGCCATAGGCTCCGCAACGCCACCCTTTGGCTGCGACATCTTCACCGCCATCGCGATTTTCAAACGCCCTTACATGGACGTGATCCGGGGCACGCCGCCATTCATTTTCATGCTGGTGGCGGCAGCCGGTCTGTTGATTGCCTTCCCGGACATTGCCCTGTTCCTGCGTGACGTTGCGTTCAGAGACTAGTCCAGGCCAACTATCAAATAGGAGAAGACTATGTTCAATCGCATTCTGGTGGCGGTGGATGGTTCAAGGACGTCCCTCAAAGCACTGGACAAGGCCATCGAACTCCAGAAGCTGATCCCGGCGGCGGAGATCTTCATTCTGTGCGTCTACAAGCATCACAGCCTGTTCGAGGCATCGCTGTCCATCGGACGGCCGGATGACATGGATATTCCGGACAAGGTGTTGTCCCAGTACGCCAAAGATGTGGTGAATCATGCCAAGGAATTGGCCGTGGAACATGGCGCCACCAAGGTGCGGGGCTTCGTGAAAGCCGGCCGGCCCTCCAAGGTGATTGTCCGTTTTGCCAAGGAAAAGGAAGTGGACCTGATTGTGGTTGGCACCAAAGGTACCAACAGCGACAAGGACGGTATGTTTCTGGGGAGCGTGTCGCACCGGGTGGCATCCAACGCAAAATGCCCGGTACTCGTCGTTTAGCCTGGTTATGACTCCCGGGTCTTTCGGCCCGGGGGCATCACCACCCACTCCGGATCTTCGAACTCACCAATCGGCGTTATTTCCACATAGGGGGCAGCCCGCCGGATGATGTCATCCACTTCCGGGGAAGGCTCTTTCTCCATCGCATCCCGCTGCTCCTTGCTTTCCCAGGACGCAATCGCGATCAGCGTGTTGGGATCACCAATCTTTCGATGAAGCTCCGTGCCCCGGGCTCCCGGCGCCTGCTGAATAATTTTACTGGCCCGGACCCAGGCCTCGGCGTACTCCTCCGCCGTGTGGCCTTCCTTCACGCGCACTTCAAAAAGAAACTTCACGGGTTGTCACCGATAGGGTTGAGACTGCCGTTCGGCCGCCCTTTAACGTGCGGGCGGCGCGAAGGTCTGAGAGTGGGGTCAGGATTTATTCGTGCGTCACACCGTGACGATCAAAGATCTCATACACTTCCCGGGCCTCTTCCGGTGGCAGCATCACCCGGATCGTCTGCTCCCCTTCATCGATATAAATCAGATCCTGAGGAATTTCACTGCCAATAAGATCGTTTTTCGTGTTGCGTGCCTGATCCATGCTTTGGAATTTTCCGTTCACTGCCTTGCTCATAGACACTCTCCTTTTTGTTGGTTTCCTCCCTGAGTATAGAAACCTTGTGACTATGTGCAAAAAAACGACAGCCCGAACGCCCTAAATCGGTGCCAGAACAACAGCTTTTGTGCATCCATTAACAAAAAAGGGGCCGTTCGGCCCCCGAGTGTACGGCTCTCCGGCTGCTGCCGAATTGGCAACAACTATTTATTGGCCGGACTTCAACATTTCCCAGTACTTGGCATAAACCTGCAGGGCCTCATCGCCAATGTCGGTCTGAAACTCGGCATTGACCATATCCGTGGCGTTCGGATAGCTGGCCCGGTTATTGGCCACTTCCTCAGGCAGCAAATCCCGGGCCGCGAGGTTCGGGGTGGCGTAGCCAATCTCTTCACTGATCAGGGCGGAGATTTCAGGCTTCAGCACAAAATTGATGAACTTATGGGCCGCTTCGGGATTCTTGGCGTTTTTCGGAATCACGAAACTATCCAGCCAGGCAATGATGCCTTCTTCCGGATACACGTATTCCAGCGCTGGCATGGTGTCCTGGGCCATGACGGCCTCACCGTTCCAGATCATACCCACATCGGTTTCTCCTTCCAGGTAGGGCATGCGTGGGGCGTCGGAGTTGAAGGTGCGCACAGAGGGCATCAGCTCGGTCAGCTTCTCATAGGCCGCCTCGATCTCCTCCGGGTTGGTGCTGTTGCCGGAGTAACCCAGCACCCGAAGCCCCACGTGGAACACTTCACGCATGTCGTTGGTGAGCATCACGCGGCCTTCAAAACGCTCATCCCAGAGGTCTTCCCAGGCAGTCACTTCGCCTTCCACATCGGCGGTGTCCACGGCCAGGCCGGTGGTGCCCCACAGGTATGGCACGCTGTACTTGTTGTCCGGGTCGACATCCAGGTCCACCAGTTCCGGGTCCAGGTTATCGAAACCGTCGATCTTACTGCGGTCGATCGGCATCAGCAGGTCTTCCTGGCGCATCTTGCTGACGTAGTACGTAGACGGCACGGCCAGATCGTACGCGGCGCTGTCATCAAGCAGTTTCAGGCGGGCGTACATGGCCTCGTTGCTGTCGTAAGTGGTATAGACCACCTGGATACCGGTTTCCTCGGTGAACCGGTCCAGCACTTCCTGGGGCATGTATTCCGACCAGTTGTACAGATTCAGGACTTCCGGTTCCTCTGAGCCACCACAGCCTGTCAGGCTCACGGCCAGCAGGCCGGCGAGTGCGATCTTTTTCATTGCTTACTCCTTGTAAGTATCCATTGCGACATTATCAGCATGACCATCGAAAACATGAGCAACAGCGTGCCCAGAGCATTCACCTCGGGTTTCAGGCCCACCCGTACCATGGAGTAGATACGCAGGGGCAGAATTTCATAACTGGGCCCACTGACAAAGGTGCTCACCACCACATCATCCAGTGACAGTGTAAAACCCAACAGCCAGCCTGCCAGTAACGCGGGCATAATCACCGGAATCAGCACGGTGCGTGTCATGGTGAAGTCACTGGCCCCAAGATCCCTGGCCGCCTCTGGCAGCCGCTCATCAAAGCCACTGAGCCGGGCCATGACGGTAATCACCACAAAGGGAAGGCAGAAAGTAACGTGCGCCAGCAGGAGGGAGACATACCCCAACTGCAGCCCCACCAGGAGAAAAAGTGCGAGCAGGGAGATGGCCAGTACGATTTCCGGCGACATCATCACCACGAACAGCATACCGTTAAGCGCCTTCTTGCCCCGAAACCGGTAACGATGCAGCGCCAGGGCGGTCAGTGCACCGATCAGTGTCGAGATGGTCGCGGCAGACAGGGCCAGCCAGAGGGAATTCCACATGGCTTCGACCATGGCGCGGTTGTTGAACAGGGATTCGTACCAGCGCCAGCTTAGCCCACCCCACTCATAGCCGGTACGGGAATCGTTAAACGAGAACACCACCAGCACAGCAATAGGGGCATAAAGCAACAGGTAGACCAGGGTCAGGTAGGTTCGGGGCAGCCAACGGGTCATGCGCCTTCCTCCCCAATGCGACGTTTACTGAGCCGGTGGGCAAACATCAGGAAGGCCATGGTCAGAGTCAGTACGATACTGGCGGCGGCCCCAAACGGCCAGTTGCGGGCATCCAGAAACTGGTTCTTGATCACGTTGCCCACCAGCAGGTTTCGTGAGCCACCCAGGATATCGGGCACAAAGAACAGGCCCATGGCCGGCAGCAACACCAGCATGACCCCCGCCAATACACCGGGCAGGGTCAGAGGAACGATGACGTGCACAAAGGTGGCGAAATGTCCCGCGCCCAGGTCATGGGAGGCCCGCAGCAGGTCCTCGCGCAAATCCTCGAACACCGAATACAGCGGCAGGATCATGAACGGCAGCAGCAGGTAAACCAGCCCGATAATCACCGCCCCCTCGGAGTAAAGCAGCTTCAGGGGTTCTTCGATCAGCCCCAGGGACATCAGCGCATTATTCAGCAAGCCGTTCGTGGCCAACATCAGCTTCAGGGCATAGGTGCGGACCAGGGAGTTGGTCCAGAAAGGCACAATCAACAGGAAGATCAACAGTACCTGGCGCTGCCGGGGCACCTTCGACAATGCCCAGGCAAAAGGATAACCAATGACCAGGCACACGAGAGTGGTCATACTCGCCATATACAACGAGTGCAGGAAAACATCCAGGTACAGCGGATTAAGCAACTGCCGGTAGGCGTCGAGGGTGATGGGCAGTGATATAAAGGAGCCTGGGTCCCGGGTCATGACACTGGCACCCACTACCAGGAGGTTGGGTGTGAACACCAGGAACAGCAACCAGCCCCAGACCAGCACCAGCACCGCCGTCTTGAACGGCTGTTGCAGGGCGCTACGCATCAACGTTGGTTTCCTCGCCGACGGGGCTGGCCTCTTCCGGCAGCAGCCATTCCCAGCCATCGACCCAGCTCACCCGTACCGGTTCGCCCAGCCGGTAATCGAAAGCCGGATCGTCCTCATCGAAGAACTCCGAGGCCAGAACCTCGGTGCCATCGTCCAGGTGAATGACGGAATCCAGGGTACTGCCCTTGTAGTTACGCTCCACTACCTTGCCGGACACGCCGTCACTGGCTTCAGGAGACAGTACACGAATGTCCTCGGGGCGCAGGAGCACATGCAGCGACTGGCCATCCCGGAGGGGAAAATCCGGCTTGGCGAAGGTCCGCTTGAGGCCAAACACATCCACCGTCACGGTATCGTCGCCGTTGGTCTTCTCTACAAGCCCGGGGAATAGGTTGGTCTCGCCGACGAACCGCGCGGTAAACAGGTTGGCCGGCCGCTCGTAGACTTCCCGGGGGGTACCCAGCTGCTGGATCTCGCCATCTTTCATTACCGCGACACGATCCGACATGGACAGGGCTTCTTCCTGGTCGTGGGTGACAAAAACGAAGGTAATGCCCAATTCCCGCTGAAGGCGCTTGAGCTCCACCTGCATGGTGCGGCGCAGCTTATAATCCAGCGCCGACAGGGGCTCGTCCAGCAGCAGCATCCTCGGGCGCTTGACCACCGCCCGGGCGATGGCAACCCGTTGCTGTTGTCCGCCGGAGAGCTGGTGCGGCTTGCGTCTGGCGAAATCCTGCAGTTGCACCATGGCCAGCGCTTCCTGAACCCGCTCGCGGATTTCCTCCTTGGGACGCTTTTCCATTTTCAAGCCATAGGCAACATTGTCGAATACCGACATGTGCGGGAACAGGGCGTAGTTCTGGAAGACCGTGTTAAGGGGACGGTGTTCCGGGGGCGTGTGGGTCAGGTCCTGGCTGGCCAGGGTAATGGTGCCGCCGTCCGGATGCTCAAACCCGGCCATCAGGCGAAGGAGGGTGGTTTTGCCGCAGCCGGAGGGGCCCAGCAAGGTAATGAACTCCCCGTCCAGAATATCCAGATCCAGGGAGTCCAGCACCGTTTTGCCGTCAAATTGCTTGCTAAGGTTGCTCAGCGATAGCAGTGTCTGTTTCATGAGCCCGCCCCATAGGATGAGCGGCCTATTTTTCCAGAAACAGGAACAAACAAAAAGACTTGAGCCGCTTCTGGCTACTGATCAGCCACGCTGTTCAGATAAGCCTTATCGGAGATGTTTGTCCATTTGCGCACCTTTCTAAGGTACTCCTGCTGGGAGGCGATGATTTCCCGGGCCAGCGGATCGTTCTTCGCTTCTTCGTTCAGCAGCCGATGCGTCGTTTCACGCAGGGCGTTGATGACTTCCGGCGGGAACACCTTGTGCTCCACGTTCGGATACTCCTCCTTCATGCGGCCCCAGGCCTCGGCACTGTCGTTTATGCTCTTGGCGTACATGTCATAGGCAGCGGTGCGCATGGCCACCCGCAGGATTTCCTGAAGCTCTTTGGGCAGCTCGCTCCAGGTCTCCTGATTCACCAGGAACTGCACCTCCGCGCCCGGCTCCTGCCAGCCGGAATAGTAATACTTGGCGATCTGGTGGAAGCCCATGGGGAAATCCAGTGCCGGTCCCACCCACTCCAGGGCATCAATGGTGCCCCGTTCCAGCGCGGTATAAAGCTCACCTGGCGGCAGGTTGGTGACCGCTACGCCCAGTTCCGACATCACCTCACCGGCGAAGCCCGGGGTGCGCATTTTCAGGCCTTTCAGGTCTTCCAGGGAGTTGATCTCCTTGTTGAACCAGCCACCCATCTGATTGCCGGTATTGCCGCCCGGGAAGGACAGCAGGCCATAGGGCTCATACACCTTCTGCATCAGCTCCATGCCACCGCCATAGTAGAACCAGGCGTACTGCTCTGGCGCCAGCATGCCAAAGGGCACGGTGGTGAAATACATGGCGTTGGGAATGGTGCCCTTGTAGTAATAGGAGGCGGTATGGCCCATGTCGTACTGGCCATGGCGCACAAGGTCGAAAATGCCAAAAGGCGCCTTGTGCTTGTTGGACGAGTCAATGCGGATCTGAAGACGCCCACCGGACATGGTTTCCGCCATCTCCTCAAAGTGGCGGGTGGTCTCGCCCAGAATCGGCGAGTTTGGCCCCCAGGTCTCCGCCAGACGCAGGGTATAGGTTTCCTTGGAGACAGCGGGGCTGCTGACCGCCGAAACAGCAACGGCAGCAGCAGCCAGCAGGATGGTGCGAATGCTCATGGAACTCCCTTTATGAATCAGAACTTGAACTGGTTGACCAATTCTCGCAGATGCTCACCCAGCCGCGCCAGCTCGTTACTGGCTTCGTTGGTCTGAGTAACGCCGGTATCACTGCGCTGGGCGGCATCGACAATGCGCACCACGTTCTGATTGATTTCCTCGGCCACCTGGCTCTGTTGCTCAGCCGCCGTGGCGATCTGGGTCACCTGGTCGTGAATGTGGCCCACGGAGCTCACGATGGTATTCAAGGCACTGGTGGCGTGATTGATCCGCTCCACTGTCTCTTCCGAGCTCTTACGGGAGTGGCTCATACGCTCAACGGAAGCTTTGGACTCTTCAACAAAGCCATCGATCATCTCGCGAATCTGGTCAGCGGATTCGGCGGACCGCTTGGCCAGTTGGCGAACTTCATCCGCCACCACAGAGAAGCCACGGCCATGCTCACCGGCGCGCGCAGCCTCAATGGCGGCGTTCAGCGCCAGCAGGTTGGTCTGCTCGGTCACCGCATGGATCACGTCCAGCACCTGCTGAATATCGCCGGATTTCTCGGCCAGCGCGTCGATACCCTTGGCGGTGTTTTCAATCTCCTCTGACAGGTGATTAACGGAGTTCTGGGCGCTGGTAATGGTTTCGCCACCTTCACGCGCCATACGGTCGGCATCGGAGGCCGCACCTTCCACCGAGTTGGCGTTGCCGGCAATCTGCTGGATGGTCGCGGCCATTTCGTTAATGGCGGAGGCAATCTGGTCTGTCTCGCTGCCCTGCTCCTGCACCGACTGACGGGTTTCCGTGGCCACACTGCTCAGCTCTTCCGCTGCGGAGGCCACTTGATCGGTGGTCGCACCCACTTCCCGCACGGTGTCCTGAATCTTCACAATGAAATGGTTGAAGCGTTTACCCAGCACCGCCAGTTCGTCGTTGCCGTCTTCCGGCAGCCGGTGGCGCAGGTCGCCATCGCCATCGGCGATTTCACGCATCATCTCACTGACCTGACGGATCGGCCCGGTCACGGTGCGGCCTACCAGCATGCCGATGATGACAGACAAGACAATAACCGCCACGGTCACCATCAGGATAAAGCTGAGAGCCCGGGTCATGGCTTCATCGATTTCCTGCTTGGTCGCAGCCAGGACCTCCTGGATATCCGTCACGTAAACGCCGGCACCGACCATCCAGTTCCATTCCGGGATGATTCGGGCGTAGGAGACTTTAGGCTCGACATTACCGGAGGCGGGATTGGTCCACTCATAGCGGTGGAAACCATCACCCCCGGCGGCGTTATAGATATTCCGGAGCAGTTTGCGGGTATCGGGATTGGTCACCGGGCCTTCCTTGGAGGGATCCGGCGCATACGCCAGGTTATTCAGGTTTTCATCGTAGACAAAGATGTAGTTGGTCTCGTCGAAGGTAATTCCACGAATCCGCTCCCTTGCCTCGGCCTTGGCCTCTTCCTCTGTCCAGGCATTGTTCTTGGCCTCCAGCACAACGTCCCGGGCCGTCTCCACCAGGTTTTTCAGCCCTTTCTTGTGGGTTGCCAGCAACTGCTGCTCAAGCCGCTGAAGCTCTTCCTGGCCGTTGGCCTGGATCTGGCTGGCCGTGATCCAGGCAATGACGCCAGCGGTGATAAGCACCGGCAACACAATGCCGATCAACAACCGGGTTCGGATTGTGAAATTGTTCAGGAAGGACATGTTTCTTGCTCCGGATCAATGTTTCAGGCCGTGGAATTATGCACAGCTGCCCGCAAATGGCTATTCCAGTTTGTTAACAATTGTTCTTCAAAGTTACACAGCGTCGTCGACGCATCGGCCGCGAGGCCTGATATATCGAGTGTCACGTACAATTAGGCTATCGGCAGACCTGTAAACAACTTTAAGCTGTGTCAGACTAAAGTTACATGACACTCACTGCAGGAGAGCGCCATGAAACACCTGTTACTTGTTCGCCACGCCAAGTCCAGCTGGCAGGAAGAGGGCCTGCAAGATCGATGCCGCCCGCTAAACAATCGAGGCCAGGAACAACTGGAACCCCTTCATCGGGCACTATTACGTAGTGGCGCATTGGGAGGGGACATCTACTCCAGCGACGCCAACCGGGCCCGCAGCACGCTCGCCGGTATAGTGCCGCCGCAATTCCCTGAAAACCGGATTCACATCGACGCCGCTCTCTACACCTTTGATTGTCAACAATTATTGGGCTGGCTTAAAAGCCTTGATGATAAACAGGATACAGTGACGATAATCGGGCATAACCCGGCCCTGCTGGAGCTGGCATGCCACCTTTTGAAGCACCCGCCAGCCCGGCTACCTACCGCCGGCATCCTATCCATCGTTTTTTCAGACAAACCGTGGCGCAAGCTGGCCAAAAGCAAAGGCAAGGGCAAACTGGAGGCTTTCCTGACGCCCCGGGACTACAGCTATCGTGAGTTCAGCCGCAAAAGCCGGAAACGGGTTGCCGCGAAAGGCGAAGAGCCGGCAAAAAATCTCCAGGCCGAACTGCAACATCAATTAAAGCGACTTCGGGATCTGGAGTCAGGCGTCAGAACCGGCCTGGACGACGAATTCCTGCACCAGTTCCGCATTGCTATCCGTCGCAGTCGGGCGATTGCCGAGGCCTTGCTGGACGTTACCGACAACAAAACCCTGGCCAAAGCGTCAAAGCCGCTCAAGCGGCACGCAGCCCGCACCAGCGAGCTTCGGGATCTGCACGTTTTCCTGCAGGACCTGCCCAACCTTTGCCAGGGCAACGATGAGCTACACAGCGCCCTGGGCACCTGGGCACAGGGTGAGGCCGAAAAGGCACACCATGCCGTTGTAGAACATCTCGACAGTAAGTCCTATCGAGCCGACATGCACGACTGGGAAGACTTCATCCATTCCGGCACCCTGAAAAAACTGGCGACCCGAATGCAGACCGAAGACATCCGCCGGGCAGCTCGGAATCGGCTGGAAGGCTTCAACCGGCTTACCGCTGAAACACTGCATGATTCGCCGGATGAAGACATACATCGCCTGCGCAAACAGCTTAAGCGCATTCGCTACCTGATGGAGCTGGACGCCCAAAACTGGAAAAGTGCCCTGAAGGACCTGAAGTACCGCCAGGAGCTCTACGGTCGCTTCCAGGACCTGTGCGTCCAGATTGACCTGGTTCGCCACTTCCAGGACCAGGCCCCGGAAACCATGCCTGCCGCCATTCAGAACCTAATGGAACACCTTCGTGGGGCAAAAACGGACACTAGACGCCAGATTCTGTCGCTGGGGGGCCTGGGTATTAACGAGACGGAACGCTAGGCCAAGCGTCTGGAGGTGCGTGCTGGTCGCACTTCTTACAATTCAACTCAAACCCGAGCATCGATTCGCGCCCGGTTCTGGTCGTCACCCACGGGCGGTTCACCCAGGGTGGATCATGGCGAACATGCTGGTTATGGCCGCAGGCAAGCTGCGCCACCCAGTGGTTTTCATCGTCTTTGTGATAACCGATTATTGCTTGTTTCATTGCCTCCCCTTTTCAAAAGGATACTCGCCTTGCCAGACATTTCCCTGATTCAGCTTGTTCTAGCCAACGTAGCCATCGCTGCCGGTGCCTGCCTGCAAGGGGTGGCCGGTTATGGCATTGGCACACTCTCGGCACCGCTGCTGTTTTTGATCAGCCCAGTCTTGTTGCCCGCACCATTGGTTCTGAACGCCACCCTCCTGACCATTTTCATGCTGGTACGCAATCGGGCCGCGCTGGAAGTCCGTCAGGTACGTTTTGCCATTGGCGGCGGGGTGATTGGGGTCGTGCTGGCCGGCCTGACTCTCTCGGTGCTTTCATCCAAAGGCTTTGAGCTGATTTTCGGCATTCTGATCCTGGCTGGCGTGGCATTGAGCGTCGGCGGCCTCCGCCCACGGCTTAACGCAACCAGCAGCACCATCGCCGGCGCAGCCTCCACTTACATGGGAACTATTACAGCGATTGGCGGTCCTCCTATTGCCCTTATCTACCAGAACGAAAAGGGGCCGCTGGTTCGGGCCAACATGTCCGCCTTTTTTCTGGTCGCCAGTTTTCTCAGCCTGACAGCCCTGCTCTTTTCCGGTTATCTCGGGCGTCAGGAGCTGATCCTGTTCGCGGCAACCTTTCCCGGCGTGCTCGTAGGATTCTGGCTATCCGGGCGCTTGGTACACCGGGTACCGTTTGAGCGCCTGCGGCCGCTGATCCTCGGGATCGCGGCCGTGGCGGGCATCGCCGCCCTGACAAGGGGGCTACTGACACTCTGAGCCCACAACACTCGCATAATTAATCTATCTGGTTCATGCTGGACCAATCAAAAGGAGGTGCCTCATGAAAACAGCACATGACTTTGTAGAAGACGCCAAACAGCAGATTGAAGAAATCTCACCGGAACAGGCCGAAGGTGCCATCAAACAGGCCGACTTGCTACTGGATGTCCGGGATGGAGACGAGTACCGTGCCGGCCACATTCCGGGTGCGGTCAACATTTCCCGCGGCATGCTGGAGTTCAAATTCAGTAATGACCCATCCCTGGAAAACCGCGACATGAAGATTGTCCTGTACTGCAAAACCTCCGGTCGGGCCGCACTGAGCGCCAAGGTCCTGAAAGAAATGGGCTATCGCAATGTGCAATCCATTGCCGGCGGTTTTGATGGCTGGCAGGCGGAAGGCAGGGAAACCACCAAACCCGAATTGCCCGAATTCGAATAACGCCCCGGAGCTACATGACATCTGACACTACGCCCCTCAACCTGCCGACCCACGAGGGTCCGGCGGGTTCCAGCGAGATCACCTCTGCAGAGGGGCTTCAGGCCATCCTCGATAATCTGGATGCACTGGTTTACGTGGCCGATTTTGACACCTACGAGTTGCTCTACATGAATGCCTACGGCCGGCAGATATGGGGCACCATCAAGGGGCGCAAATGCTGGGCGGTGCTCCAGAATGGCAACGGCCCTTGCGAATTCTGCAGCAACCAACTGCTGATCAATGACGATGGCTCGCCCGCAGGCCCACACGTCTGGGAGTTCCAGAACCAGCTGGACAAACGCTGGTATCAGTGTCGGGACCAGGCCATCCGTTGGACCGACGGTCGCCTCGTGCGCCTTGAGATTGCCACGGACATCACCGAACGCAAGGAAATGGAGCTGGAGCTCCAGCGTGCCCACGAGAAGGCTCGCCAGGCCGCACTGACCGACGAGCTGACAGGCCTTCATAATCGTCGGGCGTTTTTCTCATTTGGGCGTCAACTGCTGAGCCAGGCCCATCGTTACAAGACACCCCTGGCGCTGATCACCATGGACCTGGATTTTTTCAAACAGGTCAATGACACCCACGGTCACGAGGCCGGCGATGAGGTGCTAAGGCATATTTCCGGCCTCCTGCGCGAACGCATACGGGAATCGGATTGCGCCGCCAGGATGGGCGGGGAAGAGTTTGCCCTGTTGCTGCCCGAGGCGGACACCGCCAGGGCGACAGACATGGCCGAGCGTCTGCTGCAGATGATCAGGGAGTCCCGCGTGCATTACCGGGGCCACCAGATTCAACCCAGCGCCAGCTTTGGCCTGACGGTGGCAACCGGCAGCGATCAACACCTGGAAGACCTTATGGTTCGTGCAGACCGGGCGCTTTACCGGTCAAAAGAGCGGGGGCGCGGGCAGGTCAGTGTCACCATTGCAGAGACGCCGCCATCCGGGCAGTAAAGGCTGTCGGATAATAAATCCTATGGGGTGTTGACCAGGTACTTTACAGCGTATTCTTCCAACAGACTGTCGATTCGCCTCTGACCGGTCAACACCTCCAGGCGCCGGGTAAAGGCGGCCCGGAAGGCCTCGGTGTTACAGGCTGACTCTTTGGCGAACGCAAAGTACAGCGGTTCGCTGCTGATTGGCGGCTGCAAATCCACGAATTCATCAGCAAGCCCCATCTTTTCCAGCTTGATGCGACCCTGCGGGCGCTCATAGAGCACGTAATCCACGCGACCGAGCCGGGCCATCCGGAACGATTGCTCAATCGTGCGGATACCTTCGATGGACAGATACTGTGCGGCAAACTCGTCAAAATCCTGGCCAGAACTGCTACCAATCAGGGTACTGCCCAACTTGCCCCGAAGATCCGTCCAGTAGCGATACTTGAACTCCTTGCCACGGGGCACCCAGATGTTGGTTGGCTGCCACGTGATAGGAGGCAGCACATAATCGAGGAATTCGCGGCGCTCGTCGGTCAGGAACGCCCCGGCCACCACGTCAATCTTGCCCTGGCGCGCCATGTGCAGCACCCGTGCCCAGGGGCCCACATCCCGAACGACTACTTTAACGCCCAATGGCTCCACAATTTCCTGCAACAGCGCCGGCACGGCGCCCGTGAGGAAACCCGGCTGCTCGACCGACTGCCAGAGCATCGGGGGATATTCGGGATTACCACCGACCACCAGGGTATCGCACAACCGATCGGTGTCCGCCTGAGCAAACGAAAACATACCTACGGCCACCAGCATCAGGGCGAATCGGAAACTGCGAAACACAAACCAATAAGCTGCGCGGCCCTCAGGCATCACGTTTTGAGCCTCCCAAACAATCCCATGATCTGATTGATAAACTCAATCACTTTATCAGTGTCGCTTGGTTATCGCCATGGTCAGGCGACACATACAGGTCAACTTGCCCTGTTCATTCTCCAGACGGATTTCCCAGACCTGGGTAGCAGAACCCAGGTGCAGGGCTTTTGCCGTGCCATAAACCCAGCCGCTGGCTGTCGGGCGAATGTGGTTCGCGTTGATATCCAGCCCCACGGCCATCATCCCCTTATCGCGGACACACCAGTTCGCCGCCATGCTGCCCAGGGTCTCCGCCAGCAGGACCGACGCACCCCCATGCAGAATACCGAAAGGCTGCACGGTGCGCTGGTCCACCGGAATGCGACCTTTCAGGTAATCATCACCAACTTCAAGATATTCAATACCCAAGTGACTGACCGCCGTGTTGCGGCTCAGTGCCGTCACCTGCTCAAGGGTCGGGGTTGCTGTCCAGATTGCCATGGTGGATTTTCTCCGGGTTGAACTTTACGCTCTTATAGCTGCCAGGAGAGAGGGCCTCGTGTCCCGTCTGGTTAATTCGCTGACCTACTTGACCGCCAGGTTGGAATATTTGGTGACCAGGCGATCCATCAGACCTTCCTGCCGAATAGCCTCCACCACTTCGGCGATTTCATCGGCGTATTCAAGAATGGGCGATTTCCTGGAGATCGCTATCCAGGAGCGCTCCCCCGGAACACTAAAGGGCGAAATCTCAACCTGGACCTGAACGTTCCGGGCGGCCGAAAGGCCCGCCAGCTCCGGCGCCACCACCACATCAACCCGGCCTTTCTCCAGCATCAACATCAGGTTCTGATAGCGTGGCGCGGTGGACTTCTTTAGCTGATCGTCCTTGTCGAAGCGCTCAAAATACCGGGCACCTTCAAGCACCCCGATGGACTTTCCATACAGGTCACGGTACCGGGTAACCCGGTTCTCCGGCTCGGTGTAGAAAAACAGGCGTCGCTCGGGGGGAAAGGCCGGCGTCGCGTAGGCCATGTAGGCTGCCCGGTTTTCCGTGCGCACCGGTCCCAGCATGACATCCACCTTGCCCTCCTGCATCAACAGCAGAATACGGCGAAACGGAACCCGCTCATACTCCACCTGCCAACCGAGCCGGTCTGCCACTTCGTTGAATATATCCAGATACAGCCCCGACTGTCGGCCGGCATCCAGAATCCGGTAGGGAGGGGAATGATCCACCCCCACAACCACGGTCTGCGCTCCTTCGTCTCCAGCATCACCCGTTTGCCCCCAGGCTGCCACGGAAAACAAGCCGAGCAATGCATATAAAACCACGCTCTTGGACAAATACGTCATAAAAACTGCAATCCCTGTCCTTTTTAAAAACTCTATTCTAAGTGTAGCCGGAATAGGCATCCATGGGGTTGTTTTATCCGTACCCTGTTGAAATTCGCATAGCGCAACACAACGTCGGTTTAGAGAGAGCGTTAAACGGCAGAAACTCCCGACTCCAATCAGAGGAGGCTAGATCTCATGAAAATACTGATGGTTCTCACATCCCACGACCAGATGGGCGACACCGAGCATAAGACCGGTTTCTGGCTGGAAGAGTTCACCTCGCCTTTTTACGTGTTCAAGGATGCTGGCGCGGACATAACCCTGGCCTCGCCCAAGGGCGGCCAGCCTCCCGTCGACCCGAACAGTGAAGCCGAGGACGCCCTGACCGAGTCAACCCGGCGGTTCGCTCAGGACACCCACGCCCGGGAAATGCTGGCGAGCACGAAAAAACTGGCGGATGTCGACATGAACCAGTACGACGCCATATTCTATCCCGGCGGCCACGGCCCCCTGTGGGACCTGGCCAACGATGAGAAATCCGCCGAGCTGATCAAAACCGCCTATGAACAGGACAAAGTCATTGGCGCGGTTTGCCACGCACCGGGTGTGTTCAAGAACGTGTTCATCAAACCGGGCCAGAACCTGGTTGGTGGCCGCGAGGTTACCGGCTTCACCAACACCGAGGAAGAAGCCGTACAACTGGACAAGATTGTGCCCTTTCTGGTGGAGGATATGCTCAAGGACAATAATGCCCGCTACAGCCGGGGCGATGACTGGGGTCCGCACATTGTGGTGGACGGCAAGCTGATCACCGGCCAGAATCCGGCATCCTCGGAAGGCGCGGCCAAGGCCGTGCTGCAGGCCCTGCAGGAGCAGTAAACCCACCCAGCCGTCTATCCATGCGTGCCGCCGTGTCCCCCATGCCGAAAACGGGACACGGCCGCTCCGAAGGCGTTCACAAGAGGCACCAACATGGGACTGTTTTCACAAAAGATAGCCGCCAAGGAATTGAACAGGGAATCGGCGAAAATCAGCCAGGCTGACCTTGAGGCGTTGTTGGCCCGGCAGAAAACCATTGAAGAGAAGGTTCGCAACAGCGGCCGACTGAATCGTTTCAACACCGCCATCAAACTGATGTTTTCCCTGTTGCGGGATTACTGGCAGGGCAATTACCGGGCCGTGCCCTGGAAATCCATCGCCGCCATTGCCGGCGCGCTGATTTACGTACTCAATCCACTGGATGTCATCCCCGACTTTCTGGCCGGTCTGGGCTTTCTCGACGATGCCAGCGTGGTGGCGTTTTGCCTGAAGCTGGTGGAATCGGATCTCCACCGCTATGCCGCCTGGAAAGAACTCCAGGACTCTCCCTCCAGCACGGATACAAATTGATCATCGATTGCGCAACGGGTATCATGCTGCGCTTCGAACCCCACCCTTTTCGTTAATGGAGTAACCGTGGATTTCGCCACCCTCATTGGCCTGGCAGGCGCCATTCTACTGATTGCCTCCGCTGTCATTCTCGGCACTTCTCCGGGCGTTTTCATCAATCCTCCATCCCTTTTGATTGTCGTGGGGGGCACCTTGCTGGTGGTGTTGTCAAAGTTCAGTTTCGGTCAGTTTTTCTGGGCCTTCAAAGCGGCCGTGCGCGCCTTCAAGTTCAAGTTGCCGGAAACCCAGGACAGCATCGATGAGCTGGTGGAGATCGCCCAGATCGCCCGCAAGGAAGGGGTGTTGGGGCTTGAAGGCCGGGAGGTGGGTTCACCGTTCCTGTCCCAGGGCATCCAGATGCTGGTGGACGGCCAGACCGCCGGCACCATCAAGCAACTACTGAGCAAAGAACGGCTGATGACCCTGGATCACAACCGGTCCGGCGCCAAGGTTTTCACTGCGATGGCCGATGTGGCGCCGGCCATGGGCATGATCGGCACCCTGATCGGCCTGGTGCAGATGCTGTCGAACATGGAAGACCCCAAATCCATCGGCCCGGCCATGGCGGTGGCACTGCTGACCACCCTGTACGGCGCCATGATCGCCACCATGATCGCCAACCCCATTGCCGACAAACTGTCGTTGCGGATGACCGAAGAGGCCCGCATGCAATCACTGTATATCGATGCCCTGGTCGCCATCCAGGAAGGCACCAACCCGCGAATCATCGAACAGATGCTGTCGAGCTATCTGCCACCCGGCGAGCGGGAGAAAAACAACGAAACGGAAGCGGCCACGGGATAAGCCATGGACGACTTACCGGAAGAGGAAAAGCCGGGCATACCGGCATGGGTGGTCACCTTCGCCGACCTGATGTCGTTGTTGATGTGCTTCTTCGTGCTACTACTGTCTTTCTCGGAGATCGACGCCCAGAAATTCAAGCAGATTGCGGGCGAACTGTCCCAGGCCTTTGGCGTGCAGAGAGACACGCCGGTCCTGGAAATCCCCAAAGGTACCAGCCCGATTTTCGATAAATTCTCCCCTGCGCCCCCCGAACCCACCCTGGTCAATCAGGTCAAACAGACCACCACGGACGAGCAGCCGGAACTGAAGCTCCTGGAAAGTGCAAAGGACCAGGCGATTCAGGAAAAAATCCAGCAGAAAGTAGACGCCAACATGGCGGAGATTATGGAAGTGCTGGAACCGGCGATGCAGGAAGGTCGCATCAACGTTTCCGAAAACCAGCAACGTATTGTGATCCGGGTTGAGGAAAAAGGCTCCTTCTCCTCCGGCTCAGCCCAGCTGACCTGGGATTTCGAGGGGATGTTGCTGGATATGGCCGAAGTACTGGCGGGCATCCCCGGCGACCTGGCCGTGGAAGGCCACACCGACAATCTGCCCATTCACACCGACCGTTTCTACAGCAACTGGGATCTGTCGGCCGCCCGTGCAGCTGCGGTGGCGAATGTGTTGCTGGCGAAAGAGGAAATCAGCGCCGATCGCCTTCGGGTGACCGGCCTTGCGGATACCGAACCACTCGCGCCCAATTCCACTCCTGAAAACCGGGCCAAGAACCGGCGGGTTGAAATCATCATCGACATGGCCGGCCCTCTCAAGGAAGAGGAAATGCGGTTGCGGGAAATGGTGAACAACCGTCCGGGCGAGCAGGAAGCGATCATTGACCTGACCCAGGAAGCCCCGGCACCGGCCAGTGAATCTGAACAATCCACTGACCCCAAAGTTCCAGAAGAAGAGCCTACGGGCGAACTCACCTGGTAAACCCGCCCATTAGCGGCTATCGGACAGCATTACTCGCCCAGCGGCTCTGCATGTTCACCATGGCGCTGGGCCCGCCACTCCCGGAACTGCTCCAGCCAGCTCAACAGGGCCGGAATCACCAGCAACACCAGGAAGGTTGATAACCCCAGCCCAAAGGCAATCGAAGTAGCCATGGGAATCAGGAACTGGGCCTGGAGCGACGTTTCAAACAGCAGGGGCAACAAGCCGCCAATGGTGGTCAGCGAGGTCAAAAGTACCGCCCGCACCCGTTGCACCGCCGCCTCGTTCAGGGCATCGGTAATGCCATGACCTTTCTGGCGGTGGTGATTATAGAAAGCCACCAGGATGATGGCGTTGTTCACCACAATGCCCGACAACCCAAACAGACCAAACAGGGAAAGAATGGTCAGTTGCAGCCCCATGAACCAGTGCCCGAGCAGGGCGCCGACCAGGGCAAAGGGGATGATTGCCATGACGATCAAGGGCAGCGACCAGGAGGCAAACACCCAGGCCAGGACCACGTACATCAGCCCCAGGCCAATCAGAAGGCCAGTCCTCATGTCTGCCAGGGTTTCCCGCTGATCCGCTGACCGACCCTCGAAGCTATAGCGAATGCCGTAGCGGGCCGCGATATCCGGCAACGCTTCTGCCTGCAGGCTCGCCAGAACCTGGTCGGTCGTCGCCACATTGGTGTTCAGTGCCGAAGTCACCTCCACGGCCAGTTTGCCGTCGGCGTGGCGCAGCGCCTGGAAGCCCTGGCGATGATCCAGGTTCATCACCTGGGTCAAGGGCACAAAGCGGCCATCAGGCACTCGCACCGTCATCCTTTCCAACGTGGTGTAGCGCTCACGCTGTTCGCGGGGTAGCTGCACACGCACTTCCATTTCGTCCCGCCCATCCTGATAAATCTGGGCAATCCGGCCATCGAAGGCCGCACGTAACTGGCGGCCAAGATCCACGGTGGTAAGTCCCAGGGCCTGGCCGAAGGCGCTGACCTGGTAAATCAGTTGCTCGCGACCCCAGGGCATGTCGTCTTCCACGTTCAGCACGCCCGGTAAGGCGCCAAGTGCCTGGCTCAATTCACCAGCGGCACGCTTCAGCTCTTCGGCGTTATCGCCGGTCAGCCGCACATTCACATCCCGTCCCGGCGGACCGGACTGGCGCTCATTGATATTCAGGGTGTCCAGGCCAGCCGGCAGGTTCATGCGCTCCCGCCATTCGGCCATGAACCGGGCGTTGCGCACCGAGCGCTGGTCGGAAGGCACCAGTTCCACCAACATGGAGCCAAGTTCATCACCGTTACGGGAACTGGCCTCAGCTCCCTGGGTGGCGCCGTACGTGGTCACGGCGTGGCGGATCAGATCACCACCCAACGCTCGCTCGGTCTCATTGAGGCTGCGCTGCATTTGCTCCATGAAATCAGCCACCGTGTCTTTATGGGTG
Organism: Marinobacter persicus; assembly: GCF_002934325.1. Classification (GTDB taxonomy): domain Bacteria; phylum Pseudomonadota; class Gammaproteobacteria; order Pseudomonadales; family Oleiphilaceae; genus Marinobacter; species Marinobacter persicus_A. The sequence continues at coordinate 36,629 of NZ_PTIV01000002.1, forward strand.
CCGGCGACAAAGCTGACATTGGCATAGAGCACCGACGGCTCCGGTGTGGGGAAGAAGTTGAACCCCAGCCGGCCACCGGCGAGCAGACCGACGGTCGCCACCGACAGGGCAAGGGCGGCGGCCACAGTAACACCCCGGTGTTTGAGGCTGTAACGGGAGAAGCGCCGGAAGGGCCCTTCACGAAAGGCATCAAAACGCTGCTCAAAACCGCCACGCAGGCGAGCAAGTGGGTTGTTCCGGATGAGCGACCCGGTCTCGCTGTCCCCGTCTTTCCGTTTTTTCTGTACGAACGCCGAGCGCAGGTGCACCGGCAGCACCACAAAACACTCCAGCAACGAGGCCACCAGAACACAGATCATGACCAGGGGAATATCGCCCAGGATGTTGCCGATAATACCGCCCACGACCAGCAGGGGCATGAACGCTGCCACCGTGGTCAATGAAGACGCCAGCACCGGCCAGACCATCCTTTTGGCCGCACCCTCGGCCGCATAGATGGAAGGCTCGCCCATGCGGGCATGGGCGTCGGCGTCTTCGCCCACCACAATGGCATCGTCCACGATCACACCCAGGGCCATGATCAACGCAAACAGGGAAATCATGTTGATGGACCCGCCCACCAGCCAGAGCACGCCCATGGCCGCCAGAAAGGCGGTGGGAATACCAACGGCCACCCAGGCCGCCACCCGGCCGGGCAGAAACAGGTACAGCAGGCCGATAACCAGCACCAGACCGCTCAGGCCGTTGCTGACCAGCAGGGAAATGCGGTCCTCCAGCAGCTGCCAGGTCTCGTCATACACCTCCAGTTTAATGGTCGGAGGCAAGGCAGGGCGGGTGTCCGCCAGCCAGGTTTCCAGCACCCGGGCCGCGGCCAGAGAATTGCCGGTTTCCGACCGCTGCAGCTGCAACTCAATGGCGGGCATGCCCTCATTGGTCATCACGGTCTGATTGTCCCGTGCTTCCTGGCGAATGATGGCCACATCGCCCAGTTTAAGGCGAATCCGTTCCCCGCTCAGTACCGGTACCGTCTCGAAAGCCTGGGGACTGCGCCGCTGTTCCACCGAGCGCAATTCCCGCGTCGCGTCTTCCTGGGCCATCATGCCCGCCGGCAGGTCGCGGGACAGCGCCGCCACCCGATCCGCCACCTGTTCCAGTGACAAGCCCAGGCTTTCCAGGCGTTCCACGGGAACCTCAATACTGATCTGCTGTTCGGGCATACCCCGGAGATTGATCCGGTCGATGCCCCGGTCCAGCAATTCATCCTCGAAGCGGTGGGCCAGGTGGCGCAATTCACTGCGTTCAACGTCGCCGTAAAGCAGCAGGCGGGCCACCGGCTCGTAACGCTCCACCCGGGTGACCTGGGGCTCCTCGGCATCGGCGGGCAGGTTATTGAACTCATCCACCTGCTGGCGCACATCGTCCACGGCCTGGATGGGGTCCGTGCCTTCGTGGAACTCCAGACTGATGGAGGCCACCCCCTGGGCCGAGGTGGAGGTCATTTTCTTCAGACCATCAACGCTGCGCAGCCGCTGTTCCAGCGGGTCGGTGATGCCGCGCTCAACGTCCTCGGCGGAGGCCCCGCTCCACACTACCCGCACGCTCACCACATCCAGGGCGAAGGTGGGGAAGAACTGGATGTTCATACGCATCAGCCCCAGCGCACCACCCAGCAGCATCACCAGCATGACCAAATTACCCGCCACGCGGTGGTGTACGAAAAAGCCGATGACCCCTTTCTTGCGCGTCATGAGGCCGACTCCGACGCCGGTGTGGCCTCCTCGACCTTCAGCCCGGTCACGGCGTTGGGCAGGTGGGTGGTGATCAGGCGCATGCCCGCTTCCAGCTGGTCGCTGGCAATCAGCAACTGGCGTTCGCCATTGTCACTCTCAGCCTCGCCAATGCGCTCGACCCGGATCTGCCGCATGCGGTTGTCCGGGGTCATGACGTACACACGGTCGGCCCCGTACAGGGCACTGAAAGGAATCGCAACGGTGTTATTCCGGGCGGGGCGTTGCAAGGTCAGGGTTTGCAGGCCGCCCGGTCGCAGTCCTCCCGGGTCACCCTGCAGTTCCAGTACCGCTTCGGTACCCGCCGGGTCAGACACACCAGCAAAGCGCTTTAGCACAAAGGCCTGCTGCCCGGATTCGGACCGTGCCGTCAATGTTTCTCCCCGAGCCAGGGCCGCCATCAATTCGTCCTGAAACGCCCGCGGCACGCGGGCCCGAACCTCCAGACCATTAACCGGGTACAGGGAAAACAGAGCCTGGTTGCGTGACACCTGGTCGCCAACAGCAACCTGTACATTGGTCGCGATACCCTCAAACGGTGCCCGAACCCGGGCCCGGTCACTGTCCAGTTCCACCGCTGCCAGGTTGGCGCGGGCCTGAGCCAGCCGGGCTTCCAGACTTTGCAGGCGGGCGGGATGCTCGGCGATGGCACGTTCACGGTTGGTTACCGTGAGTTGGGCCCGGGCCAGGGCATCGGTAGCCATCTCCAGGTCCTCCCGGGAGGCCAGGTTACGCGCAACCAGGGATTGGATGCGTTCATGCTGGCGCCGGGCGTTGTCCAGGATGGCCCGTTCGCTCTTCAGCGCCCGCTGGTCATTGCGGTAGCGCACCTCTTCGGAACGGACCTGGGCTTCGAGGTCCGCCACCTGGGATCGGGCCTGGGCCAGTACCGGCTCAATGTCGGCTGTGTCCAGGGCCATCAACAGCGCGCCTGCCGCAACCCGCTGACCTTCTGCCACGGATTTCTCGGCAATACGTCCGGCCAGTGTGGCCGTGACGGTTTGTTGTTCCGGAGCCACTACCTCGCCGTACAGCCGCAAGACGGGCACATGCCTGGCTGGCTCAACGTTCTGTACCTCTACCCGCCAGCTCCGTTCGGTGGCGCTCGCCTCGGGCGGTTCCGGCCGGGTCGCCTTGAGGGTGATGAACACCGCAATACCGAAAGCGACAATCAACAGGGGCAGCAATTTTTTGACCATGGACAAACGTGACTCTGGTTGGTTGGGGTGCGGCTAACCGCTGAACTACTATACAATCTTCAGTTAATCCCTGATGAACCCACTTCAGATTTGCCGGCAACGCCACCTGACACTCGAGAGCCCATTGAATGGAAAACGGTTATCACACACTGCTGAACGTGACTCTTCTGAACTGTTTTTTGGTCTGTGTGGTGGTCGTTATTCATAACGAGGCGTTGATGCGTTTGAGCCGGATGCTGCCCAAAATGCGCCGCAGCCATCACTTTCGCATCACCTTTGCCGTTCTCGGCTGTCTGACCGCCCATGCCCTACAGGTATGGATCTTCGCCACCGCATTCTACTTCATGCACCATGCCGAAGGCTGGGGTCATCTGGCGGGCAATTTCAGCGGCAGCCTGCTGGATTCCGCCTATTTTTCCTTCACCACATTCACCACGCTGGGTTACGGCGACATTGAAGCTTTGGGCCAACTGCGTTACCTGACCGGTATTGAAGCGCTGACCGGGTTTCTGCTGATCACCTGGAGCGCCTCCTTCCTGTTCCTGGAAATGCAGCGTTACTGGCCCACCCGCTGATCACAGCCAGCGACAGCGGGCCAAAGTGTAGTACAGCAAAGGCACAACAATCACCGTCAGCAGTGTGGACATCAGCAGACCAAAAATCAGCGAGATGGCCAAGCCGTTAAAAATCGGATCACTGAGGATGAAGTAAGCCCCAACAATCGCCGAAATGGCGGTCAGTGCAATGGGTTTGATGCGCACGGCACCGGCCAGCACCACGGCCCGGTCAAGCTCCATGCCTTCGTCCAGCAACTGTTTGATAAACACCACCAGCAGGATGGAATTACGCACGATGATGCCCGCCAGGGCAATCATGCCGATCATGCTGGTGGCGGTGAACTCCTTCCCCAGCAACGCGTGCCCGGGCATGATGCCAATCAGCGTCAACGGGATCGGCGCCATGATTACCAGCGGCAGGATGTAGGAACGGAACTGCGCGACCAGTAACACGAAAATCATGAACACGCCGACACTGTACGCAATGCCCATGTCCCGGAAGGTTTCATAGGTGATCTGCCATTCGCCATCCCACTTCAGGGTGCCTTTCTCGGGCAACACCGGCTGTTCGATGAAATACTGTTCCGGGGCCTCGGCCTGCTGTTTCAGGCGATCCACCGTTCGGAACATGCCATAGAGCGGGGAATCGATCTCGCCGGCCATGTCCGCTGTTACGTAGGTCACCGGCAACAGATCCTTGTGGTAGATCGCCCCCATCCAATCGGCCTCCTGAACCTCGGCAATGCTGGCCAGGGGCACCAACTGGCCGCTGCGGCTGCGAACCTTGATCGACAGCAGGGCCGAGGGCTGCGCTTTGTCGCCCTCACCCAGAATGACCCGGATGGGCACCGGGTATTTGGCCTGATCATCATGCAGAAAACTGACACCCGTGCCATTCAGAGCCGCTTGCAGGGTGGTTACCACCTGCGCCTGGGAGACGCCAAGCCTGGCGGCGCGGTCACGGTCCACAACCACTTCCCACTCGCGGGTCGGCGCTTCCAGGGTGGTGTCGACCTGAACAACCCCTTGCGCCCGGGCCAATTCCCGGGCTACCAGTTTGGCCATATCGGCACGTCGTTCGGCGTTCACGGCATACACTTCCGCCACGATGGGCGAAAGAACCGGCGGCCCCGGCGGAACTTCGACTATTTTGACTTCTGCGCCATACTTCTTGCCAATCGCGGTCAGGGGCTCTCGCAAAGCCTGGGCTATGGTGTGCGAGGCACGTTCACGATGCTCCTCACTGGCCGGGTTCACCTGAATATCACCCTGGTAGGGCTCACTACGCAGGTAATACTGGCGCACCAGGCCATTGAAATTGATGGGTGAAGCGGTGCCGGCATAGGCCTGCCAGTCAGACACTTCGCCTACGGTTTCCAGGTGATGGCCCATTTCCGTCAGCACCCGCTGGGTCTGCTCCACGGGTGTCCGCTCGGGCATATCCACTACCACCTGGAGCTCCGATTTGTTATCAAAAGGCAGCATCTTCAGAATCACTGCCAGGAAAACCGGCAGGGAGGCCGCTGCAAGTGTGAGCAGGACGACTCCCAGCCCCAGAAAACGCCTGCGCCAGGGATGTTCCCCCAGAAACGGGGTTAACACGCCGTTGAACAGGGCGAGCGCCCGGGGGTTCACACCATCGGCCGAGCTGGTGGCCTCGGCATTTTCTTCAATGGCGTCCCCCTTCTTGTGCCGGAGCAGGCGAAGCGCCAGCCAGGGCGCCACCACAAAGGCCACAATCTGGGACATGACCATGCCGGCGGAGGCATTGATGGGAATCGGGCTCATGTACGGCCCCATCAACCCGGTCACAAAGGCCATGGGCAGCAACGCCGCCATAATGGTCAAACTGGCCATGATGGTCGGTGTGCCCACTTCGTCCACCGCAACCGGAATAATTTCCTTCACCGAGCGCCGGGTATTCTGGATACGCCGGTTGATGTTCTCGGTGATGACAATGCCATCGTCCACCAATATGCCGATGGAGAAAATCAGTGCGAACAGGGACACCCGGTTGAGGGTAAAGCCCCAGGCCCACGAGAAAACCAGCGTCAGCAGCAGAGTGATTAACACCGAGACGCCCACAATCACGGCCTGGCGCCAGCCCATAAAGGCCAGCACCAGCACCATCACCGCCAGGGTCGCGGAAATCAGGTCAGAAATAAGCTTCTGGGCCTTGTCCGAGGCGGTCAGGCCGTAATCACGGGTGACCAGTACCTCAACATCGGGGGGAAGTGCACGGTTGCGCAACTGATCCAGTCGCTCCTCGATCGAGGTGGTGATGTTAATGGCGTTCTCACCCGGCTTTTTGGCGATGGCCAACGTAACGGCCGGGTAGACGTCACCCGGTTCGCCCCCCACCGCTTCGGGATGGGCCGGCCCGAAGCCGACCTGGAGACTCTGGTCGGGCACGGTGCCACCACGCCGCACCTGTGCCACGTCATCCAGATGCACGGCAGCGCCGTTGTGCATACCCACCACCAGCCGCTTCACGTCGGCCACCGATTCCAGCAACGTACCGGCCTGCACGGGAATAGAAACGTTGCCCTGGGTGACCCGGCTTTCCTGGCTGGAGGCATTGGCCGCGTTCAGGGCATTGGCAATGTCGGCGGTGGTCAGCCCGAAGCCGGACAGTAGCGCGGGATTAAAGACAACATCCACGCGGTCGGGAATGCCGCCCACGGTGTAAATGTCCCGGGTACCGGGCACCCGCTTGAGGGCCACTTCCAGCATGTGCGCCAGACGCGTGAGTTCCTCACCGGCGTGGGTGCCTGTCGGATCGTAAAGAGTCAGCGTCATGACCGGCACGTCGTCAATGCTGCGGGGCTTGATCAAAGGCTGGGACGCACCCAACCCGGGCGGCAGCCAGTCCTGGTTGGAGTACACCTGGTTATAAAGTCGGACCAATGCCTCCTGGCGCTCAATACCGACCTCAAACTGCACCGTGATGACGGCCTGACCCTGACGGGAGACGGAGTACACGTGCTCCACCCCCTTGATTTCACTCATCACCTGCTCGGCGGGCGTGGCAATGACGCTTTCCACTTCCCTGGTACTGGCACCGGGCAAGGCCACCATAATATCGGCCATGGTGACGTCGATCTGGGGCTCTTCTTCCTTGGGCGTGATCACCACCGCCAGCACACCGAGGATAATGGCCAGCAGGGCCAACAGGGGTGTCAGGTGATTATTCTGGAACGCGCGGGCGATGGCACCGGACGGGCCAACCGGGGGCAACTCCTGACTCATGGCAACTTACTCCCCGCCCTGGTTCGGTGAATCGGGCAGGGCCAAACGCTTGCTGCCCACCAGCACGGACGGGTTGGCCACCACTCGCTCACCCTCGGAGAGCCCGGCGAGTACTTCCAGCCGATTGTCCTGATGAACCCCCACTCGGATCTGGCGCAGGCGGGGCTGCCCCTGCTCATTAAGCGCGAATACCGCCCGTAGCTCGCTGCGCTGAACCAATGCCGACTCTGGAATCCACAATGCCTCGCGGGTGGCCACCGGCACCCCCACTTTCACCAGCATGCCCGGAAACAGCGTGCCATTGGGCTCGGTCAGACGCATGCGTAACCGGAAGGTGTGAGTTTGCGGATCGGCATAGGGGTAAAAGGTCATCTCGCCGGTGTCCAGCACCCGCCCGTCGGAGAGGGTGACGGTGGCCTGTTTTTCACTTCGCGCTATGTCGGCGTATTGCTGTGGCAGGTCCACCACCACTCGCAGTTGCTCCAGGGACAGGCCGCTCATCAACGGCTGGCCCGGGCTGACCGACTCCCCGATCTCAACATGGCGCTCGGTGACAATCCCACCGTAGGGCGCAACCACGCGGGTGTAATCCAGCTGCTCGCGGGCCTCCTCAACGGCAGCCTGCGCCCGCTCAACCCGCGCCTGCGCCGCATTCAGATTGTTGCGGGCGGTATCGAATTCCTGCTGGGAGACCAGCCCCCGCTCTCGAATGGCAGCGATACGCTGGTATTGCTGGCGGGCATCCTGCAGCCCCGAGCGGGCTTCCTCAAGGCCCGCCTGGGCCTGATTCAGGCGTGAGCGCTGCTCGGTGTCATCCAGCCGTGCGATCAGGTCGCCGGCGGTGACCGAGTCATCCACATCAAAGGGCAATTCAACCACGGTGCCGCTGGTCTGGGCCGAAACCGTGCTCTGTTTGACGGCTTCAATCACGCCATCCAGGTGCACCATCTCCTGAAGCGGCGCAGGGCGAACCTCGACCACATCCAGCTTTTCAGGTTCCTGGGCCGCCGCAGCTGCGGTCAACCAGACAATGGCCATGGCGAAACTTGCACGAACAAACAGTCGGATGCCCATGAGCACTTAATTCCTTATAGTTCTTTGCTAATAACTACATCTCAATACCCATAGTAGCAGCAGATTCACCTGCGGAAAAACGCCCTACAAAGAGAGATCTCAACGTCTCAAGCATAGCCCATCAGGCCTGTGACACCTTGATGTCCCACAAAAAAGCCCCGCAGGAAACCAATGACTCCCTACGGGGCAAGAAAGTCACCCACCGGCCATGAAAGCGGGCAACCTGACAGTTCCGTTAATTACCAGCGAGCCGTGAGGGCCAATCGGAAAGTGCGACCCGGCTCATTCACCCGGTAACTCTCACCCGTCACCGTGTCTTCGCGGCTGACATGAGGGGCCCAGGTCTTATCAAACAGGTTATCCACCGCCCAGCTCAGGTTCAGGTAATCTGTCAGCGGATGGGTACCGTTCACATTGAATACGCCGTAACCGGGCGATTCACTTGGGTCCAGGCCGGAGTCTTCATCGATGCGATCCTGCCGACGGGCCAGTTGCCACTCAGCCTCAACGGTATGGCCCTGGTGCTGCCAGGCCAGTGTGTGGGTGTACATCAGGGGCGGGATTTGCGGCAACGGCTGGTTCTCGGTTTTGTTGGTACCGCGCACGCTGGCCAGGGCACCGGTGCTGCTCCAGGTGCCGTTGCTCCAGCCCAGTTCGGCTTCTACGCCGAGCAGGCGGGCGTCGATGTTTTTGTAGCGGATGTCGCCGTTCTGCGGCTCGTAGCGGTAGACATAATCGTCCACTTCATCGATCCAGGCCGCCGGACGCCAGTGCCAGTTATCGGCCTGGCCGTTAAGGCTGAGCTCGAGCTTATGGTGTTTCTCGGTATCCAGGCCCGGGTTGCCAACCCAAGTCCCCTTCTTGGTTTCTTTTGCCACATAGCGTTCATTGACGCTAGGGCTTCGAACACTGTGGCTGGCGATCACTTCCAGGGTGTTATATGACGACAGACGGAACTCACCACTGACAAAAGCGCTGACGTTGTCGTCCGTGGCTTCAAAATCATTAACGCCATATTTCTGAGCGTATAAAGTGGCAGGACTGCTCATTCCGCTTCCCATAACCATATAGGTCTGGTCCGCCTCGGTGGCGTCCATTTCCACCCGGTCGTAACGCAACCCCGCGCCGAGTTTGGTGTTGGCCCGGATCTGGTGGAACCCTTCAACAAACACACCTATCCGGTCACGCTCTACACCCGGCCACATAAAGGATGCAATGCTGGTGGGTGGAGGTGTGCCCATGCCACTGTAAAGGGTTGCGTCCCAATCATTGCTCTCAACATCTACGCCGAACGACAATTCCTTTGTGTAGTTAAATACCTGATCGACTACCAACCGGGCACCCTGTGTGCGGGTTTCTGACAGGGTCTGCATTTTCATCATGTCCGGCTCACGCAGGCTGAAGTTGTCCATCACGTGATCCACATCCGCCTGCCAGGCCATCAGGCTCCAGTCGCCATTGGCCACCGGTGAGCCGATTTCCAGCTTGTACATATCGGTGTCGGTCTTCGGCGCATCCATCATCGAGGCGTACTTCACATCGCGCTCTTCCTGGCGGCTCGCCGAACCTTTCACATAAAACCCGTTATCGGCCTTCCAGGCGCCATCCACGCGCCCTTCGGTGTTTTCGAAGGCGCTGCGAACTTCATCGCCATCGCCGTCCTCATAATCGTCGGCTTCTTCATAACCGCCGGATAAACGCAGATAGGCGTCGTCATTGCCCACCGCCGCACTCGCCGCGGCCAGCTTGCCATTGCCGTTATCCGAGCCACCCACCGTGACATGGCCGGTGCTGATCTTGCCGTCGAATTCCGGGGCGGCGGTGGTCGCGACCACCTGACCACCGGCGATTGGCCCCCAGCGCAGGGTACGGTTGCTGGTGCGCACCTCAAGCACCTGCGGCAAGGCCGTGCTCAATCGGCTGGTGGGCGGATCCATGCGGTTCGGGCAGGCGCCTTCCACCCGCATGCCATCCAGCAAAACGTCCACTCGCTCCTGGCTCTGGCCACGTATGACCGGGTCCAGCCCACGTCCCCCAAGGCGGGAAAGAGAGACAGAGGGGCTTTCATCCAACCGACTGACCGGCTCTGAGGCCAAAGCTGCCTCGGACAGCCTTGCCGCTTCTGCCGACTGACCTTCGGTCACCCGAATCAACATGCCTTCCTCGGTCTGGGCCTGAGCCGCCGGGGCAACCGCACTCCCGGTCAGCGCCAGGGCAATACAACGAGCCAGAGGGGTCCTGATCATAACGCCGAAATCCTTGTGTATTGATGTAGGAAGATGATTTGTAAGGAGCGGGCATTATAAAAAGGCAGGGTGCCCGAGGCTTGAGACACATTGCCGCACCTGGCTAAAAACCGAGGGCCCAGCTGCAAGCTTGCCAATCCCTACCCGCTATGATTCAATCGATGCACTATTTTTGGGCATATGCACCGACTCTGTGCATATGACTTATGCATATTGAGGTTACTGACCATGCCAGCCACACTTGACGAAAAACTCGAACCGATTTTCCAGGACGTACTGCACCGCAATCCCGGTGAGAAAGAGTTCCACCAGGCCGTCCACGAGGTCCTGGAAACCCTGGGCCCCGTCCTGGTGAAATACCCGGAGTTCGCCGAGCAGAAGATCATCCAGCGCATTTGTGAGCCGGAACGCCAGATCATCTTCCGCGTGCCCTGGCAGGACGACAAAGGCGAAATCCACATCAACCGAGCCTTCCGGGTGGAATTCAACAGTGCCCTGGGCCCCTATAAAGGCGGCATGCGTTTCCACCCGTCTGTTTACCTGGGCATCATCAAGTTCCTGGGCTTCGAGCAAATCTTCAAGAACGCCCTGACCGGCCTGCCCATCGGCGGCGGAAAGGGCGGCAGTGACTTCGACCCCAAGGGTAAGTCCGACTCTGAAATCATGCGTTTCTGTCAGAGCCTGATGACCGAGCTGTACCGTCACCTGGGCGAATACACCGACGTACCGGCCGGCGACATTGGCGTGGGCGGACGTGAAATCGGCTACCTGTTCGGCCAGTACAAGCGCATCACCAACCGCTACGAGTCCGGCGTGTTTACCGGCAAGGGCCTGGACTGGGGCGGCAGCCGCGCCCGTACCGAGGCCACCGGTTACGGCACCGTGTTCTTCACCCAGGAAATGCTGAAAGCCCGTGGTGACTCGCTGGACGGCAAGACTGTGGTGGTCTCTGGTTCCGGCAACGTGGCCATCTACGCCATTGAGAAGGCACACGAACTGGGCGCCAAGGTCATTGCCTGCTCCGACTCCCAGGGCATCATCGTGGACGAAAAGGGCATCAACCTGGATACCGTCAAGCGCATCAAGGAAGTGGAGCGCCGTCGCATCAGTGCCTACACTGAGTTCCACAAGCACGCCAAGTACGTGGAAGACGGCAACATCTGGTCGGTGAAGTGCGACGTGGCCCTGCCTTGTGCCACCCAGAACGAACTGAACGGCAAAGACGCCAAGACCCTGGTGGAAAACGGCTGTATTGCCGTGGCCGAAGGCGCCAACATGCCGACCACGCCGGAAGGCATTGTCCTGTTCCAGGAGGCGAAGCTGGCCTACGGTCCGGGCAAGGCCGCCAACGCCGGTGGCGTGGCCACCTCGGCGCTGGAAATGCAGCAGAACGCCAGCCGTGACAGCTGGAGCTTTGACTACACCCAGAGCCGCCTTGAGGAGATCATGATCGATATCCACAAGAACTGTTTTGAGACCGCCGCCGAGTTCGGCGCCGAGGGCAACTACGTGCTGGGCGCCAACATCAACGGCTTCCTGCGGGTGGCTCGCTCCATGAACGCCATGGGCGTAATCTGATCCGCCCATGAACCACGAACCTCACCAGTCCGATGAGCGGGTATCCACCGGCCTCGCCGGACTGGATGAGGTTCTTGATCACCTTCGAATCGGCGACAACGTGGTCTGGCGGGTGTCCGACCTGGACGACTACCGCCGATTCGTCCTTCCCTTTGTCAATGCCGCCGCCCGCTCGGGCCGCCGGATCATCTACCTGCGCTTTGGCGAACACGCGCCGGTCATCGACGCGCAGCACCCCTCAGTCCAGACCATCCGCATTGATGCCCTCGGGGGCTTTGAAAGCTTCACCAGCCGGGTCTGGCACCTGATCGAACAGCACGGGCCGGGTGCCTTCTACGTCTGCGACAGCCTGAGCGAACTGCTCAACGCCTGGGCCACCGATGCCATGGTGGGCAATTTCTTCCGGGTGGTGTGCCCGCTGCTGTTCGAGCTGGATACCGTGGCCTGGTTCGCCCTGCACCCGGAACGCCATTCCCGCATGACCCTGGACCGCATCCGCGAGACCACCCAGGTATTGATTGACGTTCACCGGCATCAGCAGGATGTGCAGATTCATCCCATCAAGGCCTGGCGCCGGCAGTCGCCCACCATGTTCCTGCCCCACCGGGAGCAGGACGGGCACTTCCAGCCCATCACCGACAGCACCGACGCCACCCGCCTGCAGGCCAGCCTGGAACAGGAACTGCTGCACCGCCAGCCGCTCCTGGATTACTGGGACCGGCTGTTCCAGGACGCCAGCCGGGCCATTGCCACCGGCGACCGGGCGGCCACCGAGCGGCTCCAGGAACAGGTGCTCCAGGTCCTGATCAGCCGCGACCCGCAGATACTGGCACTGGCCCGGCGCTACCTGTCGCTGGCGGACCTGCTGTCGATCCGCAGCCGGCTGGTGGGCAGCGGGTACATTGGCGGCAAGGCCACCGGCATGCTGATTGCCCGCAACATCCTGATCGCCGAGCAGCCCGAGCTCTGGCAGGAACATCTCGAGCCCCACGACTCCAGCTACCTGGGCACCGACGCCTACTACGCCTTTCTGGTACACAACGGACTCTGGCCAGCAATCATGCGCCAGCGCTCGGCGAGCGGCTACCTCTCCGAAGCCCCGGCCCTGCGCGAAGGCATCCTGGCCGGCAGTTTCCCGGCGGAAATCCGCTGCGAACTGGAACGCCTGCTTGACCATTACGGCCAGTACCCCATCCTGGTGCGCTCCTCCAGCCTGCAGGAAGACGGCTTCGGCAATGCTTTCGCCGGCAAGTACGACAGCGTATTCCTGGTCAACCAGGGCTCGCCCGAGCAACGCCTGGCGGCCTTTGAGGACGCCATCCGGCAGGTCTACGCCTCCTCCATGAGCGAAGATGCCCTGGTGTACCGCCAGCAACGCGACCTGGACCAGCGCGAGGAACCCATGGCCCTGCTGATCCAGCGGGTGAATGGCCGCTTCCACAACCGCTACTACCTGCCGGACGCCGCCGGCGTTGGCGTCTCGCGCAACACCTTCACCTGGGACAGCCATATGGACCCGAAAGCCGGCATGGTCCGGCTGGTCATGGGGCTGGGCACCCGGGCGGTGGACCGCATTGAAGGCGACCACGCCTGCGTGATGGCACTGGACCACCCCGGCCGGCAACCCTTCCGTAACCAGGACGAGAGCTATCGCTTTTCCCAGCACTTGGTGGATGTGCTTGACCTGGCCGACGGCAGCCTGGCCACCCGCCCGCTCAGCCAGTTGCTGGAGTCCACGTCCGACCTGCCCATGACCCAGTTGGCGGAGGTGGACCGCAGCGCCAGCGAGCGGGCCCGGCAGATAGGCCTGGCCGGGCCGGTGTGGCGCCTGACCTTCCAGCCCCTGGTGCACAAGACCGCGTTCATTGACCGCCTCGCCAGCCTGCTGCACACCCTGGAGCAAGGCTACGAGCACCCGGTCGACGTGGAATTCACCCTGCACCTGGACCGCCACGGCGAACCGGCCTTTAACCTGGTGCAGTGCCGGCCACTGGCCACCATCGGCGATACCGGTCCTGTTACCGTGCCCGAAGGACTCCAGACCCGCCAGTTGTTGTTCCGCACCGAAGGGCACTTCATGGGCGGGAACATCAACCTGTCCATTGCCCGGGTGATCCGGGTCGACGCCAGCGTGTACGCCGATCTCAGCACCAGCGAACGCCATGAGGTGGCCCGACTGATTGGCCTTCAGGTACGGACCGAAAATGCCAGAACGCTACTCATCGGCCCCGGCCGCTGGGGTACCAGCAGCCCGGATTTGGGAGTGCCCGTGCGTTTCTCCGACATTGCCGGCGTCAGTGCCCTGGTGGAAGTGTCGGAGAAATCCGGGGAAATGGTGCCGGATTTATCTTACGGTTCCCACTTTTTCCAGGACCTGGTGGAAACGGGCACTGCCTACGCCGCCCTGTTCCCTGACAGCTCCCACTGCCAGTACTATCCGGACCACCTGCCCGAGCCGGACCCGGTTGATTCCGACGCCAGCGCCGTCGAACAGGCCGTGCGGGTATATCACCTGGGCAACCAGCCGTTGCAGTTGTCTGCGGACGTGGCTTCCCAGCAACTGGCCTGTTATTTTCCCGCCCGACGTGCGACAGAATGACACTGCCCGCCCCTTTGTGCGGGCTTGCTGCTAGAATCGCGCTATGGAATGGCTCACTCACTCTCAAACCGGCTACCGGCAGGCGGCGCGCTACCTGCTGGCCATGCGTCTGGCGATCATTGCATCAACGCTGGTGGCCGTTGCCGTGGCCGAGACGGTCATCGCCTTGCCCTACCGGGCCGAGGCCCTGCTGCTTTGCCTGCTCTATGCCGTGCTCTCGATCCTCGGTTGGCTCTGGTTCAGCCGCCGACCGCCAACCCGTTCTCTGGCCGTCACCCTGACCCTGGCGGGGGACCTCGCACTGATCAGCGCCTGGCTGTACTTCACCGGCGGCTATACCAACCCGCTGGTCTCCTTGTTGTTACTACCCATTGCCGTGGCCATCATTCTGGTACCCCTGAGCCAGAGCATCGCCCTGACCCTGGCTGGCATCGCCGCCTATACGGTGCTGGTGCTTTGGCATGCGCCGGTGATGTCCGGCAACCACATGCACCAGGGCAATGTGGGCAACCTGGCGGAACTGCACCTGGGGGGAATGTGGGTCACTTTTGCCCTGACCGCTGCCATTCTTCTGCTCGTCGTGGGCACGCTGGCGCAGCGTCTACGACTGCAACAAACCCAGCTGGCCCAGTTCCGCGAAAACCGCCTGCGCGACGAACAGATCATCTCCCTCGGTCTTTCGGCTGCTGCGGTGGCTCACCGTCTCGGAACCCCCTTGAATACCGTGACCCTGTTACTGGATGAAATCCGCAATCAGCTGGACGAACCTACCGCCAAAGCGGTGGAAGACGATCTGCAACTGATGGAACAACAACTGACACTGTGCAGCGGGCATTTACAGCAACTGACGAAAGCTGCGGTGGAGGCCCGGGGCGCGCAGCGGGAAACCCTGTCCTTCCCACAATGGGTGGCCCGCCTGCGGGAATCCGCCACATTGCTTTGGCCCGCCGGCCCAATCCACTGGCCGGACAACGTACCTTCTGCCCCGGTGGCCGTGGATGCGACACTTGACCAGGCCATCCTGAACCTGTTGGCCAATGCCCTGACGGCCAGCCCGCTCTGGGTGAAGGTCAGTACGCGCACTACCGAAGAACGCGTGGAGCTGGTGGTTGAGGACCACGGCGATGGCCTTGAGGCAGCCCTGCAGGGAGCACCGGGAGAAGACATCGTGGAATCTCGTGATGGGCTGGGGGTGGGTCTTTTCCTGTCCAACGCCACCATCCAGCGACTGGGCGGGACACTGAGAGCAAGGGCCGACGACAACGGGACCACCATGGTAATTGACCTTCCGGTCTCTGTCGGTCAAACGGGAGAAGTCTAGTATGGCAGAGCAGGAACACTGGCTACTGGTGGACGACGACCAGGCGTTTGTCCAGATTCTGGCCCGATCGCTTGACCGCCATGGCATTACCAGCAGCCAGGCCCACAGCCGGGAACAGGCGCTCGATATATTGAAAACCACCCAACCGGATCGCTGCGTCCTGGATCTCAACCTGGCCGGCGACAGTGGCCTGCAGCTGCTGCCGGAGCTGCTAACCCAATGCCCGGAACTGGATGTGCTGGTGCTGACCGGCTATGGCAGCATCGCCACCGCAGTCGAAGCCATGCGCCGGGGCGCGGTGAATTACCTGTGCAAGCCGGTCACCGTGAACCAGTTGCTCAGTGGCTTCGAACCGCTGGAAAGCGCGCCGGATCTGCGGGCGGAGCCACCGTCCGTCGAGGAAATGGAGTGGGAACACATCCAACGGGTTCTCAATGAAAATGACGGAAACATCTCCGCCACCGCACGGGCATTGAACATGCACCGCCGCACACTCCAACGCAAACTGCAAAAGCACTCCCGCTGGCGACAGTGATGCTTTCTGGTGCATAGCACCCTATATGCACCAGAATTGACCCTCATCAACAAATCACCCGTCATGCGACATGTTCTCAATTATGGCAATCAGGTAGCATCCGCTGCCCGTCACGATTCTGCAATAAATTTGCAATGGATGTATGTTCGCGACGCAATCTCACAAGGACGGAGAGAGATTAATACCATCAACCGCTGGAACCGTTTTTATGCCGCCACGCCCAGAACCTCTGCAGCCTCTTCCGGGCATTGACCCCAAAAGACTGGCATTGGTGGCCACCGCCACCCGCAACATGGTTCTTGTGCTGGACGGTAGCGGACGCATCCAATGGGTTAACCGGTCGTTTGAGGAACACACGGGATACACCCTCAAAGCCGTCACCGGCCAGGACCCGGAAGCCATCCTGGCCGGACCGGACACCTGCCGGGAAACCATCGATGCCATCCGCCAAAGCGTACGCAACGGCGATGCCTTCGAGGAAGACCTGCTGCATTACACCGCCGAGGGCAAGCCTTATTGGGTGCACACCTACTGTGTCCCCATTGGCGAACCCGAAGGCGTAGCGCCAGGATTCGTGGTGGTCCAGACCAACATATCCGACCGGAAAAATGGTGAGCGCGGCCTGCGAATCGCCGCCAGTGTGTTCGACCGCAGCCACGAAGCCATCATCATTACTGATCATCACAACCACATTATCGACGCCAACCCGTCCTTCTCCCGCATTACCGGTTACAGCCGGGAGGAAGTCCTGGGCCAGAACCCTTCCATTCTCAGCTCCGGCCGGCACTCAGACGATTATTACCGGTCCATGTGGCAAGCCATTGAGGAAAACGATCATTGGCGCGGCGAGATGTGGAACCGGCGCAAGAACGGCGAGGAGTTCGTGGAGCTGTTGTCCATCAGCCGGGTGCACCTGGAAGAACCGGGGCGCTGTTACCATGTGGCGGCGTTTTCGGACATCACCGCCCTCAAGAACCACGCCAAGGAGCTGGACCGGGCGGCCAACTACGACGACCTGACCGGCCTGCCCAACCGGCAGTTACTGGAAGAACGACTGCGCACCGCCTGTGGCCACGCCGACCGACAGGGCCATTCGCTGTCCATCTGCTATCTGGATCTGGACAACTTCAAGTCCCTGAACGACTTCCATGGCCATGAGGCCGGCAATCATGCCCTGAGAACCATTGGCGAGCGTCTTTCCCGCACCGTACGCAGTGGCGATACCGTGGCCCGGATCGGTGGTGACGAATTTGTTCTACTGCTGCAGTCCGAGCATTGCGAGACAACCTACCAGCGCATTCTTGCAGCGGTGGGCGAACCAGTCCCAATCACTGAGGACACCAACCTGACACTGACGGCCAGTTTGGGCATTACCCTCTACCCGGACGACCATACCGACGCCGAAGCCCTGATCCGTCACGCTGACCAGGCCATGTACGCGGCCAAGGAAAAGGGCCGAAACCAGTTCCAGGTGTTTGACCCGGGCCAGCATGCGTCACGCCGGCTACGCCGTGAGCGCCTGACCGAAATCAGCCAGGCGCTGGAGAACAATGAATTCGTGCTGCACTTCCAGCCTCAGGTTCGCATGGCGGACTGTGCGGTGGTGGGCTTTGAGGCTCTGATCCGCTGGCAACATCCGGAAAAGGGACTCATTCCGCCGGGGCAGTTCCTGCCAGTGGTGGAAAACAGCCACCTGGAGATACCCATGGGCCAGTGGGTGTTAAAGGAAGCCATTCATCAGATGAACCTGTGGCGGGAAGCGAGCCAGAACCTCGCGGTGTGTATCAACATCAACTCTGCTCACCTCATGGACCCGAGCTTTGAGGCCTACCTCAAACGCTATCTGCAGAGCCATCCGGAAGTCTGTCCCAGCCAGATCACCCTTGAAGTACTGGAATCCACGGCACTCGAAGACACCAAGCGGGCCGGTAACGTGCTGACCCGTTGCCGGGAGCTGGGGGTCCAGGTGGCGCTGGACGATTTTGGTACCGGCTTCTCATCATTGACCTACCTGCGCACCCTGCCGGTGGATGTGATCAAGATCGACAAGAGCTTCGTGATGAGCATGCTGGCCAGCGACAGCGACCGGGCCATCGTGGAGAGCGTGATTTTCATGGCACAGCGCTTCAACCACACCGTGCTGGCCGAAGGCGTGGAAACCATGGAGCACGGACGCGCCCTGCGGGAAATGGGCTGCAACCAGGTGCAGGGTTTCGGTATTGCGCGCCCCATGCCGGCCAGCGAGGTACTGCCGTGGCTGGCAAACTGGACCGCAGTCAGCGGTAACGCCGCTGGTCAAGAGTGGTCAGACGGTCCGGGTGAAACACCATCAGCCCCGTCACAAAGACGCCATTGATAAAGCCTTCGGGCAGCATGAACAGCGGCAGGTAACGGATGTATTCGTGCACCAGCTCGTCAAAGTCGTAGGTACCGCTGGTCCACAGCAACAGGCACATGCTCAGGCCGGCGATGGCCACCGAGATGCCCGCGCCGAAAAAGCCGCAGAAAAAGATGTAGGCGAAGAAGTTGCGGAAATTACGCCGTCGCTCCCAGCGCATGATGGCGTGGGTCACTAGCGCCGGGATCATGACCGTGATCAGACCGTTGGCGGCGTACATAATCGGCGGTTCCTTGCCGAGAATCACCGTGATCACCAGCGCCAGCAGGCCGCTCAGGACCGCCAGCCCCCAACCCAGCATCAAGGTGATCACCGTCAGGCCAAAAATATGGATGGCCAGCCCCGGAGAAATGCCCGCGCGCAACTGCCAGAGAAACCCAAGGACCACCGCGGCCCCAAAAAAAGAGTGCTGCAGGGCCTGATCCTTGCGGAGGGCCTGCCAGTCAATGCTGCGCAGGGCGGCAACCAGAATCAGCACAAACAGTACTGCCGTCACCAGCCACTGACCGGTGGACAGCAAGTTCTCAGTCATACCCATGGCGGCTTACCCGTATCTGGCGTCGAAATCTGCGGGATGGTCATTCATACCCCCGTTTCGGTCAACCCGATCACCCCACCCGGCTGATTTCCGGTTCCGGGTCCGCCTTGTCAGTCAGGGCCTGCCAGGCGTCATAGGTACTGAGGAAAATCCGGCCGCTCAGGTGTTCAAGAAGCTCCGTGCCCTTAAGGCGATCCATCACCGGGCCTTTCACCTCTGATAAGTGTAGTCTGACGCCGGCATCATGCAGACGCTCATTGATGGCCTCCAGGCTTTCCAGTGCCGAGGCATCAATCAGGTTCACCGCCGGACACACCAGCACCAGATCGGTCAACTTCCGCTCTTCGCTGACCAGATCCATCACCGTTTCCTCCAGAAACCGCGCATTGGCGAAATACAGGCTTTCATCCACCCGCAGAAAGGTGACTTTCGGACACAGTTCCACGTCATGGCGCAGCACGTTGCGAAAGTGCTCGGTGCCAGGCACCCGACCCACCACGGCGCTGTGAGGACGACTGGTACGATACAGAAACAGCCCGATCGACAGGGCCACGCCGGCGATAATGCCGGCCTCCACGCTGTGACCCAACGTGAGCACAATGGTCGCCAGCATGGCGCCAAAGTCCGTGCGCGAATACCGAAAGGTGCGCCCCAGCGCCGGCAGATCGATCAGGGTGGTCACCGCCACAATGATGGTGGCCGCCAGCGTTGCCTGAGGCAAATAGGCAATCGCCGGAGTCAGGAACAGGGTGGCCAACGCAATACCCACAGCGGTATAGGCACCGGCTGCCGGGGTTTCCGCGCCGGCGTCAAAATTGACCACTGAGCGAGAGAATCCCCCGGTCACCGGCATGCCGCCGGAAAACCCGGCCCCCAGGTTGGCAGTCCCCAGACCAATCAGTTCCTGGTCCGGGTCGATGCGCTGTCGGCGTTTGGCGGCCAGGGTCTGGCCCACGGACACGGACTCCACAAAGCCCACCACGCTGATCAGCAGTGCGCTGACCGCCAACTGCGACCACAACCCGGTATCCAGCGGCGGCAGGGTGAATGCCGGAAGCCCGGATGGCACCTCACCCACCAGTCGGACCCCTTTCTCATCCAGGCTGAACACCCAGGCCACCAGGGTGGTGGCCACCACCGCCAGAATCGGGGCGGTTTTGGCGAGAATCTCCGCCAGCCGCGGCTTTGCGCCCAGGGCTTTGAAAAAGGGCTTGGCATGCTTGCGCGAAAGCAACAGGAAAGCCCAGGCAGCGACACCGATGGCCAGGGTATAACCGTTGGTGTTACCCACAGCCCCCATAATCGAATGCACAATCTCAATCAGGTTATGGCCGGAAGCCTGCACGCCAAGGATGTGCTTGAGCTGGCTGGCTGCAATCACCAGCCCGGAGGCGGTAATGAACCCTGAAATCACCGGATGACTCAGGAAGTTGGCCAGGAATCCCAGACGAAACACGCCCATGAGCGTCAGCATGATCCCGGACATCACCGCCAGCAGCACCGCACCGGCGATGTAGGCACTGGAGCCCGCTTCAGCAATCGGCGACAGCGCGGTGGCGGTCATCAAGGAAGCCACGGCCACCGGCCCTACCGCAAGCGTGCGACTGGTGCCAAAGACCGCATAAATCACCAGGGGCAGGATACTGGCGTACAATCCGACCTGCGCGGGCAAACCCGCCAACAAGGCATAGGCCAGGGACTGCGGGATCAGCATGACGGTCACAATAACCGCAGCCACCAGATCGCTGGTGGCCTGGTCGCGACCATAGGCCGGCGCCCATTCCAGAATGGGCAGGTAACGTTTTACGTTCATGCGCGACTCAGAACCGGTTGATGGGCACCTTCAGGTAGACCTGGCCATTGTCCTCGGCGGGAGGCATATGGCCGGCGCGCATGTTCACCTGCACCGAAGGCAGAATCAGGCGCGGCATATCCAGGGTGGCATCCCGTTCCGAGCGCATTTTCACGAATTCCTCTTCGCTGACCCCCTCATGCACATGGATGTTGGCCTCGCGCTCCTCGGCCACGGTGGTCATATGCAGGAATTCATCACGTTCCGGCGTGCCATAGTCATGACACATGAACAGCCGGGTCTCCGGCGGCAGCGACAGGACTTTCTGGATGGACTGATACAGAGTACGGGCATCGCCGCCCGGGAAGTCACAACGGGCGGTGCCAAAATCCGGCATGAACAGGGTATCGCCGACAAAACCGGCATCCCCGATCACGTAGGTCAGGCAGGCGGGGGTGTGGCCGGGCGTATGTAGTACCCGGCCTTCGAGATTGCCGATGGCAAAGGTATCGCCTTCCTCGAACAACCGATCAAACTGGCTGCCGTCCCGGGCAAACTCGGTACCCGCGTTGAAGGCCTTGCCGAACACTTCCTGGACCAACGCAATATTGGCACCAATGCCGGTTTTGCCACCCAGCCTTTCATGCAGGTAGGGCGCAGCGGACAGATGGTCGGCATGGACATGGGTCTCCAGGATCCACTCCACGGACAGGTTGTGCTCTTCCACGTACCGGATGATGTCATCCGCTGAGCGCACGTCGGTGCGACCGGCGGCGTAATCAAAATCCAGCACCGAATCGATAATGGCGCAGGCCTGGCTGTCCGGGTCCCGCACCACATAGCTGAAGGTGTTGGTCGGTTCGTCAAAGAAATGCTGGACGATGGGCTGGCTCATGGTGTTTCACCTCGGATGTCGTCAAATGCTCAGGAATCCTATATTTTGATCTAAGCATATATGCAAACGGCATAAAGATGAAATGCTGTTTTCTTATAGAAGCGATAAGCCAACACCATCATAGAGTATGACCGGCCAGGTAGCCGGTCATACTGACTCAAATCCGGTCCAGGCGTTCCTGGGCTTCCTGTTTTCGGCCAGCGTCGGCAATGGGTCGCCCCGGGCGTGCCGGCGCAGCCAGCGCTTTCTGTAGATACACCCGGGCCCTTTGTGGCTCATCCTGCTCAAGCAGGAAATCCCCGAAGAAATAATTCGGGTCCAGGCCGTCCGGGTTCAGCGCCAGCGCCTTCTGCAGGTAGGCTTTTGCCTTGTCGTCATCGCCAAAACCCAGTGGCCAGCCCGGGACCTGATAATACAGGCTGCCCAGAGAGGTATAGGCTGAGCCGTTGAGGGCGTCGGGATCGATCTCGATCGCTTTTTCCAGGGCGACCTTGGCATCCTTAACCACACCCAGGGCACCCAGCCCGCCCTTGGCCCCAGCATAGGTGCTCAACACAATGCCTTGCCAGATCAGCGGCTCGGCCTTATCCGGGTAACGGTTTACCAGCTGTTCGGTTTCCTTGGCCAGCTTCTCAAACGCCGCCTCTTTTTTGTCCTCCGGCATCTGGTACTGAATTTGATCCCAGCGTGACTGGATGCCGGCCAGCTCGGATGCCATGTCGGCAGCCCAAACCGGTGTCGTCAGCACCACCAGCAAAGACAGAATCAGGGTCCTCATCATTACACTCCTCCTTTCAGAAACCGGTGGATCACCGGCAACTGCTTCAACATGGCCTTGTCCACTATCTTCGGGAAGAGACCATTAATCACGACAAACGCCTTTTCAGGCCAACCCAGGAAACGACGGCGCTCATCCTTCTGCATCGCCGCCAGAATGTGGTTGGCCACCTGCTCCGGCGCATCCATTTTGTTACCCAGGGCCCGGTTCAGCTCCTCCACTTCGGTGGGGTTCATGGCGGTTTGGGTGGCGCGCGGTGCGACATACACCACCTGCAGCGGCGTATCCGCCAGCTCCCGACGCAAGGCCTCACTGAACCCCCGCAAGCCGAACTTGCTGGCGCAGTAACCGGTGTAGCCGGGGAAGCCGATGCTGCCGAACGTGGAGCCCACGAAAACCAGCGCGCCAGTGCCTCCCTTCCGGAACCGGGGTACAAAATGCCGGGCCAACAGCATGGCGGAGCGCAAATTGACGTCCAGTTGGGCATCTATCTGCGACACCGTCATATCCTCAAGAGCGGCAAAACGATTCTGGCCGGCACAATGAATTACGCCATCGATATCGGGGTAAGACTCACTCAGCCGGATCAGTTGCTGGTCGAGATCCTCGGCCGCCAGGTCCAGGTGGGCAGTGGCCACCCCCGCCTGATGTGAAAGGTTTTCCGGCTGCCGCGACGCGGTAATCACCCGCGCGCCGGCCGCCTGCAGGGGCTTGACCAGCGCCTGGCCAATCCCCCCCGATGCACCCAGCAACAGAAACGTGCGGTCACGCAGCTTCATGCCCAGGCTCCTTGGTACCGGTTTCCAGGGGAATGTTGTGCAACATGTCGCCATACAACCGGTAAACCATGCGGGCACCCTGAATAATGGCCTGCTGATCGTCCGGGTCGGTGATGTCGTTCATCAGGTTACGGAAGAATTCGAAGTGTTCCTGATCCAGCTCACCATGGGAATACAGGTAGCTGAAGGCTTTGTCCGGCAAGCCCAGCTGCGTCTGGATGGCCTTGCCCAGCGGGGTGGCCAGCTCGATGGAAGTGCCTTCCAGCACCTGCACCATGCCAAAGAAAGTGGCCGGATTGCCCCGCTGGATGGCGTCGTACAGATAGGCCACCATCAGCTCAATACTGGCGTCCGGGCGGCTATTACGCATGGCTTCCCGATCTTCGCCGCAGGCCACCAGGTCGTTCAGGATCCATTCGTCATGGCCATACTCTTCATCGATGTATTCCACCAGGGCCTTGCGGACAAACTCCAGGCGCGCCGGCAACTGCGCACCACAAGCCATCATCAGCGGCACGGTATGTTTGACGTGGTGATACGCCTGGGTAAGAAACCAGGTGTAACCCTCGAGGTTGAAACGACCCTCGCGGATAGCAGTGATCACGGGCGCACTGGTGACGTGGGCACGGGCATCTGCGGTTTCAGATTGCAATTGGTCAAAGAAAGTCATGATCAGGACTCCTGATAGTGGGTATTGCGGGTAGGGGAGGAAGCCGTACGAGACGACGGCACGGCTCCGGAAGCATTCAGGGAAAGGAATAGGGCGTCTGCCATTAACACCGGCAAGTCCGCCTGCAGTCGGTGACGTATCGGCCGGCCATTGGCCGTGACATAGCCCTGCCCGGCCGTCAGCGGTTGATGACGTATGTAGACAGAACTCAATCGGGCGTAATCCGGCAGGCGTTCATTCAGGCGGGCCAGGGCATTATGAACCGCCTCAACGGGGCGGCCACCGGCCATCACCAACAGGGCAAACGGCTGTACTTCGCCATCGCCCAGCACCACGGCCTGCCTTGCACCAACCGCCTGGATCAGTTCACTCTCAAGCCACTCCGGGCTGATATTGCGGCCAAAGCTGGTAATCAGCAGATTCTTGGCCCGGCCATTGACTGAGAGGAACCCGTCGGGGTCGAGTGCCCCGAGGTCCCCGGTGTCCAGCCAGCAGTCATCCTGTTCGGCGACCGGCTCATCCCCCAGGTAGCCCAGATGGGTATTACCCCGAACCAGAATGCGTCGATCCTCATCCACCCGGACCTCAACATGGTTCAGAGGGCGGCCCACGGTACCGACACGAGCCGCGCCGGGCACATTCAGCGCCACCACCGACGCACATTCGGACAGGCCATAGCCCTCGTACAGCGGCAGTTCCACCGCTCCGGCGCGCGCCAGCAGTGCCGGTGACACACGACCACCACCCACGGCCAGGAATCGGAAATCATGGTGTTTCAGTTCGCCCTGTTCGGCCGCGTGAACCAGGGCCATGGCCAATTCCGGCACCAAAATCATGGAATGCGGCTGATGCTGCTGGATGCCAGCCACCAGCTGTTCCAGCGACAAACCACTGCTACCGTTCATTCCCAGACTCTGCAACGGGGCAACGGTGACCGTGGCGCCCATCAGCAGGGGCAGGTATACACCCGCGATGTTCTCAAGCAGGGTGGCCAACGGGAGGATGCAAAGATGTCGCTCAAGTTTGACGTGGTTCAAACGCTCTTTCAGCGCCAGAGTGGTGGCGGTCATCTGACTTACCGACAGACAGACCCCCTTGGGTGTGCCGGTGCTGCCGGAGGTAAACGTAATCTTGGCCGTTTCTTCCGGCATCCGGGCCGGGGCCGGAAAGACTGGCAGGGATTGCAGCCAGACGCCGTGGCCCAGCGCCTGAGCATTCCTGGATAACGAGGCGTCACTGACCAACATGGCTTCCAGCGCCGCCCGTCGGGTCAGATGGTCGATCTGGTTCTGGGCGAAAAACACCGGTACCGGAACGCACACCACATCGGCCAACAGGCACGCCAAGTCCGCCAGCACCCAGGCAACGGAGTTGTCACCGCACAGCCCCACCCGGCGGACACCACGATCTTTCAATTGCTGCGCCAGTTCACCAGCGGCCTGCCACATCTGGCCGTAACTCAGTTCACCATCCGCGCCTTTCAATGCCACCCGGTCCGGATGCTCCCGGACCTGCGCGTGAAGTTGTTGAAAATATTCAGGCAAGGTGGCCATAAACCGCACCTCCGTTGTCCTGGTTGACTGTTGCCGGCGCCACGGGCTGCACCAGTCGAAGCAAGCCGCCATTTTCCAATGCGGCAATGCCATCGGCCACGCGAATGGCCATCACCACCGGCTGGTGCTCGTAGTAACGTCCCCAGCCCGCGCCACCGTCGGCAAGGCGGGCAGGGTCGGCGTTGGCGATCACCTGGGTGGGAATGCCCAGTCGGTGGAAGCTGTTACGAAGTTGATCGGTGCCGGTACAGACCACCCAGCGGAAGCCCGAGTTGTGCAGCCACAGCGACAGGGAGGCAAACAGGTATCGGCTCACGCCCGCTTCAACCCCCGCCAGATGCGCGATCTCAGCAATGTCATTGCGATCCTGACCGGGGGCCGGCATCACGGTTTCCACCGGCGTGGACAGATAATCCTCCAGAAACAGACGCTCCTGACCGGCACTGCGAACACCCACCGCAGCCAGTAACGAGCCCTGGGCCGTGGTCAACGCCAGCAGGCCAGGCACACGCAGAACAGGCTCGGCACCATAGGCCTGCAGGAAGCGTCGGCGAATAAAGGCAGTGGTTTTCGCGGCGGTTTCGGTACCAGCCTGGATTTCACTGAGCCAGCGGCCGGCGCACCGGAACACGGGCGCCACATCCGGGGAGTCTGGTGGGCAATTCACTGAGATCGTCATCGGGTTGGTCATGGCTGCTCTCCAGCAATCGTCGGGGCAAGGCCCTTTGCACATGACTGCCAGATTAGAGAGCCAGGCTTAACCCAGTCTTAAGTCCTGACTAAAAAATTATTAACCCACCCTTAAGGTTTTTGTCACCCGGGATTTAAGGCTTGGTTAAGAAAGCCGTCCTAAAGTGCCTTGCCATTCCCGGACATCGGCCATCAGGACGCAATCTGCCATGAACCTCCCTCCCATTTATCGATCCCGATTGACACGATTGTGTCGATTTCTCACCGGGGGCGGCTTTGCCACCCTGATTCACTGGCTGGTGATGTTCCTGCTCATCGATGCCGGCGTTGACGCCAGGATCGCGACGGCCGCCGGGGCGACGATTGGCCTGGGCACGAATTATCTGGCCCAGCATCGCTACACCTTCCGCTCGGAGTTGCCCCACCGTCTGGCATTTCCACGTTACCTGGCCACATCCAGCGCGGGATGGGCCCTGAACCTGGCGGCGTTTTCAGCGGTGTACGCGACCACAAACGCGCCCCTCGCTTCCCAGGTCACGGCAACGGCGGTAGCGACCATTGCCAATTATTTTCTTGCCGAGAAGTTTGTCTTCCAGAAGGAACAAGCCAATGACATTCACTGATCCGACGCTCAGTATCGTTGTACCGGTGCACAATGAGGCGGACGTTATTCCGACGCTGTTAAAACGCCTCACCCTCGTTTGCCGGAAAGAGAAAATGGCCACTGAACTGCTCTTTGTAGACGATGGCAGTCAGGACAACTCGGTTGCGCTGCTGTTGCAAGCACGTCGATGGTGCCCCGAAATCCGGGTGCTTCAGTTATCGAGGAATTTCGGCAAGGAAGCTGCAGTCACGGCCGGTTTAAGCCACGCCAAAGGCGATGCCGTGATCCTGATCGACGCCGACCTTCAGGATCCGCCCGAACTGATTCCCCAGATGCTGGCCGAGTGGCGCAAAGGCGCCGATGTCGTGCTCATGAAACGACGCTCCCGCGCGGGCGAAAGCTGGTTCAAGAAACTGACCGCCTCCCTGTTCTACCGGCTGATCAACCGCATCAGTGATGCGCCGATACCGGTCGATATCGGTGATTTCCGCCTGATGAGCCGGCGCACCGTCGACGCCCTGAACCAGTTGCCGGAACGGAACCGCTACCTCAAGGGCATGTTCGCCTGGGTTGGCATGCCCACGGTCACTCTGGAGTTTGATCGTGATCCCCGGATGGCGGGGCAAACCAAGTGGAATTACCTGAAGTTGCTGCACCTGGCCATGGAAGGCATCACCTCGTTCTCAACCCGGCCACTGCGCATTGCCCTGGTGCTTGGCTTACTGGCTGCAGGCGCTGGCGGCTTTTTCGGGCTCTGGGAAGTGCTCAAAACACTGGTCGTTGGTGTTTCCACCCCCGGTTATGCCTCCATGATCGCCATCGTCACCTTCCTTTCCGGCGTGCAACTGTTGTGCGTTGGCTTGCTCGGGGAATACGTGGGCCGCATCTACATGGAAACCAAGCAACGCCCGGTGTTTATCCTCGCCGAAGACAGCGACGAGAGAATCCCGGACTTTCAACCAACCCTGCGCGTGGCCGGCAATGACCAGAACCATTAATACCTTACTGGGCCTACTGGCTTTCGTTCTGGTCGTTCGCCTGGGACTAACAGCCTTACTGCCCTTCGCAGATACCACCGAGCCGCGCTATGCGGAAATTGCCCGCATCATGGCGGAGACGGGGGATTGGATTACACCCTGGTTTGACTATGGCGTGCCCTTCTGGGGCAAGCCGCCCCTGTCCTTCTGGACCCAGGCCCTGTCCTTCAAGCTGTTCGGTGTGAATGAGTTCGCCGGCCGCTTGCCCTCGTGGCTGGCCAATGTGGGGATCGTGTACTTGGTTTACGCCACCACCCGCTGGCTGCATGCCTCGCCCGGGTCCGACAGCGCCCGGATCACTGGCCTGTGGGCCGCCATTATTTACAGCACCATGGCCCTGGGTTTCGTCAGTGCCGGCACCGTAATGACCGACTCGTTCCTGGCCCTGGCAACCACACTGGTTATTGCCAGCCTGGTGATCCGGTTACAGGGCGGGACACCGCTCTGGGGTTGGCTCTTCTTTATTGGTCTGGCCCTGGGACTGCTGGCCAAAGGCCCGCTGGTGCTGGTGTTGACGGGGTTGCCGGTTTTCGTCTGGGTTGCCCTGAACCGCCAGTGGCACACCCTTTGGCAGACTCTGCCCTGGGTCCGTGGTACGGCGTTGATGCTCCTGATTGCCTTGCCCTGGTACATACTCGCCGAGCTGAAAACACCCGGTTTTTTCGACTATTTCATCATTGGCGAGCACTTCAAGCGTTTCCTGGTCAGTGGCTGGGAAGGGGATCTCTACGGCAGCGCGCATGATCGTGCCCGGGGTACCATCTGGCTCTATCTTGTGCAAGCCAGCTTCCCATGGGGTTTGATTGCAGCAGCCACTTGGGCATGGTCCCTGCTGGGCAAGCAGTCCAGCGACGATATCTGGCACACACAGTACCCCGGGCTGACAACGATGTTGATAGCCGCCGCTCTAACTCCAGCCGTCTTCTTCACCTTTTCGGGCAATGTTCTGTGGACTTACATCCTGCCCGGTTTGCCATTTCTAGCTATACTGACCGCCGGCTTGCTCCAACGCAACGGAAAACCATCGCTAACAAAATTTGCCTTGGCATCATCGCTGGCCATTCCGATTTTAGGCACCGCAGCCGGCGCCTGGTTCGCCGTGAACCCCGGCCAGCTGAAAACCGAAAGGGAACTGGTACAACGAATCGACGCCATGCCTGAATATTCCCCAGCGGATCTGTTCTATCTCGATGAGGCGCCATTTTCGGCAAGGTTCTATACTCAGGGCCAAGTTAATACTGTCGATAGCAAGATTCTCAAGAGCCAGATAGCATCCGACTATTGGGCCAAAGGCAAATTATTTGCAGAAATGAAAGGCGGACAGTCGGTGATTAAACAACTGGCCCCCTCCGCCAAGCTAATCGACAGCAGCAGACGTTACAGGGTATACCAGGTAGCACCAGTCGCTAATCAATTCCCAGATGTGAAAACCGCTCCAAAGGGGCAATAAGAAGCCCGAAATTATCTAAAATTCGAGACCAACCATTTGCCCTGAGACGGAAACCTCTTCATGCGAATATTATTGGTAGAAGACGATCACCCCCTCGCCCAAACCATGCTCGACATGCTGCGGGAGGATCAGAACACCGTCGACTGGCTGGATGACGGCCAACAGGCGGTCAACGCCATCATCGAAGAGCCGTTTGACCTGGTTATCCTGGATCTGACATTACCCCGACTGGATGGCCTGGAGGTGGTCCGACAGGCCCGGAACCAGGGATCCCAGACGCCCATCATCATTCTCACCGCCCGCTCGGAGCTGGGAGAAAAACTGCAGGGCCTGGACGCGGGTGCGGACGACTACCTCACCAAGCCCTTTGCCATGGCCGAACTGAAGGCTCGGATTCGGGCCATCACCCGCCGGGGCACCAGCGGTCGCTCCCTGGCCGGGCTACAAGTGGGCCGCCTGACGCTGAACACCGACACAGGACAGCTAATTCTGGATGATCAGGCCACTACCCTGCCACGCAGTGAGTTCCAGATACTCCAATACCTCATGCGCCACCCGGACCAGGTGGCCACTCGCCGCCGGCTGGAAGAGCAACTGTATGGCTGGGAAGCCGGCGCCGAGAGCAATGCCCTGGAAGTGCACATCCATCACCTTCGCCGACGGGTTGGGAAAAGCACCATCCGAACGGTTCGTGGGGTCGGCTACCTCCTCGATAGTCAGGCCGCCGAGGCTGCGCTATGTCACTGACCCGCACGCTGATACTACTGGTTACCTCGGCGGTGCTGCTGATCGCCACGGCGGCTGCCGGCTGGAGTTACGTGGAAAGCAACCACGAACTGGAAGAGCTGTTTGACGCTCAACTAGCCCAGAGCACCCGCATTGTTCAGGGCGTGGTGCGACAGTTGGTGGATACCCAGTCCATGGGCCAGCTGTCGTCGACACTGCGGGGCACCCTGCAGCTTTACGATACCGGCCTGCCCGACCCCGTCGCTGATGGCGAGGAAGAGGAAGTCACCTCCAGCCCGCTTGGCCACAAATATGAAAAGAAGCTGGCATTTGAGGTCTGGACCTCCGAGGGCAAGCCGCTACTGGATACCCTGAAAGCGGACGACAGCGAAGGCCTTGAGCCAGGCTATACCTGGGCGGAATCCACGGGCTACCGCTGGCGTACCTTTACTCTTCGCGATCCGGAAACCGGATTCTGGATACGCACCGCCCAGCGGGAAGACATTCGCCAGGAACTGAGCGAAGAGCTTGCCCTCGGCAACATCCTACCCTTGCTCCTGGCACTGCCATTACTGGCCCTGGCGGTCATTGCCGCGACCCAGTTGAGTTTCAGGCCCTTGCGACGGCTCGAAGCCCCGGTGCGTGACATGGCCCCGGAGCATATTCACCCACTGGATGCCCGCCAAGCCCCCAAAGAAGTGGCGGGGCTGGTTCAGGCAGTGAATGGTCTGCTCAAGCGCCTGAACCTGGCGCTGGAACGTGAACGACGCTTTTCCGCCGATGCCGCCCATGAGTTGCGCACGCCTCTGGCCGTGTTGCGGCTAAACCTGGAGAAGGCCTTCGCGGATAATCCCGAGCAATTCCACAACCTGACCCAGGCGGTAGACCGCATGGTGCACCTGGTTGAGCAGATGCTGTTGCTGAGCCGGGTGGACGCGGGAACGGATTTCACCCCGGATCAACACAATCTGTCGGCACTGATCGAACAGAGCATCGCGGATGTCGTACCGCTGGCGCTGAAGAAAAACATCGAACCCATTCTGGAAGACAACACCAAAGGACAGGCGATGGTGCCTTGCCACAGCGCCCTGACCAATACCCTGATGCGTTCGCTGCTGGCCAACGCCATCCAGTACAGCCCTGAAAATACGATCGTCACCACCACTCTGTCAGCAGAGGATGAGGGGTATTCGATTACCGTTTGCGACCAAGGGCCCGGCATTCCCGAAACGGAGCGGGAACGGGCACTGAGCCGTTTTGTCCGGCTCGACCAGCGTGTTGGCGGAGGCGCCGGCCTGGGCCTGGCCATTGCCCGCCGGATTGCCGAACTGCACGGCGGCCAGTTATCGCTGGCCGGCCGGGCCGACGGACAATCGGGACTGTGTGTGCGTATCTGGCTACCCGCAGCCCGAACCAGTTCTCACTGATTCCTGACGTTACTGAGCTGCCACTTACGCTTTTTCTGTCGTCTCCCGGGGCAGACTAACGGTCACTCGAAGCCCTTTACCGTGGGGACCGGCTGCCAGCTCGATATCACCGCCCATGCCCCGGATGAGCGTGCGGGCGATCGCCAGGCCGAGGCCGGCACCGCCGGTATCCCGGCTGCGGGACTGTTCCAGGCGGTAGAACGGCTGGAACACCCGCTCGTATTCAGAGGCCGGGATACCCGGTCCCTCGTCGGTGATGGTGACGATGGCTTCCTGGTCCGTGGCCTGCAACACCACCTGGGCATGCTGGCCATAGTTCACCGCGTTCTCAATCAGGTTGCGAAGCGCACGCCTGATCGCTTCCGGCTGCCCTTGCAGGACACACCTGGGACTCTCTTCCAGGTCAACGGCCAGGCCGATTTCCTGAAGATCCCCGCACAGGCTGTCCAGCAGTGATGCCAGATCGTACTTGCGGTACTGCTCGGTGGCGCTACCGCGAATGAAATCCAGCGTGGCCTCGGCCAGTTGCTGCATCTCCTGGAGCGATGCCAGCAAGCGGTCTTTGTCTTCGCCCTCCGGCAACAGTTCCACCCGCAGCCGCATGGAGGTGATCGGCGTTCTCAGGTCATGGGCCAGTGCTGCCAGCAAGCGGGCCCGATCATCATGGGCCTTGCTGACCTGGTGCTGCATCTGATTAAAAGCGCGGATCACCTCACGAATGTCCTCCGGCCCCCGCTCCAATATCTCCACTTTCTCGCCACGCCCAAAGGCCTGGGCAGCACGACTCAGCTCGTTCACTGGCTGGAGAATTCGACGGATTGCCAGCAACAGGCTCAGCACCAATAGCACGGCGGTAATGCCAACACTGGTGAGAGTGGCTTTCAGCCAAAGCCAGGAAGGCGCCGGCGGCTGGGCGCGGGCGTTGAACCACTCCCCGGAGGACAATGGCAGTGATACGGTAAGAATGGGCGGACACTCATGGCGTTCATCGTGATGCTCACGCGCCTCATCATGATCCTCATCGTGGTCACGATCATCATCACGGCGCTCATCGCTATCAGAACGGTAACGATCAGGAAGACACTCTTCCTCCTCCGCGGCCATGGCCGCCCGCACCCCGTTGTCGGGCAAATCAAATTCCTGGGCCAGACGCCGGGCCATGACCGAGTCGCCATCCGCCGACAGGAAGGGCGTGGCATCGATGGACAGTTGCAAGGTAGGGCTGGACAGCGCCCGCAGCACACGCTCCTGTCGCTCCGGATCCGTGGTATCCATAAGGGTATAGGCATCGGCGACCCGCTGCAGCACATGCTCCAGGCTGGCACTGCGCAAGGCGCCCTGGCGTTCACCCGCGAGTATCGCAATGGTGATCACCTGCGCCACCAGCAGCACAAGGATCAGCAACAGGGCCAGCTGTCCGGCTGCTCGCCGGGGCCAGAATCTCATAAAGGCGCCTCTTCAACGTCGGCAATCCATTGATAGCCGCCGCCCCAGATGGTTTTGATCAGTCGGGGATGGCGAGGGTCCGGGTCCATTTTCCGGCGCAGACGGCTAACGTGATTATCAATGCTGCGGTCAAACGCATCGGCTTCCCGGCCCAGGGTCAGATCCATCAACTGATCCCGGGACAGCACCCGCCCGGCATGTTCCAGAAACGCCAACAGCAGTTTGTATTCCGCCGTGCTGAGTGACACCTCCACACCGTCCGGATCGGTCAACTGGTGACGATCAACATTCAATTGCCAACCCTCAAAGTGCAGGCACTGGCCAGCCATCGAACTTCGCTGGGGCGGTAGGGCACTGGCACGACGCAACACGGCCCGAATTCGCGCCAGCAATTCCCGGGGGTTGAACGGCTTGGTCAGGTAATCATCGGCGCCCATTTCCAGGCCCACAATCCGGTCCGTCTCCTCGCTCATGGCCGTTAACAGAATCACCGGCAGTTCGGTGTGTTCGCGCAGGTAACGGCACAGGGTGAGGCCGTCGTCGCCCGGCATCATGATGTCCAGTACGACCAGGTCGACCGTGTGATCCCTTAACTGACGCTTCATGGCATCACCGCCATCGGCCAGCAACACGCGCAAGCCATGTTCCTGCAGATAACGACCCACCAGGTCGCGAATATCGCGGTGATCATCGACCACCAGAATTGTGGAAGAAGCGTTCACGGATAACTCCATCTCTGTACCGGTGCCCCGATTATAGGGAACTGGACTCGCGACTTGGGAATAAGGTTGTCAAAAAATATCGCATCGCCGCACCCCTGAGACAATTTGCGACAAAGTCGCCGAGGACCGGAGACATTTCTGCGACGTTTCGCTGTTTCAATACTCCTCAACCGGCGATGTCACCCCATCCCGGTCCAATGGGTTCAAAGCACAAGGAGTTTTACATGAAAAAAACCACGACGATTGCGGCCCTGTCCGCGGCGGCGCTACTGAGTACCGCACCATTGCTGGTATCCGCGGACAACGATAACGACAAGGATGATGGTCAGCGCTCGGAGTACCGCCACAAAGGCAGTGCCATGAACGCGGATTTGAAGCAGTACAGCTCCGAGGAAATGCGCATCATGGCCTACGGTCAGGCCCTGCGTCGATTTGGCCCGGGTGTCACTGTGTCGGTGGACGAAACCGAAGAAGGCACCTATCTAGTGCAGCTTCGCGACGCTGAAGACAACCTGATGCGTGAACAGGAGTTCAATCGCTACGGCGCTCCGGTTCGTGGCGGTCGCCGGGATTGACACTTAGACTCACAGGCGGGGTTGGGGGAATACCCCGCCTGTGATCAAGGAGATTGATGATGACAATGATGGATACGGAAAACCGGTACGGGGCTGTGGCCCGGGCACTGCACTGGAGCATGGCTGTTTTGCTGCTGATCATGCTGGCCAGTGAAGTGTGGTTCGAGGCACTGGAACACAGCGTATCGGAACGGTCACTGATGGGCCTGCACCAGAGCCTGGGGCTGACCCTGTTTGCCCTGGTACTGTTCCGGGGCCTGTGGCGCTGGCTGAACCGCTCACGGGTACAACCACCAGCACAGTGGGCCATGATGGCACGACTGGGGCACCTGGCACTGTACGCCCTGATGATCCTGATGCCGCTCACCGGCCTGGCCACCTCCCTGGGCGAAGGGGAAAGCGTCACCTTCTTTGGCTGGACCCTGTTCGGTTACGGCCCGGAAATCGAATGGCTGGAAGACAGCGGCGAAGACCTGCACGAAGCACTGGCCAATGCCCTCTGGGTGATGATCGGCCTGCACGTGGCTGCCGCCCTGGCACACCAGTACATGCTGGGCGATCGCATCATGAAGCGCATGGCCTGACCCTGGAAGCTGCAACAGCCTGAACTGACGGCATTCATCACCGCCTCTCAATCGGTACAATGGGCGTTTTCAACGATTTCCGGAGACGCCCATGCCCACCGAGCCCAGCTTTAAACGCGAATGGCAGGCCTTCTGGCTGGCCGTGGGCTTTCTCACCCGCATCCCCATGCTCGCCCGCATCGACTACTCCCAGCGCCTGATGAACCAGAGCAGCCTGTATTTTCCCCTGGTGGGCCTGCTGCTGGGCGTCATCTACCTGTGCGTGTACAGCCTGCTGTGCCTGGCCTTCAGCCCGCTGGTGTCGATCATCCTGGTGGTGATCGTGCACCTGTTCCTCACCGGCGCCTTCCACGAAGACGGCCTGGCCGACAGCGTGGATGCCCTGGGCGGGGGCTACACGGTGGAAAAGCGCCTGGCGATCATGAAAGACAGCCGCATCGGCACTTACGGCACCGTGACCCTGGTGATGGCGCTGCTGCTGAAAGTGGCCCTGCTGGTGGAAGCCGACCACCCCTGGCTGGCACTGCTCGCCGCCCCGGCGGTCGCACGGCTCACGCCCTTGCTGCTGATGGCCACGCTCAACTACGTAACCGACCCGGACAAAAGCAAATCCAAACCGGTGGCGGACGGCTTCTCCACCGCCCGGCTGCTGGCCGCCGTTGGTTTTGTCATGGTACTCACCGGCACCCTGTCATTTTGGCAGCCGTTCCTGATTACCGGCACGTTGGCGGCGGTGCTGCTGGTGGCGCTTTGCTGGGGCGCGTATCTCAAGCGCCAGTTGGGTGGCTATACCGGCGATGCGTTGGGGGCCAGTGTGGTATTAAGCGAGCTAGTACTTTTGTTGTTTCTTTGAATGCAAACTCGATAACCTGCTCGGCAGTTTTGGGGAAGTCTTTCCAAAACCGTGCGGAGCCATGGGTGAAGAGCGAAAAGCTCTTCACGGGCTGGCCATGGATGGCCTGCCCAGGACCTTCAGCGCGACGCAGGAGCAATAAGCGCTGAAGGGCGGAGCTCGAGCGCTACAGGGATGTATTCACAGCGTGTTTTGGAAAGACCTACCCCAAGCCGTCGAACTCCATAACAAAGGCTCAGTTATCCACCGTAAAAGAAACAATCCGTGAAAGGTGACTGAACGGCAGGCCGGTTTCCTCGTGCCACTGGTTGAACGCCGCCTGCACCTGCTTCAACCCCTTCTGGCTGGTGGGGGAAGCATCCAGAATCTCCGCCCGGGTCAGGGCCGTGACCACATCCCGGGACAGGATAAAACCATCCCAGCCCACGCGGCGCAGGAAATACTGGGCGGAATTGCCACCCAATCGGCAGCCATTGCGCTTCAAATACAACAGCAACCCGGCCTGATCGGTGCTGGGCCAGTCCGCCAGGAAACGGCCGAAGCTGCCGTGATCACTCACCACATCCATGATCATCCGGGCATTCTCCGGCACCGTGCGAATTTTCTGCAGGTTGCGCACGATGCGCTCGTCCTTCGCCAGCTCCTCCAGTACCTCCGGCGGTACCTGCTGCCAGTAGGCGGGCACGAAGCCCTCAAAGGCCGCCTCGAAGTCCGCCCACTTGTTCTCGATCACCCGCCAGACAAAACCCGCCTTGAAGATACAGCGGGTCATCTCGGAGAGGTAACGGTCGTCGCTGACGTCCGCCAGTCGGCTTTTATCCAGCACCGGTGGTAGCAGAGCCTGCAAGGCGGCTTCACCGCCTTTGCGCATCAGTGCCTGGTCGTAAAACGCTGAAAAACTCATAACGCGTCCTGAAAGGTCCCAATTTGGGGCTTATCGTACCCGGATTGGGGCCGGTAACGCCAAAGCCATCAGCCGGAGTGCTTTCCGCGATCTTTCAGTTGCTGCGCCAGGTCCGGGTTTTCCAGGGGCCGGGCCCACCGGTTGCCATGCACCAGCTCCTCCAGGGGTAGCCGCGACCGCCAGCCCTTAGCCTGCAACTCCGGCTGGTCCAGGAATTCACTGACATACCCCAGGCACAGATAAGCCAGCGGGTAAACGTGTTCGGGTAACTGCAGGATTTCCGACAGCCGCTCCTGACTGAGGATACTCACCCAGCCCACGCCGATGTTTTCCGCCCGGGCTGCCAGCCACAGGTTCTGGACCGCCAGGCAGGTACTGAACAGATCCATCTCCACAATGGAGTTGCGACCCAGAACATTCGGCCCGCCCCGGCTGCGGTCGCAGGTGATGCACAGGTTGATGGGGCTGTCGAGGATGCCCTGCAGTTTCAGGCTCTGGTAACGCTCCTTGCGCTCGCCCTGGTAGTTCGTTGCAGCCCGGCCGTTTTCCTCATTGAAACTGTCCAGTACCCGTTGGCGCACATCCACGCTGTCGATCACAATGAAATCCCAGGGCTGCATGAAACCCACCGAGGGCGCGTGGTGGGCGGCTTCCAGTAGCCGGGCCAGCACCTCGTCGGGAATGGCGTCGGGCAGGAATTGCGAGCGCACGTCCCGGCGTTCGAAGATGGCCCGGTACAGGCCTTCGCGCTGAGCCTCGGTAAAGGACTGGTCGTGATCGGTCATAAGCCCAATAACCTTTTCAGTGCGTTGGTATCCAGACACTGCTCGACCTGATCGGCCAGGCGGTCAAGCTGTTGCAGCCGGTGGGCCTGGTAATCCACCGAGCGGGCCCTGTCGGTTTTCAGCCCCGCCCAGCGAAGAAAGGTCTCGCAGGCCTTGGGCTCATCAAACAGGCCATGCACATAGGTACCCAGGATCTGGCCATCCTCGCTGATGGCACCGTCCGGGCGACCATCCAGCTGCGCCAACGGCCGGGCCAGGGCCGGGCCTTCGGTGACGCCGTTGTGCATCTCATACCCACCCATGATCGGCCCGTTTTCGGAGCCGGAAGAACCCAGATGCAACGGCCCGGAGACGTACCGCAACTGCTTGCCCGGCACCATGCGCGTGGTCATGACCAGCCAGCCCAGGCCCCCGGTGCTTCCCGCTTCGCCTTCCAGGCCCTCCGGGTCGTCCACCCGTTCGCCCAGCATCTGGAAGCCGCCACAGATCCCCAGCACTTTGCCGCCATAGCGCAGGTGGCGGCGAATGGCTTCGGGCCAGCCCTGCTGTGTCAGCCAGGCCAGGTCGTGACGGGTGCTTTTGCTGCCGGGCAGAATGATCAGGTCCGCCGGGGGAATGGGCTGGTCCGGCCCGACAAAGGTGAGATCCACACCCGGGTGCAGGCGCAGCGGGTCGAAGTCGTTGTGGTTGCTGATGCGCGGCAGTACCGGCACCACCACCTTGAGCGCGCCGGCCTCACTTGTGCCGGCGGCGGCAACGCTGTCTTCGGAATCAATGACCAGGCCGTGCAGGTAGGGCAGCACGCCGAACACCGGTTTGCCGGTGTGTTCGTGCAGCCAGTCCAGCCCCGGTTCCAGCAGGGCGATGTCGCCCCGGAACCGGTTGATGATGAAGCCTGCCGTGCGGGCGCGTTCGCTTTCCGAAATCAGCGACAGGGTGCCCACCAGCTGGGCAAACACCCCGCCCTTGTCGATGTCACCCACCAGCAACACCGGGCAGTCCACCGCTTCGGCAAAGCCCATGTTGGCGATGTCGTTGGCCCGCAGGTTGACCTCCGCCGGGCTGCCGGCGCCTTCGGCAATCACCACGTCGTACCGGGCGCTCAGGGCCTGCCAGCTGGCCATGACCGACGCCATCGCTTCGGCCTTGTAGGCGTGGTAATCCAGCGCGTCCATGTTGCCGTGTACCCGCCCCCGCAGGATCACCTGGGCGCCCCGGTCGCTCTGGGGCTTGAGCAGCACCGGATTCATGTCGCTGTGGGGTTCCAGCCCGCAGGCCAGGGCCTGCAGGGCGGTGGACCGGCCAATCTCACCACCATCGACGGTGACGGCGCTGTTCAGGGCCATGTTCTGGGGCTTGAACGGCGCCACCGACACGCCCTGGCGGGCCAGCCAGCGGCACAGGGCGGCCACCACCGTGGTCTTGCCGGCATCCGAGGTGGTGCCCTGCACCATCAGCGTGGCCATTTACAGCTCCACGCCCTTCTGGGCCTTGATGCCCTGGTCCTTGAACGCGTGCTTGACCACACCCATCTCGGTGACGGTGTCGGCCAGGTCGATCAGTTCCTGCGGGGCGCTGCGGCCGGTGACCACGACGTGCTGCATCTCGGGCCGACCCTGCAGGTCGTCCAGCACCCGGTCCAGGTCGATGTAGTCGTATTTCAGGGCGATGTTGAGTTCGTCCAGCAGGATCAGGTCGTAGCTGTCGTCTTTGAGCATGGCGGCGGCGATGTCCCAGGCGGCATTGGCGGAAGCCACGTCCTGCTCCCGGTTCTGGGTGTCCCAGGTATAACCCTGGCCCATCACGTGGTAGTCGACGTTGGGCAGGTCGCGGAAGAAGGCTTCCTCGCCCGTGCTGAACGCGCCCTTGATGAACTGCACGATGCCCACTTTCATGCCATGGCCCAGGGCCCGGGCCACCATGCCGAAGCCGGAGCTGCTCTTGCCCTTGCCGGGGCCGGTCATCACCAGCAGCACACCCTGCTCGTTCTGGGCACGGGCAATGCGCTCCTGCATGATTTTCTGCTTGGCGGCCATGCGCTTGGCGTGGCGTTCGGGGTCTTTTGCGCGCTCTCGCATGAGGGCACTCCTTATTCAGACAATGAATGATGGAAGGTGAATGGTTCTCCCCGGAAAATCGCCGCCACCAGGGCGGGTGCGGACGGGAAGTAGCCGTGAAAATAACTGGCGGTGAGCGTGCCCAGACGGTACACCGCCTCGCCTTCGGAGCCGGCCTGTTTGCGGGTGCGGGCGGCCGGTTCGCAGGGCGTCTCCAGCTCCGAATGATGATAGGTATGGCCACGCAGATCGCCAAGGCTGGTGTTCAGGCTTTGCAGGCCCAGGGCCTTGAGGCGGTTGGCCATGCTGGCCCGGCCGGGTAGCAGGCCGAGCAGGGCATGCCCCAAACCCTCCTTGTCCCACAATTCGTCAGCGCAGGCCATCAATCCGCCACATTCGGCCAGAATCGGCTTACCCGCCTGATGGAAATCACGAATGGCCTCCAGCATCGGGATGTTGGCTGCCAACTCACCGGCATGCAGCTCCGGATAACCACCTGGCAGCCACAGCGCGTCTGCCCCCGGCAATTCGGTATCTGCCAGCGGTGAGAAGTAGTGCAGCTCCGCACCCATGGCTTCCAGCAGATCCAGGTTGGCCCGGTAGAGAAAACTGAAAGCGGCATCGCGGGCGATGGCAATGCGCTGACCTTCCAGCAGGCGCTCAGGCACAGTCGGGGCCTCGGCGGATAGCTCAACCGGTTGAGGCAAAGTGTCCAGTCCCGCTGCCTTCAGCACCTCCGCGGCCGCGTCCAAGCGCTGGCTGAGGTCGTCCAGTTCATTGGCCTGCACCAGCCCCAGGTGGCGGTCCGGAATGTCCATGGCGTCGTTGCGGGGAATCGCACCGAGCAGGTCAATGCCTTCTGGCAGGCTCTCTCTCAGGAGTTGGCCGTGGTAGGCACTGCCGATCTTGTTGGCGATCACCTGGTGCACGGGCAACTCCGGATCAAAATGAGCCAGGCCGAACGCCACCGCGCCAAAGGTCTGGGCCATGCCCTTGGCATCAATCACCGGCAGGGCGGGAATCCCGGCCAGTTTGGCCAAATCGCCACTGCTGGGGTCGCCGTCGAACAGGCCCATGGAGCCTTCTACCAGAGTCAGGTCGGCGGTCTGTGCCGCTTCTGCCAGGCGCCAGCGGCATTCGTCTTCGCCGGTCATCCATGGGTGCAATTGGTACACCGGGTTGCCGGAGGCGACTTCCAACACCATGGGGTCCAGGTAATCCGGCCCATGTTTGAAGACACGGACATTCCGGCCGGCGTTCCGGTGCAGGCGGGCCAGGGCGGCAGTGACCATGGACTTGCCCTGACCGGAGCCGGGGGCGGTGATCATGGCAGCTGGGACTCTTGCTTCGAGCATTTACCTCATTCCCAAGTCGTCTGAATTGTGGGGGAAACGGGAGTGGGGGAACGCTTCCCGAGACACGCTGTGAATACGTCCCTGTACGCTTGACTGCAGCATCCATGCTGCAGACAGTCCCGGGAAGCGTTCCCCCACTCCCTTGCCAAACACCGTTGCTAGCCTCGCTTCGGCACGAAAAATGGGGCGCCGTCCACTTCCACTGTTTGCAGGTCCTGGTCGTACAAGCGCTCCAGTGCGTTCGGCACCAGCATTCGCTCCGCCGGGCCCCAGCAGGCTTCGCCATCCGGATACATCAACAGAATGTTGTCGCACCAGCGGGCGGCCAGGTTCAGATCGTGCAGGCACATGAAGATGGCGTTGCCCGCTTTCGCCCGCTCGGTCAGCAGTTTCATGACCGCCACCTGGTGATGCAGATCCAGATGGTTGGAGGGCTCATCCAGCAGCCAGGTGTGGGGTGCCTGGGTCATCAGGGTGGCGATGGCGACGCGCTGGCGCTCACCGCCGGAAAGCGTACTGACCAAACGGTCTTTCAGGTGCAGCACATCGAGGGCTTCCAGGGCCCGCTCGGCCATGGCCACATCGTCGGCGCTTTCCATCTGCCAGGGGGACAGCCAGGGGTGGCGGCCGATGAGGGCGGTTTCCAGTACCGTTGCCGGGAAACCGTCCTGGTGGTCCTGGAACACCAGCCCCACCTGTTGGGAGAACGCCCGGCGTTTGAGCGAGCCCGTGGGTTGGTCGTCCAACAACAGGGAACCGGCGCGCGGGGCCCGCAGCCCGGCCAGGGTGTGCAGCAACGTGGTTTTGCCCGCCCCGTTCGGGCCCAACACGCCCCAGACCTGGCCCGCTTCAATGGTCAGATTGAGTGGGTAGCCATCCGGGCGGCCGGGGATGTCGATCACCAGCTTGCGGGTGCTCAGGGTCTGCATGATGGGGCGTTTGGTGATAACCATCAGCGGCTCCGGTACAGCAGGTACAGGAAGGTGGGCACGCCCAGCAGGGCGGTAATCACACCCACGGGCAACTGCTCGGGAGCAATCACGATGCGCGCCAGGGTGTCGGCCAGTACCAGCAGGGTACCGCCGGCCAGGGCGCAGGCGGGCAGGATCAGGCGCTGGTCGTTGCCCAGCACCAGGCGCAGCATGTGTGGCACCACCAGCCCGACAAAACCGATGCTGCCGGCCATGGTGACCGCCGTGGCGGTGAGCAGGCTGGCCAATACGTAAATCAGCCACTCCATGGGGCGCACGGAAATGCCCAAGGCTGCCGCCTGCAAAGGGCCGCGAGCCAACACGTTCAGGCTGCGGCCCAGGGGCACTATCAACAGGCACACCGCCAGCAGGAACAATAGTCCCGGCCAGGGCGTGCGGGCGTAGGATACATCGCCCATCAGCCAGTAGAGCATGCCCGGCAGTTCCCGGGCCGGGCTGATGGCCAGCATGAGGGTGATCACCGCGCCCCAGCCGGCCGCCACCACCACGCCGGTCAGCAGCAGGCGCGAAGGCGTCCAGCTGCCGGTGCCATGGGCCAGACCAAAGACCAGGAAGGTGGAAAGCAGGGCACCGGCAAAGGCCGAGCCGGAAACCAGGAAACCACCCAAACCGGCCAGCATGGCCAGCAGCGCACCCACGGCCGCCCCGCCGGACAGGCCCAGGACGTAGGGGTCCGCCAGCGGATTGCGCAGCAGGACCTGCATCAGGGCGCCGGCCACCGCCAGCAGGCCGCCGGTGGCAAAGGCCGAGAGGGTGCGAGGCAGGCGCAATTCCAGCACCAGGGTTTGCTGCAAGGGCTCGGCGTTGCCGAAGAATACCGACAGCACCTCCAGCGGCGACAGGGCGACGCTGCCCACGGCCACGGAGACCGCCATGGCCAGAAGGCTGGCGAGGGCCAGGAACAGCAGGGGTGGCAGGAGGGAACGGGTCACCGGATGCCTCCGTCAGTCACGCCGGGCACGGGCCACCTCCAGTTTTTCACAGAACAGGCGGGTGCCTTCGAGCATGCGCGGGGTGGGGCGCTGTACCAGGGAAGGCGGGATGAAGAACAGGTTGTCCCGGGCGGTGGCGGTCAGTTGCGGGAACGCCTGCCAGCGGGTCAGCCAGTGACGGTTTTCCTCGCCCATGCCGCCGGCGAGGATGGCTTCGGGATTGCCGGTCACCACCGCTTCGGTGCTGATGCGGGGCACCAGCCGCTCCAGCTCGCCAAAGATGTTGTCTCCGCCACACAGCTGGATCATCTCGCCAATCAGGTGTTCATCGTTCACCGTCATCAGCGGCTCGTCCCAGACCTGGTAGAACACCGGCACGGGCTCGGCGCTGGCATACTGCTCACGCAATTCCGCAATGCCACGGCGAAAACGGTCCGCCTCGACGAAGCCGTCGGTTTCGGTGCCGGCCAGGGTGGCCAAGCGCTCGATGGTATCGGACACCGCCTCAAAACTGCGCGGTTCAATGGAAAACACCGGCAGCTCCAGATCCTTGAGCATTTGCACCTGCTCGGCGGGATTGCCCGTCACCCAGGCGATCACCAGATCCGGCTGCAACTGCAGCAGCCGCTCCATGTCCAGGCGGGTGTGGCTGCCCACCTTCGGCACCTTTCGGGCAGCGGGTGGGTAGTCGGAATAGTCCACCACCGCCACCACCTGCTCACCGGCACCCGCCGCCCACACCAGTTCCGTGGCACCCGGGGAGAGGGCGGCAATGCGGGTGGCGGGTTGGTCCAGGCAGAGCCGGGCGCCGGTGTCGTCGCGGGCACAGACCTCGCCCGCCAGCGCCAGACCGGCCGACCCACCGAAGGTCAGGAAGGCAAAGCTCACCAGCAATAACAGTCGGCGACATATCAGCATAGGTTGAATCGACTCTTCGAATTCTGGCAACCGTCGTTGACCGCCGCACTGGGCGGGTACACCGGCGCACCACCCTTGCGGGCCGCTTCAAAGGCTTCCCGTTCGCCCGGCTCCAACTGATCCGATACCCAGTCCATCAGTGGATGGTCGGGGCGCGTATGGCCACTGCCCGGCAGGCCATGATTGGCAATATTGCGGGCAAAATCACGAACCAGGCGTTTTCGGGTAAACACATCCGTTTCCCAGAAACCGCGCTTGGCAGCCAGCAACAGGATGGCT
This sequence comes from Marinobacter persicus, assembly GCF_002934325.1. Classification (GTDB taxonomy): domain Bacteria; phylum Pseudomonadota; class Gammaproteobacteria; order Pseudomonadales; family Oleiphilaceae; genus Marinobacter; species Marinobacter persicus_A. The sequence continues at coordinate 80,513 of NZ_PTIV01000002.1, forward strand.
TGCATGTGGGTTTTGACGTGGACATTGTGCCCCTCCGACAGGAAGGCATCCAGACCGAGTTCATGGCGGTCCCGCATGTAGACATCGTTGACTGCGTCCCACATGCCCGAGCTCACCACCTGGGGACTGGTGACCTGCCAGCCCCAGAGGTTATCAAGAAAATCGCTGCCCATGGTGCGGGCTCCGGCATACCCGTGTTCCATCAGGGGTTTGAGCCACTGGGGGTTCAGGTTCCGGGCTCGCAGCTCCACATCCAGGGCCCGTTCCAGCGAATCGACCCTGGGGTTGGTGGGGTCGGCGTACTGCAGCACCCGGTTCCGGGGTGGCTCGCCGCGCAGGTGTTCCACCGCGTTGGAAAGCCCACCCTGAAAGTCAAAGCCATCGTCGTTATCCAGCAGACCATAGAGATGGCTGGCCCGCCCGAGGTAGGTCTGGCTGACATGCTGCAGTTGCTGGTCAAACGCCTGATGCGCCGGTTCGCCCTGAATCCCCTTACCATAGACATGGCCCATGCGGCGCCGGTAGGCATTGCCCAGCTGGTCACGCTCCTGCCAGGCCCCGGAGCGTGACGCCAGCCGGTTCACACCCGTGCCGTAGGCGCCGGGTGTGGTGCCGAATACCCGATGCGCCGCCCGGTCGCCGGCGTCCCTTGCCGATGCTCCCGCAGCCAGCAACTCCCGGGTATCAGCCACCCAGCGGGCGGCGACTTCATTTACGGCCAAGGGTTCATCTCCGAGCTCCCGCATGGTCACCGGCAGTACCGAAAGGGCCTGTTCCAGGGCCACCGACAGTTCAGGATATTCCTGGCGTATGGTGTCGGCCGACCCGGCCAGGGCATAGCGGGAGGCCAAGTCCAGCCAGACCAGCTGGCTTTCGTACAGATCCCGGAACAGCCCGGAGGTGGTGAAGACCACGTTGTGGCGCGCCGGCGTGTCAGTTTCGTCGCCGACCGGGAGGCGTTCCAGACCCTTGACGATGCCCCGGCTGTTCCAGACCGGACGAATGCCCATCAGTTTCATGCCAAAGGCAATCATCACACCTTCATCGCGCACCGTGTCGGAGGCCCAGAGTACCAGGGCATCACTGTCGCCGTGTTTGCGGTCTTTGTCGCCCCGGGCTTTCACGGCCAGCTCCTCGGCCAGCGACCACGCCACGCGGGTGGGGATCAGGTCATCGGAAAGAGCATGGAAGTTACGCCCGGTAGGCAGTACTTCCGGTGTGCGCAGCGGGTCGTTGCCTTGCCCCGGCGGTACAAAGCGACCATCCAGGGCCGACAGAAAGCTCTCACGCTCCAGCGCCGGGGAAACTTCCAGATTCTGCCGCCAAGATGGCTTCGGCGAACCGGTTTTGCCCGCCATGGAATCCAGCAACGTGTCGATCATCTCATCCGTCCAGTCCCGGCCAAACACGTGCAGGCCCAACGGCATGAAGTGTTCCTGCATATCGGTCACGTAGTGCCCAGCCTCGTGCACCAACAAATCCGGAGCGAGTTCGTCCACGGAAACCTCTTCCACGGCCAGCCCCATTTCACCGGCGATTTCCCGTTCCAGGACCTCTCCAATGTCCAGTGCCCGGATCTTTTCCCGCAGCAGCGTCAGGGCCCGTTCCCGGGTGGGGCTGTCCGGTTCGTTGGCGGACTCCCAGGTTTCCACCAGCTGTCGCAGTTCCAGCAGATCGTCGTACAGTTCCGTGGCTGCCAGGGGTGGCGTCAAGTGGCTGATCATCACCCCCAGGGCCCGGCGTTTGGCCTGGATGCCCTCACCCACGCCGTCCACGATGTAGGGATAGATGAGCGGCAGGTCGCCACCCAGCAGGTCCGGGTAGTCATCGCCGGTAAGCCCGGCCCGTCGGCGCGGAAGAAATTCCCTTGTGGAGTGTCGCCCAACATAAACCAGCGCATCGGCCTGATAGTGATCCCGCAGCCAGTGGTAAAAACCCACGTATTGATGAGTAGGCGGGAAGGTGGTGTTGGCGTGCAGCAGTTCTTCGTTCACTTCCCACCCACGGGGTGGTTGCGGTCCGATGAAGATATTGCCAAATCGCAGGCCCGGGAACACCATGCGGCCATCCACCACCATGGACTGCCCTGGTGCCTCGCCCCAGCCTTTGAGCCCGGGGATGCCGGTCTCGGCAAGAGCCTTGCGACTGGCGAGCAGGGCAGATCGGTGGCCACCTTCATTCAGGCGTTTTTTCCAGAGCGCTTCGTAATCATCCAGGCGCGCCAGTGCCCGCTTGCGGGCCGGGTGCTGGACATGCTCAATGAGATGCCGGAGGTCACGAACGCCACGGTTGAGCAGCCCATTGGCCAGCTCTCTTTCACCCATGGACAGAGCCTGTTCCAGGCGCTCATGCAGATAGCCCAGGGGGCCATGCGTGATTTCTTCCTGTACCACGGCTGGCAGGGAGGCGAGGTAACGTCGGTAGGTGGCGCTGTCCATGCCTGCCACTTCGCCTGCCATTTCCTTCAAGGCCCGGGGGTCGTCCGGCAGGCTGACGCCTTTTTGCTGAATCAGGTCGAGAAGGGCTGCCGGGCTGGCCGGCAAAGGCCCGGTGTTGTAGCCCTCCTGCTTCAGCCAGGTCAGCATTTCGTACAGGGAAGCGGGAACGTCCAGATTATCGGCCCCGATGTTCTGACGGCCCGGCGGATGATTGTAGTAAATAATAGCCACACGCTTATCCGCATTGGCTTTACTTTGCAGGGTGTGCCAACGCTTCAGCCGGTCGGCCACCGCCGCCACCCGCTCGGGCACCGGTTGGGTCACGGTCAGAGCCACACCGGTTTGTTCATCAATTACCTCTGGCCTGGCGGTCGCCAGGACCATCGGCTGGCTGACGCCCTGCAACTCCGGCATAGCCAGTTTGTAGTGGACCTTGTCCGCCGGCACCCCATCCACCGACAACCGCCACTGGTTGGCGGTCCGGGAGGCCAGGCGCAGCCCCTTGATCACCGGCACGTTCAGGCGGGTGAATGCCTCGGTGACCTGACGGCGGCCCTCGCCCCCGCCCACCGTGAAGTCCTGCAGGCTGACGATGCCGGAAAGCGTTGCCGGCCCGATGGTCTTATCCAGTGTCCGTACCGCTTCCAGGCTGGCGCCGCCCCAGCGGGACAGAATGGCAAAACACTGGATGTCGCGGGCTTCCAGGGCGGCGCAGGTCGCATCCAGCAAAGCACGGTCGCCGGGCCGGTCACCACTGTCCAGATCCAGCAGGGTCACCACCGGACCGGGTTGCAGATCGAGATCCGCTGCCTGCTCCACCGCTTTGCCGTTACGGTAATAACGAATCAGTGAACGGGGCGGCAAATCCGGGACAGACAGATCATGCCCGGCCTGGACCAGCAGCCATCGAAGCAGGGCATCCAGATGCTCCGGCGTACGCCCCTGATAAAGCCCACGGCCTTCCAGCCAGGGCACCTGGCGGGGAAACTGCTCGCGCAGTCCCTCACGGTGGGCACCGACCTCAGCGCCAGGCTCCGGCGCTTTCATCAGATCGTTCAGGCTGGCGTCATCCAGCCCTTCCAGAATGATCTGACCCTCGAGCCGCGACAGGCGTGTAAGCGCCCGGTCGCCATTAATGGCCAGAACCGGGAACGGCCGCTGTGCCTCCTGCGCCCGGACGAGCCGGGCCAGCCGCCCCACCTGATCACCAAATACGGCAGCCAGAAGCAGCGCATCGGCCGGGCGAATCAGTGCTTCCAGCGCCTGGCTATCCAGTCGGGCAATCTGCTCCGGCGTTCGCAGAACCACCGTGTGATTAGGATGAGCCGCCAGAAAGCGCTCCGCGCCGGCAGCCATTTCCGCCGCAGAACGCTCGGAGACCACACCAACCACCGTGGCACCTGACACGCCAGGCACTGCCCCCAACTGGAAGCAGAGCACCAGCGCCAGAGCGGGGAGACACCGGCGACAAACCGATTTAATGAAATGAGTCATACCGCTGCCTCAGCCGCAAGTGGCCGGTTTACAGGAAGTCGTAACGAACCGTCAGCATGGCGGTGCGGCCGGCGGTGATGTAATAGCCGCCGCCGGAGTATTCGGCGGTTGCGCGTTCCTTGTCGAAAACATTCTCAACAGTCAGTTTACTGGACCAGCCTGGAGCAAAGGCCCAGCCTGCGTGGAGGTCCAACGTGCCGTACCCGGGTAGCCGTGTCTTTGTTCCCGCATAGTCGTCATAGTCATAACGGTGATTAGCGGCTACGAAAGTTCCCCCCAAAAGCCAGTCCCCTAATTGCTTACTCAAATCAAGCTTTATCGTTTGAGTACTCCGATACTCAAGATCTCGCTCTTCCGTCCGGTTCTCCGGTTCAAGCAATGTTACAGCCGCGCCAGCTCGCCATCCCTGTGCTTCATAACCCATCCCCAATTCAATCCCTTGAATTCTTGCCTCATCAACATTTTGGGGCTTATAAAACCAGGGGCTCACTTCTTGCCACTGAATCATATTTTCGATATCAAGCTGAAAAATCGCTGTATCCCAGAACCAGCTTTGATAATTACCACTCAGACCCAGCTCATATGTCTCTGACTCTTCAGGTTTGATAGTGGGGTCACCGACTGCAAAGGCACTTCTTGGCGTATATAGGTCGTTAAAGGTAGGCGCACGAAAAGCTGTGCCATAACTGAGACGGATACGGTGAGCACGATCAATAGAGTGCCCTAAAGCGATAGCGCCTGTTTCGTTAGTGCCATACGCTTCATTATCATCACCGCGGAGACTCATTTGAACATCTGTTGGACCAAAGCTCAGACGGAATTGACCGAATAAAGCGGCATTGGACCGACTATTCTCATCGAAATCCTCACTACCACCCACCTTGTCACCCATTAGCTCAGCACCGAGAGCCAGCTCATGAACGTCCCAAGTTAGAGTATTAACCCAGCGCGCAGTTCGGGTACGAGTCTCATAAGCAGACGGCCCGGATGTCCGTTCATTTTCAGTTTCATCTCTAGACTCGGAAAACAAAATGGATTGATGCCAGTATTCACTAACAGGAGCTTCCAGCTTTAACGCAGTAGTCCGAAGCATGAAATCCGTTTCCCCACCCTCGAATTCAGTATTTCCATCACTCTCGAACATCATGAAGCTGACTTCACCGCCATTATCAAATTCGTGAGCTACGCGACCGACCCCAGCAGTATTGCGAAACCCCTTATCATCACCACCAGTGACAATGGCCGTACCGTCCGTCTCCCGGTGAACACCGCTCAGGCTCACGCGGGTATCACCAAAAGTTCCCCCGACACCAGCAGCGGTTTTCTGAGTATTAAAGTTACCGACTCCGGCTTCGACCCAGCCTGTGCGACCCCTATCGGGATCAAGAGTGAACGCCTGAATAACCCCCCCGAGAGCGTCTGCTCCGTAGAGCGAACTTTTAGGTCCGCGTACGATTTCTACCCGCTCAACCAGCTCCGGCGGGAAATACTGCCAGGAAGCCCCACCTAACGTTGCAGACCGCAATCGAACTCCATCGACCAAAAACAAAGTGGAATCATTGCTCGTGCCACGTGTATAAACACTTGTGGCCTTACCAAACGAGCCATTGGTTTTAACAGAAATCCCGGGCTGCCCCTGAAGCAGATCCTGAAACGCATTGGGCGCCTTTTCGCGGATCTCTTCCTCATCAATCACCGTCACCGACGACAGACTCTCGCCCACGGTGCGCGGGCCAAGGGTGGCGGTCACCACGATCGGATCAAGCGTGTCAGACACATTGGAGGATTCGGACTCGTTGGCCTGGGCCACGGCGGACGCCAGTGGCAATAGGAGCAGTGAAGTACCGGAAAACAGAAGAGCCGGGGTGGCCTTGGTAATACCCATATTTGTTTCTCACCATCAGGTCGCGCTACACCCGCACGACGGTTAACGATCGGGCCACGGAGGTGAGAGTTCGGGGATGAAGAAAGGAAATATGGGCACACCGGATGCACAGGCCTTCACCCACCGTCGCCGCCCTCCGCAGCATTTGGTGTGTTAACAGGCCGGTCTCCGGGCTTATGAGTGGATGCCGGCGGCATCCCGGGCCATCGCCTTCCCATGTCTCAGACACAGTGGCGCGTTCGATGGCGGTTGACTCAATTACCGTTGCGGGGGCAGCGCTGGACTTACTCAAAGGGGCCTCTGAGCGCACCAGTTTCCCGTTTCACCCCGGGCAGCTTTGCATCGGGGCACCTGAAAACGCGCGCAAAGGCTAACAATCGGTTAATGTCTGGTCAATGACATTTGCAAAGCGCGGCGGCAAGTCTCTGCCATTCGGTCTCGCTTCCCGGCAAGCCAAAACGCAGGGCAGGCGGCTGTTCAAACAGTCGCACGAGGATGCCCTGTCGGGCCAGGGATTCATAAATGGCCAGTGCATCCGGGTGAGGTAGGTAGCGAAAAAGCCCGGTCCCCGTGCTTTCGCCGAGGCCGGCTTCGGCCAACAGGCGGGACAGGCGACGACTGCCTTCAAGCAGGGAATCGCGAGTGCGGGCCTGCCAGGCCACATCCTTCAGGGCGTGCTTCATCAGGTACCGGGCCGGACCACTCATTGCCCAGGGACCCAGTCGTTGCGCCAAAGCCGTAATCACTGAGCCATCACCAATCACCACGCCGGCCCGAACCCCCGCCAGCCCGAAAAACTTGCCCAGCGAGCGCAATACCACCAGCCCGCTCACACCCGCACTCATAGCGAGACTGTCAGCCCCTGGGGTGACAAATGCTTCGTCCACCACCAGCGTACCGCCACGGGCCTGCAAATTCCGATGCCATTCCCGCAGCTGGCCGGCCGGCAGGGCCAGGCCGGTGGGGTTGTTGGGATGAATCCACACCAGGACGTCCAGCGCGGCCAGCCACTCGTCACTTTCCGGAACCGATTCCAGCGATACGGGGACCACGGTATGCCCGGCCCGTTGCCACCAATAGCCGTGTTCCCGATACCCGGGTACCGGGATACCGACATGGCAGGGAGCATAGAGCTGTGGCAAGGCCTGAATGGCTGCCTGGCTCCCCGGCACCGGCAGGCACGCGGCTCCTGCCGGGGCTTCGACCCATTGACGGATCAGCTCGGGCAGGCCGTCATCGTCTTCCGGCAATCTCTGCCAGACCGGGGCCGGAATCTCCGGGATGGGCCAGGAATTCGGGTTGATGCCGGTGGACAGATCCAGCCACTGGCTCTCGGGGATGCCCCATTGCCTGGCGGCCTGCCGGAGTCGACCGCCATGCTCCGGTACCGGCTCAACTAACGCTTTCTCGTTCATCGGCATCGTCTCATCAGAAAAGCAGCCACCCCAACAATCCTGCCAGGATCAAAGTAATAAACCACAGGGCGACACCCCGCTGGACCAAACGGATAGCCTGCTCCACCGTGCCCGGACCCGGCTGCCCGCCGTCACCCAGAACGGGGCGCTGTTTTACCCCCGACGCATAGGGGGCTGGCCCACCCAGGATTACTTCCAGGGCACCGGCCCCTGCCGCCATCACCGGCCCGGCGTTGGGGCTGTCCCAAGCGGGCGCCTGACGCCGCCAGCAACGCAATGCCAGCCGTGTGTTTCCCAGCAGTGCGTAGGTCAGGGCAGTCAGCCTGGCCGGAATCCAGTTCATCAGGTCATCCAGGCGGGCGGCACAACGACCGAAGTACTGGAACCGGGCGTTGCGATAGCCCCACATGGCATCCAGGGTGTTCACCAGCCGATGCAACACCACGCCCGGAAGGCCGGCGACCAGAAACCAGAACAGGCTGGCAAAGACGGCATCCGCACCATTCTCCAGCATGGATTCAGACGCCGCCGCAGCCACGCCCTGCTCATCCAACGCCGCCGCATCGCGACTGACGATGTAGCCCACCCGCCGGCGGGCTTCGTCCATATCGCCGCGCGCCAGGGGCTCGCCAACCGCCCGACCGTGTTCAGCCAGGCCCCGGAGAGACACCGCCAGTGCCACCCCGGACGTTTGGACAACGAGCAGCGGCCAACCTTCCAGCCACAGCTCCGCCGCCAGCGCCAGGCCGACAAGCGGGACGCAAAGGATCAACACGCCGAGCCAACCAGCCCAGAATGAACGGGCAGGCTGGTCCGGCCGGCGGTTCAGTAAGCGTTCCATCCGCACCACCAGGTTGCCGAAGCCCACCAAGGGGTGCCAGCGGCGCGGTTCACCGACTAAATGATCGAGAAGGACAGCCGCGATACTGACGATCACCGGCACGGCCCAGTTTTCCACTATCCACGCTCCTTGAATGAAGTGGGCGAAGTCTACCCGACACCCGGCGCAACTTGACACCCAAACCGCTCCGGAGCAGCATCTTTGGCTTTGTCAGCCACCAGGAAATGACCATGCCACTGCCCAGCAGCTGCACACAGCCGCCCCCAAAACCGAGTGCGCTCCACGGCGGGCGTGCCAGGGACCGCCAGCAAGTACTCACCAAGCCCCCTGGATCACTGGGCGACCTGGAACGGGTAGCGATTGAACTTGCCGCACTGCAGGGTTGTGACACGCCAACCCTGGAGCGGGTGCATATTTCCGTCTTCGCCGGTGACCACGGTGTCTGCGAGGAGGGCATTTCCGCCTTTCCGCAAGCCGTCACCGCCCAGATGATCGCCAATTTCGCCGGCGGGGGCGCGGCCATCAGCGTGATGGCTCGGGAGCTGGGCGCCGAGCTGGAAGTCATCAACCTGGGGACCGTGGGCGAGGTGCCGGAATTGCCCGGTGTGCTGCATCAGGTTATCGCCCCATCTACCGAAAATCTCGCCCAAAAAGACGCTTTAACCGCCAATCAGCTGCAAAACGCACTGAATGCCGGCGATTATGCCTCGCAGCGCGCCGCTGACAACCGCGCCCAGCTGTTCATCGGCGGCGACATGGGCATCGGCAACACCACCAGCGCGGCGGCATTGGCCTGTGCACTGCTGGACCACCGGCCGCAGGACCTGGTAGGGCCCGGAACCGGCCTGGACGCCCGGGGCGTCAGCCACAAGGCACGGGTGGTACAAACCGCCCTGGATCGCCATGGCGACAACCGCGACCCACTGGCGGTACTGGCGTCCCTCGGCGGGTTTGAAATTGCCGCCCTGGCCGGCGCGACCCTGGGCTGTGCCGCACGCGGGGTGCCTGTACTGGTGGATGGTTTCATTGTCTCGGTGGCGGCCCTGGTGGCCACCCACATCCAGCCCGGCGTTCGTGACTGGCTGCTGTTCAGCCACCAGTCGGCGGAACCAGGTCACCAATCGGTACTGAAGGCACTGGACGCTCAACCACTGCTGAACCTCGGCATGCGCCTGGGCGAGGGCAGCGGTGCCGCCGTCGCCGTCCCCCTGTTGCGCACAGCCTGCGCCCTGCATAATCAGATGGCGACCTTTGCCGATGCCGGCGTCAGCGACAAACCCGGAGCCTGAGTGAACACCACCATCATTGACCTGATCCGCCACGGCGAACCCGAAGGCGGCCCCATGTTCCGGGGCAGCAAGGACGACCCGCTAAGCACCAAAGGCTGGCAGCAGATGCAGGCGGCGGTGACCGATGAGGACCATTGGGAGGTCATTGTCAGTTCCCCCATGGCCCGGTGCAGGCGTTTTGCGGAAAAGCTCGCCGAAGAACGGAACATTCCGCTGCATATTGCAGACAACCTTCGGGAAATCGGTTTTGGCGAATGGGAAGGACTGACCGCCGAGCAGGTCCAAAAGCGCTATGGCGACCAGCTGGACAAATTCTGGCGGGACGCCATCCACCACATTCCACCGGGAGGCGAGCCGGTAACCGACTTTCACCAGCGGGTAACAGACACCTTTAACCACTGGCAGGAGCACCTGGCCGGACAAAAAGTACTGGTGGTCTGCCACGGCGGGGTTATCCGCATGGTGCTGGCCGACATCCTGGGCATTCCCCTGGCAAGATCCTTCACCGGCCTGGCCGTGCCCTATGGCTGTCGCACCCGTATCCGCGTGGATCAGTCCGAGTTTGGCACCTTCCGCAGCATGCTCAGCCTCACTCCTGGGCCGAACCCTTGAGCGTCAGTGGTAGCCCCGCCACGGACATCACCACCTCATCGCAGCGCTCGGCCAGCGCCTGGTTCATCCAGCCCAGTTCATCGGCAAACCGACGGGTGAGGGCGTCCATCCCGATCGTCCCCAACCCTACTTCGTTGGTCACCACCACCAGGGAACCCGGGTAAGCCCTCACTTCCTCGAGAAAGCATTCGCGCTCCTCGGCGAAGCGTTCACCCCCGGCCAACAGCAGGTTGCTCATCCACAGACTCATACAGTCGATCAGCAGCAGCGGTGGCTCACAAGGCTGCTTGCGAAAATCCGCCAGCACCTCACCCAGGCACATGGGCTCTTCCACCAGCCCCCAGTCGTCCGGTCGCTGGCGGCGGTGGCGCTCAATTCGACGGGCCATTTCGTCATCACCGGCGGTTGCGGTGGCCACGTACACCACGGCACCACCCGCCTGTTGGGCCCGCTGCTCGGCCAGGGCTGTCTTGCCGGAGCGAATCCCTCCGATCACCAGTAACTTATTGACCATTATTCCAAACTCCCACCTATGCCAAAGCTGCCCCAAGGCTGCAAAGGTACACCATGAAAACCGACAGCTGCTATAGTTTGGCCAAAGACAACAACGACCCCAAAATCAGGGACTACGGCGACCACCACGGAGAGCCCATGCAGGCAGAACTGCTCGACATTCGCAATCACATTGCCCAATACCCGCCCTTCGATGAAATGCCTGAAGAGATGCTTGAACGTATTGTCGGCAGTATTGAAGTAGCCTACTACCGGGCCGGCACCAACATCCTCGAACTCAAACAGCAAAACCACTGGCTGCATTATGTGCGCAGCGGCGCGGTGGAGATTTACCGGCGCTCGGGCGAATTGTACAACCGGGTCAGCGAAGGCGAGATTTTTGGCCAGTTCGGCCTGCTGCGCAACCAACAGGTGCGCTTCCCCGCCAAGGCACTGGAAGACACCCTCGTCTATAAGATCCCATTTGAAACCTTCCAATACCTGTGGGAAAACGACGAAAACTTCGCCGATTTCGTGGAAGTCGAGGACCGCAGCCGACTGCGCACCGCTGTCTCCCGACAGGCTAAATCCAACGAACTGATGACCGCCAAGGTAACTCGGCTGATCTCCCGTCAGCCGGTCTGCGCGCCGGCCACCGTCCGCCTGCAGGAAGCGGCCCGGATCATGACAGATCACGGAGTTTCTGCCTTGTTGCTGGTGGATGACGCCGAGAACCAGCATCGACTAAAAGGCATCATCACCGACCGGAACCTGCGAACCCGTGCCGTGACCAACGCCCTGGCCTCGGAAACGCCGATCAGCGACATCATGTCCGAAGACCTGATCACCATCAGCGCCCGCAGCTATATCTTTGAAGCCATGCTCACCATGCTGCACAACAACGTGCACCATCTTCCGGTGATGGAAGGCGAGGAAATCCGGGGCGTCGTGGCGTTATCCGACATCGTGAAATACGAAAGCCAGAGCAGCCTGTACCTGGTCAGTAACATCTACCATCAGCAGGATGTCAAAGGACTGAAAAAGCTCAGCCTGGATATTCGCGACAGTTTCGTGCGGCTGGTGAATGAAGACGCCAACTCCCACATGATTGGCAGCGCCATGGCGGGTATTGGCCGCAGCTTCAGCCAGCGGCTGCTGGAACTGGGGGAGGAGAAGCTGGGCCCACCACCGGTGCCCTACTGTTTCATGGCGCTGGGCTCCATGGCCCGGGATGAGCAACTGGTGGTCACCGACCAGGACAATGCCCTGGTGCTGGATGACAGCTTTGTGCCCGAAGAGCACGATGAATACTTCCAGGCGCTGGCCAAATTCGTCAGCGACGGTCTGGCGGAATGCGGTTACAGTTACTGCACCGGCGACATCATGGCCACCAACGTGAAATGGCGACAGCCGTTACGGGTCTGGAAGCAGTATTTCACGGACTGGATCGAAAACCCGAAAGCCGAGGCCCTGCTCAACAGCAACATTTTCTTCGACCTCGACGGTATCCACGGAGAAACCCGCTTTGCCGAAGAACTCAAAACACTGATTGTGCGCAAAGCCAGCGGCAGTCAGCGTTTCCTCACCTTCCTGGCCCGCAATGCCCTGAATCGAACGCCACCCCTGGGTTTCTTCCGCACCTTTGTTCTGGAAGAGGATGGCAAACATCAGAAGAGCTTCAATCTCAAACGCCGGGGCACAGCCCCGGTCTCAGACCTGATCCGCGTACATGCCCTGGCCTGCGGCTCCCGCTCCCAGAACTCCTTTGAACGACTGCGGGACATCGCCCAGACCAGCCTGATGCTGGAAGACGATGCCGGTAACCTGCGCGATGCCCTGGAATTCATCTCCATCGTTCGCATTCGCCACCAGGCACTGGCCATCGAGGAAGGGCGGGAGCCAGACAACAACGTGCGGCCGGAAGATCTGTCCCCGTTTGAGCGAAGCCACCTCAAAGACGCCTTCCAGATCGTCAGCAACGCCCAGAAGTTCCTGCGATTCCGCTACAACGCGGGGAGTACGCGGTGATGTCAGAAACCACCAGGGCCAACTGGCCTGAGCGCTACCGGGAGCTGGCGAAGCAAGCCCGCGATCCCCGCGTCCGCTCGTTTTACGAGGCCGGCTGCCCAAGCCCGGACACCCCCATCCGGGAAGTGCCGTTGTTGGCCCTGGATTTCGAAACCACGGGGCTGGACGCCGATCAGAACTCCATCGTCAGCATAGGCCTGGTGCCCTTCACCCTCGAAGGCATACAGCTTGGCAAGGCCTGGCACCAGGTGGTGCGCCCCCACGAACCCCTGGAGCAGACATCCATCACCATCCATGGCATCACCCACAGCGACATTGATGAGGCCCCGGATCTTTCGGAAGTGCTGGACACGCTGTTTGAACATCTCAACGGTCGAATTCCAGTGGTGCACTACCGCAACATCGAACGCCCCTTCCTGAACAAGGCCTTGCAGTGGCGCCTCAAGGAAGAACTGCGCTTCCCGGTCCTGGACACCATGGCGATTGAGGCGCACCTTCATCCCGATCGCAACCCCGGCCGCTTGCAACGGTTAATGGGCAAACGGCCAATCTCGATCCGCCTTGCCGACAGCCGCGGGAGGTACGGGTTGCCCCATTATGCCGGCCACAACGCCCTGATCGACGCCATCGCCACGGCGGAGTTACTGCAGGCGCAGGTCTGGCACCACTTTGGGCCTGATACGCCGGTGGGGGATCTTTGGGTATAGCCCATAACTCGACCTGGTTTCGTGTTTATGGCAGGGAAGCCTTCCCAAAAACCGCTACAAGCACGGTCCCTGTGCGCTTCTCTCAGGCCATCCTTGGCCTTCGAAATTTTTGGGAAGGCTTCCCTGCCATAAGCACCCCATGCAGCAAGTACCTGCCAAAGCGATAACTGTTAAGCTCAGGTGACGCTTCAGGGTGGCCCTGTCCAAAAATTTTGAGGGCCATGGACGGCCCGAAATAAGCGCTCATGGACGAGCTTGTAGCGGTTTTTGGACAGGGCCACCCTGAAGCGTCCAGCACCAAATAGCAGGCTGGATAGGTAATAAACAGTCACGCGGGCGGGCCACATAGGCAAAACAGCGCGAGCCCGCTAGAATACCCGCAAATTCCAAACAGAGATGTCAGTGCCCCCACAACACACCAAGACAACGCCCCTGGACGCCTTCCGCCGCGCCCGCAAAATGTGGCTCAAAGGCGAAAAAATCAGTCTGGCCGCCCTCGCTGATGACCTGAATATCGGCCGCGCCACCCTGTTCCGCTGGGTGGGCAACCGCGACCTGCTGATTGCCGAGATCCTCTGGTCCCTGTACGAACCGCTTTACAAAGAGGCCCGAGCCAATACCCCTGGCGAGGGCATTGATTATATTGTCGGCGTGTACCGGTACATCAATACCACCGCCCTGCATTTCAAACCCCTGCGCAAATTCCTGCACCAGGACCCGGAATACGCGCTGAAAATGCTCACCTCCTCCCACTCCACCCTGCACACCCGCACCGTGGAATTGAACACCCGCCTGCTCAAGGACGAAGTGCGCGCCGGCCATCTCAGCCCGCCCATGAACATTCAGAGCCTGTCCTACTTCATGATTCGCATTGCCGAATCCTGCGTGTACAGCGACCTGATCGGCGGGCACGAGCCCCGGGAAGACGAGCTGGAAGACGCCTGTACCGCCGTGCGCATCCTGCTTGGCGGTAAGGTCTGAACCTTAAAAAAATATCCGGCGAAATCATTGAGATCCATCAATTCCGTTATTTTCTGATCAAGATTTTCGTGAACCGACCGTAAACCTTTACGTAAACGTCTTTTGATCGTTCACCCATATCCCAACGAGGATCCCCTCATGTCCCTGGCCAAACTGAATAACGTGTCGGTTGGCAAAAAGCTCGGTGTCAGCTTCGCCCTGCTGGTCCTGATGACCGTTTTGGTTGCCGTTATCGGTGTTACCACCCTCGACTCCTACAACCAGCGATCCCTGATCGTTGCCGGAGCCTCTTCGGCAGAATCCTATTTGCTGGACGCCCGCACCGAGGAGAAGAACTTCCAGTTAAGGGGCGACGCTCAGTATCGCCAGAACGCCGAGAAACTGGTGGATAACGCCGTCGAGACCCTTCTGCCACTCAAGAAGGTACTGGCCTCAGCGGAGAATGACGCCCGCATTGACTTTATCGCTGAGCGGGCCCCGATTTACAAAAAACAGCTGGACGAATTGGCCCGCAATCTGGAAAGCCGACCGGCGGCGGTCCCGGCCTCGGAGAAGGCTCTCAGGGATACCGCCCGGAGCATGGTTGACAAGGCGGTCGAATTGCAGGAAATCCAGGTTTCGCGCATGGAAGAACAATACAATTTTGCCATCATTGAGCTGATCGCCATTGCCGTGGCGGCCGTGGTGGCAGGCACCCTGATTGCCTGGTTCATGATCCGAACGATCACCAACCCCATCAACCAGACCGTGGAAGTGGCCAACCGCGTCGCCTCCGGAGACCTGACAATTCAGATCGACAGCAACCGTGGCGATGAATTCGGCAACCTGTTGGCGGCCTTCGGCACCATGGTCACCAACCTGCGGGAGCTGATCAAGGAAATCGACGATGGCTCTACCAGCATCGCATCCTCCTCGGAAGAGCTGTCGGCGGTCACCCGGGAAACCCGTGAAGGTGTCAACGACCAACAGAGCCAGACCGACCAGGTCGCCACCGCCATGAATGAAATGGTGGCCACGGTGAACGATGTGGCGAAGAGTGCGGAATCGGCCTTCAACGCCGCCCAGCACGCCAGCCAGAAATCCAATGAGGGCGATGCCGCCGGTAAGGAGGCGCTGCAGTTTGTCACCGACCTCAACGGGCACATTGGCGCGGTCATGCAGAAACTGCGCGCCCTGCAGAGCGACACGCAGAACATCGGCACGGTGCTGGATGTGATCAAATCCGTGGCCGAGCAAACCAACCTGCTGGCACTGAACGCCGCCATCGAAGCCGCCCGCGCCGGCGAACAGGGCCGTGGCTTTGCGGTGGTGGCCGACGAGGTCCGCTCACTGGCCCAGCGCACGCAAAGTTCCGCGGAAGAAATCGAAACCTTGATCAACGCTCTGGTCACCAGCACCGAAGGCTCGGTCACCACCATGGAGGAGAGCATTCAGTTGGGTGAGCAGACCCTGGAGCGGGCCGAGATTGCCGGTGGCACCATTCGGGAAATGGCCGACGCGGTGGAAGAAATCCGCCAGTACAACAGCCAGATTGCCACCGCCGCCGAGCAGCAGGCTTCGGTGGCGGAAGACATCAACCAGAATGTGACCCGCATTCGCGATGTCGGCGAGCAGAGTGCCGCTTCCACTGAACAGGTGTCCGGCGCCAGCGAGGAGCTTGCCCGGTTGGCCGATGGCCTGAGCACCCAGGTGGGCAGATTCAAGATCTAAACCCTCAACCTCCAGACACAAAAAACCCGGCAGCGGGAAGAACCGCTGCCGGGTTTTTGTTTGCCTGAAACTCGGGAATCAGGCGGTCAGGTTGTAAATAAACACAATCACAACCGCAACCGGCGATACATAGCGGATCAGATTGAACCACAGGGCGAACGCACCGCCATCCAGTGCCAGGTCCATCTTCAGGGATTCCCGGGCCACGCACCAGCCCACGAACAGGGCCGTCAGCAGGCCGGAAAGCGGCAGCATGATGTTGGCCGTGAAGTAGTCCAACAGATCAAAGATGGTTTTGCCTTCAAACGCGGCAAACATACCCAGCGGCGTCACATCGGACCACACGTTCAGGGACAGGATCGAGACGATACCCAGCGCCCAGCAGGCACCACCGGCCAGGGAGGCGCTCGCGGTACGACCAAGGCTGGTTTTCTCTTCGACCCACTCAACGACCGGTTCCAGCAGGGAAATACCCGACGTCCAGGCCGCAAACAGCAGCAGAATGAAGAACAGTGCGCCAAACAGGCTGCCCATTGGCATGTTGCCGAACGCCAGGGGCAGGGTCTGGAAGATCAGACCGGGGCCGGCACCGGCTTCCAGGCCATTGGCGAACACCACGGGAAAGATGGCCAGACCCGCAAGCAACGCAACCACGGTGTCCATGATGGCGACGCTGACGGCCGTGCGGGCAATGTTCACGTCGTTCCCGAGGTAGGAGCCGTAAGCCATCATGATGGCCATACCCAAGCTCAGGGTGAAGAACGCATGCCCAAGGGCCACCAGCACACCTTTAACCGTCAACGCACCAAAGTTCGGGGTGAACAGGAAGCTGACGGCTTCGCCGAAGTGGCCGGTGGTGGTCGCGTAGCCAACCACGGCCAACAGCAACAGGAACAGTGCCGGCATGAGAATGGTGACGGCCCGCTCCAGACCACCCTTAAGGCCACGGGAAACCACCCAGATCACCAGCGCCATGAAGACCGTGTGCCAGATCAGCAACTCCACCGGGCTGGCCAGCAAATCACCGAAGATCTTGCCCACGGAGTCAGCCGTGCCGCCGGTAAAGTCCCCTGCGGCGGCATGGCCGATGTAGGAGGCCGCCCAACCGCCAATCACGGAATAGAAGGACAGTATGATGAAAGCCGCCAGCATGCCGATGATGGCCGACAGACGCCACGCTGGCTTGGCCAGATTGCGTTCGGCCACCAGACGGAAGCTGGCAATGGGGTTGTGCCGGCCGTTCCGGCCGATAAACACTTCCGCCATCATGATGGGGATACCAATGATGGCAATACAAAGCAGGTAAACCAGTACGAAGGCGCCACCACCATTTTCACCGGTGACATAAGGGAACTTCCAGACATTGCCGAGGCCCACGGCGGAACCGGTCGCCGCCAGAATGAATGCGAGCCTGGACGACCAGAGCCCCCGCGCCCCGGAACCCTGGGTTGGTTCGGGTTTGGACTGAGTCATGTATTTTCTTCCTGTGCTTTTGGCCAGGGAGCCATGAATTGAATGTGCACCGGGTAGAGGCACCCGGGCAGTTGGGGCGGGATTCTGCCAGCACTGGGACCGCTATTCCAGTGCCGGCGGAGGATGGGCTGGTGATTTTTTCAGCTAGCGCCTGAAAATCATTTCAGACTCAACCATTTCGGCTGATGAAGCGGGAAATCAGATCTTTCAGGCCATTAGCCTGTTCGCTTAGCTCGTCACTGCTCTGGCGGGCGGATTCGGCCTGATCATCACTCTGGTCCGCGAGGCCGGCGATGTTGACGATCTGCTGGTTGATCTCCTCGGACACCTGCCCCTGCTGCTCGAAGGCCGCCGACATGGTAATAAAACTGTCGGAGATTGAGTCCACCGATCCGACGATGGTGTTCAGGGAATCAGAAGCTTCCCGAACCCGGCTCAAACCGTTACCGGCCAGCTCTTCGCCACTGCGAACGGCGGCAATGGTGGTGTCCACTTGTGTGCGGAAATCAGCCACGACCTCATGAATTTTCTCTGTGGACTGCTGGGTCCTTTGCGCCAGGGCCCGAACCTCGTCCGCCACCACGGAGAAACCCCGGCCGTGTTCCCCGGCCCGGGCCGCCTCAATGGCGGCATTCAATGCCAACAGGTTGGTCTGGTCGGCAATGCCGGTGATCAGATCGGCGGCCTCACCAATGGTACGCGTGGATTCACCCAGTTGGCTGACCGACTCGCCAATACTGTTCACCCGCTGTACAAGCTCTTCAATGGCAGCCAACGCTTCGCCGCTGCGATCACTGCCCTGATGCGCCAGACGATTGGCCTGCTCGGCTTCCCGGGCGTTGGCGGTGACGGATTCGGCCACCTCCTGGATGGAAGCGGTCATTTCATTGATGGCGGAGGCGGTCTGCTCGGTTTCCGCCCGTTGACGGGATATGGCCGACGCCCCCTCGGTGATATGACTGTGGGTGGAGCGGGCCTGATCAAACAGGTGCTCGGCCTGGTCGTCGATCCGGGCGAGGGCCGTACGAATCCGCGCCCGCTCACTGACCAGCAACAGCGCCAGGCGCGACATCAAGCCACGTTCGTCACTGTAGGTACGGGCAACGATAGGGTCCTGGAAGGCATCCGGGCGCAAATCCAGAAGCCCCTGGAGTCGCTTTGACAGGGAGTGGAACACCAGCCAGTACGCCAGCATGTTTGAGCCCACAATCAGGCCCGCCGCCAACGCCGGCGAGTCCAGCCAGAGAGCACCCAGGCTGATGGCCATGGACAACAGGAACGGCCAGCCCGAGCGGCCGGTGGACAGCGCCTTGTTGCGCCAGGCGGACGTCAGCCGGCCCACATTGATCTTGCGGTACAGACGTTCGGCCCGGGCAATCTGGTCGCGGGTGGCGGCCACCCGCACCGATTCGTAGCCCACCATCTGGCCGTCCTCCCAGATCGGGGTCGCATAGGCGCTGACCCAGTAGTGATCCCCATTCTTCGCCCGGTTCTTCACCACCCCCATCCAGGCCTTGCCGGCCTTCAGGTATTCCCACATATCGGCGAATACCGCCTGGGGCATATCCGGGTGACGAATCAGGTTGTGGGCCTGCCCGATCAACTCGTCGCGGGTATAGCCGCTGATGGTTTCGAAGTCATCATTACAGTAGGTGATCACCCCTTTGAGGGTGGTCGTACTGATCAAACGCATCCCTTCCGGGATCTGGATCTCGCGTTCGGTGACGGGCAGGTTCTTGCGCATGGTAGTGCCAGGATTAAGGGGAACGACTGGATTTGAGGTGGCGTAGCGTACGCTGGTCCAGCAAACATTAAAATGCTGAAAAGGTTACGCCGTGTCACCGTATTGTAACGGTCACCTGATCCAGATCTTTAGCCCGGCGTTTATTTCGGAACCGCCGCCAGCCGGGCCCGGGGATGAAAGCGGGCGTTTACCCACAGGGAAAAGGCAATCACCGCACCACCCAGTGCCAGGCGCAAAAGGTCGGCATCCCGGTTCCAGATCAACAGGTTCACCAACAGCCCCGCCGGCACCAACGCATTATTCATGACCGCCAGGGTGCCCGCGTCCACCACGCAGGCGCCGCGATTCCACAGGTACAGCCCCAGCCCGGAGGCCGCCAGCCCAAGCCAGGTCAGGATGCCCCACTGGGTGGGCGTTGATGGCAGCTTGCCGGCATCACCAAAAATCAGGAACGACGGCAGGGCAATGATCAAGGCGCCGAAAAAGAAATAACCGAATGTACGGTAACCGGGAACGGACAGGGTGTAGTGCGCCATCACATGCTTGTACCCGACCTGGCCGGCGGCAAAGGTGAAGTTGGCCACTTGCAGCAGCAGGAACCCCGTCAGGAAATCCTCGCTCAGCCCGTCGTAGCGGATAATGCCGGCCCCCAGGGTGGCAATCGTCGCCGCCAGCAGTGCCACCGGTGAAAACCGCCCCGCCAGGGCATCGTCCACCAGGGTGACGTACAACGGCGTGAAGATGGTGAACAGCAACACCTCCGGCACGGAGAGGTAACCAAAGGAGCGGTAGAGGCAGAGGTAGGTAATCCCAAATTGCAGCATCCCCGTAACCAGGATGCCCAGTTTCAGGCCACCCGGCACACCCCGCCAGCGGGTAAACGGCAGGAACACC
Source organism: Marinobacter persicus (assembly GCF_002934325.1). GTDB lineage: Bacteria > Pseudomonadota > Gammaproteobacteria > Pseudomonadales > Oleiphilaceae > Marinobacter > Marinobacter persicus_A. The sequence goes on from NZ_PTIV01000002.1 coordinate 100,516, forward strand.
AGCGCCCCCAGCAACACACGGCTGAGCACGGCAAAATCGCTGTCCACATGCCCGGCCAGGAACTCACCAATCAGGCTGAAGGAAAATGCCCAGAGAACGGTAACCAGAACAAGTAGTGCCATGTCGACCTCGCGCTGCAATAAACGGCCGCTACCATACCCAATTTAGGGCTGAAACACAGCCAATATGAATAAATCCCATTTGTGAGCAAGAGCGGTCGGGTAGGCTTTTCCAAAACTGTCTGCAGCCAGGGATGGCTGCAGTCAAGCCTTACAGGGAAGTACTCGCGGGCGTGTTTTGGAGAAGCCTATCCGACTGCTCGTCAGCACCGAATTTCAGGTATCATGCCCGGTCTGCGGACCTAAGCCTCACTCCACTACCAGCAAGCCGTGACCCCATGGACGAACTTCATCAGCCATTACCGGAAACCCGCCAGCCCCTGGTGCAACGCACGCTGACCGAATGGAAAACCCTGTCGCTGCTGGGCGGGCCCATACTGATCGCGCAACTGGCGCAAATGGCCAATGGCGCCATCGACACCATCATGGCCGGTCACGCCAGTGCCGAGGACCTGGCCGCCGTGGGTATTGGCAGCAGCCTGTGGATGCCGCTGTTCCTGTTCTTCATGGGCCTGCTGGGCGCCCTGCAGCCCATCATTTCGGGCTACAACGGCGCCCGCACGCTTGAGAAGATCATGCCGGCCACCTGGCAAGGCATCTACATCACCGTTGGCGGCACGGTGATCATGGCGCTGCTGCTTACCAATGTTCACCCGATACTGGCCATCCTGAAACTGGAACCACACACTGCGGGCATTACCCAGGGCTACCTGGACGCCTTTGCCTGGGGCATTCCGGCACTCTTGCTGATGAACGCACTTCGGGGCCTGACCGACGGCCTGGGCCACACCCGGGTGATCATGGCCTTCTCGGTACTCAGTACACTCGTCAATCTGCCACTGAACTACATCTTCATCTACGGCAAACTGGGGCTGCCCGCCATGGGCGGCGTGGGTTGCGGCTGGGCCACTACCATTTCCAACAGCGTGGCGGCCATTGCCATGCTGGTATACCTGAACCGCAGCGCCACCTACCGGCACTTTCATTTACTGACGGACTGGGCGCGGCCCAGTTGGCGCGGCATTCGATACATACTGCGCATCGGCGTGCCAATCGGATTTACCATTTTCGTGGAAGCCAGCATGTTCGCGGTCATTGCCCTGTTTCTGGCCCCCCTTGGGCCGGTGGTGGTCGCCGGTCACCAGATCGCCCTGAATGTGGTCTCGCTGATGTTCATGCTGCCCCTTAGTCTGGGCATGGCCCTGACGCTGCGGGTCAGCTTCCTCGTGGGCGCCCGGGCGCCGGACACCGCCCGCCTGATCTCCCGCAGTTCGCTGATCCTTGCGTCGAGTATTGCCCTGGTGTTCGCCTCGTCACTGTTTGTCTTCTCCGGGCCAATTGCCGCCCTGTACACCAGCGATACCGAGGTTCAGGCGGTCACCGTTCGCCTGCTGGCCTTCGCCGCGCTGTTCCAGATTGCTGACGTGATCCAGGTAACCTGCATCAGCGCCCTGCGGGGCTACAAGGACACCGGCATCCCGTTTTTCATCATGCTGTTTTCCTTCTGGGGCATTGGGTTGCCACTGGGGTACACCCTGACCTTCACCGACTGGCTGGCGCCAGCCATGGGCGCGGCCGGCTTCTGGATCGGGCTGACCGCAGGCCTGACCTCCGCGAGTCTGCTGCTGGGGTGGCGGCTTTTTAGCTACCACGTCGCCATGCAGCCATCAACAGACTGAAGTAGAGCAAGGAAAGAGCGTCCCAATCAGGCGCTGGCTGGCATGGCAGCGATGGGCGGGCCATCGGCATACACGATGCGATCACGGCCGCCTTCTTTGGCCTGATAGAGGGCATCATCGGCCCGGGTCAGCCAGCTTTCCATGCTTTCACCCGGCTGCAATGTGGCCACGCCGTAGGATATGGTCACAGCGCCATCAGGGCATTTCAGGCGCCGACGCAAGAGTCGCTGGAGCTCAGTCATCACGGTATCCAGATCTTCACCGCCAACGTCGGGGAGCAGCAGCACGAACTCCTCGCCGCCGAACCGGAAGAGCTGATCGTATTTCCGGGTGTGGCTGTCGATCAGGGTGACCAGGTCAACCAGAATGTCATCACCCAACACGTGCCCGTACTGGTCGTTGATCTTCTTGAAGTGATCGATGTCCAGCAATACCAGTGTCTGCGGTTTGCCGGTACGTTCAGCAGTTGCAACCGCCATATCCAGCTCATAATCCATGGAGCGGCGATTCTTCACGCCGGTCAGTGGATCGATGGTGGCCAGGTGCTCAAGCCTGCGCCGCTGACTGCGGTTACGATAGGCAAAAACATGGGCGCTGGCGGTCACCACGGCGGCGGCCACTGCAAATGACCACATCTGTTCGTGGCTGCGGAACGCATCGCTGACCAGCATCATCAGAAGCACCGCCGATACGTTGATGGCCAGGGCCATCCGGGGGTGTGTCAGGAAGAAGGTTGTCACCAGGCAAGGGTAAAGCCAGAACAGCCCCGGGTCGCCCACCAGGACGCCTACCAGGACGGCCCCATAGCTGGCCACACAGGCCATCAAAAGGCCGGCCCGGCGTGTGTCGCCGGTTTGCCAGGCATGGTTCACCGACACCGCCACGCCAGCGAGGATCAGAAGATCGACCACGAAGGCCACGGAATTGCCCTGTATAAAGCGCAGGATCGCAAAAGGCGTCACGCCGAACACCGCGCTGACACCCAGCAAGGTGATAATTGATAAACGGAAATCGTTCTTCAACCGGTATAACATGATGTGTCGCTTAGGACGATAGTCTTATTGTTTGCCCCAAGCTTAGACCAACGTTGGACATTCATCTTTAGCAAGATACGATTCTTAACAATTCTATCGGCAAACACGACATACTCCGACATGCAACCGCCGGCGGATTTCACTATTATCTCCGGTTACCCATAAGTTAAAAACAAGACACCATCCAGGGTTTTGAGCACCAAGGACAACGCGTTGGCTTCACTCGTAAGAATAGCCCCAGGGGCACTCGTTATCGGTCGGCCTCTGCCGTGGGACGTCTATGACGCAGACGGCAATGTGCTGTTGCGCCAGGGTTATGTGATCCAGACAAACAGCCAACTGGAGCACCTGTTCGAGCGGGGACGTTTCAAGCCACGCAAGATTGACCTACCCCAGGAAGAGGAATTCCAGGACAACCGTAAGCGCAATCCGTTCGCGGACTATGCCGAATTACTGATCACCCTGGAAACCACCATTAACGCCATTACCTCCCGGGAGGAGTCGGCGGAAAAGCGCCTGCTGGGCCTGAGCCGGATGCTGGAGCGCACCTGCGTGGAAGCACCGGACGCCACGCTGGCACTGGTGCACCTGTACTCGGTGAACCCCAACATCCATGAACAGATCCTGTTCTATGGCATTCTGTGCCAGTTCATCGCACGGCAATTCGGGCTGGACAACAAACGTACCCGCATTCTGACCGCCGCCGCCCTCAGCGCCAACCTGGCGCTGGTCCCGGTGGCGGACAAGCTGAACTCCTCCAACATCATTCTCAGCCGTGAGCAACGCGAGGTAATTCAAAAGCACCCGGACCGCAGTATCCGGGCACTGGAAGCCGCCGGCATCACCAACAAGCTTCTGCACAAGATCATTGCCCAACACCACGAATATTCGGACGGCTCGGGCTACCCGGAAAACCTCAGCGGCTCCGACATCCTGCCGGAAGCTGAAATCCTGGCCCTGGCCGAGCGCTACGTGGCCATGATCACCAAGCGGGCCTATCGCACCCGTATGGATATCATCGAAGCCCGGAAAATGGTGTCCACCCTGGCCGATGGCAAATTCCGTCCGGCCATTCCCCGTGCCCTGCTGGACGTGTTGGGCTACTACCCACCCGGTGTGCTGGTCCGGCTGGACAATAACGAAGTGGGCGTGGTCACCCGCCGGGCCAACAAATCCCGCGGACCTTTTGTGCAGGCCATCTTCAATCCCCGGGGCCACCGTTACAACGGCACCTTCGAGCGCGACACCAGCCTGATGGACTACATGATCCGGGAACCGGAAGAACCCGAGACCATGCCTTCCATGGACTTCAGCATGCTTTGGGGATTCCGCTCCTAAAACCCCGCTCCTGATGCCTGTCTCGCAATTCCTTTGCCAGACAGGACGCTAACGGTTTACATGACCGTATTTCCCGCTAGACTCCATAGTTTAGGCTATCAATCACCATCCATGGCACACCGGGGAGATTCCATGGAAGCCATTTCCGATTTTGTAAGCACAGTCAACGGCCTGGTATGGGGTCCGCCCATGCTGGTAATGATCCTTGGGGTCGGCCTGTTCCTGAGTATTGGCCTGAAACTGATGCCCGTGCTGAAGCTGGGCGCCGGCTTCCGGTTGATGTGGAGCGGCCGTGCCCGTGGAGAAGCAGACGAGGGCGAAATTCCACCCTTCCAGGCGCTGATGACAGCCCTTTCCGCGACCGTGGGCACGGGCAACATCGCCGGCGTGGCCACGGCGGTGTTCCTGGGCGGCCCGGGCGCCCTGTTCTGGATGTGGCTGACCGCCCTGGTGGGCATGGCCACCAAGTATTCCGAAGCGGTACTGGCGGTTCGCTTCCGTGAGGTGGATGAGCGTGGCAAGCATGTTGGCGGTCCCATGTATTACATCCGCAACGGCCTGGGCAACAAGTGGGCCTGGCTGGGCGTGCTGTTTGCTATTTTTGCGGCCGTCGCGGCCTTTGGCATTGGCAACACGGTACAGGCCAACTCGGTGGCGGACGTGCTGGAAACCAACTTCGGCCTGCCGCACTGGGTCACCGGCCTGATCCTGATGGTGCTGGTGGGCATGGTGCTGATTGGTGGCATTCGCCGCATTGGCCAGGTAGCCAGCGCACTCGTGCCATTCATGGCCGTTTCCTACGTCTTGATTGGCCTGATTGTGCTTGCCATCAATGCCAACGAAATTCCATCCGCCATCGCCACGGTTTTCAGCTCAGCGTTCAGCGGGTCGGCTGCCGAGGGCGGTTTTGCCGGCGCAGCAGTCTGGGCTGCCATTCGTTTTGGCGTGGCCCGGGGCATCTTCTCCAACGAAGCGGGCCTGGGCTCTGCACCTATTGCACACGCCGTGGCCCAGACCAAAGACCCGGTAAAGCAGGGCATGGTGGCCATGCTGGGCACCTTCATCGACACTATCATCGTGTGCAGCATCACCGGCCTGGTGATTATCACCTCCGGCGCCTGGACCTCAGGCGAAACAGGGGCCGCACTCACCTCGCTGGCGTTTGAATCCGGCCTGCCCGGCTTTGGCAATTACATCGTCGCCATTTCCCTGGCCATTTTTGCCTTCACCACCATTCTGGGATGGTCCTTCTACGGCGAGCGCTGCATCGAGTTCCTGTTCGGCCCCAAAGCCATCGTGCCATATCGGGTGGTCTGGATCGCCGCCATTCCGGTGGGCGCCACGGTCAACCTGGGGTTCATCTGGCTGGTGGCAGACACCCTGAACGCCATGATGGCGCTCCCCAACCTGATTGCACTGTTGCTGCTCAGCCCGGTGGTCTTCAAACTCAGTCGGGCGTATTTTGATAAAGAAAAGGCTACTGGCCGGTAAACACTTGTTTTCCGAGCTAGGAGCGCCAATATCACAAAGAGCGGTTCAAAAAAGAGATTTTCACATTCAGCACCTCCATCAAGGTAAAGGAGAATCACTATGAGTCTGCGCTTAGGCGATACCGCACCGGATTTCGAACAGGAATCCAGCGAGGGCACCATCCACTTCCACGACTGGCTGGGCGACGGCTGGGGCGTACTCTTCTCCCACCCGGCGGATTTCACTCCGGTCTGCACCACGGAGCTGGGTCTGACCGCGAAGCTGAAGGACGAGTTCGAGAAGCGTAACGTCAAGGCCATTGCCCTGAGCGTGGACCCGGTGGAATCCCACAAAGACTGGATCAAGGACATCAACGAGACCCAGGGTTGCGCGGTTAACTTCCCGATCATTGCCGACGAGGATGGCAAGGTCTCCAAGCTGTACGACATGATTCACCCGAATGCCGACAGCACCCTGACCGTGCGTTCGCTGTTCATCATTGATCCGAACAAGAAGATCCGCCTGATCATTACTTACCCGGCGTCCACGGGCCGCAACTTCAACGAAGTACTGCGCGTAATCGACTCCCTGCAAATGACCGACGAGCACAAGGTGGCCACCCCAGGCAACTGGGAACGTGGTGGTGATGTTGTGATTGTTCCGTCCCTGCAGGACGAGGACGAGATCAAGCAGCGCTTCCCGAAAGGCTACAAAGCCGTGAAGTCCTACCTGCGCATGACGCCGGATCCGACGTCCAACTGGAGCGGTGACTGATCCACCCCTGCCTTAAGGCATAAAAAAACCGGGCTGCTTAGGCGGCCCGGTTTTTTTTATGGCTGGCGGGCAAACCCATGCCCGCCGAGAGAAGCCCGGCTTAGAACGCCGGTACCACGGCCCCTTCGTAGTTTTCGAGGATGAAGTTCTTCACTTCCTCGGACTGCAGGGCATCGGCCAGCTTCTGCATGGCTTCGCTGTCCTTGTTGTCCGGACGGGCCACCAGGATATTGACATAAGGTGAATCCGAACCCTCGATAAGCAGCGCATCCTCTGTCGGATTGAGGCCAGCTTCCAGCGCGTAGTTAGTGTTGATCAGCGCCAGGTCCACCTGGCCGAGGATACGCGGCAGGGTGGCCGCTTCCAGCTCTTTGAACTCCAGGTCTTTCGGGTTTTCGGCAATATCACGCGGGGTGGCGGTGATCTTGCTTTCGTCTTCGAGGGTGATCAGGCCCGCTTTCTGGAGCAGCAGCAGGGCACGCCCACCGTTGGTCGGGTCGTTGGGGATGGCCACGACCGCGCCTTCTTCCAGCTCGTCCAGGGAGGAGATGCGGTTGGAGTAGGCGCCAAACGGCTCGATGTGAACGCCGGCAACAGTCACCAGGTTGGTGCCACGGCCTTCGTTAAACTCATCCAGGTACGGCTGGTGCTGGAAGAAGTTGGCGTCCATGCGCTTCTGGCTGACCTGGATGTTCGGCTGGATGTAGTCAGTGAAAACTTTGACATCCAGTTCAACACCCTGCTCGGCCAGGGTCGGCTTCACAAATTCCAGGATCTCCGCATGGGGAACCGGGGTAGCCGCTACCGACAGTTTTTCCGCCAGGGCTGCGGAAGAAAAGAAAGTTGCGGCGGCAGCCACGGCTACCAGGGTTTTCTTGAAGTTCATTATTCTGTGCTCCTGTTGTTCTGAGAATTCATTACACCAGACGCACTCCCTTGCGGGACCTCCTCCAGAAACACGCCGACAAGCACATCCATGTGGGCTTGACTCGGGCCATCCATGGCCCTCGACAGTTTCTGGAGGAGGTCCCGCAAGGGAGCACTGATTTGGAGTTAGCGCCGGCTAAAGTATAAAACCAGGCGGTCACCAATCATTTGCAATACTTGCACGAAAATCACCAGCAAAGCGACGGTAATCACCATCACATCCGTCTGGAAACGCTGGTAACCAAAGCGAATGGCCAGGTCACCCAGGCCGCCACCGCCGATAACGCCGGACATTGCAGCATAGGACACCAGCGTGATCGCGGTGACCGTGATACCCGCGATAATGCCCGGAAGCGCTTCCGGCAGCAAGGCACCGAAGACGATCTGGCGAACTGTGGCGCCCATGGCCTGGGTGGCTTCGATAATGCCTCGGTCCACTTCCCGCAGGGAAGTTTCCACCAGGCGGGCGAAGAAGGGCGCACCGCCAGCCACCAGGGGCGGAATCGCACCGGCCACGCCCAGCGAAGTGCCGATCAGCATGACGGTGAACGGGATCATTACGATCAACAGGATGATGAACGGAACGGAGCGCAGCACGTTCACCACAAACGAGAGTACGGCGTAGGCCACCGGTTGTTCCAGCAGCTGGCGCTTGCCAAACAGGAACAGCAGCACGCCCACGGGCAGGCCGATGATCACGCTGAACAGCAGGGACATGCCCACCATCACCAGGGTGTCCCAGCTGGCCAGGCCGATTTCGAACCAGTCGACGTTACTCAGTAAACCTTTCATCAGCGCAACACCTCCACGTGAACTTCGGCGGCTTCGAGCGCCTGCATGGCAACGTCCAGATCACCGCCCACCAGCGACAGGGTCAGCTGGCCGTAGGGGGTGTCCTTGATGTGGTCGATGCGACCGGACAGGATGCTGAAATCCACGCCGGATTCCCGGGCCACGCTGCCCAACAGCGGCTTGTAGGTGGATTCGCCCTTGAAGGTCAGGCGCAGGATGCGGCCTTTGGCTTTTTGCAGGTCTTCCTGGAGCTCGTCACGGTCAATGCTTTCGCTTTCAAACACAAAATCCCGGGTGGTGGGGTGTTGCGGGTGCAGGAAGACTTCGCTCACCGGGCCCATTTCCACTACTTCGCCGGCGTCCATCACGGCCACTCGGTCACAGACACGGCGCACCACGTCCATTTCGTGGGTGATCAGCACGATGGTCAGGCCCAGTTCCTTGTTGATGTCCGCCAGCAGCTTCAGCACCGACTGGGTGGTTTGCGGGTCCAGGGCGCTGGTGGCTTCGTCACAGAGCAATATGGTCGGGCGGCAGGCCAGGGCACGGGCAATGCCGACGCGCTGCTTCTGACCACCCGACAACTGGGAGGGATATTTGTTGGCATGGTCGCTCAGGCTGACCCGGGCCAACAGTTCTTCCACCCGTTCACGAATCTCGGTCTTGGAGTAGATGCCCGCCAGCTTCATGGGGAAGGCGATGTTGTCGGCCACGGTCTTGGAGGACAACAGGTTGAAGTGCTGGAAGATCATGCCCACTTTGCGGCGAAACGCCCGCAGTTCGGCGGCGTTGTAGCGGGTAATGTCTTCGTTGTCGATCAGGATGCGGCCGTCAGTGGTCGGCTCTAACATGTTGATCAATCGCACCAGGGTGGATTTGCCCGCCCCGGAGTGGCCGACGATGCCAAAGACTTCGCCGGTGTCGATGGTCATACTGGTGGGATGCAGCGCGGGGATCGCCCGGCCGCCCACCTGGTACGACTTCTGTACCTGGTCAAATACAATCACGATCAGTGCCTTGCAGGTGCGCCGTTAAAACGCGCGATTATAGCCTATTTGTCACTCAAACCCGAATCACCCGGGCCATGCAGGCCTGTGTAGTTGTCCGTACACTAACGGCTAACTGACCGGAACAATCAGGGTCGGCTAAACTCAGTGATTCAATGCCATCCACCGATTATTTATCGAGGCGCACGCACCAGTGACCAGACCGTCTGAAACGACTGCCCCAAGGATGAACTCCACCCAGGCGTGGGTTTCCTATTTAAGCAAAGTGGAGCTGCCGGTACTGGCCAACACGCTTCGCCAGATCAATGAACTGACCGAAAGCCTGAACAGCACGGTCAATGAATTGGCGAACGTTATCCTGAACGATGCCCAGCTTACTTCCCAGGTGCTTCGGCTCTCCAATACGGTGTTTTACAACCGCGCCAGCACCCAGGTGAGCACGGTCAGCCGGGCCATCACCCTGATCGGGTTCGATTCGGTGAAGTCGATGGCGATTTCTTCGCTGATTGTCGACTCCATGCTCAAACGCAATGACCGGCCGCACCTGTTGCGCTGCCTGGCCCGGGCGATCCACGGCGCGGTGCAGGCCCGATGCCTGCTACCAAGCACCAAGGAGCAGGCGCTCGAAGAGGTCTTTATTGGCGCCTTGCTGATGAACATCGGGGAACTGGCGTTCTGGTCCTGCGACACGGAACAGGCTGCTGAGCTGGAGGAACGCCTTCGTCTGGAGGAGCCATCAGGCGAGGCTCAGCGGGCGGTCCTGCACACCACGTTCACTGAAATCACCCGCGGGCTGGTGGAAGCCTGGGCCCTCGGCCCCTTCATCAAGGAAGTGGTGGCGCCAGGCACCGCCACGTCCAAGGCCAGCAGCCTGGTGCGAAACACCGTGGACATGGCCCGCGCCTCCGAGAATGGCTGGAGCGGCGCGGAAATGGACAAAATCCTGGAGCGCCTGAGCAAGGATGTGGGAGCGCCGCCCGCTGCCATCCGGGATCAGCTCAAAGCCAATGCCCAGGAAGCCACAAGGGTGGCGGTGTCGCTTGGCATTCCGCAAGTGACCGAGCTCATGCCCGGCAATCAGGACAAGGCATCGGAACAGGCCATGGAGGCGCCGGCGGTGGACTCGGACCTGCAACTGGAAATTCTGCGCGAACTCACCCAGACCCTAGCCGAAAAACCAGACATCAACGAAGTCTGCCAATTGGTGATCGAAGGCATTCACCGGGCCATTGGCATGCAGCGGGTCGGCCTGCTGATGACCGACCGCAGCGGCCAGCAACTGGTGCCGCGCAAGGTAGGTGGTCGTGGCACGGAGAAATGGCGGGAGCATTTTGTCATCAACAAGGACAGCACCGGCCCGTTGGGTGAACTGCTCCCCCATGGCATCAGCGCTGTTTATACACCGGGCAGGCAGGCGAGTGGCGTGCCCTATGACCGATGGCTGGGGAAGGTTCCGGCCCTGGTCGGGTCACTGACGGCCAAGGGCCGGCTGGTGGGCCTGTTCTACGCCGACAACGCAGCGGCTGGCTACGTGCCTTCCAAAGAGCAGGAAGACGCGTTTGCCCACTTCATCCAGAATGCCCAACTGTGCCTGACCCTGATGTCCGTTCGCTGACATCAGGGCCCGGCTAATACCTCAGTGCAGGGAGCGCATGTGCCTCGGGTACAGCGCAGCCGTCACTTCCGGCTCCTCCAGCAGATCGGTCAGTTCCCGATCCACCTCAGTTTCCTCACCCTCGTTCGGTAAGGGTTCAAACAGGGTATCCAGCCAGGCGGTAACAGACGGCGCGTTGTCACGATCATAATCGGTGGACAGCGCCTTGATGCGGCGAAAGCCGATAATACGGCGGTGCCGGGGATCACGAATCTGCTCAAATCCACGCCAGTAGATCCGGTCTCGGGTGTGCAGCTGGACAAACAGGGTGTCGATGGGCCCGCCATCATCGTCCGCGTCGTCTTCCTGAACTTCGGCTTCAGCGGCCTGGGCTGGCTGGTCTTTCTCCGGTTTGCGGCGAATGGTGGTCCAGGCCGGGTAGAGCACCGCCACGGCATCGGCTTCCACGTGCTCGCGGGCAGCGCGCAGGATAAGGCCCCAGCGGGCCTTGTCGGCATCGCTTTCAAGGGAGTTAATGGGCAGGTCGTAGCTCTCCTCGTCGGAGAGTACTATTGCCATCATCGGGGCATCCAGCTCGCCCATGGCCTCAGCCTGGGCTACGGATACCAGATCGTCGATTGCCATCGATTGGTTCATAAGATGCTCGCCTCCTCGATGCCATCTGGGTCGCGGGGAACCGGGTTCCCACACCCACAGCATAGCCTGTTCCCCCTGGAAAGATAAACGTGGAGTTGATCGGCACGGATCACAACCCCTGCGCCATTTGCCCAATGGACATTCAGGACCAAAACCGGAAAACTCGGCAGCCTACGTGATTGTCCCGGGGAGTTCCATGGACCTGATGTTTTTCCCGGATGCCCTCGGCCCGACCGTGGGCATCTTTCTGTTACTGGCTTCAGCCCTTACCTCCATGATCACCGCCACCCTGGGCGCCGGTGGCGGTGTTCTATTGCTGGTGCTGATGGCCACCTGGATGCCACCCGCCGCCATCATTCCGGTGCACGGCATGATCCAACTGGGCTCCAACGCCGGGCGGGCCACGCTTACGCGCCGCCATATCGACTGGAGCGTCATTGCCGCCTTCGCCCCGGGCGTGCTCGTGGGTGCGGCTCTGGGCGCCTGGCTGCTGGTGGACCTGCCGGAATATCTGTGGCAGCTCACCATTGCCCTGTTTGTGCTCTACCTGTGCTGGGGCCCCAAGCTGCCCAAGGCTTCCTTCGGCAAGCCTGGCATCTTCCTAGCTTCATCCTTCACCAGCTTTATCAGCCTGTTCGTTGGAGCCACCGGTCCGTTGGTGGCCGCCTTTATCAAACAGATCCACACCGACCGGTTCCGCACCGTGGCCACGTTTGCCACCGCCATGGTGTTGCAGCATGCGCCCAAAGCTCTGGTGTTCACCGTCGCCGGCTTCGTTTTTACCGAGTGGTTGCCCTTCATTCTGGCCATGATTGCCTGCGGCTTTGCCGGCACCTGGATCGGCCTGCATCTGCTCAAAACCATGAGCAACCGCTGGTTCAGTTGGGTGTTCAACATTGCCCTGACCCTGCTCGCATTGCGCTTGCTCTGGCAGGCGGCCATGTCCTCGGGACTGGTGAGTTAAACCAGCCGACCGAGCAAACTTCCGGCTTGCAATTTTACTGATAATCGTTACTATTTAGATCACGTTTCGATAATCAGGTGTTGCAAAGCCATGAATTCCATAAGCGCGGCGTCAGAATCCCTCTTGCCCTCGGGACCACTGTCTCAACTGGTTGAAATGGGCGGCCCGGTGATGATGGTGCTCATTGCGTTAGCAGCCGTCGGTCTGGTCACTTTTTTTTACCTGATGCTCTTCGGCACGTTTTATACTCCACGCTTCAACCGCCGATTGCGTCACCTGCTCAACCAGTGGCAGGCGGACCCGGCCAGCGCCCGGCCCCGGGATGTCCAGCAGAAAGCCGGCCTGTTGGGCCGCACCAATCCGTTGATGCATCTTCTGACCGACACCATGAGCGCCTGCCAACAAGGCTCCAACATTGCCGCAGTGCGGGAAACCGCCGTACGTGATGCCCAAAACGCCCTGGAGCCGTTCGAGGCGCCGCTGAAAATCATCGAAGTCATTGCCGCCCTGGCGCCGTTGCTGGGGCTGCTCGGTACCGTAATGGGCATGATGGAAGCGTTCAGCGCCATGGCCGCCACCGAGGGCCGCGCCAACGCCAGCCAGCTCAGCGGCGGCATCTATGAGGCCCTGGCGACCACCGCCGCTGGCCTGGTGGTTGCCATTCCTTTTGCAGCCCTGGCGGCCTGGATTGAATTTCGCCTGCGCCGGATTCACAAGAACATCAACAGCGCGCTGGTGAGTGTGTTCAACGTAACACCGTTGGCCACTCCAGTTACCGAGAAATCCGTCGAACCGGAACAGCCAGCCCGCGAGAAGACTGCCGAACCTGCTGCAGACTACGCCCTCGGCAACGGCGCGCGATACGCCCATGCAACTGGTTGATCCCAGACCCAGCCGCCCCATGCCTATCCGGATAACACCCCTGATTGACGTGGTGTTTATCCTGCTGGTGTTCTTCATGCTCACCACCCGCCTGCTGCCGGTGGACTACCTGGAGCTGGGGAACAATACCGACAGTCGCGGCACAGCCACCGGCGAGCCGCTGCCGGAGCTGGTCATTAATGCCAACGGCACAGTGCTCTGGCAGGGGAACGACTACACCCTGGACCAACTCATCCCCGCCCTGGCCAATGCCGGAATTACCGAAGCCAACATTCGTGCCGCAGCCCAGGCCAGGCTGGCCAGCTTCACTCAGACATTAAGCGCCCTGGACAGTAACGGCATTCAGGCCCACTGGAAACGCGACCCCGACGACTCATGAACGAACTGGTTCCACCTCCCGGCACTTCCGGCAAGGGCCTGCTGGACCGTGTTGAAGATGCCCTTCTGCCCCTGATCAACCTGGTGTTCCTGCTGTTGATGTTCTTCATCGTGGCCGGCCAGCTCGCCAATGATCCGCTGCCGGAACTGCCCGGCACCTCGCAACTGGAGAAGGAACGATCTCCGGAGGCGGACTTGATGGTCAGGGCCGATGGAACTTGGCAGGTCGATGGGAAAACCCGGCAAGCCGACACCCTGTTGGCGGCGCTCGACGAGCCTGGCGAAGACGCCTCCCTCAGGATTGCTGCGGATGAAGGTCTGACCATGGCCGATCTGGAAACGTTGCTCCGGTTACTGGAGCAGGGAGGCTATACCGAGGTGGTGCTGCTGACGGAGCCGGGATCATGAAACCCGCCGGTCATATCCCCAAGGTGCTCTTTCTGCTATTGGCTGTTGCCCTGGCCGCGACGGTACTGGTGTGGGCGGCGCCACAGACGCCCATGACGTTGCCCGTGCTCGGCGACAATGCCGTGAATACCGCACCGGCCATCAAGATCAGCCTGGCGGGCAAGCGGGCCCCTGAGCCAGAGCCGGCGCCGACCCCCGCACCAAAGCCGAGACCCAAGCCAGCACCGAAACCTGAGCCAGAGCCGGAACCCGCGCCAGAACCTGAACCTATACCAGAGCCTGACCCCGTACCAGAACCTGAAACCGTGCCGGAGCCTAAACCGGAACCAGAGCCGGAACCTCAGCCTCAACCAGAGAAGAGCGAGGTTACTGAAACGACGGCTGAGCAGGCTCCTGCCGAGGAGCCGATCGGTGAAGAAGCGGAGGCCGACGACAGCCAGAATGCCGTGCAACTACAAAACGCCGGCAATTCCTCGGACGTGGACAGCTACCTGAGCAAGCTCAGCCGCCACCTGGCCCGCCACTACGACTACCCCCGTCGCGCCCGCCGCCTGGGTCAGCAAGGAACTCCAGTGGTGGTTTTCGAGTTCAGCCGTGACGGCACGCTGCTCAACCACAGCCTGCGGGACAGCTCCGGCCACCGCCTGCTCGATGACGCCGCTCAGGACATGCTGATCCAGGCCGCGCCCCTGCCCAGGGTGCCGGAGAGCATGCGAGGCAAGAGCTTTACCTACGCCCTGCCGGTGCGGTTCAGTTTGCGTTGAGGAAGTACTGGGGCGACGGTACCATGGAAAGTCCAACCCAGAGGCTTGCATGCAGAAAACGTCACACCACCGCATTGGCCAACTTATGTGCCAGGCCACCCTCGACATTCTTTGGCCACCCGCCCGCGCTGGACGTCCCAAGGCGGACCTGAAGTGCCGTGTCGGCTCCGGTCAGGCGACCTACCATCGGTTCGATTCACGTCGGAAACAACACCTGATCACCTATGGCGTTCGGATGATCATCGCGAAGCAGTCAGCCGATGCCGCTCTGGGCTGGCTATCCACCAGGGAAATTAACCGACTGGAATATTTTGGCGGCGAAGTCAGCCCACTCAACCTGCTCGCCCATACCTGCTGCCATGAGTTCGCCCATCTGCTGCAACACGCCGCTGGCCAGCGTTATTATGGCTCAGTGCACAATCGGCCTTTTTACACGCTATTGGACCGCCTGTACTCCGAAGGCCAGGCCGAGAAGGTCCGGCACTACCTGAAGAACCGTGCCTGGGAGGAAGGTCTGGCACTCTCTGAAACCCCTTTCGACCTGCCCAGTGCCGAGGACAACGCCCGCCAATGGCAGGTTGGCGATACGGTCAGTTTTGGCGAGGGAGCCCGGCAACGCCAGGGGCGGATCGTCCGGGTGAACCGGAAAACCTGCACGGTGGACAGTACCGAGCCGTTGAAGGGACAGCGCTACCGGGTGCCGGTGCAGATGCTTCGGCGTCTAAAAGACTCTGTCTGAAGCGTTACGAATGGAGACTTGCTCATTGAGGGTCCAGAAATCGTACAACACGCCCAGCAGCAACAAGCCACCGGTACACAGGTAAATCACGCCAGTAATCCACTTGCCCATGTACATGCGGTGCAGTCCCAGCACGCCCACAAAGGTAAGCAGTAACCAGGCAATGTTGTAGCTGGTTTCGCCACCGCTGAAGCGTAGGTCGGCTTCGCGATCCATGGACGGGATCAGGAAGAAGTCGACGATCCAGCCGACGAAGAACAGCCCGAGGGTGAAGAACCAGATGGTTCCGGTCACGGGCTTGCCGTAGTAAAACCGGTGCGACCCCAGAAAACCGAAGATCCAGAGCAGATAACCGAAAAGTTTGCTGTGGGTGTCCGCCCGCTCAATCATGGAATGTCCTGTTCTGTTATGGATGGCCTGTGTTCTATATAAGCTCCTTTCCAGGCTGAACCAACCCCAATAACAAAACCTTAATGGGTTTCAGCGCCCGCCGGACAACACCACTTCGCCCTTGCGCCACAGGCGCCATTCACCGGGTTGGTAGATATCCCATTTTTCATCGGTGGTCAGCGGTTCGGTCACGATGACACTGACAATGTCGTCTGGCGTGGTTTCCGACTCGAAATCCACGGTCACGTCGGTGTCCTTCAGCCGGGCGGGGCCGAAAGGCGCCCGACGGGTGATGCTGGCCATCTTGGTGGTGCAGTAAGTAAAGAGCCTCTCACCGTTACTGAGCAACAGGTTGAACACGCCCTGGCGGGCATAGTTGTTGGCCAGTTCCACCAAGTGCTCCACCAACGTTTCTGCCGGATCGCCCCGATGGCAATGCTGGCGCAGGTGATTGAGCATGTCGCAGAACAGGGCCTCGCTGTCGGTGGTGCCCACCGGCTCGTAAAAGCCGGGCTCCGCCTGGAAATCCGACAACTGGCCGTTATGAGCGAACACCCAGTATTGCCCCCAGAGTTCCCGGATGAACGGATGCGTATTGGCCAGGCAGATGTCGCCCACGTTGGCCTGGCGGATATGGCAAATGGCCACTTCGCTCTTGATGGGATGGGTCTGCACCACCTCGGCAATGCGGGAGCTGGCGCTGGGATCGGGATCGTGGAAGCTGCGTACGCCCTTGCCCTCGTAAAACGTCACCCCCCAGCCATCCTTGTGCGGACCTGTTTCGCCGCCTCGCCGGGTCAGGCCGGTGAAGCTGAAGCAGAGATCGGTTGGGGTATTGGCACTCATGGCCAGCAGTTCACACATACTCCATTGTTTCCATAGTGTTGTGGCGTTCAGCCAAGCAGGTTGTCCAACGGTTGATCGTAGCCGGGGGCGAAGACCTCCAGGAAGTAGAGCACCTCGGGCAGAGCCTCTTCCTCCAGCCGGGCCCGTATCTGTTTTTCGGCCGGCTCGAACTCCGGGTTACCGGCCCGAATCTCGGCCCGACACTTGAGCCACGCAGAGAGCCGGTCGGCGGCCTTGATCAGTTGCTTTTCCTGTTCCGCCAGCCGGGATTCACGCACATAGGGCGAGAAATCCTCCTGCAACTCCTCGGGCAGCAACGCCAGCAGTTCTGCCTCGGCCTTGTGCTCGATGTCGCCAAAAGCTTCGCGCATGACCCGGGAATGGTACTTCACCGGCGTGGGCATATCACCGGTGATCACCTCTGTGGCGTCGTGGTACAAGGCCGCTGCGGCGATGCGGTCGGCGTTCACCTGACCGTCGCAGAGCCGATTGTGGATCAGTGCCAGGGCATGGGCCAGGGTGGCCACTTCCCAGGAGTGGGTGGCCACGTTCTCGTCAATGGCATTGCGCATCAGCCCCCAGCGCTTGATCCAGCGCAGGCGGGAAATATAGGCAAAGAAATGACTGGCCAGGCGTTGTGGGGCAGCAGGCATACAGCGTTTAAACCTCGGTCTTAGCGAACATCCAGAGTAAAGGGCACAATCACCTGCCCGTTGTCGGTCAACTCGGCCTGGCGCGAGGCATCCAGCAGGAACAGCTGCTCACCGGCGACACCGTGCGTGTCTTCCAGTATCCGGCGCACTTCCAGAGCCCGCTGGCTGGCCAGCTTGCCCAGGGCTTCGGGCGGCAACTGCCGCTCTCCGGCCAGATAGGCCTGCCGGGCTTGTTCCCAGGCTTCACCACTGGTCTCTTCACCCCGGGCCGCCATACGTTCTTTCAGCAGTGCCAGTCCGTCTGCTTCAGGTGCCACGGCGCCACGAACATTCAAAAGCAGTTCCGGGCGCTCCTGCAGGGCGCTGGCCAAAGCGGCCAGTTTGGCGGCCTCCTGCTCCGGCATAACGGTCGTTCCAGGCTCGAAGGCCACGTGCCCCAACTCCTCACTGCTGAAGCCCGCCAGGTCAGCCACGGAACCCAGCATGGTGAACGGCGAGGCAGCGGCTTTGGCCAGCAGGTTCACAAACGCACGCATCACCACCTGGCCCACACTGAATTGCGGGTCCGCCAGGTCACCGCTGACCGGAAGGTCCACTTCAATCACTCCCTGGCGATCCGTGAGCAGGGCCAGGCCCAGTTTCACTGGCGCGTTCACAGCCTGGTCGCTGGCCACATTCTGGCCTAATTTCATCTGATCCAGAATGACGGTATTGGAAGCATCCAACTGAGTGCCGGTAATACTGTAATCAAGATTCAGCTCCATTTTACCGCTGTCCACGGCATAGCCGACATAGCGGCCGAAATAGGGCGACAGTACCGGCAGCGACAGGTTCTGCATCGTCAATTTCAGATTACTGGTGTCTTCGGTGCCCAAAGCACCCAGGGTGCCGGTAAACTCAACAGGCGCAACGCCGGCCAGTTGCCCTTGCAGGTTCACTTGGCCCTGCTGGGGTGGCACGTTACTGATACCGGAAATGGAGCCGCTTAAGGCATCAAATGTGGTGTTGAAGGGCGGTTCCAGGGTTCGATCCGTGTAAGCCAGTGCCGCTTCCTGCAACTGCAATTCCCCGATTCGGAAAATGAACGGTGGTTGCTCGTCGCTCCCTGTGTCGGTTGGCTCCGGTGCGCTGGCCGACTCTCCCGAATCCGGGTTGGTTTTGGCGATGGTTTGAACGTTATGCTGCCCTTCCGCCAAGCGCACGATATTGGCCTCAGGCTGCGCCAACACCACGGTGCCAATCTCGAGCCGGGCCGGGTTCACATTGAACTCAATGGGTGCCAGTCGCATGCTTTCCCAGGAAAGTAATGACTGGCTCTCATCCGGCAAACGGAGGTTAAGCCCCGCCACTTCCGCCGTGCCGCTAAACGTACCCGTCATCGGATCGGTCTGGTCATCCAGATCCAGGTTGCCATCGAACCCCAGGGTGCCATCCACCACTTCCAGGTTGGCGTTCATTCTTATGTAAGGTTCAAAGGCCGCCAGTGCGATGTCGGAGCCGGATAATGCCGCTTCGAAGTTGAATGGCCGGGGCGTTAACTGCCCGTTGGCGGACAAACGCCCACCGCTGGCCAGAGCAGAGGAGAGACGATAAGAGACCGGCTCGTCCAGGCGATGGGAAAGGCCGCCGATCGAAGCGCTCAGCTCAGTGAGTTCGATATTCGCCGGCGTGGGCGGCACGTCATCCCGCCACTGCAACCGGCTGTTGTTTAGCTCCAGGCCCTGGATACTCCAGCGGAAGGGGGTGGAGGCCTGGGACTGCTCTGCCCCGCTGTCGGCCTTTGTTTCCGGCAGGGACGCAAGCCAGTCAATTTCCCCCCCGGCGTTGCGGTGGGCCGCCACCGATAGCTGATCGAAAGACACCATACCAACGGTGGCCTCGCGATTCGCCAGGTCAAACCCGACCCCTGCAATTTCCAAATCTCCCAGGCTCAGAGCTGGCTCCTCGCTATCAGCCGACAGGGCCATCGCCACGTCGTTCGCGATCAGTCGGCCTTCCGCGGTATCCAGGCTCAGGGTATCGCCGGCGAAGAGCCGGTAGCGGGATTCGACAGACACAGTGCCGCTGCGCAACTGCCAGGGCAGCACCGGCGCCAGGAAGTGGGCGAGGGTGTCGTAACGGATATCCGACAATTCCACGCGACCCTCGGAAGACAGGGGGGCCAGCTCCAGAGACCCAAACCATTCGATGCTCTGGTCGTCCACAGCAGCCACAAGGGAATAGCGACTGTCATCTTCATCCCTCGGCCAGGTCGCCAAGTCACTGACGCTCAAATCCAGTGGCGTGATGTGGAATTCGGCGACGTCGTCCTGAGTGAAATCCCGGAAACGGATACTGCCACCGTCAATCGCAAGCTGACTGAAATAGAGCTTAAGGGGCTCGGATGATTCTTCGGGGCCGGCGGTTTCAGGCTCCGGCTGGTCTCCCGGCGGGTTGGCTTCACGCCAGTCCCGGGCAAAATTGACCGAGTAATCTTCCAGCAAGTCCACCCGTACATCCGGCGCCTCCAGATAAATGTTCTGGAAGCCCACCACGCCGGTCAGTAACTGGAAGAAACTGAGATTCACCATCAGACGATCAAAGGTTACCACCGGCTCGTCGGTGCCATCCACGGCCTCAAAGCCCCGAGCTTCCAGAGTCAGGGCAAAGGGGTTGGCACTGATGTCTTCCACCGAGGCCTGCCAGCCCATGGTCTGGTCCAGCTGCTCAGGCACGGTTTTTTGCAACCACCAAGGCAATATCAGGAAGCCAGCCAGGGCATAAAGCACCAGAAGCACAGCCACGCCCACCAGTGTGTTCCGTAACCAGCGACTCCGTTTCGCTTTTTCCTCGCTCACAGGCCACTCCCCAATTGAATATTGCCAGTTGATACCTGTTAGCAAGCATAGCGTCCGATTGGGCAACTTGTCAGCCAGACCTGACAGAAACCGGCGAACCCGATATGCTCCGCCAACGTATCACTCCCTGTAGACACTGACGGAGACTTCCAGTTATGGACATCGGCGATATGCGTCGGGATTTTGAAAGCGAGGGACTGGATCGCGAACACCTCAATAACAGCCCCGTGATCCAGTTTGAAACCTGGTTCAACGATGCCCGTACCGCCGGCATCCTGGAGCCCAACGCCATGTCACTGGCCACCACCGGGGCCGATGGTCTGCCAGATCTGCGCACGGTGCTGCTGAAATACTTCGACGACCGGGGTTTTGTGTTTTACACCAACTACGGCAGCCGAAAGGCCCGGGAGATTGAGGAAAATCCCCAGGCTGCACTGTTGTTCCCGTGGATTGGCCTGAATCGCCAGGTACGCATCCAGGGTGCCGTGGAAAAGGTCAGCAAGGCGGAATCACTGCGCTACTTCGCGTCTCGCCCCCGAGGCAGCCAGATTGGCGCCTGGGTGTCCGAACAAAGCAAGGTGATCACCTCCCGGGGCCTGCTGGAGCAGAAAGTGGCCGAAATGAAGCAGAAATTCAGCGCCGGCGAGGTACCGCTGCCTGAGTTCTGGGGCGGCTATCGGGTGGTGCCGGAGCGTATCGAATTCTGGCAGGGTCGGCCCAGTCGCCTGCACGACCGTTTTGAATATGTAAGGAAAGGCGATGCCTGGTCCATCCAACGACTGCAACCCTGATCACCCACCCCGCGTATGGCTCTGCCATCGGCTGACGGCAAACACCGGCATCACCCCGGACTGGCTTCTGCCTGGTGAACACCAGCGCCTGGCCGGGCGGATAGGTGCCGGCGCCAATGACTTCCTGGCCAGCCGCTGGCTCATCCGCCAGGCCCTGGGGCGGGTCAGCGGGGAAGTTCCGAGCCATTGCCGCCCGGTCAGCGGGCGACCGGTGGCTTCGGACCATCCGCCGGGCCTTCAGCTGTCCCTGAGCCACAGCCAGGGGCTTGTGGCCTGTGCCAGCGGAGGTCAGGCCGTGGGCATCGATATCGAGCCCGGCGGCCGACAATCCGAATGGCACCGGGTTGCCCGCCGCTGGTTCTCGCCGGTGGAGCAGGAGTGGTTGTTCCGGGCCGACGACCCATTCCTGTTCCTGCAGGTCTGGACACTCAAGGAAGCCTGGCTGAAGGCCACCGGCCGGGGAATCGCGGGCAACCTGCAAACCCTGGAAGTCCGCAAAGACTTTGAATTGTATGGTGACCGGCCAGAGCAAACCTGGGCCACCTGCTGTTGCTACGTCGAAGGCTTTCTGGTGACACTGGTGTACCAGACCGACGATCCGGACGACCCACAACGATGGCCGTCCATCACGCTCTTTGAGCCGCCCCCGGATGACTACCACCTGGAACCGGCTGAAGAATTGAGCGCGGATTGGGAGCCGCTGTTCCATCGCACCATCCGCAACAAACGTTGACCAACTGGAGTGCCCCATGGCCGAGTCCCAAAGCCAGCGATGCCCCTGGTGTGGAGACGATCCCCTGTACGTGCATTACCACGACACCGTCTGGGGCCGACCGGAATACGACGACCTGGCCCTGTTCGAAAAGCTCTGTCTTGATGGCCAACAAGCGGGCCTGAGTTGGCTGACCATCCTGCGCAAGCAGGAGAACTACCGGGCGGCCTACGCCAACTTTGATCCCGAACGCATCGCCCGGTTTGATGACCAGGACGTGGCCCGACTGCTGGCGGACCCCGGCATCGTACGCAACCGCCTGAAGGTGCATTCCATCATCCGTAATGCCCGTGGGTTCCTGGCCCTGCAGGACCAGGGCGTTGGCTTCTCGGACTTCCTCTGGGACTTCGTCGAAGGCCAGCCAATCCAGAATCGGTGGCAGGCCTTTGAAGAGGTGCCGGTAACCACCCCGGAATCGGTTGCCATGTCCAAGGCGCTCAAGAAAGCCGGTTTCAACTTTGTCGGCCCCACGATCGTTTACGCCTTCATGCAGGCCACCGGCATGGTGAATGATCATCTGGTGTGCTGTCCGGCCCATGAGGAATGCCGCGCCCTCGCGCAATGATCCTGTTGACTCCCTGACTCGTAAATTTCCCCGTAACGCACTTTTAAGAGTGACCTTAAGAGTGACCTGAAAAAACGGGAGGTTTCACGTGCGCATAACGCTCGATGAGCTCAGGAATCTTGAGCGTCCGGTGTTCGATCTTCTGGAGATCATTTCACTGGAAGGACAACAATACATGGCCCGGCTGCATGGGCCCCAGGGCATGCAGCTGTTATCGGACGACAAGGGCAACACTCGGCTGTTTCGTAGCGCCTGGCAGGTTCAGGACACCCTGGCCCCTTTCGTCATTCTGGAAACCCAGGTGGTTCACCCCTCCGCCTATCATGAAATGGTGGGCATGGAGCCGGCAGACATTGAACCCATGCGCATTCAGGTACAGAGGCGACCGTCGTGATCGTTATTGCCCGATTGGCCATACTGGTTGGTCTCGCCGGTCTGCTGCCGTTTCTCGCCGGGGCCGCCGGTCTGTTCCTGATGCCCTCGAAGAGCGTGGCCATCCTGGCGTGGTTCTATATCTACAGCGCAGGCATACTGGCATTCATGGCCGGCGTGTACTGGCCCATTGCGCTGCAATTGGAGAATCGCACGTACCCCCAGTCTCCGATGGTTTGCATGCTGCTGAGCCAGGCCTTTTTTATAACGGCCGGCATCGGCCTGCTACTGCAAACCTCTCACCAGATCGCGCTCTACACCGTGGCGTACCTGCTGCTTTATTGGGTGGATGCACGCTGGATGCGGCACTACTGGCCGAGCTGGTACCTGAAGTTACGGCTGGGGCTGACGTTGACCGTGGTGGTCTGTCAAATCGCGGCGGGCGCGTGGTTTTATCTGGTTCACAACGCTTGAACCAGGGAGCAATAAAGGAGGGATGGCGAGTCCGGGCAAGCATGCCCGGACTGCCAGACCGAAACCCGATCAGGTGGTTTCAGACGCGGCCACAATCGCATATTCGTGATTGTGGGGCTCAATCAACGAGCCGTGCAGGGCGACAATCGCTTTGTTGTAATCGTCTTCGTCGATCACAAACTGGATGTCGACCTGGCGCATGCACTGGTGAATGGCCAGCACACTGATTTCCTCATCCGCCAGCGCTTTCACGGAGCGGGCCAGAATGCCTGGCACCTTCATGTCGCTGCCGCAAGCGGAAACCAGGGCCACCTTGCGCGTGCTTACTTCGCCATTCGGGAACTCTTCTTCCAGCGCCTTCACCACACGCTTGACGTGCTTGAGCGTGGTGTCCACATAGTGGGTGATGGTGTTGGCGTTGGTGTCCTTGCCCATGAAGCGCACTTTGAAACGGGTCAGAACGTCCAGAATCTTGCGATCCGAACCCGGTTCGCCCTGCATATCCTGATCGAACACTTCAATGGCAAACACACCCTTGGCACCGGCGATGATCTCCACCTGGGGCTTTTCACTGACATAGTCGCCGGTGATCAGCGTGCCGGTGTGCTCCGGCTCAAAGGTGTTCATCACCCGCAACGGGATTTCATCCTGACGGAGTCCCTTGCCGGCACGGGGGTGAATCGCTTCCATCCCCAGGTTGGCCAGCTGGTCGGCGATGTCGTAGTTGGTGCGGCCCAGCGGCACCACCTTGTCTTCGCCCACCACTTTCGGGTCGGCCGAACTCAGGTGATATTCCTTGTGGATAATGGCTTCGCGGGCGTTGGTGATCACCGCCACCCGGCTGAAGGTCATCTCACTGTAGCCGCGATCGAAGGTCCGCATCAGGCCCTCTTTACACTGGGCATAACCGGTCACAATCGGCAGTTCGCGGCTCAGGTCCACGTTATCGAACGCCTGCTTCAGCTTTTCATCCAGAGGCAGCAGCTCGGCGTCACGCCAACCGGTCAGATCCACGAAACGGGCATTGATGCCTTCCTGCTGCAGCTTCAGCGCGGTGTTGAACGCACTGTGGGCTTCACCGATGCCGGCCAGCATTTCACGAACCGTCAGCAGGTGCTCTTCGAGCTGGAACTGGCCGTAAGAGCACAGACGCTGCAGGTCGATCAGGCAGCCCCGAACGCCTTCAATACGGTCGGTGATGAACTGATCCGCCTGCTGTTTAAGCATGGGATCTTCAAACAGGTTGCCGTTGAGGTCGGTCAGGAACTTCACCAGCTTGGTGAGATCGTCACCCCAGGCCCAGTCCGATTCGGCATCGGCAAACAGGGCGTAAACGCCCGGCTCGCCGGTTTTCTTGTGCTCCAACAGCTCGTCCGTCACACCACCGTAGGCGGACACCACGAAAATGCGCTGGTAGAGGTCGTCTTTATTGCGATTACCAACAATGATGTTGTCGCGCACGGCCTCGTAGTTGCTCATGGAAGTACCGCCGATCTTCTCGACGGTATGTTGTGCCGTAGTCATGTAGTTGCCTTTGCTATGTGCAGAATGAATGTTCCGTCAAACAGTATAGGCGCCTTATGACGCCTCGTTGACGCCTTCCTGCATGATTTCATCGACACACTCACCGAGGATCTTGGTGCCCAGGCGCAGGTCGTCCTCGCTGGTGGTCAGCGGCATCAGGCACTTGATGACTTCGTCGTTCGGGCCACTGGTCTCAATGATCAGGCCTTTCTCGAAGGCACGCTTGGTGATCGGGCCGGTCAGGTCAGCGTGAGTCGCGGAGATACCGCGCATCATGCCACGGCCCTTCAGGCGGAACTCGCTCGGATACTTGTCGCAGATCGCCTGCAGGCCTTCAGCCAGAACGTCCGATTTGGCTTTCACTTCGTTGGCGAAGGCGTCGTCTTTCCAGTAAGTCTCAACAGCGGTACGCGCTGTCACAAACGCCATGTTGTTGCCACGGAAGGTACCGTTGTGCTCACCGGAAGCCCACACGTCCAGTTCCGGCTTGAACAGCACCAGTGCCATCGGCAGACCGTAGCCAGACAGGGACTTGGACACGGTGACGATGTCCGGCTTGATGCCTGCGAACTCAAAGCTGAAGAAATCGCCGGTGCGACCATTACCCGCCTGGATATCGTCCAGAATCAGCAGGATGTCGTGTTTCTTGCACAGCTCGGACAGGCCTTTGAGCCATTCGGCACGAGCCGCGTTCAGACCACCTTCACCCTGGATGGCTTCGACAATCACTGCCGCCGGCAGCTCAACACCGGAGGAGCTGTCAGACAGCACCTTGTCCATGATCTTCAGGGTATCTACGTCTTCACCCAGGTAACCGTCGTAGAACAGGAAATCCACGCCAGTCAGCGGCAGGCCAACACCACCCCGGTGGTGCTCATTACCGGTGGCGGCAACCGCGCCGGTGGTCACACCGTGGAAGCCGTTGGAGAAAGAGATAATGTTGGTGCGGCCCTTCACCTTACGAGCCAGCTTCATGGCCGCTTCCACACAGTTGGTACCGGTGGGGCCAGTGAACTGCATTTTGTAGTTCAGGCCACGGGGCTCAAGGATGTGCTTCTTGTAGGACTCCATGAAGTCGTGCTTGGCCGTGGTAAACAGGTCCAGGCCCTGACTGACGCCGTCAGCCTCAATGTACTCGAGCAGGGCTTTCTTCAGGGTGTCGTTGTTGTGGCCATAGTTCAGGGAGCCAGCGCCGGCCAGAAAATCGAGATATTCCTTACCATCTTCTGTGTACAGGTGCGCGTTCTTGGCGCGGTTAAAGATCACCGGGAAGGCACGGGAATATACACGTACTTCGGATTCGGTCGACTTGAAAAGTTCCATGGTCTTGCCTCTTAGCATATTAGGTTCGAGGTAGATGCGCGGGGAGCTTGCGGGGGTCTGTATAGGTGTCGCAGCAAGCCCACCGTGCGTTGGTTAAAGCCTTGAAGGCAGGCCCACCTCGGGCGGCCTGCCGGCTAGTCCAATTCACAGTTGGTCACGAAAAGTCGTGTACCGGGGCTATCAGACAGACTTCGTAAAGGGCCCAATGCGCAGCAGGAACTCGGAGTCGTGCTCGCCGCCGAAGTGGGTCTCTTTCTCGAAGTGCTCGTGGTAGGTGAGCTCGGCTCCCATGTCACGGGCGAATGAGCGGAACAATGCCCAGGAAGCCTCATTGTCTTCGGTAATGGTGGTTTCCATGTGTGTGACGTTCTTGCACACATCACGGGCCACGATTTCCTTCAACATGCGCTTTGCCAGGCCCTGGCCACGACCTTTCTCGTGAACGGCCACCTGCCAGACAAACACGGTTTCAGGCTGTTGGGGAGGGATATATCCGGAGATAAAGCCGACCAGATCGCCGTCCATCTCCGCCGCCACGCCGGTCTCGGCAAAGTGGCTACACTGCAGGAGGTTGCAGTAGATCGAATTGGGGTCCAGTGGCGGGCATTCCGCAATCAACTGGTAGAGTCTGTAGCCATCATCTTTCACGGGAACGCGAAGTTTGATGGCGGTCGTATTCGAGCCTTCTGATGTCATATTGATCAACTCGCTGCCTAACGTTGGTGAGAAATTATATAGACCACGAAATATATTTCAAGTTGACCGCACCCAGCGACACCCAAGCGCGGCCACTCAACCCTAAGAATAGACAAAATTGGAGTGATCGCCAGCCAGGCCCTTGACCGGCGTCAAGCAGGGAAAATCAGTTGATTCGCTGGCACGCCGGTTCCGGCCGTAAGTCGATCCCGGTAAGACACGGCCGCCTCGGAACCCGGCGGCCAGATCCGATCAAAACAGCTCAACCAGGCTTCGACATCGAAGTGCACGGGCAACAGGGAAAGCTCCATACCCGCCATGCCGTGGCTCGCCAGAGGCGTCATATGCAACTTCTCACGGGCAATCCGGGTGATCAGGCCTCGCGGGTCACCGGCCAGGTTGCCCATCCCCGCAGCACCGTTATTCAACACCACCGTGGTTCGCCCGCCAGACCGCCCGTGCCAGATCGCCGGCAGACAGGTATGGGTACAGGCCATGACATCGGCACCGGTCCTGTCGAACCACTCCGAAACAGGGCCTTGTTTCCCGGACGACAGGTACTCACGGGACAACCCCCAACCGGCCAGCGATTCGGGGTCGCCATGGAGCACCAAAATCTTTAGGCCTCCAAATATCAGGCAACGATAACGAGGCAAAGTTGCCAGTCGGTTGAGAATATCTCCGTGATTCTCGGCGGTCGCCTGCAGCCGGACCATGATCCGGTTCGAGCGTTCAACCACGCCCTGATCGACAAAATCCGGGTAGGCGCAACCGCAACCGGCACCGTCACTGGGAATGGCCAGTTCGTACTCCACGTTGCCCAGACTGGCGGTGTGCGCAAGCACCCGCTGGTTGATCGCCCGGAACAGCGCGTCGTCGGCGTTGAACCAGTTAAAGTCGCCGTTGAATACCAGCCGCACCCGGCGTCCCAGCCGTTCCTCGGCCGCCGCCATGCGCTCAATTTCATCCAGCGCTTCCAGATTGCCATACAGCCCGCCGACCACGTACAGGACGTCCTCGTTCACCGGCTCCGGATCCTGACACAGCACTTCCGGCCGGTACCGGTACGCCAGCGGGCAACTGCGGCCTTCAGTCATGGCACTTTTGCTCTTGGGCACGACTACACCTCGCCCGCCGCCAGGGACCGCCCGGCCAGCCGGCGCAGGGCCAACGGCAGGAAGAAGCCCGCGCTACAGATCAAAAAGCCCCAGGCATTCACGCCCAACAGCATGGCGTATTTGCCGTCACCAATCGCCCAACTGGCGGGAATCAGCCCCACCGCCAGCAACACACCCAACGCCAGGCCGCTCCAGAAACTCAGGTGGAAGCTCCAGGGCGACCAGCGGGTCAAGCCGTAGAACAGGAACACCGGCGCCAGTCCCATCACCATGGTGCCGGAAATGGTGGTGGCCTTGAGAATATCGGTGCCGGCAAACATGGGCAGGTTGCCCAAAAGGGCAAACACAATCATCACCACCGAGCCCACGCGCATGCTCGGCAACCGCTCACCCAGCTTGCCCGCCAGCCGGGGCAGATCCACCGCCAGGGACTTGGCCAGGGAGGTAAAGGTGGAATCGAGTGTGGAGCCGGCAGAGGTCATCATCACCACGCTCATAAAGAACAATGCCGCCAAGCCCAGGGACTGCCCCACCGCTGCCGGCGCGTTACCCAGCACTTCAATGCCGTTCAAGCGCGCATGTACGCCCACCAGACTGAAAATGAACACCGCCACAAAGCCCAGCAACCCGGCCACCACGAAACTCTTGAGCATGGTTTTTTCTTTATTCACAAAGCCCCGGTCGGTCAGCACCGGATCGTGGAAGGGGTAACTGAACAGCTGCAGCAGCGCCACCAGCAACAGATCAAACCCGGCATCCAGCCGGAATTCGCCATTACTCAGCAACGCACTGGTGTCATTGGCCGGCACAACCAGGAAAAGCACCGCGCCAACAAAGAACACAAAGACAAAGGCCTGGATCACATCGGTGAAAATCGACGAGCGCAGCCCGCCTTTCAGGCTGTAGGCCAGAGTGAATGCGGTAAACAGCATGGCAGCGGTGTAGTATTGCCACTCCCCGGGCAGGCCGAAATACCCGCCCACCACGGCGGTGTTACTCCACACCTCGTTGTAAAGGCGAATCAAAATCGCTGCGGCGAAAGCCAAACTGGCCAGCCGCCCGAAGCGGGAGGTCAGAAATTCCTGCAGGCTCCGCGCGCCGGTCTGGGTACGAATCAGGTAAATGATGTAACCGGCCACCGGAATCGACAGCCAGTAACTAGCATAGGCCAGCCCACCGGTTACGCCATAGGCCGCCCCCAGGTTGGCTGCGTTGGTCACCGACTTGGCGAAAATCCAGCTGATAAAGATACTGGCCGTCAGCGACCACTGGCCCACCGGGTTGCCCTGGTCATCCGCGCCTTTGTAGAAGGAATTGGCATTCCGGCTCTTGGGCGACAAAACATACATCACCACGCCGTACACCAGCAGGAATCCCCAGAAAAGCGTTCCCTCAAAACCTGTCATTTATCCATTCCATCTTCTTTTTGATAGTTAGCACGAGGCCTTTCGGCCCTGGGGTGGGGGTTCCAAAACATTCAGGAAAACCACGTTTTCCGTTTTGGAACCCCCACCCCAGGGCCGGAAGCCGGAGTCAAACACGACCTCCATCAAGAAGGCGCGGAGCAACTGGCCCCGAACCGGTAACAGGCAAAACACCGGTGATGGCGCAGCATGATTCGCTCGTCCATGCTTTCCGCCAGGGTGCCGCCCAAGTCGTACTGGGGGTCATCGTCCACCAGGGTGCAGGCATACACCCGCACCTGATCGCCCTTCTTCACCAGCATTCGGGTGTAGGTGCACATGAAGTGCGATCGGGACTCCCTGGTCGGGTACTTCTCCATGCAGGTTTCGGTGATCTCCGGGCTGCCGTCTTCCGAGCCGGGCGTCCCCAAATCCGGGAAGGCGGTGAAGGACAGGTCCTCGGGAATGTTCCATTCCCGGAATATGGCCCGGAAGGCCGCTTCCACGTCCTGTGGGTTTTCATCCGGGTCGGTCTGCCGGGCAATGGACACCTCGAAACCCTGGTTGATCAGCCAGCGAATGCCATCCAGCGCCTGCTCAAAACTGCCTTCGCCCCGATCCTTGTCATGCCGGGCACGATCCGGGAAATCCAGGCTGACACGGAAGTGGATCGGGTAAGGATTGTCCAACAGTGGCAACACCTGGTGTTCGCGTTTGTGCAGCGGCTCGGTGGCGTTGGTGAGCACGAAGCAGGGCCGGTGCTGGCTGGCGTAATCCAGGATGTTGACGAAATCCCGGATCACGAACGGCTCGCCACCGGTGAAGGAGAACTGCTCCACGCCCATGTCCAGCGCTTCGTGGATGAAGGGCTTCACGTCACTGAGCTTCATGCCCGGAATGCGGCCATCGCCGGGATGGGAGCCTTCCAGGCAGAAGGGGCAGGCGAGGTTGCAGGCGGTGCCGGTATGAATCCACAGCTCCTGGAGCCTGTGCGCGTCAATGTAACCGCGCGGGTCGCCGTTGCGGGTGTGGGTCCAGCTGTCCCGGGCCCGGGGTTCGAGAACTTCAACAGCGGGGATGCGGTTTTTGCTTCCCGCTTTCGTCGCGGTCAGGGGCATGATCGCTCCTTGGTTATTACCATTGTCTGGAGAACTGACACGAAACTGGCCCGTTTGTTACCGGCAGTCGCCATACGTTCAGCAATTTCGATTTTTTACGCGCTTGGGGGTTGGTATCGATCTGTCCCCCGACGCCAGTTGTGGAACTTTTCAAGTATTCTCAAAGCCGCGCCCGGCGCGTGGGCTTTTTTCCACTCACCGGCGGCAAATTTGGCCGATTCATTCCAGGTCGGGTAGGGGTGGATGGTGCCCAGAATTTTATTCAGACCCAGACCGTGTTTCATGGCCAGCGTGAATTCCGCCAGAATTTCTCCGGCGTGGGCACCCACCACCACGGCACCCAGTATCCTGTCCTTGCCGGGTGGGGTCAGAACTTTGATGAATCCCGTTTCCTCGCTTTCAGCAATGGCACGGTCCAGGTCGTCCAGACCGTAACGGGTAACTTCGTAAGCGATGCCTTTTTCTTTCGCCTCGGCTTCACTAAGGCCCACTCGGGCCACTTCCGGCGAGGTGAAGGTAACCCAGGGCATTACCCGGTAATCCACCCGGAAGCGCTTGAACTGGCCGAACAAGCCGTTAACCGCCGCGTACCAAGCCTGGTGCGCGGCCGCGTGGGTGAACTGGTAGGGGCCAGCCACATCGCCGCAGGCAAACACGTTCGGATAACGCAGGCTCATGTCTTCTTCCACCGGCACAGTGCCGTTGGGCAGGGCTTCCAGACCGATCCGGTCCAACCCCAGATTGTCGGTGTTGGCCGCACGGCCCACGGCCACCAGGACTTCGTCGAAAGGGATACGTACCTGCTTGCCGTTATGATCACAGTAAGCCACCTTCTCTCCCTCTTCGACACAGAACCCCGTTGCCGCGTGATTCAGCCGGACATCGATACCATCGGTCTCAAACTGCTTGAGGATCAGTGCCGACACATCGGTATCTTCTTTTGCCAATAAGCGGTCTCCCCGCTCCACCTGAATCACCTGGCTATCCAGGCGGGCAAACGCATGGGCCAGCTCGGAGCCAATCGGACCACCACCCAACACCAGCAGACGCTTAGGCTGTTGTTCCAACTGCCACAGATTGTCGGAGGTGAGCGGCTGCATGTCTTCCAGCCCCGGAATCGGCGGCAACGCCGGTTTGCCGCCGGTGGCCACGACAATACTGCGAGCAGTCAGGTGCCTGGTTCCGCCGTCGTTCAGACGCACCTGCACTTCCCAGGGGGAGACAAAGCTCGCTTCACCACCGATACACTCCACGCCCAGTTGTTCATAGCGTTCCGGCGAATCGTGCGGTTCCACTTTTTTGATCACGCTCTGCACCCGCTCCATGACGGCTTTGAACGACCCTTTCACCGGCACCGACTCCAGGCCATAGCGGTTGGCGTGGCGCAGGGTGTCGGCGGCCTTGGCGCTTCGAATCAGGGCCTTGGAGGGAATACAGCCGGTATTCAGGCAATCACCGCCCATTTTGTCTTTTTCGATCAGCGCCACTTTCGCCTTCACCGCTGCGGCAATGTAGGCCGACACCAGCCCGGCAGAACCGCCACCAATCACCAGCAGGTTGTAGTCAAAGTGCTCCGGCTTCTGCCAGCCGGCATACACCTTGCGCCGGCGCAGGAAACCCACCACGAACTTGGCAATCAGTGGAAATAGCCCCAGCAGGGCGAACGACAGCAACAGATCCGCCGAGACAATGTCCGAAGTGGACTGGATCTGCCCCAGCTGGGTGCCGGCGTTCACATACACCAAGGTGCCCGGCAGCATGGCCGCCCAGCTGACCCAGGCATAGGTACGCAGCTTCATGCCGGTCAGGCCCATGGCCAGGTTGATCAGGAAGAAGGGGAACACCGGCACCAGGCGCAGGGTGGCCAGGTAAAAGGCGCCGTCTTTCTCGATACCCCGGTCTATTTTGGCGATAGTCTCCCGGTACTTGGCCCGAAGGGTGTCGCGCAAGAGGAAGCGGGCCACCAGGAACGCCAGCGAGGCGCCGATGGTCGAGGCAACCGAGACCGCCAGCAAGCCATACAAGTTGCCAAAAAAAGCACCGCCGGCCAGCGTCATGATGGTGGCACCGGGTAACGACAGCGCGGTGACCAACACATACAAAACGCCATAACCGGCCACTGCGAGTATCAGGTTCTGCTCAATCCACTGGGCCACCGACGCCTGATGTGCTTGCAGATTATCCAGGGTAAGCAGATTGTGGCCGCCCAACCCCAGGAAAAGTGCCACGATGACGGCAATCGCTCCCAGAAGTATCAACTTGTTTCGATTCATGTTTCTGCCTTCTAATAAAGGGGTGCGTCGTATCCTGGTATCACAGACACTCATAACCGGTGGATGTTACACAAGCCGCAACAATCCGGTCCGGGTATAACGAGCCACTGTCTCAAGGCTTTACGGTCTGTGATACTCATATAGCTCAACATCAACAGAGGATTGGCATGCTCCTGAACTGGCTCTCCCGTCACCTGGCCGCCTACCTTTCCAAACAGGTCACCCAGCGATCGATTCGCACGTCCACCTGGGAAGCCCTGCAAAACTCTCTCAAACCCGGTGACGTATTGCTGGTCGAGGGCAACACGCGCATCAGCACCGCCATCAAATACCTGACTCAGTCTACCTGGTCTCACGCGGCACTGTACCTTGGCCCGGACGCCGGTCTGGGAATAAGCTCCACCGGCGAGCCTCATGTTTTGATTGAGGCGGACCTGGAAGAAGGCATACGGTCCCTGCCGCTGTCGTTCTACCGGCACACCCATACCCGTATCTGCCGTCCGGTGGGGCTCAGCGACAGTGACATCGAGAAAATCACCGCCTATTCCATCAGCCGCCTGGGCCATCAATACGACCTGAAGAACGTGTGGGACCTGGCCCGTTACCTCTGGCCCACGCCACCCGTGCCGTCCCGCTACCGGCGCTCCCTGCTGGAAATGGGCAGTGGCGACCCCACCAGGGCCATCTGCTCCACCTTCATTGCCGAAGCCTTCCAGCTGCTGCGTTATCCTATCCTGCCGATCATGGTCGACGGCCCGGAATACGACCCGGACAGCGACTGGCGCCGACAGGAAGCTTTCCGCTCCCGCCACCACTCGCTGTTCGCACCTCGGGATTTCGATGCATCGCCCTATTTTGACGTAATCAAACCCACACTGGAGCAGGGATTTGATTACCGTCAATTTCAGTGGATTGATTAGCTTAACCCCCTCAATGCTCTGGATGTTGCTCACCCGATCAACTAGAATTTTTGAGCAATCGCTAAAGTATATAAGGGCCAGACCATGGATACATCCCAGGCAACCGGTTCGGAAGAGGAACTGATCGAAAAGCTCAAGGAGCAGGACCCGGCAAGCTATCACCTCGCCGTCAGAACCTACTCCCCGGGCATGCTGGCGGTGGCCCGCTTTTACCTTGACCCTTCCACGGCCGAGGAGGTGGTCCAGGACTGCTGGGTCACCGTGATTGATGCCATTAACAAATTCGAGGGTCGTTCTGGCCTGAAAACCTGGCTGCACCGCATTGTCTCCAATCGCTGCAAGAACAAACTGCGTTCCGCCAAACGGGAGGTCTCCACTGACTTTCAGGAACAACTGGACCCGGATCTGGCCGACCGTTTCAATGCCTCTGGTCGGTGGCAAACGCCGCCAAAGCTGCGCTTTGAAGAAACCGCAGAGTCACTTTTGGAGAACGGTGCGCTCAGCGACTGCCTGGACAAACACCTGAGCAAGCTTCCCGAAACCCAGCGCAGCGCCCTGATGCTTTACGAAGCGCACCAACATAAATCCGAAGATGTCTGTAACATTCTGGATGTGAAACCATCTAACCTGCGTGTACTCTTGCACCGTGCAAGGCAAAAAATCTTCCTGATGGTCGAACACTTCCAGGAGACCGGCGAATGCTGATGTGTAAGGATCTGGCGGGCATCGCCAGTGATTATATCGACGGGGAACTGAGCACCGGGCAGAACCTGTCGGTGAAGTTCCACCTGATGATGTGTGGCGATTGCCGCACGTTTATCGGCAACCTGCGCATGAGCACCAAACTCATGCAGGCCCACAGTGGCAGTGTGCCGAATGAAGAGTTTATCCGTGAAATCGACCGGCGGGTTCACGAGGCGCTGGAACAGAAAAAAAGCCGCACAACCGATTCCGATTGAACGACTCAGACGCAATGGCCGTGGCCGTTACTCTCAGTTACTCCTGACTATTCCTGCAGGGCCCACGCCTGCTTGCGATGGTGCAGATCCTTGCTGACGCTGGTGTAGGTAGACACCAGGTAAGGCACGCAGTAGGTCAGCACGACTTTGACCCAATCAAACTTCGCCGCCCCATTGAAAGCCTCCCACTGATTGATCACCACCAGAAGACTTCCCACCACCAAGGCCAGTTTGGCAGCCCGCCTGGGCGTACCATGACTCACGGCCAGTTCACAGGCATCCGCACAGGTGCGAACGGGCGTTTTCAACAGGGCGGGCAAAACCATTGCGATTCCTCCGTGGGTTATTTCAGCATTTGACGGGTGATTAAAATTTCCGGGCCAGGGCCGCATGGTCCCGTGCCGGAGCGGGCTTACCAAACAGAAACCCCTGCAGTTCGTCACAGTCCGCCCCTGTCAGCCAGGTGGCCTGGGCCTCGGTTTCCACCCCTTCGGCAATCACCTCGCATTCCATGTTGTGGGCCATGCTGATGATGCTGCGGCACAGGGCCGCATCCTGGTGATTGCCCGGCAGACCGGTCACAAAGGCCCGGTCAATCTTGATGCGCGAGACCGGCAGCATTTTCAGATACGCCAGGGAAGAATAGCCGGTGCCAAAGTCGTCCACGGCCACGAGCAACCCCTGCGCCCGGAACTGCCTCAGGGTGGAGAGCGCACAATCAATGTTTTCCATCAACGCGGTCTCGGTGATTTCCAGTTCCAACTGCCCGGCCTCCACTCGATAGCGCTGCAGCAGCTCGGCAATCCGCTGGCTCAGGGTCGGGTCATTAAGTTGCACGGCCGAAACATTGACCGCCACACGGCCCTTAAAGCCTTCGGCGACCCAACCCGACAATTGCGCCACGGCCTGCTCCAGGACCCAGTCACCCAATTGCCGTATCAGCCCGGTTTCCTCCGCCAGGGGGATGAATTCTCCAGGGGAGACAAAACCCTGGGCCGGGCGTTGCCAGCGAAGTAACGCTTCATAGCCGACAATTCGTCGGGCCTCATCCAGTTGGGGCTGGTAATGAAGCTGAAGCTGCTCGCGCTCCACGGCCACTTTCAGATCCCGCACCAGAGCCTTGCGGCGCTGTACCTGTTCCCCCAGTTCCGAGGCAAAGAACTGCACCTGTGTGCCGGAGGATTTCTTCGCCCGGTGCATGGCGATTTCCGCATGACTGAGCAGTGTTCTGGCATCCTGCCCGTCCAGGGGCGCCACCGCCACGCCGGCGCTGAATTCACACTCGTGGGTGTGCCCGTTAATGACAACGGGTGCCTCGCAGGCTTCGATGATTTTCGAGATTCGGGTTTCGACGGGCTCGTGGTCCGTACCCTGCACCAGCAACCCGAACACATCGCCGCCCAACCGGGCCACATGGCCATGATCCGAGCTGAAACCCGCCAGCCGCCGGGCGACTTCCTGCAATACCCGGTCACCGATGTCGTGGCCCGCCAGACCGTTTAGGGTCTGAAAATCGTTCAGCCCGACCACCATGAGCGCCTCCGTTGCCGGATGCTGGGCCGCCGGCAACCGGAAGAACCGCTCCAGTTGTTCCTCGAACAGATTTCGATTGGCCAGTCCCGTCAGTTGATCGTACAGGGTGCGGATTTCCAGCTCCTGCTCGGTCCGGCGCAGGGACCGGGTGCGCTCATCCAGCAACTGATCCAGCTCACTATTCAGTTCGTGCAAACGAGAGAGATAGGAAGCGTTACGGCGAAGCAGGTCGTTGAAGGCCGATTCCACCTCACCGAACTCGTCACACCGTTCCGGGGCTCGGACATATTCAAGCGGGTGTTCGGCATCGTCGCCGGCCAGACTGATCCTGCCGCGCAATCGCAACAGTGGCGACAGCATCATCCGGTCCACCACTGCCATGGCCACCAGGGTGACGAAGACGGCAATGAGCAAAGAGAGCCCCAGGATCCGGAACACAAAAGCCACCAGTTCGCCGGGGATCTGGTTCATATTGACAAGCCCCTGAACCCGATAGCCGGGTGCCAGTACACCCGAGGGCCAGTTCACGGCCAAATTGCCCGACGCCGTGCGGGCCTGATCTCTAAGCTCACCGCTGGCAGGGCCCGGGTTATCAACCGCAGCCCCGGTGGCCAGGTCCTGGGTTTCACCCTTGATAACAATGCCTTCCAGAGGGCTTTGCGCCATCAGACGTTGCAGAGCGTTTTCGGACAGCCCGCCCGGTTCCGTCTGGGTCAGCAGAGTGGTTAATGCCTGGGCAGCCACATCCACCCGTTGGCGTAAAAGATCTTGTTCATAATTCCGGTAGGAAGGAATCAGGATGACCATTTCAATCAGCAGGATGGCAAAGAAGGAAGCGGCGGTCAGGTTGCGACACAGCCGACAGCCGACAAAGCGCTTCCACCATCCGATCAACCCACGGGCCTTCCCTGTTGCCTGTTGTGACCCCTGGATCTGAGCAGCGGGTGCGTCCTGCGTTTCAACAACCGTTTTCATACCTGAGCCCCATCCTCCGGGAAGTGATATCCAACAGACACAGGACGTTGCTATTTGTTACAAGGTGGTCACCACACCTAAAAAAAGGCCCGCTCGGGGTCAGAAGCGGGCCAAAGAGCACAACAACGCAACAATACCCCTCTATCGGCCTTTGAATGCCTCCTGTTCCTGGCGCATGAACTCGGTCAGCGCCGCCAGTTGCTGACCATCCCAGTCAAGTGGCTCGGCGGCCATGGGGGCGACCATACAGATCTGCACCATTTCATCGAGGTACACTTCATCCATATCGAAATCCCTCTGGGCCATGGCCACAGGGTGGGGGTAGTCGTTTTTGAAGGAGGCAGAATAACCGGCCCCGTTCGCATGGCAGGTGGCGCAGGACAACCCGTTCGAGGACAGGGTCTTGTCGTTGAACAGTTTTTCACCCTGTGCCACAAGCTTGGCCACATTACCCTGATAAGGGGTGTAGCCCTCGGGGCGGCTCACTGCATCTTTCAGGCTGGCGGAGGAGCCTTCGGCTTCCGCCTCACCTTCGCCCTCGGCGGCGCCTTCTGCCTCTCCTTCTCCTTCACCTTGCCCTTCTGCTTCCCCTTCGGCCTGGCCCTCAGCTTCCGCCTGACCTGCTTCGGCTTCACCCTGGGCCTCGCCCTCGGCTTCACCGTAGCCTTCAGCCTCTCCCTGGGCCGCCTCGGCGGAAGGAATCAAGCTGAATGAAGAAGCATTGCTGTCACTGAAACCGGCCACCGCAACCACCGTCATCATGGGCACGGTGACCACCAGATTTCGGGACAGTTTTCGCAATAGGTCCTTTCGTTTGTCATCGGCCATATCGTCCTCCGATCATCCTGTTGTTGTCGAAACGAGAGCAAAGTTGCCCGCTCTCAAGACACCGACACCCCACTACCGGCATTGTTACAGGCGCTCTTTTTACTCCCACCGTTTTTTTCTTCCTGTTGAGCCCAATACCGCAGGGTTGAAGGGTTAACACCAAAACTCTCATCCACCTGCTGGCCAGCCTGCTCTGCAAGCAAACCGATGATGGCCATATGGTGCACAGTGTGATTGGCCAGAAAGACCAGTTCCCGTCCGACACTGCTCGAAAATAACTGGTGATGTCCCTCACTGTTATGATTCAGCACAAACGGCTTCACTGGTTTATCCCGCAGAATTCCTGACAGCTCCCGGGCCAGGCCCACCAGGCAATGGATTGCGGACTCCCGATCCTCTTCCAGCGCTACATCCCGCTGGCGCTGTTCATAGTCAAGCGCCTCGTCGGCACCTTTGCCCGCCAGTCCCAGAAACGTGAGGTAATGGTCGATAACATGCCGAACGTGCTTGCCAATGCTGTGTTGACCGCGATTTCCGGAGACGCCCCGGTACAAAGCATCATCCAGGCTTTCAAGAAAGGCGGTTAGCTGAGCAAGGGTATGCATGTTTTCATCGATAATGGGGCTGACAAACTCCTCAGCCTT
Organism: Marinobacter persicus; assembly: GCF_002934325.1. Lineage (GTDB taxonomy): Bacteria > Pseudomonadota > Gammaproteobacteria > Pseudomonadales > Oleiphilaceae > Marinobacter > Marinobacter persicus_A. The sequence goes on from NZ_PTIV01000002.1 coordinate 139,056, forward strand.
CCAGTCTGGCAAAGTCATGGTGCCCACCTCCTGTTTTCACGATGTTTTCCAGAACCTCTGCAGCGGCACCGGGCTCCCGGCAATCGACCAGCCAGCACTCCCGGGCTTCAACCCAGCTTGATAGGGCCGTAAACTCACCGGCGCTCAGGGGTCGGCCACCAACCCCACAACAGATCGGAAGCATGTGTTGGAGTACCTCGCCAACGGTCAGGCGGCGGGCGACGATCCTGGTCGTCGGGTTCTGCGGCAAGGGCGCGGGAATCAGGATGGCAGAGACAAAGCACGACCCACCGGTAGCCGGCGTGGCCAGTGGTTCCACGCGATCATAGGCACCCAGCAACAGCCCACGGCCAATGGTGGCTTGCAATGCACTGGACAGGCTTTCCTGCAGGCCCTGTCCTCCGGCAGCAACCATCACCGTCTGGCCTGCCACCCCCGGCATCAACAGCACACTGGCATCCATGGCGATATCGCCTGGCCCAGGCGCCTCGCGCATCAGGCAGGTGAACAGCGCTTCGGACATAGCGCTCAGCGGCCGCCGGGAGACCACCACCTCGCCATCCAGAATCATTGTGTAGCCCGGGGCATCCCGAACGATGCAAAGCTCGGGCAGGCTGTCCGGGGCAGGATGCTCCGTTACGTGGAACCGCTCGATCATTGGGTGGATGTACTCACGCAATGGCATGCTGTCGACCTGCAAGCGCACCATGGCACGACCGGATTGCAGGACCGTCGATAGCCAGGTAACCGGCAGTTGAGGACGTTCTTCACGGGCCGCCTGTTCGCCTTGCCCGTCACCGAATTGACTGTCACTGGCTTGCACGAGGAAACGATTGCCAGCCCAATCCGCCAGCGTATCCCAGACCTGTTGGCGAATAGGCCAGGCGTCCGGCGGGCCGGCCTGGGTGTGGAGCGCGGATTCGAGCAATGTCGAGGCAATTGCGTCCGGGCCGGCACCCTCCGTCGCCATCAACCAGATTACCGAGGCGGTTTCATTCAGGGCGCTGAAATGACCAAGGCGGGTGTCGTAGAGCAGGACCTGTTCATCGGTGACCATTTCTTCGGCCACCCATCGCTCCATAGCGGGTTGGGGAAGTGGTTTCCCCGACAGGGACTGAGCCAACACCCAATCCTCAAGGCGGGGCAGGGCCATGTACGGCAGGTAGCGTGAGGGGGCCACACCCGGAATCAGATTTCTGAAGCCACCACTGCGGCTTAATTCTTCGCGGGTCTGCTGAATAACTTGTTGCTCCGGGGACTGGTCCGGTTCGCCTTTGATGGGCCGATTCAATCCCACCAGTTCCACGAGATCGGCCACCAGGCCGCCCTTGATGGTTTCCTCAATCCGACCGCCACTTTCGGGGCCGGCACACACTTCCAGGGACGGGCTGAGGTTGCACTCCAGCACCCAGGGCTTTAGGTCCTCATCAATCAGGCAATCGATACCCATCAGCTCATAGCAGCCCCGGGGATCGGCGCCAATGGCGCGGCACCGTTCACGCATGGGCTCCTGCGCGGCCAGACAAGTCAACGCCACTGCATCGTCAATGCGGGCAAACAGGGCCTGGTCGTCATGCCCCTGCTCACGCAGCCAGGCCCGGTAGCGGTCGAAATCGACGAACTCCACCGGCACTTCGGCCTCAAGATTGAGCGCGTTGATATCCGGGTTAGTCAGGTAACTGTAGGGGTTGCTGGCGTTTTCATCGTTGTAGGGCAAGGAGGCCAGCTTGGCAAAACCCTGGTGATAGACGTAAACCCGGAAGGGGGTCACGGAAGAAACCAGTACGTACAGGCGCAGCACATATTTGCGGCCGTGCATGGTGTGCGGATGTTCCAGATATTCCTGTATCAGCCAGGAGGCGTCCATGGGCACATTGGCGGGGTCATCGACCAACCGGATCCCCTTGCCCTTGGATGCATTCTTGGGCTTTAAAAGCCAGCGCTTTTCCGGGTTTTCCCACGCAGCCTGCTGGAAGTAGTGGTAATCCTCGGGCATGGAGTAGACATGGGGCATAAAATCCAGCCGCCGGGTCCGGGGGCCGACGCCTTTTTCCTGGCGTTGGACCCGGTCTTTCAGGTCCATCACACTTCGGTAAAGCCGACTTTTGACCGTCAGGACGTTATTGCCGGGGATGTGGTTGATCTTGCGCTCTGGCCCCACTTTCTCGAAATATTCAGGGCCCGGCATTCCGGTGTACCAGCAAGCCTGCCAGTCTTCCGCGCTTTTTGCCCTTTGCCATTGCGCCTTGTCCAGGGACGCTTCGAAAAAGCGATCCTGCTCATAGGAGCGGTTGCCACCCATCCAGTAGTGCCGTGTCATGGTTCCGACTCTCCGTTCCGGTTGTCCATTGCCTGCTGTTGCCGGGCTATTGCTGGCGTTCATCCCGACAGACACCTGACAATGGCAACTGTTACAACCAACGGTGACATTTCCGCCACAAACGCCCCGGTTCCGTTTATCAGGTCTGTAACAACTTGATCCCGAAAGTGTCCAAGGGGCGGGTACAATGCTCGTCATGGGCTGCGGAGAATCCCAAACCAGGAATTCCTTAATGATCTTTCGAGCATCCATAATGGCCATCGTGATTCTGGCTCTCGCAGCCGCATGGTGGCTGTTACAAGCTTTGGGCATGCCGGCGAGCCTGACTTCCCAAACACTGACTGACTGGCTGAACCAGGAGGGCGCGGCAGGGCCAGCGCTGCTGATGCTGCTCATGGTCATTGCCGTGATTGTCGGCCCTATTCCAACCTTGCCAATCAGTGCGACCGCAGGGCTGGCGTTTGGCCTGATAAAAGGAACACTCATCGCGGCCACCGGGGCCCTGCTGGGGGCACTTTTGGCCTTCTGGATCGCTCGCTTGCTGGGCCGAGACGCCATCCTTCGCCACTTCCCAGATAATCCGATTCTCGCGGAAGGCGGCTCTCAACGTTTTTTGACCATCGCCATTCTCCTGACCCGTGCGATTCCCATCTTTTCATTCGCCCTGATCAGCTATGCCGCGGGCGTTACGGCCATTCATACCTGGCGTTTTGCGCTTGCAACCTTCTTTGGCATGCTGCCCATGACGATGGTTTTTGCCGGTCTTGGTACCACCTTTGAACTAAACCCGGTACTGACGGTGGTGGCGGGGTTGGCTATTCTGGCCGTGATGGCGTGGCTGCCCTGGTCCATCAGCCGACACCCGGAGTCAAGGCTTGCCCGCTGGCTCCACCTTCGACAGTAACGGTCATTTATCGGGATAAGGAAACAATGGAGCCCGTTTTTTGAGCAATCGCTCATAACCGAGTAAGGTAGCAGGTAATCGTTTTCCTGGAGGCCTGATGATGAATCCTGAAAAGCCCGTACTTGTCTTCGACGTTATCGAAACCATCTTTTCCCTGGAGGGCCTGTCCAATGCCTTCCAGTCGCTCGGCCTGCCCGAACACACCAAAGACCTGTTCTTCGCTCAACTGCTACGGGATGCATTTGCCGTATCCGCCACCGGTACCTATGTGCCCTTCATCGACGTGGCCCGGGGGACGCTGGAGGTTGTGCTGACCAACTTTGGCGTTTCCTCGACTGCGTCAGCGATAGAGCGGATTTTGCCGGTGTTTGGGCAGCTCGACGCCCACCCGGATGTCCGGGAAGCGTTGGCGCTGGCCAAGGCCAGAAAAATGGACGTGGTGTTCTTTACCAACGGCTCAAAAGGCAACACCGAGGCATTGATCACTAGAAACGCGCTGGACGAGCTGGTCGATCACGTTGTTTCAATCGACGCCTTTGGCCAATGGAAACCGAAACAAACCGTTTATCAGGAAGCCGTCCGGAGCGTGGGGGGCGAAACCGCACGTTCGGCGATGATTGCCGCCCATGCGTGGGATACAAACGGAGCCATGAACGCGGGCATGCTCGCGGGTTGGGTGCGCCGGCAGGACAGCGTTTACCACCCCGCCATGCGCAGACCCGGGTTCAACTCCGACAGCCTTATAGAACTGGTCGACAAGATGTCGGAAGCCTTGCCTGAAACGTAAAGAACAGAATCGTCACAGTCTCGCTAATGCCACTTCTGTTGCCTTGACGAAAGCCAGCACATCCGAGCCTGTTTTCAGACCGAGTTCTTTTACAGAGCGAGTGGTAATCACCGAGGTGACAATACCACCCGGTGTTTCCACATCGACCTCGGACAGCACCGGGCCCTCATTAATGGCCACTACCTGGCCACGGAACTGGTTACGGGGGTTCAGTTGTTGAATACTCATGTTGGTTTCCTCTCACTCTTGTAAATCAGTTTCAGATTGATCAATTCAATTGGAAATGGCCAGATAGCCGGAATCTGGCCTTGCGGCCTCCCACTTATGCCTGGGCAGGCTCTTGTCTGCCGGTTCCACCGGCACCCCGGTAAGGTATTCAAGCAAGCGGGCCTCATAGCCCACGAATATCGGGTCGGTCGCCACCCGGGGTCTTGGCAACCGGATGTTGATGTCCAGGCCAATAGCACCGTCATCAAGAACGATTACCCGATCCGCCAACATAACTGCTTCGCTGACATCATGAGTCACCATTACCAGGGTGAAGCCATGCTCCTGCCAGAGGCTTTCGATCAGCCGATGCATGGTGGACCGGGTAAGCGCATCCAGCGCCCCCAAAGGCTCGTCAAGCAGTAGCAATTCCGGACGGTGAGCCAGTGCCCGAGCCAGTGCCACGCGCTGCTTCTGGCCACCAGACAGGCTTGCCGGCCAGTTCTGCGCCTTGCTGTCCAGCTCGACTTCATGCAAGGCAAATTTTGCTTCGACGGGCTCCACACTGCCGATTCCCACATTCTCGACCACGGTTTTCCACGGCAGCAGGCGAGGCTCCTGATACATCATCCGGACACTGTGATCTCTCGATCCTTCCGATTCGCCAACAAAGTCGAGTTTTCCACCGTCGGGCTCATCAAGCGCCGCCAGCAGCCGTAGCAACGTACTCTTGCCACAACCACTTCGCCCAATAATGACCAGGCTCTCGCCCGCCTGAATATCCAGATCAAGGCCTTTCAGAACCTTGAGATCGCCAAACTGCCTCTGAAGGTTGCGGGTGGTAATACCCACTCCCCACTTGGCCGGTGCCTGTTTCGCCATAATGTTCAAGCCCCCTGTCCACGTTGATAAGCCGGGTGCCAGCGCAGCCACCAGAGTTCCAGCCCCTTGGCACTTATATCCGCCAGTTTGCCGAGTACGGCGTAAAGCAGGATGGCGACCAGCACCACATCCGTCTGCATGAATTCCCGGGCATCCATCGCCAGGTACCCGATGCCGTCGGTCGCGGAAATGGTTTCCGAGACAATCAGCGTCAGCCACATGAAGCCGAGGGCGAACCGCACACCCACCAGAATCGATGGCAAGGCGCCCGGCAACACCACATGCCAGAACAGCGCAAAGCCCCTGACGCCGTATGACCGGGCCATCTCCAGCAATTGCGTGTCCACGTTGCGGATACCGTGATAGGTGTTCAGGTAGATCGGGAACACACTGCCCAGGGCCACCAGGAAAATTTTCGCGGTTTCATCAATTCCGAACCACAGGATCACCAGCGGAATCAACGCCAGGTGCGGAATGTTCCGCACCATCTGCAGCGTGCTGTCCAGCAGCAGGGAAAGCCAGCGGGACAACCCGGTGGCAAACCCCAGGGCCAGGCCAAGGCCACCACCGATCACAAAGCCAATGGCGGCACGTTCAAAACTGCTTTTCAGGTGGAACCAGAGCTCCCCCGATGCCGTCAGGCGCCAGCCGGCGGCCACGACATCCGTCGGTGCCGGCAGTACCCTGGCGGTAATCCAGCCCAGCTGCGCCCCGGTTTGCCAGGTCAGTAGCAGCGCCACTGGCACGATCCAGGGCAGAAAGCCTGCCAGTGCCCGGTTACGTATGGATAGCGACATCGCTTCTGCCTCCTGATCGGCTTACTGTGCGTTACGGGCAACCGACGCAGGACTTTGCCAGAGCACCGAGTCGATGTTGATTTCACGGGGAATCAGGTTCAGCTCGTAAAACACATCGGCAATGGTCTGCTGGGCTGCACCAATCCGTGGAGTGATCCGGGTCGCGCCGTAGGCATAACGATCAACCGCCAAGCGGAGTGATTCTTTCGATATACCCGTCTCCTTGTGCAGAATGTCGACAACTTCCCGCGGATGGTCCTTGGCCCAGGCGTCCAGCTCGGCCAATGAGTCGATCACCTCATTAACGATGCCGGGATACCGCTCGGCAAAAGGCCGGGACGCAAGATAAATCTGGTGGTTATCCACCAGCCCCTCGCCATCACGCAGCGAGCGCGCGCCGGCAATTTCCGCGTCCGCCTGGTACGGATCCCAGATGACCCAGGCATCCACATCACCACGATCAAACGCCGTGCGGGCATCGCCCGGTTTGATATAGACCGGCTTGATGTCTCGAATTGACAAATTGGCCTCTTCCAGCGCCCGCACCAACAGGTAGTGCACGTTAGATCCCTTGTTCAGCGCCACTCGCTTGCCTTTCAGATCCGCTACGGACTGAATCGGTGAGTCGGCTTTCACCAAAATTGCTTCACCCTTGGGTGCGGGTGACTCGTTTGCCACATAAACCAGATCCGCTCCGGCGGCCTGGGCAAAAATGGGCGGGGTTTCACCCGTGGTGCCGAAATCCACGCTGCCCACATTAAGGCCTTCCAGCAGTTGCGGGCCGGCGGGGAACTCGATCCACTTTACGTCAAAACCCTGTTCGGCAAGCTGCGGCTCCAGAGTGCCCCGGGCCTTGAGCAGGATCAGGGTGCCGTATTTCTGGTAACCGATGCGCAGGGTGTCTTCCTCTACTTCTGCGCTGGCGCCCAGCGGTGTCAGCAGCAGAGCGCTTGATGCCAGCAGGCCGATAAATGCCCGGCGACTGGTCCGTAGTCTGTTTCTCAGTGAAGTTTGTTTAGCCACAACAGTGATCTCCATCCGTTCGATGATTTCTGGGCCGGTATCAGCCCCGTTTCGTGGAGACCAAGCTACCAGCGCTTCCGGTCGGCCCAAACCAACTTATCGTGCAGAGCTTCTGAATAAATCATCTATTACCGAAATCGCGACTTTCCCTGGGTTTTATGCGTTTCCAGAATAATGAATTCAGAAATGGTTGGTTCGTACACGCCAGCAACACCGGTAAGGTGAGCTCATTGACAATCAGGCAGAATTGGAGGAAACCCCATGTCCGAGGAAATCGGTTATCTGATCATTCCCGGCTGGAACGGGTCTGGCGCCCACCACTGGCAAAGCCACTGGCAACTTCTGTTGCCCAACAGCAAGCGGATTCATGTGGCGAGCTGGTCACAGCCGGACCCGGAAGACTGGATTGAGGCCATCGACCGGGATGTTCGCAATGCCCCCACAGACAAGGTCGTGCTGGTTGCACACAGCCTGGGCTGCGTCGCGGTGGCGCATTGGTCACGTCGGTATGGTGCTGAACGCGCCAATCGAATTAAAAGTGCACTGCTGGTTGCACCCGCGGATACCGAAAGGGATTCCGCCCCCGATGCGCTGCGCCCCTTCGCGCCCATTCCCGACGACTACTTTCCATTTCCGTCCCTGGTGGTGGGTTCCACCAACGACCGGGCCGCATCGGCGAACCGGGCACGGGACCTGGCCCTGCACTGGGGTAGCGAATTCGAGCTTTTACCGGGTGTTGGCCATGTCAATACCGAATCCGGCCACCAGCGGTGGATTGAGGGGTTGCGATACCTCGCCAGAGCCTCCCGCGAGCCGGCGCCGAGGGTACTGGTGGCCCAGAGTCAAAGCCTGTCGCCGCAGCTGATCAGTTACTGAAAAAAGAGCAGTGTGTGAGGGGGGGGGAGGAGGAACCAATCAAGAAAAACTCATATCATTGTTAGAAAACCGACGGAGCGGGCAACGGTGCCGACGCCCGCTCAGCGACCGGAAGGAAGTGCCAACCGCCCGGCCACAACCTCCTCGGTCAGCTCCGGAGCGCACAGCTGAATAAACTGGAAGGCATAGTTACGCAACAGATTGCCGCGACGGATACCGATTCGTGTCTGCTTTTCTTCGAACAGGTGATCGGTATTGAGCAGCTGTAACCCCGAATCCCGGGCAGGGTTAAACGCTACTGATGCGATGATGCCTATGCCCAGGCGCAATTCCACGTAGGACTTGATCACATCCGCGTCCAGGGCGGTCATGATAATTTCAGGCCGCAGGTTCTCGGTGGCAAACGCCTTCTCGATAGAAGCCCGGCCCGTGAAACCCTCGTGGTACGTGATGATGGGGTAATGCTGGATGTCTTCCAGTGTCAGCCGTTCTATTTCCGTCAGCGGATGCAGTTTAGGCACCACCACACCGTGGTGCCAGCGGTGGTACGGGAAAGACACCAGCTGCGGAATATCGCCCAGGGCCTCGGTGGCAACGCCAATGTCCGCCTCGCCACTGAGCAGCATGCTGACAATTTCATCCGGGCTACCCTGATGCAGGCGCAACCGCACCTTTGGAAATTGCTGCTTGAACCGACTGACCACCTCGGGCAATGCATATCGCGCCTGGGTATGGGTAGTGGCGATGGTAAGCTCGCCGGAGTCCTGTTCCTGATAGTGCTCGGCCAGGTTTTTGATGTTACGGGCATCCATCAGCATACGCTCCACATAAACCAGCATCTGCTGACCGGGCTCGGTCAGCCCCAGCAAGCGCTTACCTTTTCGGACATAAAGCTCAACACCCAGTTCCTCCTCCAGATCCTTGATGTGCTTTGACACACCAGACTGTGAGGTAAACAGGGCATTGGCCACTTCCGTCAGATTAAAATTCTGCCGGGCGGTCTCCCGCACGATGCGTAGTTGCTGAAAATTCACGGACTGCTTTCCCTACTCAACGATAAAACACCTGACGATACACCGCCAGAAAGTAATAAAAACAAATTCGATGATATCTTTGAAGTCTAAGGCAGGCAGCAAGACAAACCGAATAATATTTACTGAATTACTAAGCGCTTTTTTTCATAAGGCGCTTTCTGGTCCGGTCAGGCACAAAAAAAGGGCCGGACAACGAGTGTCCGGCCAAACGGAGAGTGCCACGATGAGCACACCACTGAGAGATTCAAAGTTTCAGGATGCGGAGGCCTTTGCGGCCCGGATATCAAACGCGCCGCCGGTATGGAAATCCGTATCGGTAACTGGCTGTTTGCCCGGCAATAACGGGAACACCAGTTCAGCAAACCGGATGGATTCCTCAAGGTGGGGATAGCCAGACAACACGAACGTATCCACGCCGGCATCCCGGTATTCCAGCAGGCGTTTTGCCACAGTTTCGGGGTCGCCCACCAGGGCCGTGCCAGCACCGCCGCGAACCAACCCGACACCAGCCCAGAGATCCGGACTGACCTCCAGTTTGTCCCGGCGCCCACCATGCAGTGCCAGCATGCGCTTCTGGCCAACTGAATCCATATTGGCCAGGTTCTCCTGGGATTTGGCGATGGTATCGTCGTCCAGGTTCTCGATCAGCTTGTCCGCTTCCGCCCATGCCTCTTCACGGGTTTCCCGGACAATCACATGAAGACGCAGGCCAAAGCGCACCGTGCGCCCATGTTTGGCGGCCTCGGCACGGACACGTTCGATCTTTTCAGCCACGGATTCCGGCGGTTCGCCCCAGGTTAAATAGGCATCCACCTGTTCACCAGCCAATCGGATGGCTGCATCGGATGAACCGCCAAAATAAAGCGGCGGGTAGGGTTTCTGAACCGGGTCAAAATAGTTTTTCGCGCCCTGAATTCGATGGAATTTGCCATCAAAGTCGACAGTTTCCCCCTGCAGCAGGCTGCGCCAGACCTTCAGGAATTCGCCGGCAGCCTCGTAACGCTCATCATGGCTGTAATACACCCCTTCAGCGGCCAACTCCGCGGCATCCCCTCCGGGTACCACATTCAGCAATAATCGCCCGCCAAGAGCTTCATCCAGGGTTGCAGCCTGACGAGCAGACGCCGTTGGTCCGGAAATGGACGTGCGAAGCGCCACCAGCAGTTTTATACGACTGGTCACCGGGGCGAGGCTGGACGCCACTACCCACGGATCTTTGCAACTGGCCCCCGTGGGAATCAAAAGGCCATCATAACCCAGGTCTTCAGCGGTGGTTGCGACGCGGCGCAGGTAACGGTTGGTCGCCGGCCGGCCGCTGCCAGGTTTACCAAAATAGCGGGTGTCGCCCGAGGTTGGCAGAAACCAGAATATATCGAGAGCCATAGTCATTTTCCTTGCAGGTCGTTGTGATTGACTGACCCGAGGTTAACGCGCTCCACCACGCTCACAAATCCGATTATCTTCGATCGACATTCCTTTTTATGGATACATGCGTCCGGGGCCTGCGGAAACTACTTTTCCGCGTTTTGCGCAAAGCTTTACAGGTTTTCTTGGTTTGGCGCTCACAGGCTGGTTGATAGGGTTCTACCAATTACGAAAGCCAACCTGTCGAGGAATTGAATCATGGCCCGCAAAACAACCTTAAGCTGCGGCCTGCCTATTGATCTTATGGCCAGCAGAATCATCGTTGTGTCGCCCGGGCTGGGCTTTATGGTGCTTAACGCCTCGGAGTTTCTCAATGCCGACATCGTCATTATGGGCATTGTCGTGATCGGACTGATTGCCCTGGCGTTCGATGTCCTGATGCGGTTCATCGAACGCCGACTGGTACCGTGGAAGGGGGCCGAATGAGTGTTTTGCATTTTGAGCGCCTGCTCACAGGAAAACCCGTACATACCGGAAATCCTTACCTGGAGGCTTCGGTCATCAATTTGGGAGCGGCGCTGGTGCTCCGGTGGCTGGGAGAATCCGCGGTGCAGGTTCCGGCACAGAGGTTGCGCGACCACTGCCAGTGCGATAGCTGCCGGGGCAGGAAGGGTGATCTCGCCCGCCATGCCAACCCCACGACCATTACCCATATCCGCCCTTTGGGCCTGACCGGACTAAGGATAAGGTTTTCAGACGGGCACGATGCGGCCACTTACGGCTGGACCGCATTGAGAGCATTGTCCGAGCAAATTATTTCTACCGAAGGCACATGACCGGGAAGGGGGGAAAGGATAGTGGTTGGGGCGACGTCAAACAGGCGCGAACTGATGTCCAGCGCGGCATGATGAGCCGCGACCTTGGCATCGGCGATGGCAATGGCGGTCTCGCCGCGATCACTGGCGGTGATGGCCGCCCCCTTCGGGAAATGCCTGTCCACCAGTTCCCCGGCAATATCTGCAAGTGCCTGGCCTGCTCCAGTGTATAGCTGCGCGCTTCGCTGAAAGCGCCTTCCGCGATGCCGGCGTACAGATTCACTAGAACCAGCTGAGCCAGGCAACTGCGGTAATTTTTTCGATCAAGAGTTTTGCCTTATGAAAGTCATCGACATGCGCTGCCGCCCGGCCTACCTGCACGACTTTTTCGGTGCCACGCCGGGCACCGAGGCCTTTGAAACCGCCCGCTGGCTGAACCGACGGGTGGGTACCCGGGGCGACGACCAGCACTTTACTCGCTCCCTGACCGAACAGGGATTTCTGGACGAAGTCCGCGACGCAGGTCTGACAAGGGCCGTGGTGGTTGGCCGGCACACGCCGGCCCAGCACCTGCCCAACGACCACATCTACCAGATCGTGACAGGCCAGGAGCTGCTTCTGGGCGTGGGATCGGTGGATCCGGTGCTTCAGGGCGTGGACGGAGCCATTGCAGAAATCGACCGGGCCGTGAATGAGCTCGGCCTGGCCGCATTACTGGCCGCAACACTCAATGTTGCGGCAACGCCGGTTCCGCACGCGGAAATTCTGGAATTTGTAAAACCGGAACTTGCCAGGCAGGGCGCTGAGCTTGAGGTGAAGGTATTCACGGACTATATCCAGCCCAACGTGCAGGTGGCCCAGAAACAGCTTGATGCCAATTACTTTCAGCACAAGCCTTACCTGAATGAATTTAACGAAGGCCGCGGCACCAGCCTGGTACCGGTTGCCGGCATTCACGTGGAGCCCTTTGGTGCCTATTCCAGCAAAATCGATTCTCTGGAAGCGCTGCGCGACGGCGCTACCGTCGCTATCCCGAACGATCCGACCAACGGTGGACGGGCCCTGCTGCTTCTGCAGAGGGCCGGCCTCATCAAACTCAAAGATGCGACGAACATTACGGCAACAGCCCGCGATGTTGTCGAAAACCCGAAAAACCTGGATTTCAAGGAACTGGAAGCGGCCACCCTTCCCCGTGTTCTGAACCAGGTGGATCTGGCGCTGATCAATACCAATTACGCGCTCGAGTCCGGGCTGGAACCCACCCAGGATGCCCTGGTTATCGAGGGTGCCGAATCGCCCTACGTTAACTACCTGGTTGCCCGTCCGGATAACGAGGACAGTGAAGCCATCCAGGAACTCGCCAGGGAGCTCCGCTCAGATGCGGTCAGACAGTTCATTCTCGAGAAGTACAAAGGGGCTGTGGTGCCTGCTTTTTGATCAGGCCACCCACCCTCTTGTGCAGTAAAAAGGCCTCAGCCGGAGCTGGCAAGCCTGACCGAGCCGGAGGGCGATTTCGCCCCGCCACCATGGCCGTGGATAAAATCTCGCGCCCGTTCCGACGAGGGGGCATCCAGTACCTCGCTGGCCGGCCCCTGCTCCAGTGCGTCGCCCAGGTACATGAAAACGACGTGGTCAGCTAGGCGTTGGACCTGCGGCATCAGGTGGGTCACCATGATAATGGTGTAATCCTGTTTCAGGGCCAGCAGGGTTTCCTCCACTCGCTCCGACGAAATCGGATCAAGGGCGGAGGTTACCTCATCGCAAAGCACCACCTCCGGCTCCACGGCCAGCGAGCGGGCCAGGCTCAGGCGCTGGATCTGGCCCACCGACAGATCCGCGGCGGGCGCGTTAAGTCGGTCTTTCACCTCGTCCCACAGGTTCACCTTCCTCAGCGACCGTTCGACAAGCTCATCCAGTTCCTGTCGGGACGGGCGGCCGTGGATCTTTGGTCCATAAGCCACGTTCCGATAGATCGACATGGGCAGCGCCGTGGGTTTCTGCGAGACATAACCGATCCGCCGGCGCAAATCCGGCACCGGCTCGCGGGACCGGTAAATCGGGTCCTGCCCGACGTAAACTTCTCCTTCCACCCGGGCGTGAAGCTTGAGATCGTGCAGACGGTTCAGGGACTTGAGCAATGACGACTTGCCACAGCCGGAAGGCCCGATAATAGTGGTGAGCTGGTTCGCCGGGAAGCGCACACTCACCTGTTTAAGGGCCTGATTGGTTTTATCCCGGCCGTAAAAGAGGTTGAGATTCTCGGTTCGAATGGCCGAAGTGTCGGACATGTGTCAGTGATCCTCCTGGGCAAAACGGGAAAAGCGACGGGCAATGAATTTCGAAAAGGCCACCAGCACCAGTACCAGCATCATCAGCACAAAGGCTGCAGCATAGGCATCCTCGCGCACGCTCGGGTAGGCAGACGACGCCTGCTGGAAAATCAGGATGGGCAAAGTGGTGGCTGGGTCATTCAGACCCGAGGGCATCTCAATGCCGCCACCGGCGGTAAAGAGCACCGCCGCGCCATCTCCCAACCCGCGGGCGAAGCCCATGATGACACCGGCTACCACGCCCGGCAGCGCCGCACGCAACAGCAGGCGGAGGGTTTCAAAGCGCGTCGTCCCCAGAGCGTAAACCGTTTCCTTCAGATCCGCCGACACCGATTTCAAGGCTTCATCGACAAACCGGGCGATGATCGGGAACTGCAACAGGGATACGGCAAAGGTCGCCGCGATCAGGCTGGAACGGCTCTCCAGCATGATCAGCAGAGTTAACACGAACACTCCGTAGACAATAGCCGGCGTTCCCCATAGTACATACAAAAGAACATTGACAGCGCGGGCGAACCGCTCGCTGCAATAGTCGCTTTGCAGGTAAAGGCCCGAGGCAATGGCCAGCACCGTGGCGATCACGGTGGCAGGCAACACAATCGCAAAACTGCCAAGAATGGCGTGCAGAAATCCCCCGGAGCCCCCCAGCAGGTATAGCGGCCCCGGCGCGGTGAAGGCAACGGAAGGCTGATTGATCAGCACCTGCCCGCCTTTGTAGAGAGTCATGCCGATGATCAGCACCAGCACGCCCACCACCAGAACCGCACTCAGCCGGATCAGGGTTTCAATCAGGTATTGCTCAACGTAGCGGCGGTTCATTGGTACCTCCAGTGGCGTTCAAGCCGGTTACGCGCAAAGCTCGCCAACAGATTGAAGGCCGTCACCACGACAAACAGCACCAGCGCCGCAAAAAGCAGTGCCGAACGGGTTTCCGGCAGAGACATCATTTCGCCGAAGGTGTTCACGATCAGCGTGGGCAGCGTCTGCCCGGCATCAAACAAAGAGTCCGGAATCAGGTTTTTACCACCAATGACCATGGCAACGGCGATCGAGGCCTCGAACGCCCGCCCCAGCCCGAGCAGAATAGCCGAGAGAATACCGGGGCCTGCCGCCCTCAGAAGGATCCGGATAGCCATGCCACTCCGGGTTTCTCCAAGGGAAAGCACCGTCTCCCGAAGGGAATCCGGCAGTGCGACCAGAGATTCCACTGACAGCGACATGATGATCGGCAGTGTCATTACCGCAATCACAAGGCTGGCCGTGAGCAGGCCCAGGCCGGTGCTGCCGGCCCCGAACAGCGGCGCAATCACTTCATCCACAAGGGGCGCAACAATCAGCAACCCGAACAGACCGAAAATAACCGAGGGCACGGCGGCCAGGATATCCACGGATGACGACAGCAATGTACGGATGGAACCGCGTGCGTATTCCGCAATATACACAGACGCAAGCACGGCGATCGGCACAACCAGTATCATGGACACGGACATGGTGATCAGGGTGCCTACGATGGCGGGCAGAAAACCAAACTGACCGGCTTCCGGATCCCAGGTACCACTGAACAGGATGTCCGCCACGTTATTCTCGGCCAATACCGGCAAGGACTGCTGAGTCAGCACCAGTGCCAGCCCGACAAATATGGCAATGCACACCCAGGTCAGAAGCTGGAACAGCGCCTTGGTGGCGCTGTCCAGAAGCAATCGGCGCCCGGAGCGCAGGGACGTTACAGCCACGTGCCGCCCCTACTGCTGCCGATTGTTGGCTGTCACACCATCGTTCAGATACCGGCGCTGGTGTTCCAGGGCTGCATCAGGCAGTTTGACGTAGCCATTTTCAACCACGTATTGCTGACCATCCGTGAGAATCCAGTCCACGAATTGTTTGACTTCCCCCTTGAACGGCCCCTTGCCGGCAACGTACATGCGGCGTGCCGGGGGTGAGGGATAACGGCCATCGGCGACGGCGGCCAGAAAGACATCCCGATTCTGGTAGAAGGATTCATCATCACTGATTGTATTGTCGCCATTGAGGTCCAGCGGCACCGGGCGGATATCACCCACGTACTCACCGGTTTCCACGTTGAAGGCAAAGTTGAGGTTATTGAAGCCAATCGCGTTGGGCTCCTTGGCCACCGCTGCCGCCACGGGCTGGTCACCGTTGAAGTTGGCATCCGCCAGGTTCTGGAAATGCGACTGGGATTCGTCGCTGAAGAACTTGAACCAGGTCTTGGCTGCGCCGGATGCGTCCGAACGACCATAGACTTCAATGGTGTCATCGTTCAAATCCTTGCCAACCACCTCACCCCAGGTGGTGACCTGGCCACTGAAGATCGCGTTCAGATCCTCCCTGGACAACCCCTGTTCAACAATTTCCTTATAGGCCGGATTCGATCTGTTCACCGTTCCCACAACCGAATCCTTGATAATGGCGATCGGAAACAGGCCCTGATCTATCTCTTTCTGCGCGGGATCACGCCCCATCATGCCAATATCCGACTGGCCATTAAGCACATCAGACACACCCTTGCCCGTGCCGCCACCCGAGACCGTGATATCAACGTTGTCATGGGTTTTCTGATACTCGTTGGCCCAGATCACCATCAGGGGATAGGGACCCCAGCCGCCTGAAACGCGAATATCGGTCTGTTCCGCCTGGGCAAACGGCGCTGCTGTGATAACAGCAGCAGTCATCACGGCGGACTTCAAAAACTCTGAGCGTCTAATCACGGCTTACTCCTCAAACTGGTTCGACCTGATAACTCAGCCCGGAGGGCTGGGTTTCGGTAAAAGCGACATGATGACGGCCCCTCTTTTGCAACCAAACCAAGAATTCCTGAGATCCTTATGAACAAAACTGCTAAAGGCGATACAGCATTGACCTCACTCAAAGCGGCTGCCAGACAAGAAGAGGCGAATGCTGCCATTGCAGAAAGACTGGAAAGCAACTGAAGTTTTCTTGGTACTCCATTGATTTTGCACACGCTACCCTGAACATCCATCACATCGAATAATGGAGTACCCCATGACACTAAGACTCGGCGACACCGCCCCGAACTTTGAACAACAATCCAGCGAAGGCAAGATCCACTTCTATGACTATCTCGGCGACAGCTGGGGTGTGCTCTTCTCACACCCTGCGGACTTTACCCCGGTATGCACCACGGAACTGGGCCTGACCGCCAAGCTCAAGGACGAATTTGCCAAACGCAACGTCAAGGTGCTGGCGCTGAGCGTCGACGATGTCGATTCTCACGAACGGTGGATTGAGGACATCAACGAAACCCAGGGCACGTCTGTGAACTTCCCGATCCTGGCAGACAGTGACCGGAAGGTATCCGATCTGTACGGAATGATTCATCCGAACGCCAACGACACCCTGACCGTTCGCTCGGTGTTTGTGATCGACCCGGCGAAAAAGGTACGCCTGACGCTGACCTATCCCGCGAGCACCGGCCGCGACTTTAACGAAATCCTCAGGGTCATTGACTCGCTGCAACTGACCGAGCAGCACAAGGTCGCCACCCCGGGTAACTGGCAGCAGGGTGAGGATGTTGTCATTGTGCCGGCTCTGCAGGATGAGGAGGAGATCAACCGCCGGTTTCCGAGTGGTTATCGCGCAGTGCGGCCTTATCTACGCCTGACGGAAGATCCCTCCAAACAGACCGCCTGACCCTTCGTAACCATCAGGCCAAAAAAAGACCGGGGGTTGTGCCTCCGGTCTTTTTTTGGCTGACGCCAGCGTTACACCGCCAGCGTCTCACCCAGCCGGAAATGGGTACGGTCCTTGCTGACCGGGTGGTCGGGGTGTGACTCAAACCCGTCGATAAAGCGTTCCAGGGCAACGTCCAGGCGCTGCAGAATCTCCTCACCGATCAGGTAGTCTCCCTCTTCCGTCTTCTGGAACTGGTTATCCGGGGAAAACACCACCGGCAGCGCCTTTTCTGCTTTCAGATTAATGAAAACCGGCTGCAGGGCGTGGTCTACCGCCAGCATGTGGGCGGGCGAGCCACCGGAGGCCACTGGCAACACGCTTTTATGTTGCAACCCACCCTCCGGGATCAGATCCAGCAGGGTTTTCAAAACCCCTGAGATGGAGGCCTTGTAGACCGGGCTGGACACAATCAATCCCGCTGCCCCGGCCACATCACTCATGTAGGCCTGCACCTGTTCGCTCTTGAAATCTGCGCGCAGCAGGCTGTTCGCATCGAAGCTTTCCACGCTGTAGGTGCGCACTTCCACATCCCGGCCAGCCAGTTCGCCAAGCAGGTACTCTGCGAGCGCGCTGGAGCGGGATTTTACGTTGGGACTGCCCAGCAGGGCGACAATATGCATTGGATTCTCCTGTTGCGTTATCGGGGGCCGGTGACCGCTGGCTGCCCCGCTTCAAACCAGTGGGTTTCAGTCGCGCGCAGGTACACCCGCTCGCCGACGGATAGGTTCAGGGCCCGGAAGTCCCTGCGTGGCAGTTCCACGTCGATCACCTCCGGCAGGCCGTCACTGGCTGCGTGCTCGGGCACTACCTCCAAGCGGTAGACGCTGCCCATGGGCTGGATGAATTTCACCCGGCATTCCGGCAGCTTTTCCTCGGTGGATTTCAGCAGTTCGAAATCGTGGGGGCGAATGTAGGCGGCGTAGGGCGTATCGTCGCCCACGTCATCACTGCCTGGCGGACGGATCGGCAGTTGCCATCCGCCGGTGTCCAGGCTTCCACCCTGGAGGCGGCCGTGGAATACGTTCACATTACCGATAAAAGAGGACACAAAGGGGCTGGCAGGCCGGTCGTAAACCGCCTCCGGCGTGCCGACCTGCTCGATTCGCCCCTTGTCCATCACCACAATGCGACTGGCCACTTCCATGGCCTCTTCCTGATCGTGGGTTACGAAAATGCTGGTCACGTGCAGCTCGTCGTGCAGGCGCCGCAGCCAGCGGCGCAGTTCCTTGCGGACATTGGCATCCAGGGCGCCGAAGGGCTCGTCGAGCAGCAGGAACTTGGGCTCTACCGCCAGCGCTCTCGCCAGGGCCACCCGCTGACGCTGTCCGCCGGAGAGCTGGGCCGGGAAGCGCTTGCTCAGCCAGTCCAGCTGCACCAGGTCCAGCAGCTCATGGACCCGCTTACGGATCTGGTCTTCACTGGGCCGCTCGTTGCGTTTGAGAACCCGCAGGCCAAAGGCCACGTTCTCGAACACGGTCATGTGCCCGAACAGGGCGTAGTGCTGGAACACAAATCCCACGCCCCGCTGCTTGATGTGCTTGCCGGTGACGTTCTCGCCGTTGAGCCAGACTTCGCCTTCATCGACAAAATCCAGCCCGGCAATCATCCGCAGCAGCGTGGTCTTGCCGCAGCCGGAAGGGCCCAGCAGGGCCACCAGTTCGCCGTCGTCGACATTGAGTGAGACATTGTCCAGGGCCTTGAAATCGTCAAAGGCCTTGGTGATGTTGCGGACTTCGATGCTCATTGTGTTGCTCTCTCCAGTGACCGCGCCTGTTGCCACTCAACCAGGCTTTTCAATACCAGTGTCAGGATCGCCAGCCCGGCCAGCAGCGAGGCAACGGCGAAGGCGGCGGTAAAGTTGTACTCGTTGTAAAGAATCTCCACGTGCAGGGGCAGAGTGTTGGTCTGGCCCCGGATATGGCCAGAGACCACCGACACCGCCCCGAACTCGCCCATGGCCCGCGCGTTACACAGGATGATTCCGTACAACAGGCCCCATTTGATTTTCGGCAGGGTGATTTTCCGGAACATGGTCCAGCTTCCGGCTCCCAGGGCGATGGCGGCCTCTTCTTCTTCGGAGCCCTGCTCCTGCATCAGCGGGATCAGTTCCCGGGCCACGAAGGGTACGGTCACGAACAGGGTGGCCAGAATGATGCCAGGCACCGCGAAGATGATCGGGAAGCCCTGCTCGGCAAACCAGCTGCCAAACCAGCCGTGGGCCCCGAACACCAGCACGAAAATCAGGCCGGCAATCACCGGTGAAATGGAAAATGGCAGGTCGATCAGGGTGGTCAACGCACCGCGCCCGGTGAACTGGAAGCGGGCAATCATCCAGGCCGCAGCAATGCCGAACACGGTATTCAGTGGCACAACAACCGCCGCCACCAGCAGGGTCAGTTTGATGGCCTCCCAGGTATAGCGGTCATTGATGGCCTGAACGTAGAGATCCCAGCCTTCGCTGAAGGCCTCAATCAACACCGCCGCCAGCGGCAGCAGCAGGAACAGGCCAATGATGAAAATAGCCAGGCCGGTGAGTACGTAGCGGGGCCACTGCCGGGCACCGGGCTGGTCCAGGCGATCCAGCGCCAGAGTCTGTGTGTGCATGGAGCTCTCCTAGAGTTTACCGGTGCGCTTGCGGGTCCAGGCCTGCAGCATGTTGATCACCAGGAGCATGATGAACGCGACCACCAGCATCATCAGCCCGATAGCGGTGGCGCCGGCGTAGTCGTACTGCTCCAGCTTGGTGATGATCAGCAGCGGTACGATTTCCGAGACCATCGGCATGTTGCCGGCAATGAAGATCACCGAACCGTACTCACCCAGCCCCCTGGCAAACGCCAGGGCGAAGCCCGTAAGCAATGCCGGAATCAGCGGCGGAAACAGCACCCGCCGGAAGATAGTCCAGGGTGAGGCCCCCAGGCTCTGGGCCGCTTCTTCAAGTTGGCTGTCCAGATCCTGCAGCACTGGTTCCACCGTGCGCACCACAAAGGGCAGCCCGATGAACATCAGTGCCACGACGATACCCAGAGGCGTGTAGGCGATGCGGATGCCCAACTCCGTGAAGAAACTGCCAATCCAGCCGTCCGGCGCGTACAGGGCCGCCAGCACAATGCCGGCCACGGCCGTGGGCAGGGCAAAGGGCAGATCAATCACCGCATCGAACAGACGCTTGAAAGGCATGGGGTAGCGCACCAGCACCCAGGCAATCACAAACCCCAGAAACAGGTTGATCAAGGCCGCCGCCAACGCGGTGAGAATGCTTACCCGGAAGGATGCCAGCACCCGGCTGTTGGTCAGCGTCGCCACCAGCTCGTCCAGACTCAGCTCGGTGGTCTTCCAGACCAGTGCGCAAAGCGGGATCAGAACCAGCAGAGAGAGGTAAAACAGGGTAATTCCGCTTGCCAGGCGAAAGCCTGGCAAGATGGAGAAGGATCGCTTCATAATCGCCTCATTGCGGGAGGTAGATTGCGTCGAAGACACCGCCGTCGTTGAAGTGGGTTTTCTGGGCGTTCTGCCAGCCGCCGAACACGTCCTGCACGGTGACCCGGGTCACGTTCGGGAAGCGTTTCAGGTCTTCCTTGTCGGCAAAGTGCTCGAAGACCGGACGGTAGTAGTGTTTGGCCGCCAGTTGCTGGGCCACCGGAGAATACAGGTACTCCAGGTAGGCCTCGGCCGCCTCGACCGCGCCCTCACCTTTTTTCTCGACATTGCCATTCACCACGGTGACCGGTGGTTCGGCCAGGATACTGATGGACGGCACGACAATGTCGAACTCACCCTGGCTCAGTTTGTTCACCGCCAGCAGCGCCTCGTTCTCCCAGGCCAGCAGCACATCACCCAGACCATGCTTCACAAAGGTGGTGGTGGAGCCACGTGCGCCGGAATCGAGAATCGGCACGTTCTTGTAGAGCTTGGTCACGTATTCTGTGGCTTTCTGCTCGGCTGCCTTCACTTCGTCGGCGAACTCTGGGTTATCAAGCTTGCTCAGGTCGCCCAGCTCCTTTTTCAGCACATAGGACCAGGCCGCAAGGTAATTCCAGCGGGCGCCGCCGGAGGTTTTCGGGTTCGGGGTGATCACCTCGACGCCCGGTTTGGTCAGATCATCCCAGTCCTGAATGTTCTTGGGGTTACCCTTGCGCACCAGAAACACGATGGTCGAACTATACGGGGCGCTGTTGTTGGGCAATCGAGTCTGCCAGTCGGCCGGCAACTTGCCGGTGCGCTCGCCGATGGCGCTGATGTCATAGGCCAGGGCCAGGGTGACGACATCGGCGGGCAGGCCATCAATCACCGAACGGGCCTGTTTGCCTGCACCGCCGTGACTCTGCTCAATCGTTACGGAATCACCGGATTCCGCTTTGTACCAATCGGCAAATTCCTTGTTGTACTCCTGGTAGAACTCCCGGGTGGGATCATAGGAGACGTTCAGCAGTGAGATATCCTCGGCCTGCGCCGGGCCGGCCACGGAGGCGGCCAGAAGGACACTGGCGGAGAAAGCCAGCAGTGGTTTTCGGAAAAAAGACATATCAGACTCCTTGGGGTTTAGATCGTTGATTGTTCAGTCATTCATCAGGTTTGTGGATAGTGGCCGGTCATCGGGTGCCCGAGGATTTCTCGAACCGCATCTTCTCCCGCTTTTCCAGTTGCACAAGCTGCCCCTGATGAAATGTCAGTTCGACGGTGCCAAAGTCCAGCCTGCCAATCAGGTTCTCAATGAGACTGGACAGCTCCTGCACCAGCCTCGGATTGCTGTCGCTCATCTTTATCTCCATTGACTGTGTCAATATGAGAGAGGTTACCGATGGCAGCTTAGAAACAGAAACACGAAAAAATGGAATGATTATGAAGAGGGAGAATAAGAAGAGGCTATTGGTCGTGCAAAAAACCTGGGACGGATGTGCCTGACTCACCGGCGTCGTGGATACCGGGTATCGTGATTGGCAACCGGTTGGCCGCGCGGCGGAACGGCCAACCGTTATTTGAGCCGGTTATCACCAGCCTGCCGGGACACTAGTCCCTAGTTGACGGACAGGGCGCCCCGCAGGGCGCGCAGGCACTTTCATCCCGCTGCATCAGGGCGGTTTGCACATTGCCCTGGCCGGAATTGAAAGCGAAGGTGGGGCTGTTCAGGTGGTCCGCCATGATCAGCACCAGGATAACGCCCAGCGCCAGCAGGATGCGGGTTCGGCTGTAGGCTCGTTGCATACTTGTTTCCTCCCGCATCAGTTGGGCAACCGGAAAAAAGGCCGCAGGCGAATGCCGATCAGCGAACCGGCGAAAGCGCAGGCAAACCAGATCCAGGCATGCAGGCTGGCCGAGGCAATGCCGGAGAACAGTGCGCCGATGTTGCAGCCAAAGCCCAGCCGGGCGCCGTAACCCAGCAACAGGCCACCCACCACGGCTGCCATGAACTGGCGCGCCTCCGGGCGGTTGCGGCTGGCTTCATTGAACTTGTTGGCCAGCCCGGCGGCCAGCATGGCCCCGAGCAGCAACCCGAAGTTCATGACCGAAGGGATGTGAGTGAGCACGGAGTCTTTCAGGGCGATGGCCGGGTAGTCCCAGGTCCAGAACTCGAACTGGGACATGTTCACGCCCACGGCTTCCAGCGCCTTGGCACCCCATACGTTGAAGGCAAAGGTGATGCTCCAGGGCGCGCCGCTGATCGCCAGGGTCAGGGCGTTACCGGCCGCCAGAATCAGGATCGCCCAGGTGAACGGCCAGCGACCGCTGACCAGGGTGCGCAACACGCCGTGGCTTTGTGATTTCCACAGCAGCTCATTGCGCTGGATGCTGCCATGAGCCCTCCTCTCGATCCGGTTGACCCACCAGGCAACCAGGCCCAGGCCAACCAGCTGGGCGATGATGGCACCGCTGACACCCAGCGTATTCACCAGTGGCACCGGATCAAACCCCGGCTGATCCAGCCACCAGGGCAGGTGCATGGAACCAATCACCGTACCGACGATGAAGAACACCAGCGTGACCACCATGCGAATGTTGCCGGCACCCACGGTAAACAGTGTGCCGGAACCACAACCGCCACCCAGTTGCATGCCGATTCCGAACAGGAAAGAGCCCACCACCAGCGAAGTGCCCACCGGCGCCACGGCGCCGATCAATCCTGCCTGGCTGTGCAACATGGGCACCATGATCAGCGACGACAGGCCGAACAACAGCAGTTGCGCCCGCATGCCGGCACCACGTTTTTTCACCACCAGGTTGCGCCAGCCAGCGGTGAAGCCGAAGGCGCCGTGATACAGGGCCATGCCCAGAACCGTGCCAATGGCAAACAACACCACCATGAAGGGAGCCGTTTCCAGCCAGACCAGCCCGCCCACCAGGGCAAAGCCGGCCAGGGCGGTGGTCACCACGAAGCGGTCAATCTGCCAGCCAGGGTGTGACGCCCCGGCCTGAATGGCGGCTGCCTCAGCCATGATTTCTCCTGTTAGTTAAACAAATCCATCAGTTTGCCCAGGCCCTTTTTAGCCACCTGCAGCGGTCGCTCTGGATCGTTGGACCACTCGGCCATGGAGCCGTCGTAAAGCGCCACTTCCTTGAAGCCGGCCAGTTCGCTGAGCACAAACCAGTCGGTTGCCGCCCAGTGACCTGTATTGCAGAACGCGATAGTACGGGTATCCGCGTCCAGTTCTGCTCGATTCACTCGCTCCCGGATCTGATCGGCATTGAGATACCAGACGGCATTCTGTTGGCCCAGAAAATCGCTGTGGGGCAGGTTGCGCGAGCCGGGGATGGTGCCCGGACCCTTGGCGGCGGGGGATTTGGTTTCGCCACGGAAGTAGTCCGCCGGGCGGGCATCCACCAATTGCGCCTGGGTGTCACGGGCCTGCTGGACTTCTTCCAGCGAGGCCAGCAATTCCGGCTGCAGCACACCCCTGAAGTCGGCAAACGCACGATGCTCTGCCTGCCCCGAGGCAACATCAAAACCGGCTGCCCGCCAGCCGGCAAAGCCACCATTCAGAATGGTCACATCATCGTGACCCAACACCCGGAAGGTCCAGTACACCCGGGCCGCGCTGCCGAAATCGGTCACACCCGTGCCCGCCGGAACCACGACCACGGTGTCGTCATTGCCAATACCCAGACCACCGATCAAACGCTCCAGGCTGGCCACGGGGGGCAAAAGGCCGGTGACGCCGTCGCGGCTTTCACGCCAGCCATCGCCGGTGTAGCTGCTGTAAATCGAGCCGGGAATATGGGCGTTCCGGAAGCTGCTTCGGTCTCCGCCGTTATCGATCCCGGAACGGACATCCAATACCACCAGGTCTGGCCGGTCCAGGTTGGTGTTCAGCCAGGCGGCGTCCACCAAGGGCGGTGTCGTGTCTGTCTCTGCCCACGCCAGGCTGCTGACGAAGGCCAATGCAATTGCAATAAGCCTAACCATGATCTCGCTCCCGTCGAATTCTTGAGCAATCATTATGAATTCAATGGAGCGTAATTAAAATACGTGAACCTATAAAATTAAAGAATATATAAATCCTGAAAAATTCCTTCTCGTGCGCTGTAACAAATCAGCCGGGCCGGGCGTCTATTGATTGCAGGCACCGCAAAACCAACAAATGGTGCAGGAAAAACCGCTGAAGAGGTACGACATCATGAAAAAGCTGACACTGACCCTTGCTGCAATCGCACTGGCCTTTTCCGCAACAACGGCCATGGCCATGGGCGGCCAGGCGGACCGTTACAACGAACGTGGTTATCAGAGCCCGCCTGTAGAACAGCCGGCGATCACCCAAATCATTACCGGATAACATCAACGAAAACGAAAAAACCGCCAGTCAGCACTGGCGGCTTTTTCGTCAATCCGGGGTTCCAAAAGCGATTGGAGCCAAGACTACTTGGCCACCGCCGCTTTCGTCATACCCTCGAGTGCCTTTGTCAATTTGGGCACCACCGCACAATCGCCGACTCCGTGGCGCTCGGCAATGTAAGACGGGGCGCTGTAGCCCAGCCAGACCTGGCCGGCCTCATCTTCCCAGACCAGGGCCTTCAGTGGCAGATCAATCCCCACCGACTGCGCGCACTGCATGAACGGCGTGCCGCCCTTGGGATTACCAAAAATCAGCAGTTGCGTTGGCCTCAGGGACTGACCGACTTTCTCGGCTCCGGCGGCATGGTCGATGCGAGCAAACACATTCAAACCCTTGTCCTCGACAATGGACTCCAGCCGATCCATGGTGGCCTGGACAGAGTGCGGACTTTTCAGCGAAACCAGGCCATCGGCGGCACTGGCAAACAGACTCACGGCCATCAGGCCGGCCATCGCTATGGCTCGAACAATCATAACGGACTCCTTTTGAGGGATGCCGGACCGGAGACCAGTCAAACGACCTCCGGCACGAGCCCTAACGCAGATCCGGATTCAGCGTATAGGTGCCGGTCACCCGGGCGCTGGCCAGCACATGCCCGGCCATGGCTTCGCGTACGGCGGCGCCGTCGAACTCGCCATCCAGGCCAAGGCTCTCCACATCCAGCGCATGCACTTCGTAGTGGTAGTGGTGAATAATTTCATCGTTCCAGGGCGGGCAGGGGCCATCATAGCCACCGTAGGTGCCTTCCATGTCCGGGTTGCCGGCCAGGAACTGGGTGTAGTTGTTCACCCCGCGAATACCAATGGGGCCGGGGCCCGGGTCCTTGCCCTTGGGGATCACGCCGTCGCTGTCTTCCCCTTCGGGGATACGGCTGACATCCGCCGGCACGTCCACCAACAGCCAGTGGAAGAAATCCACCCGGGGCAGGTCGGCGGGCACGGTTTTGCCTTCCTGGTTCACATCGTCGGCCTTGCTGGGCACATCCGGATCAAACATCATGACGACAAAGCTTTTGGTACCTTCCGGTGCCCCTTCCCACACCATTTCCGGGTTGCGGTTTGGACCAAAGCTCATGTGGTCTTCTTCGCTGTAGACACCGAATGCGAACTTCTCCGGCACCGGCTTGCCTTCTTCAACGCCTCGAACCTCTAGTTTCACGGTTTGTTCTCCTTCAACGGTTTTTGTCTGTGTACGCTGTCAGATACCAACAGATTAGCAAAGGTTCGGGCAGGATTCAGAGAAGGGCCGGGAACGCCCGGCCTTCGGCCCTCCCATTCAGGAGGGTTTCTTCCATTCAAACTTCTTGAACGGCTCGTCAATCGGGGTTTCGGCAATGTGGTTAATGTAGTTACTCATGGTCTTCTGGGACAGCACCAGAATCACATCCAATACCTGCCGCTTGCCGTAACCGGCGTTGTAGAAGGCTTTCAGGTCTTCCTTGCTGACATTGCCCTGCTTGTTCATGACCGCCAGTGTGAAGGTTCTGAGCGCCTCCAGCTTGTCATTGGGCAAAGGGGTCTCATTGCGCAATGCATCGATGATGTCATCCGAGACATCCATCATCTTGGCAATACCGGTATGTGCCGGCACGCAGTAGTGGCACTCATTCTCCACATTGATGGTCTGCCAGACCACTGTCTTCTCATCGTTATCAAAGGCGCTGTCCAGCACCAGTTGATGCAGGGTCTGGTAGGCCTCCAGTACCTGGGGAGATTCTGCCATCACCGCATGCAGCCCCGGAATCATGCCCATGGCCTTTTCCGAATTCTCCAGCAGGGGTTTGGACGCCTCTGGTGCGGTCGATTTGTCGTGCAGTTTGAAGTCAGTCATGAAACACCTCTTACTTGAATGATTGCTCAGCACCCTTCACTCTAGCTATTATTGAACGATGACTCAAGTTATAGTTGAATGAATCTTCAACACGAGCACAAACGGGGGCAATTATGGCCAGACACCCTCAGTACAACCGGGATGCAGCTTTGCACAAAGCGGTTGGTCTGTTCTGGGAAAAGGGCTACCACGGCAGCTCCATGAAACAGATCGAACAAACCCTGGACATGCGCCCGGGCAGTATTTACGCCGCCTTTGGCAGCAAGGACGGTCTGTTTTCAGAGGCGCTGGCCCGCTACGCCGAACAGGGTGGTGAGGAACTATCCGGTCATATGCAACAATACGACTCCATAGTCGATGGCCTGCAGGCGTACCTGCGCCATGTCGCCATGAGCTGCCAGCAGGACGCCTGCCCGTCCCGGGCCTGCATGATCGTGAAGACCCTGCTGGAAACCAGTCACACCAATGACACTCTCGCCAATCAGGCGCGGGAGGTCCTGGCTGCCATCGAAAGCACCCTGGCCAGCTTGCTGGAGCAGGCCCAAAGCCGGGGAGAGCTGGTCCCGGGGACTGATTGCAACCGCCTGGCGCGCCTGCTGCAAAGCCAGATCATGGGGCTTCGAGCCATGGCCGAGCGGGGGCTTTCCGAGCAACAACTGGCCGAACTGGCCGACGACATGGCGAACCTGCTGGAACCCCACCGCACAAAGCATTAAGCTTGCTACTCTTCTGATTTCATGAGTGGGGCAAGCAGTTATGGACGAGCTTCATCACATTGTAGTGGTCGGCGGTGGTGCCGGCGGCCTGGAACTGGTCACCAGCCTGGGCAACAAGCTGGGGCGAAAGAAAAAGGCCCGGATCTCCCTGGTTGATGCCGGCCTGACCCACGTATGGAAGCCCCTGCTGCACGAAGTGGCCTCCGGCTCACTGGACGCAAGCGCCAACGAAATCAATTATCGCGCCCACGCCCGCAAGCACCATTACGAGTTCCAGCTGGGCCGGATGAGCGGCCTGGACCGGGCCAACCGGGAAATCGTCATCGCCCCTTTCCATGACGAGGAAGGCCACGAGGTGGTGCCGGAACGGCGGATACAGTACGACACCCTGGTGATCGCCGTGGGCAGCACCGCCAATGATTTCGGAACCCCCGGCGCGCAGGACCACTGCCTGTTCCTGGACAGCCTCAGGCAGGCCCGGCGCTTCCACAACCTTCTGCTCAACGCCTTCCTTCGTAAAAACCACGAAGCCCATCAGGGCCAGGCCCACACGCTCAATATCAGCATCATCGGGGCCGGCGCAACCGGGGTGGAACTGGCGGCGGAGCTGCGGCTGGCTTCCCGGGAACTGCCTACCTATGGCATGAACCACCTGCAGCCCTCCGACATTGCCATTAACGTTATTGAGGCCGCAGACCGAATCCTCCCCGCGCTGCCCGCCCGGCTATCGGCCGGCGCCACCCGGGAATTGCAGCGCCAGAAGATTCAGGTGTTAACCGGGCAGCCGGTGAGTGAAATTCGTGAGGACAGCCTGGTGATGAAGGATGGCACCGAGCTGCCATCGGAAATGACCATCTGGGCCGCCGGCATCAAGGCGCCGTCGTTCCTGGCTGATCTCGACGGCCTGGAAACCAACCGGGGCAACCAGCTGGTGGTCGAGCAGACCCTGCAAACCACGCAGGATGCCGATATTTTCGCCTTTGGTGATTGCGCCGCCTGCCCGCAGCCGGATTCCGACCTCCCGGTACCACCGAGGGCACAGGCGGCGCACCAGCAGGCCGATGCCCTGTTCAAGACCCTGTGCAACCGCCTGAAAGGCGAAGCCGCCGTGCCATTTGTCTATAACGACCATGGCTCGCTGATCAATTTCAGCCGCTACACCACGGTGGGCAACCTCATGGGCAACCTGTCCGGGCGCAGCATGTACATCGAAGGCAAGGTGGCTCGGCTGTTCTACCTGTCCCTCTACCGGATGCACCAGGTGGCCCTGCACGGGTTCGTGCGCACCGGCATCATCTGGTTGATGGACAAGATCAGCCGGGCCATGCAGCCACGGCTGAAGCTGCACTGATCACCCGGCCGAAAAGCCCTCGATAAACTTGCGGTCGATACGGTCTTTCAGGCGCCAGACCCAACGACCGAAAAAGGTCAGGGGGCCGTAACTGCCAATAGCGGTCTGGTCGCCACACGCCAGCAGGTACAGCGAATAACGGCGCGGTCGGAAGGGTTTCAGGTCGGCACCAACCAGCGCTGACCGCAGGTTGCCGGCCAGGACGGGCCCGGCCTTCACCGCGTGCACGCCGGAGCGGTTGAGGGCACCATCCTCGCGGCTGCAGGTATCGCCCACGGCAAACACGTTGGAGTGGGAGAGGCTCTGGTGGCAGGCACTCACCCGCACGAAGCCCTCCTCGTCCACCGCCAGCCCACTGTCTTTCAGGAAAGGCTCGGCCGCCGCACCCGTGGCGGCCAGCACCGGCCCGGCCTTCAGCCGCGTGCCATCGGCCAGCTGCAATTTACCGTCGCGAACCGCAGCGCGCTGTTCAATCACCGTCACCCGCCGGCGCACCAGCTTCCTGCCCGCCAGCCGGCGCATCAGGGCATTGAAGCCCGGCAGCGGCCCGCTGTCGCCGGCAATCAGCGACACCCGACCACCCCCCTGATGGTTGTGGCGAACCACGTTGGCCGCCGCCATGGCCAGTTCCACCCCGGCGGCACCGCCGCCCACCACCACGAGATGACCAGCGCCGGTGGTCTGGCACTGTTCCTCGAACTCCCGCCACTGGGCCTGAAAGCGGTCGATGGGTTTCACGCTGATCAGCGGGTCGTCGTATCCCTTCAGGTCTGCCAGGTTGGAGCCGGAGCCGATATCAATCGACAGCCAGTCGTAATCCACCTGCCTGCCATTGTGCAAGCGGATTTTTCGGGCCTCGGCATCCAGTGCCACCGCCCTGTCGAGGATCAGCTCACCGCCGGCGGCCGACACCTGGGGCTCTACTTCAATACGACACTGCTCCAACCGGTAGTGGCCCGCGATCCAGCCCGGCAACATGCCCGAGTAGTACTGCCAGCGGGAGGGGCTGATCACCACCAGCTCGGTATCTGGCGGCGGCGATTGGGCAAATTCGCGGAGGACGATCAGATGGGCGTGTCCCGCGCCCAGTAATACCAGTCGTTTCAACGGTGGCTCCCTGACGGTGTTGATCCAGTAGCGGTGATCCAATGGGTCGTTCCGGCAATAATGGTAGAGTAATGAATCAAATACCACTGTTTCCGGACAAGCGCATGGCTTCAGACCCAAACAACTGGGCAATCATCGTCCCCATACTCAACGAAGCGGATGCCCTGCCCGAATTGCTTGAACACCTTCAGCACTGGCGCGACCAGGGCGCGGAAGTGGTCCTTGCCGATGGCGGCAGCGACGATGCCAGCGCCGACATGGCCCGCCAGCAGGGATTCACCGTTATCCAGGCACCCCGGGGACGGGCCCGGCAGATGAACGCCGGAGCCAAGGCCAGCAAGGCGCGCCATCTGCTGTTCCTGCACGCCGATACCCGATTACCATCCGGGGCGGACCAACGGATTGATTCGGCGCTGGGCGACCAGAGCATTGCCTGGGGCCGTTTTGATGTGTGCATTGCAGGCTGCTCGAAAATGCTGCCGGTCATCGCCTGGTTCATGAATCACCGTTCCCGACTCACCGGCATTGCCACCGGCGACCAGGCCCTGTTCATGACCCGGGAGGCTTTCGAAACCGTCGGCGGATTTCCCGACCAGCCGCTGATGGAAGACGTGGAAATCAGCCGCCGGCTGAAACAAATTGCCCCACCAGCGTGTCTACAGGAAAAAGTCACCACCTCCGGCCGGCGCTGGGACACTCGCGGCAGCTGGCACACCATCTGGCTGATGTGGCAACTGCGCTGGGCCTACTGGCGCGGCACCCCGGCCGAACAACTGGCGGAACGCTATCAATGACACCAGTTCGAATCATTATTATTGCCAAGGAACCCCGGCCGGGCTTTGCCAAAACCCGGTTGATGCCGGCCCTGGGCGCACGGGGCGCGGCGGACCTGGCCGACCGCCTGCTGCGGCACACCTTCACACAGGCCCTCGCGGCCAAAGTCGGCCCGGTGGAGCTGTGCGTGGCGCCCGACGCCGAAACCCCCTATTGGCAGGCCCTGGTGGAAAATGCTTCCGGAAATTCCGGTCAACCGGTGGCCCTGACCCAACAGATCGAAGGCGACCTGGGCACCCGGATGGCCACCGCCGCCCGGAGGGGGCTGGAAAACGGCACGCCGGTCATGCTGATCGGCACCGACTGCCCGACCCTGGATGCCGGCCGCCTGGCCAGGATGGCAGCCACGCTGGCCGAACACGACGCCTGCCTGTGCCCGGTCAGGGACGGCGGCTATTCACTGCTGGGACTCACCCGGCTGGACGACGCGCTGTTCCAGGACATCCCCTGGAGCACCGGGCAGGTCGCCTCGCTGACCCGCCAGCGCCTGAAGCAGTTGGGCTGGTGCTGGCAGGAAAGTGAGCTGCTCATGGATGTGGACGAACCCGCCGATCTGCACCACCTTGAAGAGGCACACCCACAACTTGCACGGAGCGAGCCATGAAACCGACATCACTGCTCGGCCCGATACTGGGCCTTACCCTGGCAACTTCGGCCACGGCCGCCCCGGACACCGATACCCTGGGGGATTTCAGCCGCTACGACACCCTGCCGCAGGCACCCTGGCAGCTGGTGCCCTTCGACGGCCTGCCCCCGACCGAGTACCAACGCGTTACCCAAGGTGGCGTTGCGGCGGTGAAAGCCACCTCCGAGGCCAGCATGGCGCTGCTGGCCCGGCCCCTGGAAGTAAATCTGGAGCAAAACCCGGTGCTGTGCTGGCGCTGGTGGGTGGATGAGCCGGTGCAACAAGCGGATATGTCGAAAAAATCCGGCGACGACTACGCCGCCCGGGTGTATGTGACCTTCGACCTGCCCAGCAGCGCCATGAGCCTGGGCACCCGGATGAAACTGTCGGTTGGCCGGACCCTCTTTGGCGAACAACTGCCGGATGCCGCGATCAACTACGTCTGGGACAATACGCATGCGGTCGGCACCGCCATGCCCAATGCCTACACCGACCGGGCGCAAATGCTGGTACTGCGCAGCGGCATGGAAGACACCGGCCAATGGGTGGAGGAGCGGCGCAACCTGCTGGAGGATTTGCAGCGGTTCTTCGACACCGCGCCGGACCGCCCCCTGCAACTGGCCATCGCCTCGGACAGTGACGACACCGGCAGCAGCGCCAGTGCCCTGTTCGCGGACATTCACCTGGTGGCCGAGGGCGAACAATGCCAGTTTCCCTCGCCAGACAATTCTGAAAACACCGAGAGCGCCGGGTCCGGTGGCTAAGCGACCTCAGTTACCCGCCAAGTGCTGCACCCATCCGATCATCGGTGTGGGGTAGATCCCGAGCACCAGAATGATCACCGCCAGGGCGATCAGGGTGATGCCGCCCAGGCGGCTGCCCCAGTCATTGGACACGTCCCGGGCGCGCATACCCGGCTCTGGCAGGTACAGGGTCACCATCACCCGCAGATAGTAGTAGAGCCCGATGGCGCTGCCGGCGATAACCCCGCCCACCAGCCACCAGCGGGCGTCCGCCACGCCCAGGGCGATCACGTAGAACTTGCCGATGAACCCGGCGGTCAGGGGAATGCCGGCCAGGGACAGGAAACTGATGGTCATCACCGCCGCCAGGTAGGGCCGGCGCCAGAACAACCCGCGATACAGCGGCAGACCGTCGGCATCCTCGCCCCCGAACGGGCTGGAGACCAGCGTCACCACCCCGAATGCCGCCAGCGTGGTTACCAGGTAGGTGACCAGATACACGCCCGTGGTTTCCATGGCCAGGGCATTGCCCGCCACAATCGCCACCAGCAGGTAGCCGAAGTGGGCGATGGAGGAATAACCCAGCAGGCGCTTGAGGTTGGCCTGGAACAGCGCCAGCAGGTTGCCCGCCAGCATGGTCAGCAACGCCAGAACCGTGATCAGCCCCTGAACCCACTCGCTGGCAAACACCGGCGCCGCCAGCACCAGCCGTAGCAACACCACGAACACCGCCAGTTTGCTGACCGTGGCCAGGAAGATGGTGGCCGGCGCCGGGCCACCCTGGTAGACATCCGGGGTCCACAGGTGAAACGGCACCACCGACAGCTTGAAGCCCAGCCCCACCACCATCAGCGCGGCACCGGCCAGCATCCAGGCATCCGGTGCATCGACGAGGGCGCCAGCAATACCGGCAAGATCCATCGCCCCGGTGCGGGCATAGATCAACGCCATGCCAAACAACAGGAAGGCGGTGGCCGCCGCTGACAGCAGCAGGTACTTGATGCCAGCCTCCAATGACCGCTCGGCCCGGAAGCTGTAGGCCAGCATGCCGTACAGGGGCATGGACAACAGTTCCAGGCTGATGAACAGCATGGCCAGGTGGTCGCTGGCCACCAGACCCAGGGCACCAGCCGTGGCGCACAGGATCAGCAGATAGAACTCCTCCCGTGGGCCAATGTAGCCGGTCAAATAGTGGTGGCTCAGGATCACCGTCACCAGCGCTGACACCAGCACCAGGGCGCCAGCCATCACCGTCAGCCCGTCCACCTGCATCAGGGGTGGGGAACTGGCGGCCGGAATGGTCAAAGGCAGGGTCACAAGGGCCGCTACCAGGCCCGCCGCCGAGACCAGGGCTGTGACCGCGTGGTGGCGCTGCCAGGCAATTCCCAGCATGGCAATAACTGCGGTTGACCCCACCAGGATCAGCGGCAACAAGGTGATCAGGTGAGCAGCCGTCAGCATCAACGCACCTCCCCGGCCACGCTGGCCAGATCGCCGTCAGGAAACAGCTCCGCGATGGCTTGCGATAAGGTGGCGGTGGTATCAAGCAGAGGTTGCGGATAAAGCCCCACCAGGAGCACCAGGGCAAGCAGGGACAGCATCATCACATACTCCCGTCCGTCCGGGCCAAACAGCGCGCCCTCCCGGTGGACCGGCCCGAAATGCACCCGTTGCATCAGGATCAGCGAATAAATAGCCGCCAATACCAACCCGATACTGGCAACCACCGCCACCACCGGAGCACTGGGGAAGGTGCCGAACAGGATCATGAATTC
The DNA here is from genome assembly GCF_002934325.1 of Marinobacter persicus. Classification (GTDB taxonomy): domain Bacteria; phylum Pseudomonadota; class Gammaproteobacteria; order Pseudomonadales; family Oleiphilaceae; genus Marinobacter; species Marinobacter persicus_A. The sequence goes on from NZ_PTIV01000002.1 coordinate 172,917, forward strand.
ACCCACGAAGTTGGCGGTGGCGGGCATGCCCAGAGAGGCCGCCACGAAACACAGGGTGAAGCCCGGCAACGCCGGCAACCGGCCCCAGAGACCGCCCATGAAGCGCATGTCACGGGTATGGATACGCTCATAGAGCTGGCCACTGAGAATGAACAACCCGGCCGAGGAAAAGGCGTGGGCCACCATCAGCACAATCGCCCCCTGGATCGCCAGTTCCGAGCCGGAGTAGATGGCAATCAGCACAAAGCCCATATGGGAGATACTGGTGTAGGCAATCAACCGCTTGATGTCCTGCTGGCCACAGGCCAGTACCGCCCCGTAAATGATGCTCACCAGCCCCAGGGTCATGGCCACCGGGGCAAAGTCAGCGGATTGCTCCGGAAACAATGGCAGGGCAAACCGCAGCATGCCATAGGCGGCGGTTTTCAGCAGAATGCCGGCCAGATCCACACTGCCTGCCGTGGGCGCCTGGGCATGGGCACCGGGCAGCCAGCCATGAAAAGGCACCACCGGCAGTTTTACCGCAAAGGCGACAAAGAAGCCCAGCATCAGCCAGTAGGCCATGGGCTCGGGCACGTCGGTCTGGCGGAGCACCTCATAGCTGAACGACCACTGGCCGGTGTTACCAAAGTGAATGAACACCAGCGCCAGGATCGCCACCAGCATCAGCAGGCCACTGGCCTGGGTGTAAATGAAGAACCGAGTGGCCGCCCGTATCCGGGTCTGCCCCGGCGAGCCGCTGTGGCCCCAGAGGGCAATCAGGAAATACATGGGCACCAGCATCACTTCCCAGAACAGGAAGAACAGGAACAGGTCCATGGCCAGGAAAACCCCGACCACGCCGCCCAGGATCCACAGCAGGTTGAGGTGGAAGAACCCGATACGATGGACGATCTCGTGCCAGGAGCACAGTACCGCCAGAGCACCCAGAAAGCCGGTCAGGGCAATCAGGATCAGCGACAGGCCATCGATGGCCAGGTGCACCTGAATGCCGAAGCGGGGAATCCAGTCGGCCCGCCATTCCAGCAGCCACTGGTTATGAACGCCAGCGGGCAGGGCAAAATCGCCGGTGACCCAGAGCCAGAGGGCAATCATCAGCACGAACAGCATGGTGGCCAGGGCAATCCAGCGCGGGGCCTGCTCACCCCAACGGTCGGCCTGCCAGCACAGGATGCCACCCAGGAACGGAATCAGGATCAACCAGAGCAGGATCATCCAACACCTCCCGGCAGCATCACCAGGGCCAACAGAATCACGGTGGCGCCAAAGACCATGGCCGTTGCGTAGCTGCGCACCCGGCCATTCTGGGCTTTCACCAGGCCCCGGTTCAGGCCTTTCGCCAGCACCGCCGGCAGGTTCAGGGCCAGGTAGACAAAGTCCCGCCGAAGCAGCCGCACCATCAGTTGCCAGGGTTTCACCAACAGCCCGTCATAAACGGCATCAAACCCCCAGGCGTGGTGCCACAACCGCCAGAGAAAGGCTCCCGGCCCGCGACTGACCTGCTCGCGCAACCACTGGCGCCGGACCACGAACAACCAGCCGGCCAGGGCCAGCCCGGCAAGCACGGTGCCGGTTGCCAGCAACTGCAGGAAAGTGTGGCCGCTTTCGACGCTCTCGCCCGGCGGTGGAGGGAACTGATCCCCGAGGTGCGGGTACAGCCAGGCGCCCAGGAACGTGGACAACACCGCCAGCACCCCCAAAGGCAGATGGTGGGTCAGCCAGTCGGTGCCCGGTGAGGCATTACGGGCGTTATCACTACGCGCCTCGCCATGGAAGATGCCCAGGATCAATCGGACCGTGTAGAGGCAGGTCAACAAGGCACCCAACAGCCCTGCCAGCAGCAGGCCTGGCTGGTCCGCAGCCATATCCTGCCAGAGGATTTCATCCTTGCTGTAGAAACCGGCGGATATCAGCGGCAGGGCCACAAGCGCCGCGCCACCCACCAGGAAGGCTCCGTAAACCACCGGCAGGCGCTTGCGAAGACCGCCCAGCCGGTTCATGTCCTGCTCGTGATGACAACTGGTGATCACCGCCCCCGCCGAGAGAAACAGCAGCGCCTTGAAGAAGGCATGGGTCACCAGGTGGAAAATGGCGGCATCGAAGGCCCCCACCCCCAGCGCCAGGAACATGTAGCCGATCTGGCTCATGGTGGAGTAGGCCAGCACCCGCTTGATGTCGGTCTGGGCCAGGGCGGCAAAGGCCGCCAGCAGCAGGGAGACGGCCCCGATCACCCCCACCAGGAACAGAACATCCGGTGCCAGCAGGAACACACCATTAAGCCGGGCAATCAGGTACACGCCGGCGGTCACCATGGTCGCGGCGTGAATCAGTGCCGACACCGGGGTAGGGCCGGCCATGGCATCGGGCAGCCAGGTGTGCAGTGGCACCTGCGCCGATTTGCCCAGCGCCCCGCCCAGCACCAGCAGGGCCACCAGACTGACCGTGGGATCACCCACGGACCAGACTTCACCGGCCCGGGCCATGACCTGCTGGATATCCAGGGTGCCCAGGTCCCGGAAAATCAGGAACAGCCCCAGGGCCAGGAACACATCGCCAATGCGGGTGACCAGGAAGGCCTTGAACGCGGCCCGACCATTGGCGCTGTCGTGGTAGTAGTAACCGATCAGCAGGTAACTGCACAGGCCCACGCCTTCCCAGCCCAGGAACAGCAGCAACAGGTTATCGCCCAGCACCAGGATCAGCATGCTGAACACGAACAGGTTCATCCAGGCGTAGAAGCGGGTAATGCCGGCCTCGCCGGCCATGTACCAGGCCGCAAACAGGTGAATAAAAAAGCCCACGCCGGTGATGACGGCCATCATCACCAGGGCCAGGCCGTCCACCGCCAGGCCAATAGTGGGCCGGAAGTCACCCACCTCGATCCAGGTCCAGAGCGTGTAGCCAAAGGGCTCACCACCGGAGTGCAGGGCAATCGCCCAGGCGGTGGCCAACGCCGCCAGCCCGACACTGCCCACGCCCACCAGGACCGCCACCCTCGGCCCAAGCCGCCCACCGGAGAGCGCCAGGATCAGGGTGCCGATCAGGGGCAGAACAAACGACAGGGTAACCGGTAGCTCCATCATCCACGCATCCTGCTGGCCAGATCGAGATTCAGCGAACGCAGCCGCTGGAACAGCTGGATCATCAGCGCCAGACCCACCGCCGCTTCAGCGGCCGCCAGGGTGATCACCAGCAGGAACATGGCCTGGCCGTCCGGCTGGTTCCAGGCAGTGGCACCGACCACGAACGCCAACGCCGCCGCATTCAGCATGATTTCCAGGCTCATTAGCACAAACAGCATGTTGCGCCGGAGCATCAGCCCCACCAGACCCAGGGCAAACAGGATGGCCGCGAGGGCCAGGCCGTGTTCCATCGGGACTCCCGACATCAACGATTGCTCCTGTTCCGTAATGGGTTCGACCGCCGTCCCACATGGGAGGCCGCCACCAGGGCGCCCAACAACAGCAGGCCCGCCAGCTCCACCACCATCAGCCAGGGACCGAACAGGGTCAGGCCAACCGCCCGGGCGGTGAGGAACTCGCCATCAATGCTGCGGCCCATCTCACCGCCGACAATCAGCGACAGCAACACCCCCAGCAGGACCAGGGCCAGGACAGACGGCCCAAGCCAGTAGCGGGGATGGCGCCAGTGGCCAACACCGGCGTCTTCGTCCTGCCCAAGGTTGAGCATCATCACCACAAACACGAACAGCACCATGATGGCGCCGGCGTAGACGATGATTTCCAGCGCCCCGGCAAAGGGCGCGCCCAGGGCAAAGAACACCAGCGCCACCGCAATCAGCGAGACAATCAGGTACACCACCGCGTGCACCGGGTTCCGGCCGGTGATCACACCCACGGTGGCCAGTATCGCCACCAGTGCACTGAGATAAAAAGCCAGTTCCATGGGTCTTCGCCTCCACACTCTCAACAATCAGGGCAACAGGGAACGAACGTCCACCGGTGCTTCCTCGTTCAGGGCCTCGCCCTTGTCCTTGCCGCCGATGGCCATGCCCGCCACCTTGTAGAAATGGTAGTCGTGGTCCTTGCCCGGGCCGTTGATCAGCAGGTCTTCTTTCTCGTACACCAGTTCCTGCCGGTCGTACTCGCCCATCTCGAAATCCGGCGTCAGCTGGATCGCCGAGGTGGGGCAGGCCTCCTCGCACATGCCACAGAAAATGCAGCGGGAAAAATTGATGCGGAAGAATTCCGGGTACCAGCGACCGTCCTCCTGTTCCCCCTTCTGCAGGGAAATGCAGTCCACCGGGCAGGCCACGGCGCACAGGTTGCAGGCCACGCACCGCTCTTCGCCATCCGGGTCCCGGGTGAGCACGATCCGGCCCCGGTAGCGCGGCGGCAGGTACACCTCCTCGTCCGGGTAGTTCACCGTCTCGCGCTTGCGAAAACTGTGCATGAACACCATACCCAGGGTACGCAGCTGGCTCCAGGTGGCCGGTACCAGCCAGAGCACGGAGCGGATGAACGGCACCTTTTCTGCCTCTTGCTCCCTCTCTTTGTCCTTCTCCATACCAGAACCTCCTCAGCCTTGCGGGGCAACCAGCAGCATCACCGCGCCGGTTGCCAGCAGGTTGATCAGGGTGAGTGGCAGGCACACCTTCCAGCCAAAGCTCATCACCCGGTCATAGCGGGGCCGGGGCAGGGACGCCCGCAGCAGGATGAACAGCAGCAGGAAGAAGCCGGTCTTGATGGCAAACCAGAGAATCGGCGGCAGCCAGGGGCCGTGCCAGCCACCAAAGAACAGGGTCACGATCAGCGCCGAGACCAGCACCATGCCCACGTATTCCCCGATGAAAAACAGCCCGAATTTCATGCCGGAGTATTCGATGTGGTAGCCGTCCGCCAGTTCCTGTTCGGCTTCCGGCTGATCAAACGGGTGGCGGTGGGTAACGGCCACGCCCGCAATCAGGAAGGTGCAAAAGCCGAAGAACTGGGGGATCACGAACCACAGTCCTTCCTGCGCGGCGACAATCTCGCGCATGTTGAACGAGCCGGCCAGGGCCACCACGCCCATCAGCGACAGCCCCATGAATACCTCATAGGAGACGGTCTGGGCGGAGGAGCGCATGGCCCCGAGCAGCGCGTATTTGTTGCCGCTGGCCCAGCCCCCCAGCAACACCGAATAGACGTTGATGCCGGCCATGGCCAGGAAAAACAGCAGACCGATATGCAGATCGGCAATGCCCCAGCCCGGGGTGATGGGAATGACGATGAACGACAGCAGCAGGGAGGCGAAAGCAATCACCGGGGCCACCACGAATAAGGTCCGGTCGGCAAAGGGCGGAATCCAGTCTTCCTTGAAGAAGATCTTGATCATGTCCGCCACAAGTTGCAGTGTGCCAAACGGCCCCACCCGGTTGGGTCCGTAACGGTCCTGCCACAGGCCCAGAAAGCGGCGCTCGACAATGGTCATCACCGCCCCCAGCAGCACGGCGCCGAGCAGGATCACCAGGGCCTGGAACATGCCCCAGAGGATGGCCTGAAGTTCCGGACCGAGCCAGCTCATGACTTCCTCGCTCCTTCGGGCGTGGAGCCCGGGCCTGCGGTCAGGGTTACTGGCACCCGGGTAATGGCCCCGGGCGCGGCACAGGCGGGAATACCCACCAGGCCTTCCGGCCAGTCCGCATCCGGCTGGGCGGGCAGGGTCACACAGCCATTATCGCCAGACACGGTCACCAGCCCGCCCAGTTCGGCCCCGAGATGGGTGGCATCCGCCATGGCCATGTGCAATACCGGGCGCGCCATGCGCTGTCGAATGGGTTCGGCCCGGGCGGCGGTTTCCTCGCCGCCAAACAGCCGGGGCAGCATCACCGCCCGGCAACCCGACTCGGCGTTCGCATCGGCCGGTATTGGATCGGCGTAGCGGTAACTGCCGGGCTGTGGCCACAGCAATCGCACGCCCGGATCGCCGCCACGAAGGTGTCCGCCCACCTCGTCGGTGAACTTGTTCCAGGCCTGGGGCGAGTTCCAGCCCGGCGCCCAGGCAAACGGCACTTGCTGACGAGGCTCCTGATAACCGCTGTAGCCTTCCATGGAAAAGGTGAAGGCGGTGTCCGGATCCTGGGGTGCCCGGGGCTCACTGACCGACTGGTTGGCCCGCATGGCGGTGCGGCCACTGTAACGATGGGGTTCCCGGGCCAGGCGAAGGCCTTCTATCCGGTAGTGGGCGTCCGGGGCGGCATCGACAATGCCGGCCAGCGCCGGACAGGCCTCGGCACAGGCCCGGGTGACTTCATCCAGAACGATGTCTCCGGCCCCCGCCGGTTGGCCCCGGGCCGACAGTGCATGGAGCCACCGCCAACTCTCGTGAATGCGTGTTTCCGGGCGCAGGTAGCCCGGCTCGAACACCTGGAAAAAGCGCTGGGCCCGGCCTTCGAGGCTGACCACGGTGCCATCGCCCTCGGCAAAACTGGCGGCTGGCAGGGCAAGGGTCGCGTGATTGAGCGTGCGGGTACGTTGGTGGTCCAGCACCACCCGCACCTCGGTTTGTTGCAGGGCTGTGTCCACGCGCTCGGCGGGCAGGCGCTGGTACAGGTCGTTCTCCAGGATCACCACGGCATCCGCCTGCCGCTCGGCCAGTTCATCCATGGCCCAGTCCAGAGTCTGTCCGCCCATGAGCGACAGCCCGGTGCTGTTCACTTCCCGGCGCACCAGCACCAGTCCACCCCGGCTCGCCCGCCGGGCCAGCGCCCGGGCGATGTTGCCGGCGGCGTCGATAATGGCGGTGGACGCCAGGGCACCGCCACTGACCACCAGGGGCCGGTCGGCGGCCTTGAGGGTACGGGCGATGTCCCGGGCCTGTTCCCGGAGTTCCGGCGACAGCTCCGGAACCGCCGGCGCGGCCGGATCAATTTCGTGGGCCACGGCAAACCCGAGCCGGGCAATGTCATCCGGCGCCAGGGACAGCCGCGGGCGGGCAATGCCATCCAGCTCGGTGGCCGCCGGGTAGGCGATGAACAGCGGCTGACGATGGTCCTGGGCCAGGGTTTTCAGGGCCTCGGCGTTCCAGGCCGGGATGCCCAGTTTGGCGGCCTGATCCGCCGGCGGGGCGATGATCGCCTGGCGAATGGCCAGCCCCAGCCGGGCCGCGCTTTCCATGGGGTCTTCCCCCAGCACCAGCACGGCATCGTGGTCTTCCACCTCCCGCAGGGTGGGAATCGGCAAGCCACAGTTGCGGTTCAGTTCATCCATCCGCGACAGGCACGCCTGTTCCCCGGCCTCAATGCCGGTGGAAAAGTTTTCCAGCCCCACCAGTTCCCGCAACTGATGGTTGCTCTCAAGGCTGGCGCGGGGCGAGCCAATGCCGATCACCCGGTTCGCGCCATCGAGAGCCTGGCGGATGCGCGCCAGGGCATCATCCACCCCCAGTTCCCGGGGCGATTCGTCATCCGAGGCTTTGTATTCCGGCACCCGGGGCCGGTCGCTTCGGTTCACGTAGCCATAGCCGAACCGCCCGAGGTCACACAGGAAGTAGCCGTTCACGTCGCCGTGGTAGCGGTTTTCAATCCGCCGTATGTCCCCGTAACGCTCCCCCGGGCTGACGTTGCAGCCCATGGCGCACTGGTGGCAGATGCTCGGGGCAAACTGCAGATCCCACTTGCGGGTGTAATGGTCGGAATGGCTCTGATCGGTGAACACGCCAGTGGGGCAGACCTCGGTCAGGTTGCCGGCAAAGCGGCTTTCCAGGGTGCCTTCCTCGTAGCGTCCGAAATACAGGTTGTCCTTGCTGCCAAAGGCACCGAGATCGGTGCCCCTGGCGTAGTCGTTGTAAAAGCGCACGCAGCGATAGCAGGTGATGCAGCGGTTCATCTCGTGGGCGATGAACGGGCCCAGATACTGGTTGCGACGGGTGCGCTTGCGGAACCGGTAGCGGCGGCGGTCGTGGCCGGTCATCACGGTCATGTCCTGCAAATGGCAATGGCCGCCCTCTTCGCACACTGGGCAGTCGTGGGGGTGATTGATCATCAGCCATTCCACCACGCTGGCGCGGAAGGCCTTCGCCTCCTCGTCTTCGATATCGATGCGGGTGCCGTCCGCCGCCGGGGTCATGCAGGACATCACCAGCATACCCCGGTCATCGTCCTCATCCTTGTACTGGCGCACCGCGCACTGGCGACAGGCACCGACACTGCCCATGGCCGGGTGCCAGCAGAAATAGGGAATGTCCAGACCCAGGGACAGGCAGGCCTGGAGCAGGTTGTGCGCGCCGTTGACCTCGTAGCGCTGGCCATCCACGTGAATGGTTGCCATGGTGCCGCTTTACTCCCTGTTTATGGTCGGTTGCCGGTTCATCGTTCTCATACCTCTCCCACGGGGATTGGGTCTGCGTGGGCCTCGCCTTTCGGGCGCTGCACGCCCTGCTCGAATTCGTGCCGGAAATGCTGCAATGCGGTCTGCAAGGGCATGGCCGCCCCCGGGGCGTGCGCGCAGAAGGTGAGCCCGGGGCCACAATCCGCCGCCAGCTTGTCCAGCAACTCAATGTCGCCGGGCTGGCCCTCACCCTGTTCCAGGGCACGCAGCAGGCGCACCGCCCAGGGCAGCCCGTCGCGGCAGGGGGTGCACCAGCCGCAGGATTCACGGGCAAAGAATTCCTCCAGGTTGCGCATCAGCGAGACCATGCTCTGCTCTTCGGTGACCACGGTGATCAGCCCGGTGCCCAGGCGGCTGCCCTCCTGGCCCACGGTGTCGAAATCCAGGGGCAAGTCCAGGTGGTCGGGTAGCAGGAAACCGGTGCTGGCCCCGCCCGGCAGCCAGGCCTTGAGCTGTCGGCCGTCCCGCAGGCCTCCGGCGAGATCGAGGATTTCCCGGCCGGTGGTGCCAATGGGCAACTCCCAGAGCCCGGGCCGGTTCACCAGACCCGAGGCACCATAGAGCTTGGTGCCGCCATCCTCGGTGCGCCCGCCAGACAGGCCCTGGTACCAGTCCGCGCCCCGCAGCATCACCGCCGGCACGTTGCACAAGGTTTCCACGTTGTTCACCACCGTGGGCTTGCCCCACGCCCCGGATTGTCCGGGGAACGGCGGCTTGGCCCGGGGGTTGGCCCGGTTGCCCTCGAGGGAGTTGAGCAGGGCGGTTTCCTCACCGCAGATGTAACGCCCGGCCCCGGTGTGCAGGGCGATGTCGAAATCAAAACCGCTGCCGGCAATGTCGCTGCCCAGCCAGCCGGCCTGCCGAGCTTCATCCAGGGCCTGTGCCAGCACCCGGGCGGATTCAACGTATTCGCCCCTCAGGAAGATATAGCCGTAGCGGGCGTTGTTGGCGAAGGCCGCCAGCACCATGCCTTCAATCAACAGGTGTGGCTGCTGCTCCATCAGCAGGCGGTCCTTGAAGGTGCCCGGTTCCATTTCGTCGGCGTTGCAGACAATGTAGCCCCGGGGCATGTCCGGCCCCTGCATGGTCAGGCTCCACTTCAGGCCGGCGGAGAAGCCGGCGCCGCCCCGGCCCCGGACATTGGCCTCCTTCATGGTGGCGATCACCGCCTGCGGGTCTCCGGCCTCCAGCACCTGGCGCAGGGCCACGTAACCTTCCTTCGCCTCGTAGTCCTGGAGGTCCACCACCTGGCCGTCGTCCCGCAGCCGCCAGGTCAGCGGATGGCTTTTGGGCTGGCGCTCGGACGCCGGTTGCAGAATCCGGCTGCGATAGCTGGAAGACTGGCGCTGGCTGTTCATGGGTAAGCCTCCAGAATGCCGGGTAAGTCCTCACCGGTCACTGGCCCGTAGACATCGTCCCCGATCATCATCGCCGGCCCGCCGTCGCAGGCCCCCAGGCAGCAACCCGGCAAGAGGGTAAAACGGTCGTCGGCGGTGGTCTCGCCCAACCCAATACCCAACCGCTCACTCAAGACCTGGCGCAAGGCGTCGTAGCCGGTGAGAAAGCAGGAGGAGCTGTCGCACACCAGGATCACGTGCCGGCCCACCGGTTGGCGGAAAATCAGGCTGTAGAAGGTGGCCACGCCTTCGACACTGGCCGGCCCCACGCCCAACACCCGGGCGATGGCGGGTATGGCGTCGTCGGGCACCCAGCCGTGTCGACGCTGGACGGTTTTCAGCGCCTCGATGCACGCGGCCTGGGGCTGCTCGTAGTGACCGGCCTCCTCACGGATGGCGGCCTCGTCCTCCGGGTGCAGCCGGAAGCCGTCGGTCGCGATGGTCTGCTGGTGCGAAGCCTGTGTCGGTTCCATGATCAGCGGTCCACGTCTGCCATAACAAAATCGATGCTGCCCAGGTGGGCAATCAGGTCCGGGACGAAGCCCCCGCGCATCACATTGGGTATCTGCTGCAGGTGCGGAAAGCTCGGTGTGCGTATCCGGGTCCGGTAACTCATGGTGCTGCCATCACTGGTCAGGTAATAACTGTTGATGCCCTTGGTGGCCTCCACCATCTGCATGGATTCCTCGGGCTTGAGCACCGGCCCCCAGGACACCTGCAGGAAATGGGTAATCAGGGTTTCAATGTGCTCCAGCATCCGTTCGCGGGGCGGCGGGGTGGTCAGCGGGTGGTCGGCCTTGAACTCGCCGGCCGGCATGTGGTTCACGCACTGCTGGATGATGCGCAGGCTCTGGCGCATTTCCTCGATGCGCACCTGGCCCCGGTCAAAAACATCGCCCCGGTCCCCCAGGGGCACGTCGAATTCGAAGTTGTCGTAGCCGGAATAGGGGCGCTGTTTGCGCAGGTCAAAGTTGCAGCCGGTGGCCCGCAGGTTGGGGCCGGTCACGCCCCAGGCCAGGGCCTGGGTGGTATCGAAGGCCGCGACATCGCGCGTTCTGTCCCGCACCAGGGCGTTCTCCATCATTGCCCGCTCGTATTCCCGCAGCCGGGCGGGCATCCAGTCCAGGAATTCCTGCACCAGTTTTTCCCAGCCCTTGGGCAAGTCCTGCATCACCCCGCCAATGCGGTACCAGGCCGGGTGCATGCGAAAGCCGGTAATGCCCTCGATCACCTTGTAGGCCCGCTGTCGGTCACTGAAGGTAAAGAACACCGGGGTCATGGCGCCCAGGTCCTGCAGGTAGGTGCCCAGGAACAGCAGGTGACTGGTGATCCGGAACATCTCGGCCATCATCACCCGGATGGTTTTCACCCGGTCCGGCACCTCGATGCCCGCCAACTTTTCCACCGCCAGCACGTAGGGCAGGTTGTTCATCACTCCGCCGGTGTAATCAATGCGATCGGTGTAGGGAATGAAGCTGTGCCAGGACTGGCGCTCGGCCATTTTTTCCGCGCCCCGGTGGTGGTAACCGATGTCCGGCACGCAGTCGACCACCTCTTCACCGTCCAGCTGCAGCACGATGCGAAAGGCACCGTGGGCGGAGGGGTGGTTGGGGCCCAGATTCAGGAACATGAATTCGGTGCCATCCCGCTCCCGGCTCATCCCCCAGTGTTCGGGCTTGAATTGCAGGGCTTCCTGCTCGGTGCGCTGGCCCTCGACAGTCAGGGTATAGGGATCAAACTCCGTGGCCCGGGCCGGGTAATCCTTGCGCAGGGGATGGCCCGTCCAGGTGGGCGGCATGAGGATGCGTTCCAGGTGCGGGTGGCCGGAAAAAGTAATGCCGAACATGTCCCAGACTTCCCGCTCATACCAGTTAGCGGCCGGGAACACCCCGGTGACGGTGGGCAGGCTCAGGTCGTCTTCGTTGAGGGCCACCTTCAGCATGATGTCCCGGTTCCGGGTAATCGACATCAACTGGTAGAACACGGTGAAATCCGAGGCCGGCAGGCCGTGGCGATGGCCGCGCAGGCGTTCATCGATGGCCGAGAGGTCGTACAGCAGATCAAAAGGCGCGTTGAGGGTTTTCAGGGTGCCCAGCACATCGGTCAGGGCCTCCCGGGACACCCAGAGCACAGGCATACCGGTGCGCGTCTGCTGGCTGTGCAGCACACTGGCGCCGAAGTCCCGCTGGAGGGCTTCGATCAGTTCATCACCGGTCGGTTCTGTGTTCATGCGCGTGGTTCAACTCCTGACAGACAGTGGGTTAAGCAACGGCGAAGGTGTTTACTCTCGGTTCCTTACGATCAGTTTCTTAAAGCTTATCGGGTGTTCTCAACTCGGTGGCCTGGATACGGCGATCCCGCCATTTCTCCCGCTGGGACGGCATATCGGCCCGGTACACGCCCTGGTCGCCCACCACCCAGGACAGCGGGCGGCGCTCTTCCTGAATGGAATCCTGCAGCAGCTGCAATCCCTGCAGGAATGCCTCCGGGCGAGGCGGGCAACCCGGCACGTAAACATCCACCGGCAGGAACTTGTCCACGCCCTGGACCACGGAATAGATGTCGTACATGCCCCCGGAATTGGCGCAGGAGCCCATGGAGATCACCCACTTGGGCTCCAGCATCTGGTCATACAGCTGCTGGATCACCGGCGCCATCTTGATGAAACAGGTACCGGCGATGACCATGAAATCCGCCTGCCGGGGGGAAGCCCGGATCACCTCGGAGCCAAACCGGGCGATGTCGTGGGGCGAGGTGAACGCCGTGGTCATTTCCACGTAGCAACAGGACAGCCCGAAGTTGTAGGGCCACAGGGAGTTTTTCCGGCCCCAGTTCACCGCCGAATTCAGCACTTCGCTGAGCTTGCCGGTAAACACATTGCGCTCGAGCTGTTGCTTGATCGGGTCTTCCGTTTTTTCCCCGCGACCCACCGGATAGCGGGCATCGTCCCCCGGGGAGCCCTCGGCCCGGGTCAGGGTATAGGCCATGGAATTCCTCCCGTTACGATTTTGGTGCCCAGTCCAGGGCACCGGTGCGGCTGTCGTAGATCAGACCGGCCAGCAGGATAAAAATGAACACTGCGGCGCCCCAGAACCCGGCCCAGCCGACCTCCCGGATCACAATGGCCCAGGCAAACAGGAATACCGCTTCAATATCGAAAATCACGAACAGCATGGCCACCAGGTAGAATTGCACCGAGAAGCGCTGGCGGGCGCTGCCGGCACCCACGATGCCGGATTCAAAAGGAAGCGATTTGCTGACGCCACCACTACGACCGCCCAAGAGGCTGGAGGCACCGACCATGAAGGCACAGAGCCCAAACACGGCCAGAATAAAAAAGCCGGTGGACCAATACTCGGCAACCGTGTTCACCACGCTTTCGGACATGAGTCCCTCTCGATTAACCGCGATCACCTGCAATTAATTGATAACCTGAACTGCTTAACAGCCGCGATTTTCAGACACTTACCTAAAAGCTAGCAACGCTCCCGAGGTTCCGCAAACTGCTCGTAAGATCAAGGCGAAAAGCAGGCATCCGGACCGATGATGGACTGGAGCGGGCGATGGGAATCGAACCCACGTCACCAGGTTGGGAACCTGAAGCTCTACCATTGAGCTACGCCCGCCTGCATAATGGCCGTAACAGCAATATAGGCCCGATACCCTATTCCGGCCACCCGCTTTCACCTGGAGCCTGATGGACCCCACGTACACCCTGATTGGCGCACTGATGCTGGTCGTCAGCATCGTGCTCAGCCCGCTTTCGAGCCGCGTAGGCCTGCCCGTGCTGCTGATTTTCCTGGCGGTGGGCATGCTCATGGGCGAAGACGGGCCCGGGGGCATCATATTCGACAATTTCGAACTGGCCTTCCTGGTAGCCAACCTGGCTCTGGGCGTGATCCTGCTGGATGGCGGCATGCGCACGCGGGTCGAAACCTTCCGGGTAGGACTCAGGCCCGCCCTGGTGCTGGCCACGCTGGGGGTGGCCATGACAGCCGCTGGCGCAGCCCTGGTGGCTTGGTGGGTGTTTGACCTGCCCTGGCTAATGGCATTACTGATCGGCGCCATCATTTCCTCCACCGACGCCGCTGCGGTGTTCTCCCTGTTGCAGGGCCGGGGCCTGCATTTGAATGAACGGGTCAGTGCGACTCTGGAAATTGAATCCGGCAGCAACGACCCGATGGCCATCTTCCTGACCCTGATGCTGGTCACCCTGATCGGTCAGCAGGGCCAGGACACGCCGGGAGCGGTGTTGCTGATGCTGGTTCAGCAATTCGGTCTGGGCATCCTGATTGGCCCACTCGGCGGCTTCCTGGTCGTCCAGCTCGCCAATCGCATCCGACTGACGCCCGCCCTGTACCCCTTGCTCGTTGCAGCCGCCGGTATCGTGGTGTTCTCGGCCACCAACGCCCTGGGCGGCTCGGGTTTCCTGGCCATCTATCTGACCGGCGTGGTAATCGGCAACCGGCATGTGCGCATGATGCCCATGATCCTCCAGGTGCACGATGGTCTGGCCTGGTTGGCCCAGCTCTGTCTGTTCCTGATTCTGGGGCTGCTGGTGAACCCCTCGGACCTGCTACCGCTGGCCGGGGCCGGCCTGATCCTGGCACTGGCACTGATTTTCGTGATCCGGCCGGTCACTGTCTGGCTGACACTCTGGCCCTTTGGCTTTAACCGGCGGGAACTGGTCTTTATCAGTTGGGTCGGCCTGAGGGGTGCGGTACCAATCGTGCTGGCGCTGTTTCCGGTGATAGCGGACCTGCCCGACGCCCAGCTGGTCTTCCACGCAGCCTTCTTCATCGTACTGGTCTCGCTGGTGGTGCAGGGCACCACCATGGCTCCCCTGGCCCGGAAACTGGGACTGGAAGTACCCGCCAGCGAAGCACCGTTCCGACGCCTGCCGCTGGATGCTCCAGCAGCAGGCGATCACGAACTCATGCTGTTTCCGTTACGCGGCAAACACTGGCAACAACCCAAAAAGCTTGGACAACTGCGCCTGCCGGACAACACCGCAGTGGCTGGCGTGTTTCGAAAGCGTCAGTGCCTGCAGCCCACCCAGGATTTGGAGGTGTCTGCCGGAGACACCGTGGCCATGTTCGCCACACCATCCGTTCTGACCGATCTGGGCAAGACACTGAGTGGGCGACAGGCCCCCGAATATCTGGCCGAGCGCGCGTTTTTCGGTGACTTTGTGCTCAACGGTGATGCCTTGCTGGGAGATGTGGAACAGGCGTACGGCATTGAGTTCGACAATCTGGCTCCGGAGCTGACATTGGCGGAATGCTTTGCACGGCGCACCAAGGGCCATCCGGTGGTGGGCGACAAGGTTACCCTGGGCCCTGTGACTCTGGTAGCCCGAGCGACCGATGCGGATCGGGTCACGAAAGTCGGCCTGAAGATGCAACGGTAACTGGTCAGTGCATTTACAACGCGATAAACTGAATGAACAAAGTTTAATCACTTTTTTAACCACCCCCGAGTCTCCAAGCGCACAGGGTTTGCGGTTATGCGCATTGCTTTAATTATTCCACTGCTTCTGTTTCCGGTACTGACCAACGCCGCCGAACTCCTGGCCAAGGCAGAGCCCAGAATGCCGGTGGCTTCCTCCCAACCGGCCAATGCTCCAACACCCGATATCACACAGGTACTGGTGCGCAAGACCGAGCGCCGGCTCTATCTTCTCAGTGATCAGGAGACCGTCAAGGAATACCGCGTTTCCCTGGGAGACAATCCGGTGGGGCATAAGCTTTCGGAGGGCGATGAACGCACGCCCGAAGGTGACTACACCCTGGACTGGCGGCTGGCGGACAGCGACTTCTACAAGGCCATCCATATCTCCTATCCTAGCCCCCGTGACCGGGAACTGGCCGATTCCTGGGGCCTGGACCCCGGCGGCAGCATCATGATTCACGGGCTTCCGAACAACGCCGGGGACATGGCCTTTGCCTACATCGGCCTGGACTGGACCGACGGCTGTATTGCGGTCTCCAATGAGGCCATGGATGAAATCTGGAGCCTGGTAAAAAACGGCACTCCCATCCGGATCGAGCCCTGACGGGTTCACAAAAGCATTAAGTTATTGGCAGAGATTAAGAAATTTTAGCCATCTCTGGTTAACATTTTGTCGCAGAGTGTTTTACACTGTTTTACGACTCTGGTAGAAGAAGTCTATCGCGCAGAGCTGCTGGAAGTCGTCCAAGCCGGCTTCCATAATTACAGGAAATAATACGACCAATTAGGGGATTTACCATGCGTAAACTGATGATCGCCGGTTTTGCACTGGCTACTGCCGTCACTGCCGGCTGTGCCAACCAGGCTGCTATTGACGAGGCCAATGCAACCGCCATGTCTGCGGAAGAAACCGCTGACAAAGCACTGAACACAGCCAACAACGCTGCTCGCGACGCTAATTCGGCCCAGCAAACGGCTGAAGAAGCCCTGGCCGCCGCTCGCGCCGCTCAGAAGTCCGCGGACGAAGCCAACGAGCGTGCCAAGCGCATGCTGCAGCGTTCTGCCCAGAAGTAAGGCAGTCGTTGACACATAAAAGGCCGGTTATCCGGCCTTTTTTTGTGCCTGAACAAAGAGTGCTTAAGCGCTCAGGCCTCGTCCGTTGATTTATCCCGGCCCGCTGGCTTGATTGAGTGGTCCATAAAGTTCCGGATCATGTCCATGGGCAACGGGAAAACGATGGTTGAAGCGTTCTTGGTGCTCATGTCGGACAGAGTCTGCAAATAACGCAGCTGCATGGCGCCCGACTCGGCCGACATGACTTCGGCCGCCTCTACCAGTTTCTTGGAAGCCTGCAGCTCACCCTCGGCATGAATCACCTTGGCCCGGCGTTCCCGTTCCGCCTCGGCCTGACGGGCAATGGCCCGGATCATGGATTCGTCCAGATCCACATGCTTGATTTCCACATTAGCGACCTTGATCCCCCAGCCTTCGGTCTGGGAATCAATGATTTCCTGAATATCCTCGTTCAGTTTGTCGCGCTCGGACAACATTTCATCCAGATCGTGCTTGCCCAGCACAGAGCGCAGTGTGGTTTGCGCCAGCTGCCCGGTGGCGTTGGCAAAGTCTTCCACCTGAATGATGGCCTTCTCCGGGTCCACCACCCGGAAATACAGGACCGCACTGACATGCACCGTCACGTTATCTTTCGAGATCACGTCCTGATCGGGCACATCCAGAGTGATCACTCGCAGATCCACTCGCACCATCTGCTGGATGCCCGGAATCACGATGATCAGTCCCGGCCCTTTTACCGCTTGAAAACGGCCCAGAAAAAACACCACGCCGCGCTCGTATTCGGGCATGATCTTGAGCGCCGAACCGAGAATCAGCAAAAGCACCACCGTGGGTGCCAGATAGGGAATAAAGTCGCCCAGGTTCATACGGCCTCCTTGATTTTGCCGTCAGTTATGGATTGCTTGCCTTGCTATCGCTCTGCTTGTCTGCAGGTTCCACCACCAGGGTCAATCCGTCCATGGCTGTGACCCGGACCAGGGTGTTGCCACCAACCGGTGTCTGGCTGATGGCGTGCCAGCGCTCCCCGGATATCCGCACATGACCCCGGTACTGGCCGTGATCCGGCTTGAAATCGTCCACCGCTTCTACCGTCTGATGGAGCATGTGTTCACCGCCACTGACCGGTTGTCGTCGGCGCAGGCCCACGAAGCGACTCACGGTCCACAGGATGAAACCGCCGGCGACCAGCGCTGTGCCGCCAATGGTGGGCAGTGAAATATCCCGGTGACTGCCGTCCATGAGAATCACCGACCCGGTCACAAAAGCGACGATACCGCCGACCCCAAGTATGCCGAAACTGGGCGCAAAGGCCTCGCCGACAATCAGCGCCAGCCCCAGGAGTATAAGCGCCATGCCTGCGTAGTTCACCGACAGCACCTGGAAGGCAAACAAGGCCAGGATCAGGCTGATGGCGCCAATAACCCCTGGCACGATGGCACCGGGGTTGGCCAGCTCGAACACAATCCCGTAAAAGCCAATGATCATCAGGAAATAAGCCACGTTCGGATCGGTGATCACCGACAGCAGCTCGGTACGCCAATCGGGGCTGGCCCGTTCCAGCGTCAGGTTGGCGGTGCTCAGGGTGACCTCGCCGGAGACCAGGCGCACGGTGCGCCCATCGATACGCTCCAGCAGGGTCTGTAAGTCTGGCACCAGCTCATCAATAACGCCGAGCTCCAACGCTTCACTGGCACTGAGGTTAACGGCTTCCCGAACGGCTTTTTCTGCCCAGTCTGCGTTGCGACCATGACGCTCCGCCAGGCCACGGATGTAGCTCACCGCATCTTCCAGGATTTTGCGTTCCATGGCGGTGCCACCGCGCTTCTTGTCCGCGTCATCGGTCGGGCTCTGTTCGGAGGAATCGGAAGGAGCATCGGTTGGGGTATCCGGTTCCGGGGAACCGGGCATGCCGCCCATCTGTACCGGGGTTGCGGAGCCCACGTTGGTGGCCGGCGCCATGGCGGCGATGTGGCTGGCATAGAGAATATAGGTACCGGCACTGGCTGCCCGGGCGCCCTGGGGCGATACGTAGGTGGCAACGGGCACCTCCGAGGCCAGGATGGTCTTGATGATATCCCGGGTGGACTCAAGCAGCCCTCCGGGGGTATCCAGTTCCAGTATGATCAGCTTTGCGCCCTGGCGCTCGGCTCGCTGGATGCCGCGGATCAGGTAATCCTTGGTGGCCGGCCCAATGGCTCCTTCCACCGACAGGACCAGGGCGGTACCGGATTGTCCCTGCTGGGCAAGGGGTTGCCCGACCAACAGGGCCAATAACAGGATTGCACTGACCATTACAAAGGTTCGGCTCATCACGTTCTTCCTCCGCTGGCCGGCACCTTGTGTCAGTCACCGGCCTAGAAATACAGCGTCTGATCCGAGCGGCTCTCTTCGCCCCGGCTTTGCCGCTCAGGGGCGTCGTCGCTCGCCATCCGTGGCAGTGTTTCGCCAATCATCATGGGAATCCCGTCAGCCTGGTCGACGGCAATGTCGATGGCCCGTCGCTTGAGCTGGGTCTCAGGGTGCCGGGCCCGGAATTCTTCCAGTTTAGCGAGCACCTGCTGCCAGACTTTTTCCCGGTCTTCCGGCGGGTAATCCTCACCAGGGCGGTGTATCTCAAGCCAGACCTCTCCCTGAGAAATACCCACTTTCACCGGCTCCCGGATCACTTGCACAGGCGTACCTTTTTCGACCTGGTAAACAAACCGGGAAATATCCTCGTTGTACATCCGGAAACAGCCATGGCTGACCGGCATGCCAACACCAAACCGCTTGTTGGTGCCGTGGATCAAATACCCCTTCTCACTGAGAAGCAGTGCGTGCGTCCCCAGGGGGTTACCCGGCCCCGGGGGAATCATGCGGGGCAGGAAATCTCCCGAAGCCTCGTATTCGGCACGGATACTGGCCGGCGGGTACCAGGCCGGAGACTCCAGCGGCATGGTCACTTCCGCGTTGGTCAGTGGCGAGGGGTTTTCCTCGGTACCCACACCCACGGGATAAACCTGTACCCCCTGTTCAGAAAAGTAGTACAGGCGGTATTCCGCAAGGTTAATCACGATGCCTTCACGCCGAGTATCCGGCAGGACGTACATCCGGGGCAGGGTAATGGTGGTGCCTTCGCCCGGCAGCCAGGGATCCACCCCGGGGTTCGCATGCACCAATTCAAGATAGCCCAGCGCCAGGTCAGTGCCAATGCCGGCAAAAGTGTCTTCGTACTCGGTGGTGAACATCTGCAACTCACCGGCCAGATCGCCCCTGGCCTGAAAGGTCGGTACCCGGGGTGCCCGTTGTTCACTCGCTTCAACTTCCGAGCCACCCTGGGCCTGGGAGGCAGACTCCTGGGCCGACAGCGCCACCGGTGCTGCCCACAGCAGACTCAAACAGAGTGCGAAACCACATTTCAACCGCATAACAACCTGTTCCAATTCCTGTTCCTTCCTGACTAGATGACCCGCAAACCCACTATGAGTTCACCAACGTGGCCCATACCGTCGCAATGGCCAGAATCACAAAGAGTATGCTGGCAGAGATCCGCGCCGTTGCCAGTGGTAAACGCTCCATGAGCCATCGCCCCGCCATGATAACCGGCACATTGGCGAGCAACATTCCGACCGTGGTACCGATGATAACCCAGAACGTCTCGGTATACCTTGCCGCAAGTACCACCGTGGCTACCTGGGTTTTATCCCCGATTTCCGCCAGGAAGAACATGATGGTGGTGGCCATGAACGCGCCCATGCCCAGGAATTTGGAGTCGGCGCTGTCGTCTTTGTCGGGAATCAGGAGCCAGAGCGCGATGGCGATGAAGCTGACGGTGAGGATCCAGGGCAACCAGCTTTCCGGAATCCACTGGGCCACCCAGGCACCCAGCCACGCGGACAAGGCGTGATTGAGAACAGTGGCAATCAGGATTCCCAGGATGATGGGCGTGCGGGTGGCGTAACGGGCAACCAGGAAAAGCGACAGCAGCTGGGTTTTATCACCGATTTCGGCAATGGCAACCGCCAGGGCAGAAGCGAGAAAAGCATCCATTCATACAAACCTCAGGGCGGAGATTACCAGACACGGGACAGCCCACCTTCCGCCCTATGGAGGTGGTCTGCCCCGGGTCTTGCCAATTCCCACCGTGCGGTGTGGAACATGGTAGCCATGGAGATTGAGCTCCAAGTATGTTGACTACCATTCGCCTGAGCTTCACTCAGCGCGAAGGCTACTCCCCCGAAGGAGCGGGCATACTAAGCGATTGGTGCAGTGATCTCAAGTCACTCCGCCCATGCCCGAAAACACTCTAAGACTGTTTCTCCGCGTTTTCCATGATCTTGTTGAAGACATTCAGCGCGCATTCGATTTCTTTATCAGAGACGCCGTCCAGCATCTCTTCACGCAACGTGGCAGCGCGACTGGTCAACTCGTCCATGAAGTCGGCACCGGCCTTGGTCAGGTAGAGGCGGCGAGCCCGACGATCGTTCGGGCAAGGGCGACGTTCAATCAGCCCCTGCTGTTCGAGGCTGTCCAAAAGCCTGACCAGTGTGGGGTTTTCGATCGCCATCAGGTTGGCCAGCTCACGCTGGGTACGGCCTTCGCCGCCCTCACGCAAGTAGAACATGGTGCTCCAGCGGGCCTGGGTGACGCCCAGGTCCTTGAGACGCTCATCCAGCATCTTGCGCCAGCGACGGGTTACTCGTGCCACCGCAAAGGGAAACTGCTCTCTCATGATTCCAACTCCTGGTCATCATCCGGTTGGCAGCACTGCCAGCCATGGAATCCAACAATCAATATACTTCTACCGTTATTCACCAATAGTATGCTAATCGGTTAAAAAATAACAGATGCGTAAGTGGAAACACTCGCCAGAAGGAGCCTATCCCGCCTGGCGTATGTCCTCTTCAGGCCTTTCCACCTCGTGGATCTGGTGGAATTCCTCGTTGCGTGGATCGATTTCGGTCAACACCGGAGAGGCCTCCGGCATGGTCGGCACGAAGTGCTCCTGCTCCGCCACCGGCACATCTACGGTGTGGCTGATGCGGTAGCTGGTAATCACGGCCAGCAGCAGCAGGAAACCGGCGTTGCCATAGAACAGCCCGGACGGTCCCAGCAAGTTGATCAGCTCGGCCATGGTAATCGGCCCAATCACGCTGCCAATGCCATAGCTCAGCAACAGGGTGGCACTGGCCGCGACAATGCCGCTGCTGTCCATCCGGTCATTGGTAATGGCGACAGCGATGGGATAGAGCGTTGCCGAAAGACCGGTAAACAGGCCGACCAGGACCGTCAGCAAGGCCAACTGCGTGGCCCCGAAAACCGCCACACCGATAGCCGAGGAAGCGGCCAACAATGAAACCCAGAACATCACCCGACGACGATCAAAGCGGTCACATACCCGACCCAGGGGCCATGCCAGCAGCATGGCCGCCACAATCGCACTGGCCATGAACGTGGACGTTCGGGTTACATCCAGACCCACCAGAGTGGCGTACACCGGGCCAAGCGCGTAAAAGCCGCCAATCATGACGCCACTGATCAGTGCGCCCGCCATACCGGAGAACGACTGCCGGGCCAGCTTGAAGACTGACATCCGATGAGCCTGCTCAATCACGGGAGCTTCCATGCGAGTCAGGGCGAGAGGCACCAGGGCCAGGGTCAGGAGAATCGCCGCCAGCGAAAACGGCAGGAAATTGGCCGGGTCACCGACGTTGACGAACAACTGCCCACCGGCAGCGGACAGGTAAAACACGATCTGATACACCGCGAACAGGGCGCCGCGGTTGGCGCTGGTGGCCCGGCTGGAGAACCAGCTTTCAATCACCACCAGGACCCCGGCAATGCTGAAGCCGGACAGCACGCGAAGCACACCCCAGAACAGCGGAGAAACCGCCATCGGATACATCAGGGCAACCACCGCCGCCATGGCCGCAAACACGGCAAAGGCGCGAATATGCCCCACCCGACCAATGATTTTCTGGACGTAAAGGGTGCCCAGCACAAAGCCGATGGAGTAACACACCAAAACCCACCCGATGACATCCGGTGAAATCTGCTCGATGCTCAGGCGAATGCCCAGCAGGGTCATCAAAAACGCATTACCGCTGACCAGCAGCACAATGCTGAAAATCAGGGCGGACAGGGACGCGACCATTCGGGTCATTGGTGGCTCCGAAGCATGTAACTGAAAATACTGTGAATAGGGAAGAATGGACGGGGCAGGGTTGCCGCTGGAGGGCAACTTGTTGGGCGGTATTTAAGCAGGCACACCAGTAGCCTGCTACTACGGATTTGCCGAAATGCCAAATGGTTCATGGCAGAGCATTTCACAATGTTTTACATTGAATAAGGTAACATCAATAAGTGAACACGAACGGTACATGCCGTCACACCATCCACCGGACATGAGCGCCTGGCCATGAAAAAGACAGACTGGCCCATTCGCTGGGACCTGCTGCTTCGTTACAGACTGATCGAGATCATCGTCCTGTGGGAAGGTCGGCTGACCACCAACCACATCTGCCACAGCTTTGGCATCGGCCGGCAGCAGGCCTCCAAGGACATCAACACCTACCTGCGGGAGTTGGCTCCGGGCAACCTGATCTATGACCGACACCTGAAAGGTTATGTGCCGGCCCCTGATTTTCAACCCGTGGTCACCAAGGGCCAAGTGGCGGAATACCATGAACTGCTGAGCCGCCAGCAGGATCTGAGCGACACCTTTACGGACCTCGACCTGAGCCTGCCCGGCCACACGGTGATACCCAGCGTCTCCCGCCACATTGCGCCGGAAACCATGCGCAACGTCGTGATGGCCACCCGCCAGAAGCGCCCGCTGAGGGCCAGCTACGTCTCGCTCAGCCGACCTGAAGCCAGCGAAAGCCTGCTGGAGCCGCACGCTGTGTTCTGTACCGGCAACAACTGGCATGTCCGGGCCTGGTGCCAGGCCAACCGTGAATTCCGCGATTTCGCGCTGACCCGCTTCCAGACTGCCCCGGAAGTGCTCCAGCAGAAGTCCCGACACAGCGCGGAAGAGGATGAAGACTGGCAACGCCACGTAACCCTCGACATCATCCCGGACCAGCGCCTCACCGAGGCCCAACAGCAGGTGATAGCCCGGGACTTCGGCATGGACAACGGTCTTCTGCAGGTTCGCTGCCGGGCCGCCCTGACGCCCTATGTGTTGTCACAGTTGGGAATCACCCTGGACAACAGCCACCCCAACCCCTTGGTTCAACAGGTGGAACTGGCGCAACCGGATCAGGTCGGTTTTGGCAGCAAACGGGAAAGAACGCTCAAAGCACTTGCCGGCCTTTGATACACTCTACGGGTGAACAACGTTACCCGCAGTCTTTGCCTTATTCTTATCGCACTGGCCCCTGCCATGGCAGGGGCCAATTGCGGTGATCCCGCGACCGCCATCCATCGTGTACAGGGCACCGGCGCGCAGTCCTCTCTGGTGGGCAAGACCGTCACCGTCGAGGGTGTGCTGACTCACGATGCCCGTGGCCCCGATGGCTTCCGGGGCTTTTATCTGCAGCAGCCGGACGCCGAAGCCGATAACGACCCCGCCACGTCCGAAGCCCTGTTCATCTACACCCGAAAGCACGAAGGCGAGCTGGGCCAGCAGCTGCGGGTTACCGGCACGGTCAAGGAATATCATGGGCTGACCGAACTGGTGGACATCCGACAACTCTCCGTTTGCGGCGCGGGCGAACTTCCCCAGCCAATCAAGCTCGCCTTACCCTGGCCACGGCCACCGGAAGCACTGGAAAACATGCTGGTGCGCTTTCCCGAGCCCCTGACCGTTATCGATAACCACAACCTGGCACGCTACGGCGAGCTGACCCTGGCCGCCACCGATCAGCTAACGCCCACCGAACACCTGCCGCCAGGCCCCAAGGCACTCGCCCGGACCCGGGACCAGCACCGGAACCGGGTACTACTGGACGATGGCCGGGCGGTGCGCGGACCCAACCCAATTCCCTGGCCACCAGACGGATTGGGCTATCAACAAACACTGCGGGCTGGCGATACGGTAACCGGCCTCTTTGGCATCCTTGACTACCGGTTCGACCAATGGCGCTTACAACCCGCCCGGACACCGGAATTCCATACCGGCAACCCCCGCCCGAAGCCGCCAGCGCCACCGGCAGCGAACACCGTGAGGGTCATGGCGCTGAACCTGCACAATTACTTCAACGGTGATGGGCAGGGCGCTGGCTTTCCCACAGCCAGGGGCGCGGAAACCCTTGCCCAGTGGCATAGCCAGAAAGCCCGGGTGACCGCCACTGTCCAGCGGATAAGTCCGCACATTCTTGCGGTCTCGGAGCTGGAAAATGACGGCTATGACAAGGCCAGCGCCATTGCCGAGCTGAGTCAGTCACTGGGCCTCCAATGGCGTTTTATTGCCACGCCGGGAGGCGACGGCGAGGACCGAATCCGTACCGCACTGCTCTATCGAAGCGACCGGGTAACGCCGGAAGGGAAAGGGCAGCGATTACAATCCGGCCCTTATGCCCATCAGGGCCGACCACCCCTGGCCCAAGACTTTCGACTGCCTGGTCAGAGCGAGGTTTTGAGAGTGGTGGTCGCCCACCTGAAATCCAAATCCTGCCGGAACGCCGATGGAGCCAATACCGACCAGGGCGATGGTCAGGGCTGTTATAACCCGCGCCGCCTCCGTGAAACCCAGTCCACCCTGGGCTGGCTGAAAGCCCTGCCAAAAAAACCGCAGCTGGCTGGCACCCTGATTGCCGGGGACCTGAACAGCTATGCCCGGGAAGCCCCGTTGCTGCGTTTCGAAGCCGCCGGCTACCAGAGCCTGGTGCACCGGTTTCATCCCTGCACCCCGGGGGAATGCAACCATCACAGCTACCGTTTCCAGGGCCGTAAAGGCTCCCTGGATTATCTACTGGGCTCTGAAACGCTGCTCGATCGGGTAACCGGGGCCCGGAGCTGGAACATCAATGCTGACGAGCCCCGGGCACTGGGGTACACCGAACTTCCAGGCGGACAAGGCCCGTGGCGGGGCTCGGACCACAACCCGGTGTTCACCGACATTCGGCTGGGCCGGTAAGGGATCAATCGATTCCGATGATCTTGTGCATCTGCAGGGTGAGACGCCAGCGGGGATGGGCCAGGCAATAGTCCGTGGCCTTGCGGGTATTGCTCTGGCGAACCGGATCGTCGCCTTGCTCCGGCACCGAAGGGGCCGCCATGGGCGACAGGAAGTAATGCCGGGCGTGGATATGCTCGAAACGCTCTGGAGGAGCCAGCGGCTGGGGATAGACCAGCTTCAGTTCATCGCACTCGGTGATCACCACCGGCGCATCGGCTTTCGGACTGACACACAACCAGTCGATACCGGCTGGTGCGGGCAGGGTGCCATTGGTTTCCACCCCCACCTCGAAACCGGCCTGTTGAAACGCCTTGATCAACGGTTCGTCCAATTGCAGCAGCGGCTCACCGCCGGTGCACACCACATAGGGGTTGCCCGGTGCGTCCGGCCAGAGCTTGCGAATATGCTCCGCCAACTGTTCGGGCGTGTCAAAACGCCCACCGTTCTGGCCATCGGTGCCCACAAAATCCGTGTCGCAAAAATTGCAGACCGCGCTGGCCCGGTCTTTTTCGCGACCGGTCCACAGGTTGCACTTGCTGAACCGACAGAACACAGCGGCACGGCCAGCCTGGGCACCTTCACCCTGCAGGGTGTAAAAGGCCTCTTTTACCCGATACATCAGGCCGGCACCTCGTAAGCCAGCGGGTCTTGGATACCGTGGGCGGCAAAGGCTTCCAGGCGTTCGACACAGGAACCGCAGCGGCCACAGGCTTTCGCCCGCCCGTTGTAGCAGGTCCAGGTCTGACTGTAATCCAGGTTCAGCTTCAACCCTTCGCCCAGGATCTCACCCTTATCCAGATGCATGAACGGGGCTTCAACGCCCACTGGCTCGTAATTGGCCACACGGCACACCGCATCCATCTTCTCGACAAATTCCGGACGGCAATCCGGGTAGATGGCATGGTCGCCACCATGAGCGCCATACCAGACCGCCTGTGCGCCAACGGTAACGGCATAGCCGGTGGCCAGGGACAACAGGATCATGTTCCGGTTCGGCACCACCGTGGCTTTCATGCTGTCTTCCTCATAATGACCCTCTGGCACGTCAATGTCGGAGGTCAGTGAGGAACCGGACATGACTTCGCTCATCGCGCGAATATCAATCACCTTATGGGGAATGCGCCCGGCCTCGCACACAGCTTTTGCCGCCTCCAGCTCACGCACATGGCGCTGGCCATAATTGAACGACAGGGCATGCACGTTCAGGCCACGGGCGCGGGCGAGGTGAAGCAGGGTAAAGGAGTCCATGCCTCCGGAATAAATAACAACAACGGTGTCAGCCATGGAGATAGCACCCAATTCAGGGAAAAGAGTTTGCAATAATGGTCACATTGTAACAGTGCAGCCGCGACTTGGGTTCGCGTCCTGGACAGATCAGGGGTAAACTCGAACCAAAACGCAGCAAAACCAGCAATGGCGCGCAATGACTTCTAACATCAGCCCGGCATTTATCGACTTTGAAGCCTCCAGCCTGAACCTGATCGAAAGCTATCCGATCGAGGTAGGCCTCTGCCTGCCGGATGGTGCCCTTCACAGCTGGCTGATTCGTCCCCATACCCGCTGGACCGACTGGTCGGATAGCGCCGAAAACATCCACGGCCTTACCCGGCAGCAGCTGGATCAGGAGGGCGTCTCTCCCCAGCATGTGGCCCGTCAGCTCAACGAGTTACTGCCAGCCCAGGTATTCTGTGATGCCTGGACGTTCGACAGTTTCTGGCTCCATCGGCTGTTTCGTGCCGCCGGCGAAAAACCGGACTTCGCCCTCGAATCCATCTCCGTCTTACTGGCACCCAAGCAAGTGCAACGATGGGCAGGTGTCCGACAGCAAGTGATCAGCGAACTCGGCCTGCCGGTACACCGGGCGGCCAACGACGCCCTGATTCTCCACAAGACCTGGCAGCGTGTGACCTGCTCCGAAGAACCATCCCTGCCTTGAAAAAGCACCAGGCATAAAAAAACGCAGCCCGGAAGCTGCGTTAAAAGGAGAGATCCTGACGTTGCCCGGAGGCACCGCGGATAGCACAACGTAAAACACGTGACGGCGCGAATTATGCCTCCGGCACTGCAGAGGGTCTGTACGCGTTTGCCGAAGCCGCAGGGCTATTGCAAACCCGGCGTTTGCCTATACACTGGAGCCTTAACCGAACACCCAAAAGCCGTTATGAGCCAAATGATGATCACAGTGACTATTTACCCAGACGCAGTCTCCCTGAAGGGACACTCTTCGCACGCCATGGTGAAAGACATCTAACGGCTTTCGGTCAGTCCCGGGAGCCGTTGCGGCGACCGGGGCAGCTTCTCCGCCAGACCCCGGTTTTCCCGGGGTTTTCTGTTTTTGCAGTCGCAAAACGACAAGGAGAAGATCATGAGAAGACATCCGACATCACGTGCAGCCAACCAGCCAATGAGCCACCGGGATGCCCCCATCAAGCGCCCGGAGAAACTGCCGCTGCTGGATGCCATCAGCAAGAAGCTCAACCAGCGCGTCAATCTGGACGACGAGCAGCGGGTATTGGGTGTTTATGAAAGGGGCTGGATTTTCAACGGCGTGCTGGCCAACCTGAGCGGCGCCGAAGCCCGCTATGTGCGTGCGCTGGCCAATCGTTACGGCTCCTGGATTGCCCGCCAGGTGGCCTGAGCAGAATCGCCGGGCCGGTCACGCAACCGGCTCGGCACTTTCCGGGGTCGCCACGCGGTTCCGGCCCAGGGTTTTCGCCCGATACATGGCTCTGTCAGCCGAGGCACAGAGCTCCGCCGAGGTTTGACCATGCTGCGGATACACCGCCACCCCCACACTGATAGTGACCGTCACCTCATGATCAGACTCCAGCATGATGGATGCCTCCCGCGCCCGGGAACAAAGGCGCTCCGCGGTTTCCCAGGCCTCCTGGGCCCCCATTTCCGGTAGCACAATCACCAGTTCTTCACCGCCAAACCGGGCCACCGAATCCACACTGCGGACATTGTCCTCCAGCAGGCGGCTGATGGTGCAAAGTACCTTGTCACCGGCAGCATGACCCCAGGTGTCATTCACTTCCTTGAAATGATCAAAGTCGATCCAGAGCAGGGCCATGGTGTGTTTATACCGGGCAGAGCGCGCCAACTCTTCCTCCAGAACACGTCCGAACTCCCGACGATTCAACAGTCCGGTTAAGGGGTCAGTCGTGGCCAGCTCCTCAAGCTCCTGCTCCAGTGCCCTGCGATCCGAGATATCCAGGATAATGCCCTCCAGAACGGTCCTGCCACCGGCCACATCCACACTGCAGCCCCGCTCCCAGACCCATATTTTTCGACCATCTTTGCGGGTGATGGTGTACTCCACGGAAAACGCATGCCCCGCCTCTACGGCCTCAGCCACCTGCTGAGCTACCCTTTCAGCATCCTCTGGATCAATCAATTCGGCATACGCCCGAACCCGGTTATTGACTAGTTCCTCGGGTTTGTAGCCCGTCAGCCATTCGCTCCCCTCGGAGACGAACAACATTGTCCAGTAATCATCGAACAGGCAGCGATAGGCCATCCCCGGCAGATTGTTCAGGAGCACGGTCAGCTGTTGCTCTCGCTGACGCAGCGCCCGCCGTTGACTGTGTTGAAGGTTGAGAAGAAAACGATCTTTGTGCAATTGCCGATAAAGCACCAGGAACAGGATGCCGCCAGTCACCAGGACAAAGAAAAAGCCTTTCCAGGTCTGAACCTGGGACAGCATCACGGGATCCCGGAAAAGCATTTCCGCCACGCGGTCTGAAAAAGTGATCCATAGCAGACCAACGACGAGGTAGATCAATACCGTCCATAAGGCTCTTGCCAGTGGATGTCGGCATCGACCCAGGTGGGCTGGCTGATTCGACCGAATATCCTCTGGTCGATTTGATTCCATCATTCCTTCCGTTTGTTTATCTGACAGGAGTCACTGTTGAAGGTAGCCATTTCCTGGCCGCCAGTCGAGGGTTTTAGGCCACCCAACCCGGCATAAAAAAACCCGGTTGCCGTTGCCGGCATTCCGGGTTGTCAGGAATCGCGTCCGGCGGTTAGCCCGACGAACGCGTGTCCTTGGTTTCAGCCGATTACTTGGCGGCTTCGGCAAACTCGGTGAGAATCTTGTTCAGAGTCTCACTCGGCTGCATCACGGCACAGACCTTGTCGGCCGGTGCGTGGTAGTAGCCACCGATGTCGGCGGGCTTGCCCTGGATCACGGTCAGTTCTTCCAGGATCTTGTCCTTGTCCGCTTCCAGCTTCTCGGAGAACTTCGCCGCGAACGCCTTCAGGTCCTGGTCGTCGTTCTGCTCGGCCAGTGCGGCCGCCCAGTGACAGGCCAGGTGGAAGTGGGAGCCGCGGTTATCCAGCTCACCGGCCTTACGGGACGGAGACTCGTTGTTCTCCAGCAGCTGGCCAACAGCGGTGTCCAGGGTCTGACCCAGCAGACGGGCACGGGCGTTGTCGTGCTTCTCGCCCAACTCTTCCAGGGACACGGCCACGGCCAGGAATTCACCCAACGAATCCCAGCGAAGGTGGTTTTCTTTCACCAGCTGCTGCACGTGCTTGGGCGCGGAACCACCGGCACCGGTCTCGTACAGGCCACCACCGTTCAGCAGCGGTACGATGGACAGCATCTTGGCACTGGTGCCCAACTCCAGGATCGGGAACAGGTCGGTCAGGTAGTCACGCAGCACGTTGCCGGTCACGGAGATGGTGTCTTCGCCACGGATCATGCGCTCCATGGTGAAGTTGATCGCCTCGACCGGCGCCATGATCCGGATGTCCAGACCGTCGGTGTCGTGCTCTTTGAGATACGCTTCGACTTTCTTGATCAGCTCGGCGTCGTGGGCACGCTTGCTGTCCAGCCAGAAGATGGCCGGCATGCCGCTGGCACGGGAACGGTTCACCGCCAGCTTCACCCAGTCGCGGATCGGGATGTCTTTGGTCTGGCACGCGCGCCAGATGTCGCCTTCCTCAACCTGGTGCTCCATCAGTACCTTGTCGTCAGCGATGACACGCACGGTACCGGCTTCTTTCAGGATGAAAGTCTTGTCGTGGGAACCGTATTCTTCGGCTTTCTGCGCCATCAGACCCACGTTCGGTACGGTGCCCATGGTGGTCGGATCGAACGCACCGTGCTTCTTACAGAAGTCGATGGTTTCCTGATAGATGGTGGCGTAGGAACGGTCCGGCAGAACGGCCTTGGTGTCGCGCATGCCGCCGTCGCTGTCCCACATCTTGCCGGAGCTGCGGATCATGGCCGGCATGGAGGCGTCGACGATCACGTCGCTCGGTACGTGCAGGTTGGTGATGCCGTTGTCGGAATCCACCATGGCGATTTCCGGACGATCCTTGTAGATCTGCGCCAGGTCCTGCTTGATTTCGTTCTGCTTGTCTTCCGGCAGCTGCTGGATTTTCTCTTCCACGGAAGAGACACCATTGTTGGCAGTCACGCCCAGCTCTTCGAACAGGTCACCGTACTTCTCGAACAGCTCCTTGTAGAAGCTCTTCACCGCGTAACCGAAGATCACCGGATCAGACACCTTCATCATGGTGGCCTTCAGGTGCAGGGAGAACATGATGTCGTTCTTCTTGCAGTCTTCGATCTGCTCATCGAAGAACTTGAGCAGGGCTTTCTTGCTCATGAAGGTGCTGTCCAGCACTTCGCCGGCCATCAGCGGCAGCTCGGATTTCAGGATGGTCTTCTCGCCCTTGGCGTTTTCGAAAACGATCTGCGCGGTAGTGTCGTTTTCCAGGGTCACGGACTGCTCGGCGGAGTAGAAGTCGCCGTCTTCCATGTGCGCCACGTGGGTCTTGGAGTCGGCGCTCCACTCACCCATTGAGTGCGGGTGCTTGCGGGCAAAGGCTTTTACCGCAGCCGGGGCACGACGGTCGGAGTTGCCTTCACGCAGAACCGGGTTTACGGCACTGCCCAGTACCTTGGCGTAACGGGCCTTGACGTCTTTCTCTTCGTCGGTCTTCGGCTCCTCGGTGTACTCGGGCACCTTGTAGCCCTGGGCATTCAGTTCCTTGATCGCGGCGTTCAACTGAGGGACAGACGCACTGATGTTCGGCAGCTTGATGATGTTGGCGTTCGGGTCTTTGGTGAACTCACCCAGTTGTGCCAGCGCATCCGGAACCCGCTGGTCTTCTTCCAGGTAGTCCGGGAAAGTAGCCAGAATTCGCGCCGCCAGGGAAATATCGCTGGTTTCAAAATCGATGCCGGCTGGCTTGGCGAAGGTTTCCAGGATAGGAAGCAGGGAGCGGGTTGCGAGGGCAGGCGCCTCGTCCGTCAGTGTGTAGACAATTTTGGCTTTGGAGTCTGTCATTTTCGTCCTCAGGCTAAAGGGTGGATTCGGGACGGTCATCGCCAGACCTTCCGCCTTGTGGGCGCTGGGCCTGAACCATGACTGAATTCGAAACTTTTGATAGTTCTACTAAGATACCATTTTTTAGTACGTTTTGGTTAAGATCTTAGTATAAGAACGGACTAAACTGCCTGATTTCCGGTTACAGGACGGTTAAACGGGGGAAATTTACGAAACTTTCTTTCATTTAGGTCGGTAACGAATTATGGCGGGAGCCTACGGACAAGTTGTAGACAATCCCGCCATTTTTCCATGCATTCCTAAACTTTTGCGGCTTATTCCGGCAGCAATCCGGCCTCGGTGAGTTGCTCACGAATCCGGTCCAGCGCTTCGGGGTTGCCCAGGGCATCGCGGTTGTCCGCTTTGCTTGAGCCATTCACCAGGCGCGCCACCGCCAGCTCCACCTTCTTGCCACTGCGGGTGTACGGAATGTCCGGCACTTCAATGATGTGCTTGGGCACATGACGCGGGCTGGCGCCTTCGCGGATGCGGCCTCGCAGTTGCCTGGCCAGGTCGTCCGTCAAATGCTGCCCGTCGGCGGGCACCACCAGCAACATCACTTCCACATCGCCGTCGATCTGCCGGCCCACCACCAGGCTGTCCTTCACTTCCGCCACGGTTTCCACCTGACGGTAGATTTCGGCGGTGCCGATTCGCACGCCGCCGGGGTTCAGGGTGGCATCGGATCGACCGTGGATAATAGCCCCGCCGTGTTCGGTGAATTCAATGAAGTCGCCATGGGCCCAGACGCCCGGGAAGGTGCTGAAGTAGGCGTCCCGGTAGCGTTCGCCTTCGGGATCGTTCCAGAATCGCACGGGCATGGACGGCAGCGGCTGGCGACAAACCAGTTCGCCCCGGCCCTCGGTCATCGGCTGGCCGTCTTCGCTGTAGGCCATGACATCCACGCCCAGGAAACGGCACTGGATCTCGCCCCGGCGCACCGGCAACAGCGGTGTGCTGCCCACAAAACAGCCACAGATATCGGTACCGCCGGCAATGGAGCCCAACAGTGCATCGGGCGCGCCATCGCTGTAAACCCAGTCGTAGTCTTCCGGCAGCAACGGTGAACCCGTGGAGAAGAGGGTGCGCAAGTGGCTCTGATCCAGACTCCTGGCCGGGCGCAACTCCGCCTTGCGACAACCGGCGATAAACCGGGCACTGGTGCCAAAGTGGGTAACCCGCTCGGCCGCCACCGTATCCCACAGGAAATTGAGGTCCGGGTAGCCCGGCGAGCCATCCACGGTGATGACCGAGGCGCCAGTCATCAGCACCGAGGCCTGCCAGTTCCACATCATCCAGCCGCAGGTGGTGAAATAGAGGAACCGGTCTTCCGGGCTCACATCGCCGTGCAACATCAATTCCTTGGCGTGGTTAACCAGCAGCCCCGCTGTGCCATGCACAATACACTTGGGTTTGCCAGTGGTACCGGAGGAGTACAGGATGTAGACCGGATGATCCGGGCCCACCGGGGTAAAGGAAGGTGGCTGGCCGGCTCCGGCGGCTAGGGCATCGTCCCAGGGCGTGACGAGGTCACCTTCCACCGGGGGTTGCTCCGGCAATTGCGGGATGCTGACCACAGTTTTCAGGGTGGGCAGCTTGGCCACCAGCTCGGCAAACTCCTGCTGCCGGGCAAAGGTCTTGCCGCCGTAACCATAGCCGTTCACCACCACCAGGGCGGTCGGTTCGATCTGACCAAACCGGTCATGGATGGCACCAATGCCAAAATCCGGGGATGCTGAACTCCAGACGGCACCCATGCTGGTTGCCGCCAGCATACCCACCAACGCCTCATAACCATTGGTGACCACACCGGCCACCCGGTCTCCCTGCTGAACCCCCTGCTGGCGCAGGAAGGCTTCCAGGGCACCGGTATCGGCCTTGAGTTCGGCGTAGGTCTTGCGCAACACCGGGCGGGTTTCACAGTAGGCCACGACGGCTTCCCGATCCGTCTGCTCGCCCTCGGCATGGCGCAGCAGGTTGGCGGCGAAATTCAGCTTCATGCCCGGGAACCACTCGGCACCGGGCATTTCCCGCTTGCCCAGCACGCTTTCGGCCGGGGTGTCACAAACCAGGCCAGAATAGTCCCAGACGCTCTGCCAGAAGGTCTCCAACTCGGTAATGGACCACTGGTGCAGGGCGTGGTAATCGTCAAACGGCCCGAAGCCCTTTTGTTCCAGCCAGGCCTTGAATCGGCCCATGCGCGACTCTTGGATGGTCTGTTCGGTTGGCGTCCAGACCACGGGGGATCGTTCTGTTGTGCTCATCCGTCTCTCCAGGTCGTTACTGCATATGCCAGCCATGACTGACCACAATGGACTGGCCGGTCAGGGCGGCGGACGGGAAGGCGGCCAGGTGCACGGCCAGCTCCGAAACGTCTTCCACGGTAGTGAACTGACCGTCCACGGTGTTTTTCAGCATCACCTTGCTGATCACTTCCTCTTCGGAGATGCCCAGCTCTTTAGCCTGTTCCGGAATCTGTTTGTCCACCAGGGGAGTACGGACAAAGCCAGGGCAGATGATGTTACTGCGCACTCCGTGCTCGGCTCCCTCCTTCGCCACGGCCCGGCACAGGCCCAGCATGCCGTGTTTGGCGGCCACGTAGGGCGCCTTCAGGGGCGAGGCTTCCACCGAGTGCACCGAGCCCATGTAGAGCATGGTGCCGCCGTTGCCGGCGTACATCTGCCGAAGCGCGGCACGGGTCACGAGGAAGGCCCCGTCCAGGTGCACGTTCATTACCTTGCGCCAGTCGTCAAAGGCCAGCTTGTCCAGCGGGTCGATGTGCTGGATGCCCGCGTTGGCCAGGGCAATGTCCAGCCCGCCCCATTGCTCGACAATGGCATTCACCCCATCGTCCACCGCCTGCTCATCGGTAACGTCCATGGCCAGGGCCATCGCGGTACCGCCCGCCTTTTCAATAGCATCAACCGTCTCTTGGGCACTTTCAAGGGTGAGGTCCGCCACGGCCACCCGGGCGCCTTCCCGGCCATAGTGTTCGGCGATGGCCCGGCCAATGCCGCGGCCGGCGCCGGTAATCAGCGCAATCCTGTTTTCCAGACGCATTGTTTTTATCTCCTTAGTTGTAAGCCACGCTGGGCAACCAGGTCGCGATCTGCGGAACCAGGAACACGATCGCCAGGGCCACCAGCTGAATAATGATGAAAGGAACGACGCCCTTGTAGATATCCGTCACCTTGATCTCCGGCGGCGCCACGCCCTTGATGTAGAACAGGGCAAAACCCACCGGCGGTGTCAGGAAGGACGTTTGCAAACACATCGCAAAGAGGATGGTGAACCACACCAGGTCAAAGCCCAGGTGCTGAACCACGGGCGCCACCAAGGGCAGTATGATCAGGGTGATTTCCACCCAGTCCAGGAAAAATCCCAGCAGGAACACCGCAAACAGGATGGTGAGAACCACACCGTAAGGGCCAAAGGGCAGCCCCAGCAGTGCTTCCTCGATAACCCGGTCACCGCCGAGTCCCCGGAGTACCACCGAGAAAGCCGTGGCACCCAGGAAGATAGCAAAAATGAAGGCTGCAGTTCGGGTGGTCTGCTGCATGGAATCGTTGAGCACCTTTAAATTAAGGCGACGCGCGGCAAGCGCCAGAACAAGTGCACCAAGGGCACCAACGCCAGACGCTTCCGTGGGCGTGGCTATCCCGGCAAATATCGAACCCAGGACTCCAAGAATCAGAGCGGCGGTGGGGAGTACCGCCTTGGCGACTTCCCATACGACAGCCCAACTGACTTTCTCGAGGCCATCCGGAACCGGAGCCACCTTCGGCTGAAGCAGTGGTCGAATCATGGCATAACCTACGTACATGACCCCCAACAATAGGCCGGGCAGGAACGCCCCCATGAACAGGTCACCCACGGAGGCTTCCGGTACCGCCAGCCGGTCGGCCATCAGTACCAGCATGATGGATGGCGGAATCAGGATCCCCAGGGTGCCGGTGGCGCAAGCGGTACCCACGGCAAAACCTTTGTCGTACTTGTTCTCCATCATCACAGGCAGCGACAACATGCCCAGAAGAACCACCGAGGCCCCGATGATGCCGGTGGTTGCCGCCAGCAGCACACCAATCACAATAACGGTGACAGCAAAACCGCCCCGAACGTTGCCAAATAGCTTCACCATGGAGTTCATCAAGCGCTCGGCAACGCCGGACTGATCCAGCATGATGCCCATGAAGATGAACATGGGCAGAGCGACCAGCGTCTCACTGCCGACAATGCCCCAGATCCGCTCTGGCACAAGCCCCATGGACGAGGCATAGTCGAACCAGAGGTTGGCGCCGAAATTTTCGACCGCCACAGTGCCGATCAGCGTCCAGATAACGGCGGTTCCACCGAGCACCCAGGCGACCGGGTAACCGGTCATCAACAAGGCCCCGAAAGTCAGGAACATGCCAATTACAAACAGAGTTTCAAGCTCCATCAGGATGGCTCCTCCCGGTTATTATTATCGGATGTGACGGCAATCGGCCGGGGAAAACCAAACAACAACGCCGTAACTTTCAGGAGTCGTGAAACTGCGGCCACCACGATCAATGCAAACGCAAGCGCAATGATGAACTTGAGTACCCATCGATTGGGCAGGCCGGCGGGAGCCTGACTGGTTTCATCCACGGACCAGGAGTTGATGGCATAAGGCACCATTTCATTGATTGAAAGCATGAGAAAGGGCAGTAGCAAAAACACCAGCCCGAAAAGTTCGATCCACCCCTGCGCCCTGAGCGACAGGCGCTCATGGATGACATCGACCCGAACGTGGTCGTCAACCACCAGGGTGTAGGCAAGCCCAAGCAACCAGCCAATGCCGGCCAGGTGCCACTGAACTTCCTCCAGAAGGACCGAGCCTTCTTCGAATAAATAGCGACTTACCACTGCCCAGATAATCACCCCGGTGACAACAAGCCAGAGCCAGGATGCAGCCTTGCCAATCCAGCTCAGGCCGGTGTCCAGCCATTGGCTCGGACGAGTGGTTGGAAGCTCGGTGTGGTGATGAAGGAATTCGCCCGCGTCGCTCACCGACGCACGTTCTGTCTGCCGTGAGTCTTGGTCAGGCACCGTCATGGGAGGATACCCCGCTGGGAAAACTATTGGTGTGAAGTGAGGATGGCCCTCGGGCCATCCTCACGTCTTCAACCCCGGAGCGGTTGCCCCGAAGCCGGATTTACACGGATGCTATTACATATCCGCTGGCAGGTACGCACGCTTACCCCAGACCTCATAGACATCCATGAATTCCTTCTGGCTCTCATAGACACGCTTGAAGTCCGCATCCTTGGCCGCTTCTTCCTCAAGGACCTCTTGGGTGACTTCCTGCAGTTTTTCGAGCACCTCGCGGGGAATCTGGTCAGCCTGGACACCACTCTCCTGAAAACCGGCCAGGACCGCAGGATTCTTATATTCGCCCTCGGCCAGGCCCAGGGTGGTTGCGGCGGTGCAGGATGCTTCAACCAGAGCCTTCTGGGCTTCGGTGGCACGATCCCACTCCTTCTGGTTGATCAGCATGTACTGAGCCGTGAACTGCTGGTGCCAACCCGGGAACAGGTTGTACTTGACCACCTGGTCAAAGCCCAGGATCTGATCAATGGCGGGCATCGAGAATTCCGTCGCATCAATAGTGCCCTTTTCCAGCGCCTGGTAAAGTTCGCCGCCAGGCATCATGGTCACCGAGGCACCAAGCTTCTCAAGCACCTTGCCCCCCAGGCCGGCAAAACGAATCTTCATGCCCTCATAATCATCCAGAGAGTTAATCGGACTGCTGTACCAGCCTGCAGTTTCGGGCCCGATAATGCCGCAGAGCTGAGCATGCACGTCATAACCTTTATTGGCGTAAACTTCCTGCAGCATTTCATGGCCACCACCGTAGTAGTACCAGCCAATGTAAGACCAGGGCTTCATCCCGAAGGGAACGGCGGCAAAAAGGGGGACGGCCGGCACCTTGCCCTGATCGTAGCCGATCCAGGTATAGCCAGCCGACACCTTGCCTTCGGACACAGCCTGCAGAATGTCGAACGGAGGCACCAGCTTGCCCGGCTCGTAGACACGAACCTGGATGCTGCCATCCGAGGCGGTAGTCAGGTTATCGGCAACCCAGGCGGCGGGCGAACCCAGGCCGGGCAGGTTGGTGGCGAACGCGACAGGCATTTTCCAGCGCAGATCGTCTGCCATGGCGGAGCCCGTGGTCAGGGCGATCGCACCGGCAACACCGGTGAGGGTCTTGAGGAGTTTCATCGGCAAGTCTCCTAGCATTGTTGTTGTATGTGACCTTGCGGCTTAAAACCAGGAAAGCCTGGTTCTGAGTATGGTCAGACAATGCAGAGACAGACGGACGGGGGAGTTCTTTGGGTCCAGTAGTGAGCGCCGGTCTTTTTTATTTGCATTGTTCTGACGTACGCCTCGGGGACAATAGCAGGCACTGTGCCACCAATAGATTTTTCTTACAGATCAATGCTTTGGAGAAATACGAGAGATAACGTCAGAAAAGAATGTCCGGAATTAAGGACACTCACTGGCATTCTTAAAAGAAGTTGTCTGGATTTCCGGACGGCCGTCCGGAAATCAGGACATCTTGGCCAGTTTCTCGTACAGAACAGACCGGGAGATACCCAGTAACCGGGCAGCACGGGTGCGATTGCCTCGGCAGGCAACCAGCGCCTGCTCAATCGCCTCGGCTTCCGCTTCGGCCACCACCCGAGCCAGGGGGCGGGTAAAGGCTTGGGTAACGGGTGCCGGCTGACTGTCAGCGCTGCTGGGAAGCACCCGGAAAATGGCATCCGCATCCAGCAATTCGTCCGCTTCAGCCATGGTCATGGCCCGTTCCAGCACGTTCCTCAGCTCCCGGATGTTGCCGGGCCAGTGGTAGCTCGCCAGGGCAGCAACACCGGAATCCGTGATTTCACGCCGGCGCCCGTGACCGTCCCAGATTTCCCCCAGCAATGCTTCACTGACCACGCCCAGGTCGGCAACCCGTTCCCGCAGCGGCGGAATGCAGATTTCCAAAACGTTCAGGCGATAGTACAGGTCCGAACGGAACTGGCCCTCGGCAATCATCGCTTCCAGGTTCTGACTGGTCGCCGCGATGACCCGGACATCCACCGGCGTCACGCGGTTGGAGCCCAGAGCTTCCACTTCTCCTTCCTGAAGCGCCCTCAGCAGCTTTGCCTGCATGGGCAGAGGCATGTCGCCCACCTCATCCAGAAACAGCGTACCGCCGTTGGCCAACTGGAACTTGCCATCCCGGGAGCGCCGGTCCGCGCCGGTGTATGCCCCGGGAGCAACGCCGAAAAACTCCGCTTCCAGAAGATTCTCCGGTACTGCGGCCACGTTCACCCCGACAAACGCCTTCTCCGCCCGGGCCGATGCGGAATGGATGGCCTGGGCCAGCACTTCCTTGCCGGTACCGGTTTCTCCAAGCAGCAAGACCGGCACATCCCGACCAGAGGCCAGCCGTGCCCGTCGTTTCACTTCCAGGGCGGCAGGGCTGGCGCCGATAAAATCCGTGAGGTTGTAGCGAGTGCCCCGTGACTTACTGGCCAATGCCTTGCGCGCAGCGGCCAGGTCCTGGTGCAACCGTCGAAACTTGGAAACCAGGGGCGTCAATGGCTGGAGGTCGTCGTAAAGGACAAAGGCAACCGCGCCGACAATCTGGCCGCTCTCGTCGTAGAACGGCAGACGGGTCACCACCAGTTGCTGTTGCTGGTGCTCCATGATGTCCAGCAACAGGGGCTTGCCCGTTGCAATCACCTCGGGCATACGGGTATGGGGAATCACCCGCCCGACTTCCTGGCCAATGGCGCCCTCGGCATCGGCCAGGCCCAGCAACTGGGCATAGCTCTGGTTGAGCCAGGTGATGCGGCACTCGGTGTCCACCGCAATGGCGCCGGCGCTGGCCTCCTCGAACAGGGGCACCAGGGCATCGATCAGTTCCCGGGTCAGGCCGGTCTTGTGTTTATTGTTCTTGTTTGGAAATAGCTGCGACATAAACAGACCACCGCCAGTG
The DNA here is from genome assembly GCF_002934325.1 of Marinobacter persicus. Lineage (GTDB taxonomy): Bacteria > Pseudomonadota > Gammaproteobacteria > Pseudomonadales > Oleiphilaceae > Marinobacter > Marinobacter persicus_A. Next base: position 212,621 of record NZ_PTIV01000002.1, read on the forward strand.
TTTGTAAAAAGATATCAATCCAGGTGGATAAACGGCAGGAGCGAGACGCCAAGGATTGCGGCAATGGCAAGCACGGCAACCAACACCGGGATCGGTCGCTGCCGGAAGTGATACCAGAAACCGGTCTCGCCCCGCTGCTGGCGCCGGGCAAAGTCTTCCCTCTGATGGGCCAGTCGCTGGGTCTGGTAGTCTGCCAAAAGGTCCCGTGCGCGCTGCGCCTCGTCGTCGTCATGCACCCAGAACCCGCCCATACTGATGCCCCACCGGCTTGGCGGCGTTTCGTAGTAACGCACGTCGTGCTGCTCGAACAGGGCGCGAATTTCATCCGCCTCGTCGTCGGGCACATGGCGCAGGTTCATCAAGTGGTGGGGCATGGCGTGTTCCGGCTGGCTTAAAAGCTATGAATACTTATATCCTAACAGCAAAGTACATTTTCGCTGACTCATTCACCGGGATTCTGCATGACCGACACGCCCCTTCGCTTGCTGCTGGCATTCGATAACCGGATTCAGCGCGACAGGGACCAGCCAGCCAACTTTCTGCACCGGCGTGATCGGCGCTTTGCCCTCGACTGCCAGCAACAGGGCGTGAAACCGGATGTCCGCCGATGGCTTGCCCAAATGGACCGGCTGTCCGGCGCCGGCGAGCCTGACCCAGCCGTTACCCGGGAGCAGCGGACCTGGCAACGCATCAGCGCCGGCTTTGTCACCGCCGGGGCCGTGTTCGGTGTCATCACCATGCTCGGCCTGCTGTTCTACGAAGGCGGCCAGCGCATCAATGTGACGGTTTTCCTGGCCTTTGTGCTACTGCAGTTTATGCTGGCACTGGCCACCACGATTCAGGCCTGGATAGGCTGGCAACCCTGGCGGAGACTGGTCCATAAATTGTTCAAAGGTTCGCCCAGTCCGACACGGGCTGCGTTGTACCCCTTGCTGGCTGCCCGTGCCGCCCAGGCCGGAGGGCTCGCTTTCGCCACCGCTGGCCTATTGACGCTGCTGGTGATGGTGGTGGTCCAGGACCTCGCCTTTGGTTGGAGTACGACGCTCAATACCGCCAGCGCCAGTTATCACACCCTGGTCAGCACCCTGGCCCAGCCCTGGGGCTGGCTGTGGCCTGCGGCAGCGCCCTCCGCCGAACTGGTGGACGCCACGCGTTTTTTCCGGGCTGCACCGGACGCTGGAAGCACCATGCCTGAACGCTGGGGGCAATGGTGGCCTTTTCTGGTGATGGTCTGGCTGGTCTGGGCCTGGCTTCCCCGGTTGCTCCTGCTCTTTGCCAGCCATGGACTCCTCAATCACCGGGCCAGACGGCTGCTGGCCCGTCATCCAGGCATGCAGTCCCTGCTGTACCGCATGGAAACCCCGGTTATCGATACTGGCTACGAACATAACGATGCCACGGACCTGCCCGACACACAGACCGCCAACCAGCCAGGCACCCTTCCGGAGGCAGCACTTTGCATCTGCTGGGCCGGTGCCGGGGAGCAGGGACTGCCCCGCTCACTGTCCAGCATCAAGGTCCCCTGTCATCAGGCCGGGGGCAACGCCACTCTGTCTGACGACGAAGCGGTACTGGACAAGACGGCCCAGCAACTGGCAACGATGCCGGAGCCCCGCATGGTGCTGCTCACCCGCAGTTGGCAACCGCCCACCGGTGAGCTGAGCGATTTCCTGGCTGCTGCCCGTGCCCGCTGGCCGAACCCCACCCGGGTCACACTGGTGCCCCTGGCTGGCGAGCCGGATCAACTGCCGGCAGAGCACCTGCTGGCCCCGTGGCTGCGTTTTGCGGATCGTCAGCCATCGGGCTTTGTCACTGTTGCCGTGCCAGCCGGCCAGACTGACTCGGAGCCACAATCATGAGCAGCGCGCCGGTCTTTGCCGTGGTAGGGCACCCGAACAAGGGCAAGTCCAGCGTCGTCGCCACGCTGTCCCAGAACGACGCCATTGCCATTGCCCTGGAGCCGGGCACAACCCGCCAGCAGCAGGCCTATCCAATGACGGTGGATGGGCAGACTTTATACACCCTGGTGGATACGCCCGGTTTCCAGCGCCCACGGCGGGTGCTGCAGTGGCTGGAAGCCCACAGTGTCAGCGCGTCTGACCGGGCTGAAACCGTACGAGCTTTTGTAACGGAACACGCCGGCGATGACCGGTTTGTTGATGAATGCGAGCTGCTCAAACCCATCGTGGATGGCGCCGGCATTATTTACGTGGTGGACGGCTCAGTGCCCTACAGTGCCGAACACGAAGCCGAGATGACCATCCTGCGCTGGACCGGCCGCCCCAGCCTGGCACTGATCAACAGCATTGGCGGCGACGACTACAGCGACACCTGGCAGGCCGCTCTTGGCCAGTTCTTCCAGGTTGTTCGCAGGTTCGACGCCGTTCGGGCCCCGTTTACGCAACATCTCAGCTTGCTAAAAGCTTTCGGGCAACTGGAGCCAGAATGGGAGCAGGCCCTGGCCAGTGCCACCGATTACCTCGAAGACCAGCGACAACATCGTCAGCACCAGGCCGCCCGGCTGATTGCCGAAACCCTGGTCGACATGATGCGCCACCAACAGTCGCGACGGCTCACCGACCCTGCGATGACGGACGACAACCGGCAACTGGAGCAACAGCTGCGGGAGCGCTGGTACCGGCATCAACGCTCCCGGGAACAGAGACTGCGCAAAGACATCGAAAGCCTGTATCAGCACCAGCACATCCAGCGTCAGGAAGCCGGGCTGGAATGGCACAGCGAGCACGACCTGTTTTCGGAAAACAGCCGCCAGATCTGGGGTGTCAGTCGGGCCTATCTGGCGACGGCCGGTTTTGGTGCGGGCGCCGTGGGTGGAGCGGGCATTGATGCCCTGACCTTCGGCTCTTCCATGGGTGCCGGCGCACTTCTGGGCGGACTTGTAGGCGCCGCTGGCAGCTACTTCTACAGTAACCGTCTGGCGCTACCCACCCTGAGAATCGGCCCCCTCGACAATGGCGAGAAAACCGCCAGCTTTGGTCCGGTCCAGGACGCCCAGTTTGGCTATGTGGTTCTGGGACGGGCCATCAACCACTGGTGGCATATTGCCTCACGCAATCATGCCGGACGGGACCTGCTGGAGTTGGAGCCCACCGACCACCACTGGCTCGAAGGGTTGGGAAAGGAGGACCGACTGAGTATCCAGAGGGCTCTGGATAAGGGGCGTAAACGGCGGCCATTGACGCCCCGACAACAGGAAAATTTGATCGCCGCCATAGAACAGGCTATGAAGGTTTATGGGCAATGGCGGTTGAACAACACCGCAAGCTAATGTTTATACTGTAAAGCTATTCCATCTCAAACTGAGGAATGCGCATGAAAATTGTACGAGTGCAAGACATCATCGGTACCGAGCGCGAAGTATCCGGGCCGGGCTGGACCAGCCGTCGTATGCTCCTGAAAAAGGACGGCATGGGTTTTTCTTTCCATGAAACCATCATTCCGGCCGGCGCAGAACTGAACTTCTGGTACAAGCATCACCTGGAAGCGGTCTACTGCGTCGCCGGCAATGGCAGCATTACCGACAAGGCGACTGGCGAGACACACCAGATCTCCGACGGCACCCTGTACGCGCTGGACCAGCACGACCAGCACACCCTGCGCGGCGGCACCGAGGACATGCGCCTGATCTGTGCCTTCAACCCGCCAGTGACCGGCCGTGAAGTGCATGACGAAGATGGTGCCTACCTGCCGGACACCTCCGACAGCTGATTCGCACCGGTGGCTTCTTCTTCGGCCACACACACGCCGCCATCGCCAGCATCCCTGCTGCCGGTGGCGGTGTTGCTTTGGCTGGCCGGTGTTTATTTACGCATACCGATACTGGTGGCCCCGCCACTGGCCCCGTTCATCAGTGACCAACTGGGGCTCACCCAGGCACTGACCGGCGCCCTGACCACCATCCCCATTCTAATGCTCGCCATTGGCGCCATGCCCGGTTCCCTGGCCATTTCCCGCATCGGCCCCCGAAACACTCTGGCTCTCGCCATGATCATCATGGTCATCGGCTCTGCCGGCCGTGCCCTGGTACCGGAGACCCTCACTTTGATGGTTGCCAGCGCCGTCATGGGGTTGGGCGTGGCCATGATGCAGCCGGCCCTCCCGGCATTACTGCCCCGTTGGCTGGCGCCCCATCACGTGGCCATGGGTTCAGCGATCTATATGAACGGCATGTTGATGGGCGAATTCATTGGCGCCGGCGTAACCCTGCCGGTACTGATGCCACTGCTGGATCAGAGCTGGCGCGCCACACTGCTGGCCTGGTCGCTACCGGCGCTGCTGGTGGCCGCCGCCCTTTACCTGCCCAGACGGGATCTGGCCCGGCCGGTCAAGAAAACCGCCTGGCTGCCAGACTGGCACAACCCGCTCACTCTCAAACTGGGCTTGCTATTGGGCCTGTCGGGCTCCATGTTCTTCGGCCTGAACGCCTACATGGGCAACCTGCTGGAGCAGCAGGGCCATTTCGACAAACTGTCCTCCGCCCTGTTTTATTACAACATTGCCCAGGTGTTTGCCTCGCTGATGATGCTGAAGCTGGCCCGTTCCTGGGTAGGTAGACGCAGCGCCATCATCATCACCGCAGCCCTGAGCATACTGGGCACCACCGGGGCCATCCTGCTGGAGGGCTGGTGGACCATCGCCAGCGCCACCCTGATGAGCTTTGTCGCAGGAATCCTGCTGATCCTGTTGGTGGCGCTGCCACCCCTGCTGGTTCGCTCGGAAGACACCGGCCGCCTGTCCGCCGGCACCTTCCTGGTGGGCTACACCGTGGCCTTCTCCGTGCCCATGCTAGGCGGCCTGCTGGCGGACGTCACCGGCGATACCCGCCACGCCATCGCGGTGATGATTGGCTACAGCCTGCTAGTACTGCCCCTGGCATTCACCCTGGACCTCAAACGAAAAAAGGACCAGCCCAAAAGCTGATCCTTTTCAACATTCCCACCCCGGTCAATGGCCGGGGCAGGGGGTGTTTTCCCACAGGGAATCATTGTCTGAGCAAAGCGAGTTGTTGATTTCCTATGGGAAAACACCCCCTGCTCCGGCCCGACTCCGGTTTATCCAGACCCCCGCTTAGATGTAATAATCCTTCAACGGAGGAAACCCGTTAAACTCAATGGCACTGTAAGTCGTGGTATAGGCCCCGGTAGACAGCCAATACATCCGGTCCCCGATGGCCAGATTCAGGGGCAACGGGTACTTGTGGTGCTCGTACATGATGTCCGCGCTGTCACAGGTGGGCCCGGCAATCACGCAGTCCTCGCCTTCACCCACCTTTTCCGTCCAGATCGGAAACTTGATCGACTCATCCAGGGTCTCGATCAGCCCCGAAAACTTGCCCACGTCGGTAAACACCCAGCGATGCAGGGCGGTGCGGGATTTGCGGGCAATCAGCACCACCTCACTCACCAGCACCCCCGCGTTGGAAATCAGTGAACGGCCCGGCTCAATGATGATCTCGGGCAGGTCGTCACCGAAATCCTCCTTGAGGAAGCGTGCAATCTCCTCCGCGTACACCCCCAACTCATTGGTGCGGGCAATGTAGTTGGCCGGAAAGCCACCGCCCATGTTGATCATCTTCAGCTCAATGCCGTCTTCTTCCTTCAGGCGCTCGAAGATCACCTTCACCTTGTTCAGGGCCGCGTCCCACGCACCGATTTCGCGCTGCTGGGAACCCACGTGGAACGACACACCGTAGGGCACCAGGCCCAGGTCACGGGCCAGGATCAGCAGATCCATGGCCATGTCGGTCTGGCAGCCGAACTTGCGGGACAACGGCCAGTCAGCGGTCAGCGTGCCTTCGGTCAGGATACGCACATACACCTTCGAGCCCGGCGCCGCCTTGGCAATGTTGCGCAGGTCGGCTTCGGAGTCGGTGGCAAACAGGCGCACGCCCTGCTCGTAAAAGGTGCGGATGTCCTTTGCCTTCTTGATGGTGTTGCCATAGCTCACGCGGTCACCGGTCACACCCAATGCCATGACCTTTTCCAGCTCATACACCGACGCGATATCAAAGTTGGCGCCCTTGTCACGCAGCATGGTCAGAATCTGCGGGGCCGGATTGGCCTTTACCGCGTAGTAGACGCTGGCATAAGGAAAACCTTCCACCAGTTCATCGTACTGGCGGTTGATGGTCGCGGTGTCGATCACTACGAACGGCGTTTCTTTCGTATCAGCGAAATCCTTGATGCGCTTGAAGGTCTCGGCAGAGTAGTAGTCGGCAATGTCGGCATTAGGGGTTTGGATCATGGGTGGTGAATCCCTCCACAGGGCAACCAGGCATAAAAAAAGGCGCTCCAGCAACAACGCTGCAGCACCCTGAGATTTCGCGATAATCGGGCTTTTCCCCAGTGCCGGATATGCGGATAAATACCCATCCGGGGCAGTTTTTTCAGGCCTGGATTTCGGGGCTCAGCACCCGTGTCTGTCAGTGCAATGGCGCCCGGCTTCAATCTGGACCGTGGCATGAGCCACCGCGTAGCGCTCGTGCAGGACCGCCTTGATATCCACCAGGGCTTTCTGGGGGTCCGAGCCCTCTTCGAGAATGGCATGCAGCGACATCAGGTGGTGGCCGGGCGTCAGTGACCAGGCATGCACGTGGTGCACGTCGCGGACATCCGGCAGGATCGCAACCAGGTCCCGCTCCACCTCATAGACATCCAGGTCGTCGGGAGCCCCTTCCAGGAGAATATGGCCGGATTCCCGGGTCAGCTTCCAGGCGCTGCGGAAAATCAGCGCGGCCACCAGCAGGGACAGCAGGGGATCGATCGGCATCCAGCCGGTAGTCATGATGACCACGGCCGCAACGATAGCGGCTACCGAACCCAACAGGTCACCAAGTACATGCAATGCGGCACCCCGGATATTGAGGTTGTCCTTGTCCCCCATATGGAGAATGGCGAATACCACCAGATTCACCACCAACCCCAGCGTGGCAATCACCAGCATGGTGCCACTGGCAACGGTAACCGGGTTGAACAACCGCTGCACGGCTTCGATGGTGATCCATAGCACTATGCCCAGCAGGGTCAGGCCATTCACAAAAGCCGCCAGGATCTGCACCCGTTGGTAGCCATAGGTACGGCGGGCATCAGCGGCACGCTGGCTAATGCGGGCAGCAAACAGGGCCAGCATCAGGGCAGCGGCATCCGTCAGCATGTGGCCGGCATCGGCGAGCAGCGCCAGTGAGCCGGACACCAGACCACCCACCACCTCGGCCAGCATGAAACCGCTGGTCAGAACAATGGCCCAGGTTAGCCTTCGCTGACTGTCGTGGCTTTCATGGTCGTGATGGTGGTCGTGCGCCATGCGGTATCCCTGAAGGTTTGATTTATACCGAAGCTACCAGTTTTCCCGGCGATTGAGAAACCTCTAGACCGCCTGGGGCCAGACGGGCGAAGGCCCTGAGGGGCCGGTGGGCGTCTGTTGGTGCAAATACCCGAGGATAGCGTCCTGAAGTTCCGTACCCCGGCCGAGACCCTGGTTGCCGAACAGGCGGTTGAATTCCAGCACGTAGGGGTAGCCCTCGACCAACGCGATATCGAAACCGGCGTGATCCACCCCCAGCTCCCGGGCAAGGCGCAGGGCCAGTTCGGTGGCGGCGGCAGGCACTTCACGGTTGTCGATCCGGCCGCCTTTCGAGACGTTGTTGTAGAAGCCCTGTTCGGCCTGGGTACGCCAGTAAGCCGTCAGCACCCGGTCGCCGACCACCACCACACGCACATCCCGGTCGATGGGCAGATACTCCTGCACGTAGAGCACGTTGGCGGTTTCACAGTACTTCAGCCAGTCGGCCCGGGATTCAATCAACCACACGCCTTCGCCCATGCTGGCCTTGGGCAGCTTGGCCACAAAGGGCAGGGCCATGGTGTCCCAGATCATCTCCCGTTCGTGGTGACCGTTGGCCTCGATCAGGGTCCAGGGCGTATGTTCAGGTGCCACCGTCTGAAACGCCCGGGTCATCTCCACCTTGTCGTGGCCAATGCGATAGCTGGCAACACTGGGAAAGACCCGGCATTTGAGGCCGTGCACCAGCGCATTGAGTTGCCAGTATTCCGGGAACAGCACCCAGTCTGCCTCCTGAAGCAGCGGTTTGTGACGTAAAAACTGCTCAGGCTTGAGAACAGTGGTGTCCGGAAAGCCGAGGGTGCGAAAGACATCGAAAGAGACAAGGCGCATGGTTATTGCCGCACGGTGTGAAAACTGGCGGCATTTTATCCAGCGTGGGGACGCTGGCAAGCGTTATTTTCAAGCGAACAATGAAGAGCAACGGCTTTATTTCGAACGGCGTATTTCCTGCTAGGCTCCGGGTAGTGAATCGACAGAGAAGCGGAGCCTGAAATGGATGCCCAAGGGCAGAAAATTATCGACGCCATCCGTGGCGACACCCGGTCCGGCGCGGCACAACTGGCCGGAGACGCTCTGCGGCGGTTGCAGCATTGGCTGGCAAGCAACGCCGTAACAACGCAACAGCTTGACCAAGTGCTGAAAGCCCTTTCGGAAGCACGGCCGAGTATGGTGCCGCTGGCCAACGCAATTGAGCGCTGCCAACAGGCCCTCGGTTCCGGGGACCCGGAGGCTCAGACTTCTGAGCGGGCCCTGGCGGTGGTGGAGTCGGTGCTGGACCAACTGGCCTCCGCCAATGAGCGGGTAGCCGAACATGCCGCTCGTCTGGTGCCCGACCAGGCCACCGTGTTCACCCACAGCCGCAGTTCCCAGGTGGTTTCCCTGTTCCGGTTGCTGGTGCAACAGGGGCGCGCCTTCTCGGTAATCTGGACCCAGGGCAGCCCCGGTAACGAAGGCTTTACGCTGGCCCGGGAACTGGATGAAATGGGCGTGCCCGTCACCCTCATCACCGATGCCCAGATGGGGCTGTTCGTACCGAAAGTCGATCTGGTGGTGACCGGCTGCGATACCTGGCTCGCCGACGGCCACTTCCTCAACAAGAGCGGCACCTACCCCCTGGCGCTGGTGGCCAAGGACCTGGGGCAGCCGTTCTGGGTACTGGCCGACAGCTTCAAGGAAAGTACCGACAGGCTGGATACCGTGATCCTGGAGGAAATGCCGGGCGACGAACTGGGAGCACCGACTGCGGAAGGCATCACTGCCCGCAACATCTACTTCGAGACCGTCCCGGTGCGCCTGATCACGGGCCGGATCAGCGAGCAGGGCGTTTCTTGGTCCCCTGCTGTGCCTGGGCCGTGAACGGGTCTTCCGGCCAGGGGTGCTTGGGATAGCGCCCACGCATGTCCTTGCGCACCTCCGGGTAGGCGTTGGCCCAGAAGCTGGCCAGATCGGCCGTTACTGCCAGCGGACGCTGGGCGGGCGAGAGCAAATGCATGACCACCGGCACCCGGCCGCCGGCCACGCGCGGCGTGTCGGTCCAGCCAAACAGCGCCTGCAACTTGGCCGATAACACCGGCCCATTATCGGCGGTGTAGTCCAGGGTGACCTTCTGGCCGGTGGGAATGGTCAGGGCCTTCGGTGCCAGTTCGTCCAACTGCTGCTGTTGTGGGTAATCGAGCAGGGCATTCAGGGCCTGGACCAGGTCCAGTTTCGCCAGGTCGGCCCACCGCTGCATACCGGCGAGGAACGGCGCCAGCCAGCTTTCCAGGCCGTCCAGCAACGCCTCGTCAGTGACCTGCGGCCAGTCTTCGGGGAATTCCCGGGCCAGCAGCTGTACCCGGGCCTGCCATTGCCGGGCAGCATCGATCGAGGGCAGGCTGGCCAGCCCCTTGCGGCGGACCGCGTCGAGCAAACCCTGCTGAATCAGGGCGGGGTCAATGCCGGCCAATGGCTTTTCCGCCAGCACCAGCGCGCCCAGCCGGCGCACCTTTCGGGCCACCACGGTGCCGCGCTTGTCATCCCAGACCGCTTCGTCCCGCTCTTCAATGTGGGGTGCCAGGTCAACTTCCAGATCGGCAAGGTTCACCGCGGCTGCCAGATAGATGGTGGCCTCCCGGGCCCGGCCATCCAGGTCTGCCGCCACCAGCCATTCTTCCGAGGCCAGGGGGTCCTCGTCCCGCAGTACCGCACCCTTGCCATTACTCAGCTGGTACCGGGGCTGGCTGCCCTTCCGGCGCCGGGCAATTCGGTCCGGGTAGGCCTGGGCCAGCACCCGGCCAAGGTCCGTTTCGGTGGGGAGTTCCTGGTCGTCAGACTCCCGATCCAGACGCCTGACCGCCTGACGGATCGCTTTCAATCGCGCCGGGTCCAGCCCCCGGGGCTGGGTTCCGTCGCGCAATACCCGGATACGTTCATGCAGATCGGCGCCAGCGCCAGGACCTAGCAGGTCCCGCTCTTCAAGCAGGGCGGCCAGCTCAGCAGCCAATCGCCCAAGCCCCAGGGCACGGCCTTTCAACACCATGTGCGCCAACCTGGGATGCAGCCCCAGCTCGCGAGCGGCCTTGCCGTGATGGGTAATCGCCCCATCGTCATCCAGCAAATCCAGCCATTGCAGCAAGGCCTGGGCCTGCTGCCAGTGGGCCAGGGGCGGGGCATCAATCCAGGCCACCTGATCGAGGGAGCGGGCACCCCACTGGGCCAGCTCCAACACCAGGGGCGCCAGGTCCGCTTCCTGGATCTCGGGCGGCGTGTAATCCGCCAGCCCGAACTGTTCGGATTCGCTCCACATCCGGTAACACACGCCGGGCTCAATTCGGCCGGCCCGGCCCTTGCGCTGCTCCGCCGAAGCTTTCGACACTCGGCCAGTCACCAACCGGGTCATGCCGCTGTTGGGATCAAACACCGCCCGGCGCTGCTGGCCGGCATCGATCACCACCCGCACGCCTTCTATGGTCAGACTGGTCTCGGCGATGGCCGTGGCCAGCACCACCTTGCGCTGGCCCTCGGGCGCGGGGGCAATGGCCCGGTCCTGTTCTTCACTTTTCAGGTTGCCGTACAGCGGCGCCAGATGAGTGTTGGCTGGTAACTGACCCGAGAGCTGTTGCGCCACCCGACGGATTTCCCCGGCCCCGGGCAGGAATACCAACAGGGAACCAGTTTGCTCGTGCAGGGCCTCATGGATCACGGCCACCACCTGATCCGGCAGACGGGCGTTGCGGGACAAAGGGCGGTAATACACATCCACCGGGAAAGCCCGTCCCTCACTGGTGATCACCGGTACCTCGCCCAACACCCGGGCAATCGGAGCGGTGTCCAGGGTGGCGGACATCACCAGCAACCGAAGGTCGTCGCGCAGGGCCTGCTGGGATTCTCGCACCAGGGCCAGGCCCAGGTCGGCCTGCAGCGAACGTTCGTGGTTTTTGCTTCTTGCCTATTTTTGTCAACCGTGGTTAACTTACTGTTCTGTATGCATTTTTTACATCTTTATGGGATTTCACAACAATGACACCTGTCACGCACATTGCCGCTCTTAAAAGCTATCCTTTCAAGAGGCTGGATAAGAGTGTCGTTGCCGCACTAAGGAAGCATGCTGATATCGAAGTCCAAGGAACCATAGCTCGACGCGCAAACACCCTGATACGTCTTTTCGAATGTTTCTGTGACATCACAAACATCGACATTTCGTATACCTACCTATCGTCTAGTAATTTCATCAAAACCGTAGAGGAGTTCATTGGAGCGCTAAGTTCTGGAGAGCTTGTAGATCTACCACGCCAAAACACATACCAACTGATCAGAGTTCTTGCGCTAACCCTAGAATCACTAAAATCTGACATTCCGTCCCTACTGGTTCATAAATGGAGCCCAGATCTGCCTGATAGGTTTTCCCATAGATGGGAAGCAAAAAAGAGATTCTTAGACACAGACGCATGCCTGTACTGGTCAGGCTGGATGGCCACAAGCAGGGAGGGCAAAGAGATACATCTACGCATCCCATTACTATGGAATAGTCATGGTAAAGATTTTGCCTGCATGATTTTTGATGCATATAAGCGTCATTTTGAAAAGCAGGCAAGACCACTGCTCACAATCCCAAACACCTTTATCACTTATCTTGCGGAAGATCCAATTAAATGGCCCGCTGAGACATTCTTTGATCCTTTACGAGTTGAAGATTTTTTCAAAGAGTTCATGCGGGACCATTTTTTTGACTGCCACAAGCGGGGCTTAAACATCAACTCTAAACTGAAAGAGTGGGGAACATTTATAAATAACATTCACCAGGCTTTTATTGATACTGGTCTCTGGGCAGCACCCTTTTCCCTTTCTTTACCAAAACCCTATATACGTCCAGGAGTATCTAGTGCGAAAACTCATATAAAAATAAGCGAAGACGGAACCCAAGTTCAAACAAAGCTTCTCACAGAAGTCCCGCTCCAGTACACAGATGAGCAAGCAATTGAGCTACTGTTCAATGATGTCAAAAAAGATATCTCTATAGTACGCGCATGGGCTGAGTATTTTACTACCGATCTGTATCAACGATCTGTTAGGCGGCTAGAACTCGCAAAACACGGGGTCTGCCAAACCGGTGGAAATAGTGAGAGATCTCTCGATGAGATTGGCCTAAATAATCTTTGTGCTACATTTGAGAGCATCGAATACTGTGACCTAGTGGACCAGAAAAATACGCAAGTAAAACTTTTTGGCTTTGAACAAAAATACACACTTGCACAGTTACTTGGTCTTCCTACGGTAAACACACTTTATCCTTTCATGCTTCTTTTAGCTTGTGAGCACCCAGAAATTACTCCAACTTTTCTTACACAATTTACTCTTTATGACAAAGCGGGAAGACTAGTTGGATTTACTAAATCTGGCGAGGGCTATCAGCTTATGGGCTACAAACGACGAAGAGGGAAGTATTTAGCACAACAAAAGATTCAACTTACAAATAAGGCAACATATCTCGTCAAGCAATTAATAGAGATAACAGCTCCTTTAAGATCATACTGCAGAAAGATAGGCGACGATAACTGGCGATATTTGTTCCTGACCTGTGGTAAAGGGTTTGGCAAACCTCGGATTTCCAAAGCGCCATCATGGTCAACAAGTACAATTTCGAGTCAGCGCAGTGTCCGGTCTGCAAAAGATAAATTTATTGAAATATTGAAGGAATTTGATAAACCTCATGCCGAAGAAGATGCCATTCGCTTTATGAGGAGAGTATCACTGAGTACGTTACGCGCATCAAGAGCAGTAGAGATTTATCTAGAGACCCAAAGTGTAGACGCGATGGCTAAAGCGCTTGGTCACAAGAATTACAGTACAGCCCTTTTGTCCAATTACCTACCTGAACCTATATTGGCCTTTTTCCAGACCAGATGGATTCGAATCTTCCAAAAAGCATTTATCTGTGAGGCAATGAAGTCCAGTCCACACCTATTACGGGCCGCTAGCTTTGAAACGATAGAAGATTTGCATCAATTCCTCTCTAACCACAGATTGAGAGATATACCCAGACACCTTTCAAATCCGTCAAATGAGAGTTCGCAGATTGATAGTAACGACGGACATGTCCTGATAAGCATCGATGTAGGCATTTTGACTGCCCTTCTTTCCTTAGAAAAGGCTGTCAAACTATCTCCAACTCCCAAGCAAGTCAATGGACTCGCAAGGTACTGGAGCCAAATTTCCCAGCTTATCTCAAACGAGATCAATAAGGGGGCGGATCCACTACTACAAGAGCATCTTGATACAGCCCGACTACACGCTGATCCTAACCGAATGATGAGGATGATCCATGCGACTCCCAGCTGAGTTATCATTTCTCGAAGATGTCTTACAGGCTCCTAAGCTAAAATACAGTAAAGCGGATTGGCTTCTGAGTGATTTCCAGGACCCCATCTGGGTCTATAATTTCAATTACAAGAAAAATAAAAAACTAAACTGGGGTGTGAAGCTTGATGATGGGTCAAGTTTATTGTCGCCGCAACATGCTGATCTACTGCAAGGCTTTAAGCACTGGTTGATTATCGCCACCTCTGCTAAAAGGGGAACTGGCAGCCTTACCAATGCCGTAAAAACACAAGCGTCGGCGTTCAATCAAGTAATCCGATTTATCGATTATTTTCTACACAACTCCTCAGCCTACTATCTCTCGAAAACTGGACTGGCTGCAATAACAGGTGATGATCTAAAACTCATACTGGATAAGATAGCCGCCAATGCTATTACGAATGAGTCGCTATTCAACTGGTCACAGAAGTTAACTGACTACTTGATCAAATTGGCTAACTCCACCGATCAAAGTCGGCTTTACGATTTATTAAATGCCAATCCTAGCCTAGAAATTATAACACCTGAACAAGAAGATGAGGGATTGCTTGATATTTGCCTTTCAGACGTTCCGCTTGTTCGGGCTGCAATTATGCACCACGAATTATATGAATCTAGATCGCGCGGACTGGTTCCCAACTCGATCTTGTTATCTAAGGAAATATACAAGAATACAGTTAGATTGAAGTCCGAAGCGAAACGTAGCTTCAAGATTCTTGAAGTACCTCGTGAGGTTTCTGGCCAAAGGGAATTCGGCATGGTTCCTTGTTCGACCAGAGAAGAAAAGTCAGAGATGAGTAGTACACATTTTCGCTACTTCAAAGAAAATCTCTACTCTCTAGGTGAGCTTCACGCACTAAACATACCTGCTCCGCCTGTGGACAGCCTTATGGAAATATACAATTACCAGCCAAGTGTTAATAAACTTGGAAGATATCGAACTCTTCCATCTGATCTGGTTTTTTTGGCGGTCAAGAATGCCATTGAATTCCACATTGAATATGGCAACGAAATACTGAATAGCTACTTGAGTGTGGCCCGATACTGCATTCGATCTGGCGGAACCGCCACCCGGCTTGAGCATGAAAAAATAGTCGAGCTAGTGACCCCGAGCCTTAGAGAGTTGGGCGTGAAGAGACTTGGCCTAACTACTAGGTCCCCGGGTACCCAACCAACTGACTCCAGGCGATTAGCCCACAAAGAACACTTTAACGCCTTGAGATCGAATCAGGGCTTAGTCGAGCTTGTTACCGTCTATTATGGTGCTGTTCAAACTGTCGTTGGCGCTTTGATGGCAAGGCGCCAAGGGGAATTATGCGATCTCATTGCTGGTAATTGCCTCGATGAATCAAAAGAGTGGCTTCTTTTTCAAAACAGAAAAAGCACTAGTGGGGCATTTGGTCTTCGGCAAACCGAAGCCCGCCCCATCGAGCCTATCGCCGTTGAAATGATCGAGACAATAGAACATTTTCAATCAAACCTTATAACCTTAGGCGCACTAGAGAAACACACTAACCTATTTGCTGTTCCTCCGATGTCTGGTGAAATTCGCTTATCGTACTCTGGGCAATGTACGCATCATCGTAATTTTGATGCATTTTGTGACTATTTTGAAACACCGCTAAGTGCTGCAGGTCAGCGATATTACATCAGGCAACATCAGTTGCGTCGTTTCTTCGCTATGCTCTTCTTCTATTCTTCAAGTTTTGGAGGGCTGGAAACTCTCCAATGGATGCTAGCCCGGATTTCTCATAGCCACCCAGCAAGTCTCGCAGACTGGGCGGGTGGCCGCCATGGCCGCCCAGTTGCGGCCCTGATTGCTTAATAAGT
>NZ_PTIV01000003.1 GCF_002934325.1 Marinobacter persicus
GCTGTTAGTGTTGGTTTTTTGTGTAGGAGCTTGAAATCATAACACTTTCAGCCGCTTCTTCCTTCCTTACGCCGCCTCCTCATGAGAAATCCGGGCTAGGCCAGCCTGAAGCAGTAACGGACTTTGCTCAAACTGGTAAGGTTCAGCATTATCCTCCAGGTAGGAGTAAGCCACGTATTGCAGACCCAGCCCCAGGAAAATCGACCAGCCGTGCCCCGCCCCGTTTATCCTGGAAGGCATGCCGATAGCACTGGAGGTGCCAGCGTAGCCGGGAATGAAGTTAACAGGCAGATTCTCTCCCACACGCCAGACACTGCCAATTCTGCCATGGCTCCGAAAGCTGGAGAGCATAGCGGAACTGACCCAGGCAAGTTGCTGCTCTAACTCCTCGTTCTGACCACTTTCCCAGAATTTTCTGGCATGGATGGCCTGCACACCACCTACTACATCGGTCCCGAGCTGGTGATCCCAGCCTTGTGGTTCGTCGCTACCGGTAAGCTTGTGCACCCATTTTTGTGTGGCTTCGGCACCGCTTTCCGGCCCTACTACCCCCAAGTGGGCACCGTAGCCCGTGATGGTGCTTGCGTCCCAACCCCACAAGGTGCTGCTAACTGACAGATAGCCTGCGTAAGGCAAGTCATTGGAGCTGGGCTGTTCGCGGCTGATATCGTCTGGTGTAATCATCAGCTGTCGAAGGCTAAAAGACAGCGCCTGGTCTTTTCCTGGGCTTTTTATATTCGGCAAGGCAGAAAGTGCCTCTGCGGCGTGGCGCGCAGCAGTCGCCGAACGACTCCCCGCGTCGCTGGCCGGGGCGCTGAGGTAGGAGAGTCGAATGCCGTTGGTATAGCCCTCATCCAGGCCCAGGAGTAGGTCGTTGTCCCATGAGATGTTGAAGGTGTCGGCCTTGGCCGAGTGAGACAGAAAGGCGGCCAACGACAAAAACAAAACGCTCGGCACCCTCGATATACTGGAAAACAATATTGGCTGTACCCTGTTGGCTGATAAAATGGCAGGGCATTGTTGCAGCTTTGGAAATGACTGTCGTTTTCCGAGCCCCACACTGATTGTGAAATTTTGCAAAATATACTCAGTGAGTGCGCCCATTAATTAATCAGTCCCGTTAAATTAATAGCCGTTAATCCATCCCATAGGAATGATGTGGAGGCTGGCTATTATGAACAGGAAGCTTTTGTCGACAGCGATTGTGGCAGGCGTTGTTACTTTGGCGGGTTGCTCATCTCAACCACCGTTGACGCCAGAGCAGAAAGCCATGCAGCAGCAAATGCAGCAGGCGTTTATTGCGCGGATGCAGGCAGGAACCCAAAAGATTCTTAACGGGCAGATGCAAAACCGGCAACCGCAGCAAGCGGCACCGTCCCAACCAGCCATAACGGAAGAAGAATTGGCACAAAAGATTGCCTCGGTACAGGGCGAAGGCCAGCCTGTGAATATTGAGCGCTCCCGGGATGGGCTTCGCATCGGCGGTGCCCCTTATCTGGACCCTGAAGGCGAAATTACCAATTTCTCGGCCAACGCCCTAACCGGCGATATTGTCTACGCGGTGAAGGTTGGCCGGGACCAAATCAAAATGAAATACCTTTCGGCCGTGGGTGAGCTTCTGCCCGTGACCATTGGCACCGCTACCCGCTCTGCTGCGGGCCAGACATTCCGCTCCGTAACCGGCCAAACCATTTCTGGTAACAGTGTGATTGGCACATCAAAAGGGGTGCTGGTGACGCGCGAGGGCTCCGCTTTCCATTATGTGCCAGGCAACGCTACCACCAGCGCGATTGTGCCAGAGGGCTACCGAGTTGCGCCGTTGCAGAAAGGTGATTTTGCCTCAACCGGGTATATGTTGATCGAAAAACTGCCGCCTGAAGAGGGCTCCGTGGCGGAGCTCGGCAGCATTGTGAATTCTCTGGGCTCCTCGGTTGGCCTGGCGGAAGCGGATGGTTATATGTTGCTGCACGCCAAAACCGGGAAAACCGTGAAGCTGGATATCAGCATTGAGGACAAGGACGTTCAGCAGATGTATGGCTGCAAACCGAGGAATAGCTTTATCAACGAATGTGCAGGGATGAACGTTTACCAGAGCATGTATGAGTTAGACGGCAGCCGAAACACCGGCCACTACTTCTGGCGCATCGATTGGATGGACACACCGAAAGGGCCCTTCGCTGTGGTTCAGGAGGCCGGCACCCGTAAAATCAATGTGATTGATCTTGAACAAGATCAGCGCGTGACCGTGCTTTCGCGGACACTGGGCATTAATTCACATAACGTGGAACAAGCGCCGGATGGCACCATCAGCATTGAAGCGCGCATGGGCTTTTCCAACAAGCGGGTAGACGATGCATTAGCGGCCTATGAAAAGGGCATGCAAAAACTGGCGCAAAAAGACTAGCTTAGATCGCGATCGGCGAGCAGGCGTGAAAGCCTGCCGCCGATTTGGTCCAAAGTTGAAATCGCAAAACAGGTGGGGCATATTCGAGCTTCTCTGAAAACAGTCACAAGGACGATGTGATGTCCCGCCGAACAAGGATCTGTCCGGCCGGAATTCCCCAGCACGTTATACAGCGGGGCGATAACCGGCAAACCTGCTTTCAAGGCGTCTCTGACCGTGCAACCTACTACATGTACCTTGCCCGCCACAGTAAGGCGTTCGACCTAGATGTTCATGCCTGGGTACTTATGGATAACCATGCCCACTTACTGGTAACCCCCAACACCGACAACGCGCTTTTTCCTTTCATGAAGGCGCTATC
Source organism: Marinobacter persicus (assembly GCF_002934325.1). Classification (GTDB taxonomy): domain Bacteria; phylum Pseudomonadota; class Gammaproteobacteria; order Pseudomonadales; family Oleiphilaceae; genus Marinobacter; species Marinobacter persicus_A. Next base: position 2,766 of record NZ_PTIV01000003.1, read on the forward strand.
ACAAAGTTATGCCCAGTATTACAACACCAAATACAACCGCACCGGCAAGCTCTGGGAACCACGTTATCGGGCTTGCCTGGTCGATACCGCGCCTTATTTTCTGGAATGCCAACGGTACATTGAACTGAACCCAGTGATGGGCCGGGCGGTAAGCCACCCGGACAGTTTTCAATGGTCCAGCTACGGCAGTCATGCGCGGGGCATGAAAACCCGATTTCACCAACCTCATGAATGTTACCTGGCCCTGCATGCGGAAGAGTCGGTCCGCAGGCTCAGGTATCAGCAGTTTGTTTCTGCCAAGCCACCGACAGATATGGCAGAGAAGATTCGACATGCGTTGATGTCTGGCTGGGCGCTGGGGGATGCGGAATTTAGGGAGCGGATGAGGGAGTTGGGGAGCTAGCCCCTCTCCCCAACCCCTCTCCCGCGAGGGGGGGGGAGAGGGGCTTATTAAATTTCCACCTCTTCAAACAACTCCGGCACTTCCACATTCCAGCCGAACTTCTCCTCGATACGTTTGCGCATGGTGTCGCTCGCCACGAGTTCGCCGTGGGTTACGTATACTTTTTCGGGCTTTAACCGGCCCTGCTCGAGCCATTCCAGGATTTCGTTGTAGTCGCCATGGGCACTCATGGAGTCCAGGTTGTGAATCTCGGCCTTAACCGGCCAGTACTCGCCGTGAATTTTCACTTTGTCGGCGCCATTCACCAAGGCATCCCCCCGGGTGCCGGGTGCCTGGAAGCCGGCGAAAACCACGCTGTTGCGCTGATTGGGCAGGAGGGTTTTCAGGTGGTGCAGTACCCGCCCACCGGAGGCCATGCCGCTGGCCGAGATAATGATGCACGGGTAACGCACCATGCCCAGCTCGATGGACTCATCCACGGTGCGGACGAACTTGGTTTTGTGGTCGATCAGCTCACACTGGCTGTTGTTGAGTTTGTGTTCTTTGTGGTGCTTGCAGAAAATCTCCGTGGCGCGGATCGCCATGGGGCTGTTCAGATAAACCGGCAGTTTAGGGATGCGCCCCTCTCCCATCAGTTTGTGAACCACGTAAAGCAGCATTTGTGCCCGGCCAACGGCAAAGGCGGGCATCAGTATCAGGCCACCCCGGTTGGCGGTTCGGGTGATGATGTCTTCCAGTTCCCGTTCGGGGTCTGATTCACCGTGGGTCCGATCACCGTAGGTTGATTCGCACACCAGGACGTCTGCATGGTCAATCGGCTCTGGCGCTCGCATGATCAAGTCGTCCTGGCGCCCCACATCGCCACTGAATACCACGGTGCGGGAAGAGCCTTTGTGCGTTACGTGGACGCAGGAGGAGCCCAGGATGTGGCCCGCCGGCGTGAAACGAACCTCGAAGCCGCGCACCGGCTCAAAAGCTTCGTGGTAGTGCAGCGACTCAAAGTGTTTGAGGGCCTCCCGGGCGTCTTTCTCCGTGAACAAAGGCTCGGGATGTTCGTGCTTGGAGAACTTCTTGCGGGCGGCGTATTTGGCGTCTTCTTCCTGCAAATAGCCGGCATCTGGCAGCAGAACCTTGCACAGTTCATGAGTCGCCTTGGTGCAGTAGATTTTGCCCTTAAAGCCATTTTTTACCAGGGCCGGCAGGTAACCGGAGTGGTCTATGTGGGCATGGGTTAGCACCACGGCTTCAACAGTGGCGGGATCAACCGGAAACTTCGCCCAGTTGCGACGGCGCAGGGTTTTCACGCCCTGGTACATGCCGCAGTCCACCAGCAGCCGATGTTTTTCGTCAGAAAGCAGGTAACGGGAACCGGTAACGGTGCCGGTACCACCGAGAAAACGCAGTTTCATGGGCAATCCTTATCCGTTCTGTGACACCTGCAGCATAACCCATAAATACGACCATGGTCAGACACCGAACCCATACGTTTTTTGATCTTTCGCAAGATTCACTTAGACTGAGCGGTTTAGTCTTTGGTTTTTCACAGTGGCAGAGAACTTATGCGTCGAACTTTCTGGACGAAGAATCTGATACTTGCGGTGGCTCTGGCGATTTCGCCGGCGGCTTTTGGTCAATCCGTTTACAATGCAATTCAACAGGTTGAAGCCATTATGGCTGACGAGGAATTGCGTGAAGATGCCTACGAAGCGGGCCATGACCGAATCCGCTTTTGCGCCTATTGCCATGGCGAAGATGGCAACAGCGTGCGGGAGTACATTCCCAACCTGGCCGAGCAGAACCCGATGTATTTGTTCAACCAGTTTGAGAAGTTTGGCGATGGCCGGCGTGAGCACTATGTGATGACCAAACTGGCCAAGACCCTGACGCTGCAGGAGCGCATTAACGTAGCGGTTTACTACAGCCAGCAGGAAGCCGACTCAAGAGAAGCGGAAAACCCGGCCCTGGCCAAGGCGGGTGAACAGATCTTCAAACGCCGGTGCATGGCCTGCCACGGTGAAAACGCCGAAGGCTTCCAGAATATGCCACGGCTCGCTGGCCAGCCTGCCACTTATGTCCAGGATCGCCTGAACCGCTTCAAGGATATGGAGCCAGGCCAGGATGACTCTCCTATGCTCGGTATTGTTGAAGCCCTGTCACGGGACGATATCAAGAAGCTTGCCGCTTACGTGCAAACGCTCTGAACAACTGACTAACAGTATCGAAGATCCGGGGCGGAGGCTTGTCCGCCCCTGGCAAGCACACTCTTTCAGCACCACCCTCGACTTAGAATGGCCTCCTCAATACGCTTCAGGGCATTAATCCAGGCCCCCAAGCGAACTGATTTAAGCCCATATCGTTCAGCACATTCAGAAGCTTCCTGGTAGCCTCGTACCAACCGCTTGCGGCGCTCTTCTTTAATCGTGTCCGTATTCCAGTACTGGTCAGAGAAGCCTTGCGTCCGCTCCATCTGGCACAGATGCACGCTGCCGGCATTTGCGAGCACATCCGGCACTACGGTGACACCGCGCTCCAACAGCAACTCATCGGCTTCCATGGTGGTGGGAGAGTTGGCCGCTTCCACCAGGATTCTGGCTTTCACGGTTTCCGCCACATCCTTGGTGATCACTCCCTGAACAGCTGCAGGCACGAGTACATCGCAGTCGCAGGCAAACAGCTCTTCGTTGGTAATCGACTTGGCGTTCTTGAACCCCTCCAGGGAGCCCTTTTCTTCACGATGTTTGAGCAGTTCCTCAACATCCAGGCCGTCTTCGGCGTAAACGCCGCTGTCCACCTCACGAACAGCGACCACTTTACAGCCTGCCTGCTGGAAACACTGCGCGGCGATCGAACCAACCTGCCCGAAGCCCTGGATCGCAACGCGTGCGCCTTCGACCTTGAAACCGATGTCCCGGGCCGCTGCCTCAAACACCTCAAATACGCCAGCCCCGGTGGCTTCATACCCACCGGGCGTACCACCCAGGATTGTGGGCTTGTCATTCACGGCAGCCGGCGCGTGGTAACCGGTGATCTGCTCGTATTCATCCAGCATCCAGGCCATGCACTGCATGTCTGTACCAATATCGGCCCCCGGCACATCAGTATTTGGGCCAGAGGGTCGCAAGTGCCGCATATAGGCCCGGCACAACCGCTCCAGCTCGTGTTTGCTCAGCTTTCGGGGGTCCGCAGCGATACCGCCCTTACCGCCACCTGCGGGGATGCGACCGGCGGCGTGCTTGATGGACATCACCAACGCCAGCGCCTTGCACTCTTCCACATCAAGATCCGGAGAAATACGTGTGCCGTCGCGCGTGGCACCAAGGGCATCGGTATGACAGGCGCGGTGAGCCTGGAAGATGCGGGTGCTGCCATCGTCCATTTTTATAGGGAAACGGAAACTGGTGACGCGGCCAGGGCCAGAGAGTAGTTCCAAGACGTCTGGATTTATCTCGCCGATCTTGGCGGCCTGGCGCATGAGTTCGGTGCTTTGCTTCAGGAAGTCGTACACGGTTATGTATCTCCTGTCGCTTGGTGAAGGGATGCTTTCAGGATGGTAGATGTTTGGATTGGGTTCAACTCGCGTAGAAGTTACTTAGCGGCCGGATTCATAAAGTCGAGCATGGGCTCATTGATGTCGGGTTCTTCCTGATCCGACGGCAACTCGAACACCCGTCCTGATTTAGACTTGGTCCGCATAAAGTCTCACTCAGGTTAGCGCCTTCCCATGATCAATCATTTGGCTCACACGCAGCGGCGCGCTTTAGTGCGTCCGCTGGCCTGATTTATTGGCAGAGATGTCCTTTAGGCCACCGGAGACATACTTGTGTAGGACACTGGAAACCAGGGACTGGTAAGGAAGTCCTTCTTCCAGTGCCCGACGTTGAAGTGCTTCCAGATCGCGACTGGAGATACGTATATTGATGCGCTTGTCTTTCTTGAACGTTTGTTCCGCTGCCTTCGCCAGGTACTCCCGACGATCGGCATCAAGATCTGACTCAAAATCTCCAGATTCGTATGCCTCCAGCAGCTCTTGCTCTTCGAGATCTAATTTGGTCTTGGCCATGCTACCCCCTTAGAAATTTCTTGGTGGCCTTCCGACTGGGAATGACGGTCTTGAGAAAGATTTCTCTATCATTCTCGACGTACGGTACCAGCCAGGCGTAATCGTCAATCCGAACCACAAACAAACGTTGATTAGGATACTTGTCCCTGTTGGGGTGAGGTCCATCATCAAGTAAACCACCAGACTGAAGAGCAAACAGGACATCTTCGAAGGAAACTTCGCGCTCACTCATCAACTGCTGGTTCTTTTCAGCATTCCAGTTAATTTGCTTCATGGGAGGAGTCTAGCAGACTGTGTGCCTATTGGCATCTTTCTCACGTTTTGTTTAGCTGCGCACATATAGTGTGCGTACACGGTTACGTATCTCCTGTCGCTTGGTGGGAGGGTTGCTTTTAGGATGGTAGATGTTTGAATAGGGTTCAAGCTGGCTAACCCGGATTTCTCATAGCCACCCAGCAAGTCTCGCAGACTGCTCGGTTTACCACCATGATCGCTCAGATGCGACCATTTTTGCCTGATAATTGATCAGCTTCTATTATCTGGACACACTACCCCCTTTCCCCCATTGAGTCGGGCCGGGGGAGCCCGTGGGTTCTAACCGGGAACTAGGCGACGAACCAGATCCGTGAGTTCGTCTTTGTAGGGATAGCTGTCGCTCATCAACACCCGGACCCGACGGGTATTGCGGATAATGACTGCGCCAACCTTGATCAGCTTCAGCCGTAGGTTACTGGCGCTCATGCGCTCGAAGGGTGTCTTTTTCAGATGCGCCCGTAATCGTTCGAACAAGGTGTAAGCAAAGCCCGACAGGATCAGTCGCCACTGGTTGGCCCACCATTGGGTACTGGAGGTGCGATCCGCAAACAGGCTCAGTTGTTGGTCCTTGATCCGGTTCTCCATGTCACCTCGGGCACAGTACTGCTCGTAGTAGAGCTTGAATCCGTCGTCGTACCGGGAGCTGATGATGAACCTGGGGTTGGAACCCAGCTCGCCTTCTTCCAGACGAGCCACCACCCAGCGAGGGTATTTCCAAGACTTGGCCTGGTACTGGAAGCGGAAGGTCTGCGCCACTTTCTCATCGAGCTGCCACTGCGTCGTTCGTACCAGCATCATGGGCACGTCCACTTCTTTAAGCAAACGGCTGTTCTTGCTGATGCCGACGATGTAATCGACGTTATTCCGGTCGCACCAATTCAGAATCCGTGGGCGATAAAAGCCGCAGTCACCACGGAATACGATACGGGTATCCGGCCAGTATTGCCGGATAAACTTCACCAACAGCGCCAGAATGGCCCAGCTGTGGCGGCTGTCACTGCGGTTGCTGGTGCGCAGGTAACTGACCAGGAGATGGCGACCACAGAACACGTACAACGGGAAGTAGCAATGGTGGTCGTAGTAGCCATTGAAGAACTTGCCGGGCTGATCCCCGTGGACCGGAATATCGGTACCGTCAAAGTCCAGCACGATCTCCTTGGGTGGTTCGTCATGCTGCTCGATGAAGTGGTGCCAGAGCAGTTCATGGGCCTTCACCACCGCCTGCCGGTCTGCTCGCTGCTCCATCCGGCATAACGTGGATTTGCCAGCCAGGTCATTGTCCTGGCCAACCGCCGTTTGAAGTGCCTGATCAAAGCGCAGCGCCTCGTGATTATTGAAGTCTTCATAGCCGGCAGCCACGCCAAATACACGTTGGCGAACCATGGTGTCCAGCTTGTGCCGGACCATTTCCGGTGTTCGTGGGTCCTGTAGCACCGAGGCCAGCCGTCGAGTCAATTGATGCTGCTTGTCGACTTCACGGAGCAGCAATAATCCAGCATCGGAGGTGATATGACCACCGGAGAAATCGGCTTCAATTTTGCGGCGAACGAGTGGCGAGAAGGTCAGTTTTTCAGGTACCATTTTGGAAGCGGCTGTTGGTGCTTTGGTGATGGTGTAAGGTCCTGAAACTATAGCACTTTCAGCCGCTTCTTTTTATACCGCGTGAGAAATCCGGGCTAACAGAGTAAACCCAGCTGTAGCCTAACGTGAGGCGCCTAATAAAAAATAGAAAAGGCCTGGAAGCGGGCTTCCAAGCCTTTTCTCTAGAAGGTTAGCAAAGCATGTCGATCAAACTAAACAAGCCAGCTCTGCTTAAGCGTCTGCCCCGTCTCGGCAAACTGATGGGAGCAAATTATCTTCGTCGGCATCAGAGTTGTTATCACAGGATACCTCTAAGCCGTTATTGCTGACATCAAATGAGAATGTCACTACATCTCCATCCAAACCAGTATTACCAGTATTGGAGAGAGTTATCGCGATCGTTGCAGGATCGTCTACAGTATTGCCCTCTGTGTAGTCAACAGCGGCCGCATCAACAATCACGTCCGAAATTACCAGTTTATCCGCAATAATTTCTCCCGCCGCCTCAACGGGCCATGCCCCATTTGAAGTAACGCGATCATAAAGATCGGCTTTCGAGCCAGAAATCAGCGTTGGCAACTCTGTGAGGCGCGCACGTGTGGTGTAATCTTGGTAAGCAGGAATCGCTACCGCCGCCAAAATACCAATGATCGCCACAACGATCATCAGTTCGATAAGAGTAAAACCCTTCTGACCGTGATTCATCTGAATCTCTTGCATATTATCCACCTCTGGATTTTTGTTTACCAATTTGGGCTTGTGGCTCCGGGCATGGAGCTTTGCCACTACTCCCTGTGAGCCTGCAGTGAGGTCTGCAGCATGCATGCCAACAAGTTACTCGCGTTAAAAACCACATTCAGTTCATGGATTTATAAAGTTATGTGAACGCTATCACGTTCATATTTTTGCACTTTTTTGGCCCCTTCGCGTCATGGAGTGACGCTTTTTGTCACTCATGAACAGCACTTTTCGACACGAATGCTCTGACGACACACCATTGAGAAAGATCAAGGCTGTGACCCAGGCGACTTTCCAAAGCCCTCCCAGAGATCTAAACTCTAGCTTCACAAGACCAGATTCAGCGACTTATAAAACTTTCCTCAGAGCATTTATGGCGAGCAGCAAACAGAACGTGACGCTGACGGGCCTTGCCCGTCGATTTGTGGATGACGGCCTTCTTGATGAAGACACGGCAAAGGATGCATTTCTACACGCCTCCCATAACCGCCTGCCACTGATTACCTACCTCGCCCAACATGAAATGGCGGACAGCGCCAAAATGGCGTTTTCGGCCGCCATGGAGTTTGGGGTTTCGGTGTTGGATCTGGACGCGTTTGCCCCGGAGATGCTGCCGGAAAAGCTGGTTGACGAGAAGCTGATCCGAAAGCACAACGTGCTTCCTTTATACAAGCGCGGCAATCGCTTGTTCATCGCGGTGTCTGACCCCACCAACATTCAGGCTCTGGATGAGATCAAGTTCAATACCGGCCTGAGCACCGACGGCATTCTTGTTGACGATGCAAAGTTAAGGGTGGGCATTGAGAAGTACCTGGAATCCCAGGACACCACCATGGGTGACCTGGATGACGCCGACCTGGAAGATGTTGAAACTGAGGGCGGCGAGCAGGAAGACGACAATGCTGTCACTGTTAGCGAAGTCGATGACGCGCCGATCGTTAAGTATGTAAACAAGATCCTCCTGGATGCTATTCGGGGCGGGGCGTCGGATATTCACTTCGAGCCGTATGAGAAACTTTACCGGGTTCGTTACCGCACAGATGGCATCCTGAAGGAAGTGTCCCGGCCCAGCATCAAGCTTGCCCCCAAGATCTCCGCTCGTGTAAAGATTATGTCGCAGCTCGACATCTCCGAGCGCCGGGTGCCTCAGGATGGACGGATCAAAATGAAACTGTCCAAGACCAAGGCCATCGATTTCCGGGTGAACACGCTGCCCACGCTCTGGGGTGAGAAAATCGTATTGCGGATTCTGGATCCCAGCCAGGCGCAAATGGGTATCGACGTACTCGGTTATGAGGAAGACCAGAAACAGATGTATATGGAGGCCCTGGAACAGCCTCAAGGTATGATTTTGGTTACTGGCCCGACCGGCTCCGGTAAAACAGTATCGCTGTACACCGGCCTGAACATCCTGAACACCACCGAGCGCAACATTTCCACGGCGGAAGACCCGGCAGAAATCAACCTGGAAGGCGTAAACCAGGTCAACGTTAACAACAAGGTGGGCCTGGGCTTTGCCGAAGCACTGCGAGCTTTCCTGCGCCAGGACCCGGACATCATCATGGTGGGTGAGATTCGGGACCTGGAAACCGCCAACATCGCGATCAAGGCCGCGCAGACCGGCCACTTGGTGCTATCCACGCTGCACACTAATAGCGCGGCCGAAACTCTGACACGGATGATGAACATGGGGGTTCCATCCTTCAACATCGCCACCTCCGTAAGCCTAATCATCGCCCAGCGGCTGGGGCGTCGCCTGTGCAAGGCCTGTAAAGAGCCGATCGATGTGCCCCATGACACCCTTTTGAAGGAAGGGTTCACAGAAGAACAAATTGATACTGGCTTTACATTGTACCGCCCCAAGGGCTGTGATAAATGCAATGGAGGCTACAAGGGCCGTGTAGGCATCTATGAAGTTGTGAAGATTACCGATGAACTGGCCAACATGATTATGGAAGAGGCCAGCTCGATTCAGATCGCGAAGCAGGCCCAGAAAGAAGGCTTCCGCAACTTGAGGCAATCCGCCCTGCGCAAGGTAATGGAGGGCGTGACCAGCCTTGAGGAAGCCAACCGCGTGACCAAGGATTAAACATGGCAGAAAAAGCACAAAAGCTCGAAGCGTTTGTTTGGGAAGGCCGGGACCGCAAGGGCAACAAGACCAAAGGTGAAATGGCTGGTGCCAATGTGGCTCTGATTAAGGCCCAGTTGCGCAAGCAGGGCATAATGCCGGACAAGGTCAAGAAAAAGCCCAAGCCCCTTTTTGGTGGTAAAAGGAAAATCACGCCGTTCGACATTGCCATGCTCACCCGCCAACTGGCCACCATGATGAAAGCCGGTGTGCCCCTGGTTCAGAGTTTCGACATTGTTGCGGATGGCCTGGAGAACAAGGGTCTGCAGGAACTGGTGATGAACCTGCGTAACGACATTGCTTCCGGCACCGGTTTTGCGGCCGCACTGCGCAAGCACCCGAGGCACTTCGACGACCTTTACTGCAATCTGGTTGACTCAGGCGAAAGCGCCGGTGCACTGGAACAGATGCTGGACCGAATTGCGACCTATCTGGAAAAAACCGAGCTGCTGAAGAAAAAAGTTAAGAAAGCAATGACGTATCCCATTGCGGTTATCGTTGTGGCAATCATTGTTACCGCCATCTTGCTTGTAAAAGTAGTGCCACAATTCGAGGCCTTGTTTCAAGGCTTTGGTGCCGACTTACCAGTCTTCACCCAGTTTGTTGTGCATCTATCGGAATGGATGCAGAAATGGTGGTTTGTAGTGTTACTCGGCATCGTTGGTGCGATTTTCCTGTTCAGAGAGGCACGCAGACGGTCTCAGAAGTTTTCTGATTTCGTCGACAAGTGGGTTCTGAAGCTACCTATAGTGGGTGAAATTCTTGATAAGTCTGCCGTCGCGAAATTTGGACGCGTACTTTCCACCACCTTCGCTGCCGGTGTTCCTCTGGTGGATGCACTGGAATCTGTATCCGGAGCCACGGGGAATGCCATTTATCGGGACGCAGTTCTGAATATCAAGAACGATGTATCCAGCGGCACGCAACTTCAGGCCTCTATGCGCAACCAGGGCGTATTCCCTGTAATGGCCGTGCAATTAACCGCCATCGGTGAAGAATCCGGCAATCTGGATGAAATGCTGGCCAAAGTTGCCGAGCATTATGAGGCAGTAGTGGATGACATGGTCGACAACCTCACCTCCCTGATGGAACCGATGATTATGTCCGTTCTCGGCGTGCTGGTAGGCGGCCTGATCGTAGCCATGTACCTGCCAATCTTTCAGATGGGTCAGGTTGTCGGTTAAGCTTTCCGCTCGCACAGGACTTTTTCACCCCCCTCTCCCTAGCCCTCTCCCTCCAGGGGAGAGGGAATCAAAATGCTCACAGATGATTTTTCCATGCCAACCTTAGACACATTCCTCTCCACACCCTGGCTCCTTTACACCACCGTCGCCCTTTTCTCCCTCTGCATCGGGAGTTTCCTGAACGTGGTAATCCTTCGCCTGCCCAAGATGATGCAGCAGGGCTGGCGCTGCCAATGCGAAGAATTCCTTGAGTTGCCAGAAGACCAGCGCAAGTCCGAGACCCGGGTTTCCCTTTCAAAGCCAGCCTCCACCTGCCCGCCCTGCGGCCACAAAATCCGTGCCTGGGAAAACATTCCGGTTATCAGTTGGCTGGTGCTGGGCGGCAAGTGTTCATCCTGTAAAACGCGCATATCGCCTCGCTATCCCATTATTGAAGCGCTCACTGCGGTATTTGCCGTGGCCACCATTGGGTTGCTGGGGCCGACCACGTCCGCCCTTTGGGCGCTGCTGTTCGTGTACGCGCTGATAGCGCTGACCGTGATCGATTTTGACACTCAGCTGCTGCCAGACAGCATCACCCTGCCCCTGATGTGGCTGGGGCTGGTATTGAATTACTTTGGTGTACTGACGAGCTTTGAAAGCGCCTTCTGGGGCGCGGTGGCCGGCTACCTGTCGCTGTGGTCCGTGTATTGGCTGTTCAAGCTGGTAACCGGCAAGGAAGGCATGGGTTATGGCGATTTCAAACTGCTGGCCGCCCTGGGCGCGTGGCTGGGCTGGCAACTGCTGCCTGCCGTGATTCTGCTGTCTTCTCTGGTTGGCGCCGTTGTAGGCATCAGTCTGATGGTCTTCCGCAAGCATGGCCGCGAGGTGCCCATTCCCTTTGGGCCTTACCTGGCAACGGCTGGGTTGCTCTGCCTGTGGTTCGGCAATGAAATCCAGCGTTTCTGGTTCGGGTTTCTTGGGGTATGAGTTCACCCTATATCGTCGGACTGACCGGGGGCATTGGCTCCGGAAAATCAACGGTTGCGCGGCTCTTTGGTCAGTTGGGCGTGCACTGGGTGGATGCCGATGATGTTGCCCGGCAGGTGGTGGAACCAGGCACGCCGGCACTGGCGACCATTGCCGAGCGTTTCGGACCGGACGTTTTGCAGGACTGTGGATCGCTTGACCGGGCCTGGTTGCGGCGGCGGATCTTTGAAGTGCCGGAGGAGAAGCAGTGGCTTGAAGGGCTGCTGCACCCGATTATTCGGGAGGAGTTGGTTCGGCAGCTTAGGGGAAAACCCAGCTACGAATTACCCTACACCTTGCTGGTCTCTCCTCTCCTGCTGGAGACCAACCAACACGAGCTGGTGGACCGGGTGGTGGTTATCGACGTGCCGGAGTCGATACAGCTTGAACGCACCATGGCAAGGGATGACAATACCCGCGAGCAAGTCGAAAAGATTATGGCGGCCCAGATGAGTCGTGAGCAACGCTGCGCCCGCGCGGATGCCATCATCAATAACAATAAACCCTTAACTGATGTGGAGCGTCAGGTCCGTGCATTACATGATCGCTTCCTTGAAGAATTCCGCTAAACGGTGCCTGGCCACCGCGTTGCTGTTCCTCCCCGTTTTGGCGAATGCTGCTGAGCCCAGATCAGAGATACTGACTCCATCCGCCACAGAGCGGTTAACGCCGGAAAAACTCCCCTTGTCGTTTTTTACCTTTGAGCCCGAGGATTTCTGGGCAGAACCCGAGGATTCCATATGGCTCGATTTCAGCAACTGGGTGATTCGCCAGGAGCGGGAATATGGTGAGTCGGTGGAATCCCTCGGGGCCTGGGCAGACCGCACCCTTTCGGGCTCTTCCCGGGCCTTGCCCAACAACCGAAGCTATTTGCGCCTGGGCCTGGCGGCCAAGTCTGAAACCGGGAATCTGGCTGACTTTGAACAAGAAGTTCGCTTCAGGCTGGAAGTGCCAACCGCTGAAGAGAAACTGAAACTGGTGCTCGACAGCGAGACCGATGACCTGGTGCCACTGGCCGAGCGCGACAGGGACCGCCAGTTGGTTGAATCCGAACGTACGGATTCCACAGCAACCGGCGCGCTTCGTTTCATTACCGACCTGGGCGACGCCGTTAATTTTTCAACGGATATTGGTGGCCGGTTAAGACTACCGCCGGAGATGTTCTGGCGCGCCAAGGTGGGCAAGGGCTGGAAGCCCGGGCAGGACTGGAGCTTTGGTACGGAGCAACGGGTTTACTATTACCACACCGAAGGCTGGGGCGCGCGCACGTGGTTTGGGGCGAGCCGTCCCCTGGGTAACGGCTGGAATTTTTATGCCTCGTCCGAGCTGGAGTGGATTCACGATGAACGCCGGTTCGAGGCTGCCCAGATTTTCAGTGTTCACAAGCGACTGAATAACCGTTCCGAGCTACGGCCTCGCCTGGGCGTTCTGGGCGAGAGCAAGCCGAACTGGCGAACCACCTCCTACTTCGCAGACTTAACCTGGCGTTATCGCGTGTATGAAGACTGGCTGTTTGCCGAGCTGATCCCGGCCGTGACCTTTCCCCGCGAGGATGACTTCAAGGAGCGGGGATCGGTGCTGTTTCGAATCGAAATGTATTTCGCCGGGACCATGGAGCGCGATTGAGCATGCCCGAATTACGCCGCAAAAAGTTACACCATAAAAGTAAGCCTGCTGCAGAGGCGCTTACTCTCACCCCGATTGCTTACACCCACTCCTGCTTCAAGGATAAGTTTGGGGTACCCCGGCAGCCGGGGTTGACCCGCCACGCTCATGCCGAGCTGGTGATTGAGCCACCGTTTGACCGGGAGGATGCTTTCCGGGGTTTGGAGTCCGCCTCCCATCTATGGCTCACGTTTCAATTTCACGAAGCGGTGCGGGCCGAGTGGCGGCCAGTGGTGCGACCACCGCGCCTGGGAGGAAACAGGAAGGTTGGGGTGTTTGCTTCACGCTCGCCGTTCCGGCCAAACAGCCTGGGGCTGTCGGTGGTTCGCAACGAAGGGTTGGTTCGCCGGGAGGATGGCCGGCTGGTGTTGCGGATTCGCGATCATGATTTGATTGAAGGAACCCCCATTCTGGATATCAAACCCTACCTGCCCTTTGCCGACTCGGTACCGGAAGCGTCTTTGGGCTGGGCTGAGTCAGCGCCAACGGAACGGCTGGACGTATGCTTTTCCAAGGAAGCCGACGCCCAACTCAATGCGTTGCCCGAGGCAGACTACCCGGATTTCCGGGCCTTGATTGAAGATGTAGTGGCGTTTGACCCCCGCCCGTCTTTTCGCCGGGGCCGCGACGAAGATCGTGTGTATGGAGCCCACCTGTACGACCTGAACGTACGTTTCCGGTTCATTACCAATGAGGCCAAGCGCTGGGTGGAAGTGGTGTCGGTCTGCTAGACTCCGCTGGTTATTTGTCAATTGACACAGGGATCTGGTGCCTTGCCTTCTTTGCTTAACCTGTTGCTTTTGCTTTGTCTTGCGGTGCTGTCCGGTGCTCTGTATGCGCTATGGCGCAAAAATAGCCGCCTGGACCACCAGCTGCGCACCATTGCCAGACAAGCCAACCAACTGGACCTCGACACCCTGGTGGAACCCATCACCGCCGACAAGGGCCCCAGAGCGGCGGCGTTGTCCGAGCTGGAGCGTGCGTTAAACCACATGCGGCTCCAGCTCCTGGAGGACACCCGGGCGCTTCGGCAAGCCGCCCACGATGCCGAAGCCGAGCGCGACGCCAGCCACCAGGCCAACGAGGCGAAAACCCGGTTTCTTGCCAACATTAGCCATGAGCTGCGAATTCCCCTGCAATCCGTATCCGGTTACGGCAGCCTGCTGGCCGACACCCCCCTGGACCCGGAACAGCGGGAGTACACCAGAACACTCCTGAATGCCGCAGACAACTTATCCGCCATCACCAATGATCTGCTCGACATTTCCAGCATTGAGGCCGGAAGGCTGGAGCTGGAGGACGCACCCTTCGACTTGCGGGACACCTTGAACGATCTGGTACACATGCTCGGCCCACGGGCGCGGGAGAAGGGGCTGGAGCTGGATGTGCGCGTTGACGAGAACCTGCCGTGGGAGCTTGCCGGTGATCCGGTTCGCGTGCGCCAGGTGCTGCTCAATCTGGTGTCCAACGCCATTAAGTTCACGGATTCCGGCCATGTCTTGATTAGCGCCGAGGCCCTGGAGCGCAAGCGGGGCCAGGTAAGGGTTCGGCTGTCGGTGGAGGACACGGGCACAGGCATTACGGCAGAAGGCATTGAGCGAATTTACCACCCCCATGAACAGCAAGCCCAAGGCATGCGCCAACCCCAGCCGGGCGTTGGGCTGGGCCTGACCATTTGCCGGCAGCTGGTCCAGTTGATGGACGGAACCCTGGACGTGGAAAGTGAGCCCGGCCAGGGTTCGACCTTCTGGATGGAGCTGGCATTGAAAGATACCGGCGACAGTGCCGAGGTGATGATCCGCCCGGACACCCGCCACCTGCGAAACCGGCGCATCCTGGTCCTGGATGCCTATGAGCTGTCCCGGAAGATCACCCTGGAAATGTTGTCGCGCCAGGAGCTGGCGATTGAGGCGGTCAATTCCGCTTCGGGGGCATTGTCGGCCCTGGAACAGGCCAGCGAATCGGAGCAGCCCTACGATGCCCTGTTAATGGATGGCTTTGTGCCAGACACCGACAGCGAGCGACTGTGCCGGCAGATTCGCGAAGACGCCCGCTGGCAAAACCTGCGGATACTGATCCTGACCGCGAATCCCCAGCGGGGTGATGCCGAGCACTTCCGCTCAGCCGGCGCGGATGCCTTCCTGAGCAAGACCCTGCGGGAATCTTGGCTAATGCCCATGCTGAACCAATTGTTTGTAGACGGCGACAACAATAATCGGCGCTTTTTGACCCGTTTTTCGCTCCAGGCAGTAAACGACATCCACCGTCGCCAGCAACAGGCACCCTGTGATTGCATGCGCGTGCTGCTGGTGGAGGACAATCCGGTTAACCAGGCTTTGACTCGCCGGCTGCTGGAAAAGCTCCGGGGCACGGTGACCACCGCCAACAATGGGCTGGAGGCTTCCCGGCTTTGGCAGACGCAACCGTTTGACTTGATCCTGATGGATTGCGTGATGCCGGAAATGGACGGATTTGAGGCCACTCGGCAACTAAGGCAGTGGGAGCAGGAACAGCAGGCTCCACGGGTACCCGTGGTGGCGTTAACGGCTAGCGCAACGGAAGACGATGAAGAAGAGTGCCATGCCGCTGGCATGGATTCGTTCATTGCCAAACCGGTCAAGATGGAGATGTTGCGGGCGGTCCTTGAACAGTATTGCCCCAGGCGACCCACCCCTTGACGGGTATTTCTTTTGTTGCCAACGATTTAACCGTCTGTAAGTTGTGTCGTGGCGGGGAGCTGGTTACCATCCATAGCATTGCTAACAGCACACACAAAAAGGTGTAATCATGAAACTGACACGTGTTTCTTTTCTGGCGCTTTCACTGGCAGCCGCTCCGGCATTCGCTGCCGACCTGGAACTGAGCCTTACCGACGAATCGGTGAAAGGTCAGTACAACCTGATGACCGGCCGTGATGATCTGCAACTGGGCGCCGGCTACACCTACCACGAAGGTAGCCGCCATATTGCCAACGCCGATTTCCACGCGCAGGGCCAGACTGCCCTGGGCAACCTGCCAACCACCGCTGGCCTGGGCGCACGGGCTTACGGCTGGGATGACGATGACCACGGCGACGGTGGTGCGGTTGGACTGGGCGGCTTTGCCCGGGTGAATATTCCGACCGTACCGGGCCTGTCCGTCGGTGGCAGCCTGCACTATGCGCCGAGCATCCTGTCTTTCGGCGATTCCGACGATATGACCGAGGTGGAGCTGCGCGGTAGCTACCGGGTGATCCGTAACGCCGAGGTGTTCGCCGGTTACCGCTACCTGAATACCGACCTCGATGGTCGCGGCAGTCGCGACATTGATCTGGACGACGGTTTGATGGCGGGCATCAAAGTCTTCTTCTGAGGCCGTCAGCGCCCGTTTAAGCTGTTATAATCCTTCCCTTAATTGTTTTTAATGAGGGATATTATGACTGCGACTTCACGGGCGCTGCTGTTAACGATTCCGCTAGTATTGTTTGCAATCGGAGGCGTGTCTTACGCGCCATCGACTGTACAGACATCTGAAGAAGCAGATGCACCCCTGGCGTCCCTGCCGCCGTTGCCCAAATGGGCGAGTGCTCCCCTCCCCGATTTCTCCAGTTATGATGATGTGACCGAACGCAAGAAAGCGTTTTTCTCGTTCCTGTATCCCCGTATTGTCCTGGCCAACTCGCGCATCCTGATTGAGCGCGAATACCTCGAGCAACTGGCAACCCAGGAATCCCTTTCCGCCGCAGACACCGCCTGGTTGAAGAAGCAGTCGGAACGGTTGAGAGTCAAAGCCGAAACCGGCAGCCCGGCACAATTTGAGGCGCTGAGAAAGCGATTGGATGTGGTTCCTCCCTCGCTGGTACTTGCCCAGGCCGCCAACGAATCCGCTTGGGGCCAGTCCCGGTTTGCCACCCGAGGCAACAACCTGTTTGGTCAGTGGTGCTTTAGCCGGGGCTGTGGCCTGGTTCCGAAGGGCCGTGCCGAAGGTGCGGATCATGAGGTGGCCACCTTCTCATCCCCCTACTATTCCGTGCGTTCCTATATCCAGAACCTGAACCGCCACAACGCCTACCGCAAGGTTCGGGAACTGCGCTGGAAACAGCGTAAGGCCGGTGACGGACTTTCCGGCACGAGGCTGGCCGGTGGACTGCATAGCTATTCAGAACGGGGGATAGATTACATTGAAGAAATCCGCGCAATGATCCGTTACAACAACCTGGATTTCTACGACCAGCAGTTCCGCACGCTCCTGGGTGAACGCACTCACAACCGGTTTACGGAACTGGCCTCGACCGACACGGAAAAACGCCTGCTACCCAAAGACGAACAAGGCGTTGCCACGCCCTTTGAGGGCTGAATGCCGACCTGAATCGAGACATTAATCCGAACTCGCGAGATTGTCCCCATGCTTGATTTTCTTCCCTCGCCGCTGAAGGGCGCACTGGTGGTGGCACTGATTTTTCTAAACACGCTGATCCTGTTCCCGGTGTTGTTACTGCTGGGCGTGATCAAGCTGATTGTGCCCATTACCGGCGTGCGCAAGCTCTGTTCGCTGATCCTCAACACCATTGCCTGGTACTGGATCGGTTTTAACAATGTGCTGGTGGATCTGTTCCATAAAGTGGAGTGGGACGTGCGGGGCGTTGAGGGCCTTAGCCGGAACCACTGGTACTTTGTGACCTGCAACCACCAGAGCTGGGCCGACATTCCCGCCATTCAGTACGTGTTGAACAGTAAAATCCCGCTGCTGAAATTCTTCCTGAAAAAACAGTTGCTGTATGTGCCGCTGCTGGGCATTGCCTGGTGGGCCCTGGATTTCCCGTTCATGCATCGGCATACCAAAGAACAGATTGCGAAGAACCCGTCCCTCAAAGGCAAGGACACGGAAGCCACTCGTGCGGCTTGTGAGAAGTTCCGGTATATGCCGGTGACCATCTTCAACTTCATGGAAGGCACGCGGTTCACACCAGCGAAGCACAAGCGCCAGAACTCACCCTACAAGCATCTGCTCAAGCCCCGAGCCGGCGGTACGGCGTTTGTATTCAGCGCCATGGGCGAGATGATTCATACCATGCTGGATGTCACTATCGTTTATCCTGACGGCCAGCCGGGCATCTGGGATTATCTGAGTGGCAAGGTTCGCAAGATCATTATTGATGTGAAAGTGCGGGACATACCCGAACGTTTCCTGGGCATGGATTATGAGAACAACAGGGAGATGCGAGTGGAGTTTCAGCGCTGGGTGAGCCAGCTGTGGGCGGAAAAGGATAAGCGGATAGAGGAGCTGCTGTAAGCCCCTCTCCCCTGGCGGGAGAGAGGCACGTCAGGGAGAGAGGGAGGCGCCCTTAAGGCTTGTGCGGCGCTTCCAGGTATTCCTGGGACTGCATCTCCAACAACCGCGATTCGGTCCGCTCGAACTCAAAGCTCAGGCGTCCACCGGAATACAGTTCCGTAATCGGCGCTTCGGCGGAGATGATGACCTTCACATTGCGATCGTAGAACTCGTCAATCATGTTGATAAAGCGCCGGGCCTGGTCATCGTTCTTGGTGCCCAGTACCGGAACATTGCTGACTATGATGGCGTGGAACTGGCGGGCCAGTTCGATGTAGTCGTTCTGGCTGCGCGGGCCATCACACACGGCTTTGAAATCAAACCACACAACATCATCCGCGTGCGCCAGGGCCGGGATGTTACGACCGTTGATTTCAATGTTGGCATCATGGGCGGCACACTCCACGGCCAGGCCGTCAAAGCTCTTGCGCAGGCTGATGTCCGCATCCTTATCCAGCGGGCTGTGGTACAGCTCGGCCTGTTCCAGGGTCCGCAGGCGGTAATCGACACCACCATCCACATTGACCACGTCGGTGTACTTCTTCACCAGCTCGATGGCCGGCAGGAAGCGCTGACGCTGCAGGCCATCTTTGTAGAGACCATCCGGCACGATGTTGGAGGTACATACGAGGGTGACACCACGGCTGAACAGTCCATCCATCAGTGTGGCGAGGATCATGGCGTCGCCGATGTCGGAGACGAAGAATTCGTCGAAGCAGATAACCCGGGTTTCGTCGGCAAACTTCTTGGACACAAGGTCCAGAGGGTTCTTCTCGCCCTTGAGGCTCTTAAGCTCGTTATGGACGCGCTGCATGAAGCGGTGGAAGTGAACCCGCATTTTGCGCTCGAACGGCAGAGCCTCGTAGAAGGTGTCCATGAGGTAGGTTTTACCACGGCCAACACCGCCCCAGAAGTACAGACCTTTGACCGGCTCTTCTTTGCCGCCACTGAGTTTCAGCTTGAGCTTGTGCGCAAGGCTGTCACGCTGCTTTTCGGCTTCCACCAGCTTTTCATACAGCGCTTGCAGGCGCTGCACGGCATCGACCTGAGCCGGGTCCTTTTGAAAGTCCGGGCGTTCTAGATCCTGTTGGTAACGCTCCCACGGGCTCAGGTTCGCTTCGGTTTCGGAGGACATGGCTTCTGTCATCTGGGTGTTCTCGGCTGTTGGTTTGTTTTTTGGGGGCCGTATTGTCACTCATTCCGGCCTTTTTCGCCACATTTTGGGCCATTTTGCCCCATACGACGATTGGCGGTGTTTTTGCCATGGGATGATGCTTCACAGGGCGTTATACTGGTCATAGAGGGCTACCTCAATTGCAGCAATGAAAGGACGATTTTCTATGACGAACCTGATTCTGGCGGCAGTAGCCGCGCTGGTGGTTGGCGTTATCATCGGTGTTCTGGTGGGCCGTTCAGGCCAGGGGGCGACGTTACGCCAGCGCCGCGCCGAGCAGCAGATTGATGAGTTGCGTAGTGAGTTTACGCGCTATCAGGCTCAGGTGAATGAGCATTTCATGGAGTCTGCGCATTTGTTGCGGCGTTTCAATGATGCTTATCACGATGTAAATCAGCAGATGGCGCGCGGTGCGAACCGGCTGTGCAATGATGACGAGTGGCTTGCAGAGCTGGAGCAGAAGTCTTCGGGCCGTCTGGGCCACCGTTCCGAGGAGGAGCCATCTGAGCCGCCACGGGATTATGCGCCGAAGTCCGATACCGATGATTCCGGTATGTTGGCTGAGGACTATGGTCTGGATAAGGAAGGTAAGAAGCAGTCTGCCTGACTCGCTTGCCGCCGTTGGCCTTCCCTTGCCTATTAGCGGCGGGGGAGGTCAGTCCGGGAAGGCCTTTCCAAAAACCGCTACGAGCACATCCATGTGCGCTTCTCTCAGGCCATCCATGGCCTTCGAAATTTTTGGAAAGGCCTTCCCGGACTGATCAATAAAACTCTTCATAGCCTGCCTAAACTTCCTTTTAGGACTTTCTAGGCTAATCAGACTTCCTTGAACTCCCGAACTCGAGCAACATTCCCGCTAAACTTCAGGATTAAACAGGGTTATCACAGTCAATGAATTGGTGATTAACACCAAATTCGTCCGCCAACGCCTTACCCAACGCCTGCACACCGTAACGCTCAGTGGCGTGATGTCCTGCCGCAAAGTAGTGGATACCGCATTCCCGGGCAGTGTGTGTGGTCGGTTCGGAGATTTCACCGCTGATGAAGGCGTCGATACCCGCCTCAATGGCAGTGTTAATAAAGCCCTGAGCGGCACCGGTACACCAGGCGACGGTTTTGATGGTGTCCCTGCCCTCACCTACATGCAGAGGATTACGGTGTAGCGCTCGGGCAAGGTGCAGTCCAAATTTCTCCGGGCTCATGGGCTCCTTGAGCTTGCCCTGCCAGACTAGGCCGCCTAACGGTTTCGGGTTCTGGATACCGAGCACATCAGCGAGTTGGCGGTTATTGCCATACTCGGGGTGGTCATCCAGCGGCAGGTGGTAGGCGACGAGGTTGATGTCGTTTTCCAGGAGCTGCTTGATCCGGTTCTTTTTCATGCCGCGAATGCACTGGTCCTCGCCTTTCCAGAAATAACCATGGTGCACCAGGATCATGTCGGCGTTTTGCTTGATGGCCTCGTCGATCAATGCCTGGGAGGCGGTGACGCCCGTGATGATGGTATTGACCTCTTCCTTACCCTCAACCTGCAGGCCATTCGGGGCGTAATCCTGAAAGTTCTCTGGCTCCAGCCATTCATTGATTTTGGAGAGAATGTCGATGCGGTTTGCCATGGTGGTTGCCTCGGCCGTATTCACAGAATTAATGGAGCATGTTGGCGCGAAGAGAGCTGATAGCAAGGGCCAGGGATGGCCCGAAATAAGCGCACAGGGATGTGCTTGTAGCGGTTTTCGGAAACCCATCCCCGCCCCGCAGCCACTCAAAGGCTAAAGCGCCAGGATTTTAAGACTTTAGAGTTCGGCCAACGCCTTAAGCAAGGCATTGTTCTGATCAGAGGTTCCTACGGTGATCCGCAGGAAATCGCTGATCCGAGGTTTGTCGAAGTGCCGAACAATAATCCCCTCATCCCGCAGAAGCGCCGCGATGGCCGCACCGGATTTCTGTTTGTGGCGGGTGAAGACAAAGTTGGCCTTCGACGGCAGAACCTCAAAGCCAAGCTCTTCCAGCTCCTCGGTCAGACGCTCACGCTCGTTGATCACGCCATTGCAGGAATCTTCGAACCACTGACGGTCCTCGAACGCAGCTACCGCACCCGCCAGGGCCAGGCGGTCCAGGGGGTAAGAGTTGAAGCTGTCTTTCACCCGCTGGAGGGCTTCGATCAGTTCTTCGTTGGCAACCGCAAAGCCGACCCGAAGACCCGCCAGGGAGCGGGCCTTGGAGAGGGTCTGGCAGACCACCAGGTTCGGGTATTTGTTGACCAGCGAAATGGCGGATTCGCCGCCGAAATCCACATAGGCTTCATCCACAACCACAACGCTGTCTTCGTTGGCCTGCAGGATTTCCTCGACATGCTGAAGCACGAGGTAGCGGCCGGTCGGGGCGTTGGGGTTCGGGAAGATGATACCGCCATTGGTGCGCCGGTAATCGGCCGGATCTATCTCAAAACTGTCCGTCAGCGGCACCGCGTGGTGTTCAACCTGGTAGAGGCCGCAGTACACCGGGTAGAAGCTGTAGGTGATGTCCGGGAACAGGATCGGGTCGTCGTGCTTGAGCAGGCCCTGGAAGATGTGTGCCAGCACTTCGTCTGAGCCATTACCCACAAAGACCTGGCTGGCCTTGATGTCGTAATCGGCGTAGTAGCTGGCAATCGCGTCTTTCAGCGCCTGACCTTCCGGGTCCGGGTACAGCCGCAGGTTGTCGTTCAGCTCCTTCTGAATGGCCTCGATCACCTTCGGCGAGGGGCCGAAGGGGTTTTCGTTGGTGTTCAGCTTCACCAGGTTGGCCATCTTGGGCTGTTCACCTGGCACATAAGGTTTGAGCTGTTCGACCAGGGAACTCCAATACTTGCTCATTTAAGGCCTCAATCTTTAATACGGTATTCGGCAGAACGGGCGTGGGCCGTCAGGCCTTCGCCACGGGCCAGCACGGACGCCACACGACCCATACGGTCAGCGCCTTCGGCACTGAAGCCGATCAGCGAGGACCGCTTCTGGAAGTCGTAAACGCCCAGCGGTGAACTGAACCGTGCAGTTCCACTGGTCGGCAATACGTGGTTCGGGCCGGCGCAGTAGTCGCCCAGAGCCTCGGCGGTGTGGCGGCCCATGAAGATGGCGCCGGCGTGGCGGATGTCGTCGAGCATCGCCTGCGGATCTTCCACCGACAGCTCCAGGTGCTCCGGAGCCACCCGATTGGACACCTCAGCGGCTTCTTTCAAATCAGCCACCTGGATCAGTGCGCCACGACTGGTCATGGAGGTGCGGATAATCTCTTCACGCTCCATGGTCGGCAGCAGTTTGTTGATGCTGGCTTCAACGGCGTCCAGGAAATCCCCGTCCGGGCTGACCAGGATGCTTTGCGCCTGCTCGTCGTGCTCGGCCTGGGAGAACAGGTCCATGGCGATCCAGTCCGGATCGGTTTTGCCATCGCTGATCACCAGGATTTCACTCGGCCCGGCGATCATGTCGATGCCGACCACGCCGAACACTTCCCGCTTGGCAGTGGCGACGAAAATGTTGCCCGGGCCAACGATTTTGTCCACGGCCGGCACGGTTTCAGTGCCATAGGCCAGAGCTGCCACGGCCTGAGCGCCACCCAGCGCGAAAACACGATCCACCCCGGCGATGGCAGCCGCTGCCAGCACCATGTCGTTCACCACACCATCCGGCGTCGGCACAACCATGATCAACTGACTCACGCCAGCCACTTTGGCGGGAATCGCGTTCATCAATACGGACGATGGATAGGCAGCCTTACCACCCGGCACATACAGACCGGCACGGTCCAGCGGCGTGACCTTCTGGCCCAGCACGGTGCCGTCTTCGTCTTCATACTGCCAGGACTGTTGGTTTTGACGTTCGTGGTAATCGCGAATCCGCTCGGCGGCTTTCTCCAGGCCTTCACGCTGATCCTGAGGAATCTTGTCCAGAGCGGCCTGCAGGCGGTCCTGGCTGATTTCCAGCTCGGCCATGGAGCCGACCTTCAGGCGATCAAACTTCTCGGTAAATTCCATCACCGCCGCGTCACCACGGGTTTTTACCTCATGCAGGATATGCCGCACCGACTCGTTCACCTGATGGTCCACGCTGTCATCCCACGCCAGCAGCTTGGCCAGCGCACTGTCGAAGTCGCTCTGGGAGGCATTCAGTCTGGTGATCTTGTCGGTCATAACTCTAATCCTGCATGTGGATTTTTGCTTTGGGGGTATCAGCCATCAGGGTGGCCTTTCCAAAAACCGCTACGAGCACGTCCATGTGCGCTTCTCTCAGGCCATCCATGGCCTTCGAAATTTTTGGAAAGGCCACCCTGACGGCTTCAATTAGTTACAGTGCAAAACGCTCTGTTACTGATCTCGGCGTTTTTCGACTGCGGCCGCCATCTTCTCGATAATCGGGTTAATCTGCTCATGCTTCATTTTCATCGAAGCACGATTCACCACCAGTCGACTACTGATGTAATCAATTAACTCTCTGGGCTCAAGACCATTGGCCTTCAGGGTATTGCCGGTATCCACGATATCGACAATCTCATCTGCTAAATTCAGGATCGGCGCCAGTTCCATCGCCCCATAGAGCTTGATGATGTCCGCCTGACGCCCCTGGGCGGCGTAGTAACGACGTGCCAGGTTGACGAACTTCGTGGCCACACGGATGCGGCCGGCCGGCGGGTTTTCGCCTTTTTTGCCGGCGGTCATCAGCTTGCAGCGGGAGATGTTCAGATCCAGCGGCTCGTACAGGCCTTCACCACCGTGCTCCATCAGCACGTCTTTCCCGGTCACACCCAGGTCCGCGCCGCCGTACTGCACATACGTCGGCACGTCGGTGGCCCGGATAATCAGGATACGCACGTTGGGATCAGTGGTCGGGAACACCAGCTTGCGGGACTTTTTCACGTCGTCGACCAGCTCGATGCCGGCTTCCGCCAGCAGCGGCAGGGTTTCTTCCAGAATGCGTCCCTTCGACAAGGCGATGGTGATGGAATCTGTCATGAGTCTTTCCGGGTTCCCGTTGGTTTGGTTAGGCCGGCAGGCGGCGGATGCTCGCGCCCAGCAACTGTAATTTCTCTTCGATGCACTCGTAGCCACGGTCAATGTGGTAGATGCGATCCACAATGGTATCGCCCTCACCCACCAAGCCGGCGATGACCAGGCTGGCCGAGGCCCGCAGGTCGGTGGCCATGACCGGGGCTCCGGTCAGATGATCCACACCTTTTATGATGGCCGCGTTACCCTCCAGGGTAATATCAGCGCCCATGCGGATCAGTTCCTGCAGGTGCATGAACCGGTTTTCGAACACGGTTTCCACGATCGTGCCCGTACCTTCGGCGACCGTGTTCATAGCGGCAAACTGGGCCTGCATGTCGGTCGGGAACGCGGGATAAGGCGCGGTGCGCAGGTTCACGGCTTTTGGCCGCTGGCCTTTCATGTCCAGCTCAATCCAGTCCGGGCCGGTGGTGATGTGAGCGCCGGCTTCTTCCAGCTTCAACAGCACCGCCTCCAGGATGTCTTCCCGGGTGTCCTTGACCTTGACGCGACCACCGGTGGCTGCTGCCGCCACCAAGTAGGTGCCGGTTTCAATGCGGTCCGGCAGTACGTTGTGGTGGCAACCGTGCAGGCGCTCCACACCGTTAATCTCGATGGTGGCAGTGCCGTGGCCCTTGATGTCGGCGCCCATGGCGATCAGACATTCGGCCAGGTCCACCACTTCCGGTTCCCGTGCGGCGTTTTCCAGGATGGTCTTGCCCTCGGCCAGTGTGGCGGCCATCAGCAGGTTCTCGGTGCCGGTAACGGTGACGGTATCCAGGAAGATGTGCGCGCCTTTCAGTCGGCCGTTGGTCTTGGCCTTGATGTAGCCATTTTCAACGGTGATGTCGGCACCCATCAGCTCAAGGCCGTGGATATGCAGGTTCACCGGCCGGGTACCAATGGCGCAGCCACCGGGCAGTGACACCTGGGCCTCGCCAAAGTGAGCAACCAGTGGGCCCAGCACCAGGATGGAGGCGCGCATGGTTTTCACCAGCTCATAGGGCGCGTGAAAATGTTTGATGGTGTTGGCGTGCACCTCCACCGACATTTTCTCATCCACCATGAGCTCCACCCCCATACGACCGAGTAGCTCGATCATGGTGGTAACGTCGTTCAGGTGTGGCAGATTGCCAATGCTAACCGGTTCATCGGCCAGCAGGGTGGCCGCCAGAATGGGCAGTGCCGCGTTCTTGGCGCCGGAAATACGGATCTCGCCATCCAGGGGCTTGCGGCCCCTGATCAGAAGTTTATCCACAATATCTGTCCTGTTCGGTTCAGGCTTAGGCCTGGCGCTCGGCCCATTCGCTGGGTGTAAAGGCTTTCGGGTGCAGAGCGTGAATGGTGCCGTCCATAACATGCTGGAACAGCACCTTGTTGATCATTTGCTGCCGCTTGATGGTGGGCAGGCCCTCGAATACGTCACCCACAACGACGACCATGTAGTGGTTGCCATCGACCTGCACCTCAACTTTGCAGTCGGGCAGAGCTTCTTGAACCAGTTCGGTTACCTGGGCGGCGTCCATAGGAAATCCTCGAATGTCTTGAAATCAGGGGCGGAATTGTACCCAATTAGCAGGCGTCGGTCAGCCGTGTGGTGCAAATCCGGGGATCTGGTTTTGCAGATTGCTTAATGCCGCCAGGGAAACCAGCCGTTCACTGGCGCCCCGGAAGGTCATTGGACGCTGAAGCTGCTGAGCCTGGCGCTGCCAGCACAACAGCATGGATAACACCACACTGTGGGCCGTACCCAGCTCGGAGAGGTCCACCGTCAGCGGGCCGGTGGCACCACGAATCAGCTCCTCTCCCTGGGCTCGCAGGGCTATCACGGTCTCAGCATCGACATCACCGGTGACCGCCAGAACAGGCCCAGACAGCGTCACCCGTGGCGCCTCAAGGCTCATGACTGACCCTGTTCTTCGTTATTAAGATCGAGCGATTCAACCGCACTGCCCCAGCCATCAATCACCAACTGGATCTGCCCACGGTTCTGCTCCATTTCCTGGGCGAAGCGGTCCCGGAACGCCAGACCAATATTGACGCCTTCGACAATCAGGTTCTCCATCATCCAGCGGTCTTCGTTATTTTTGAACATGGAATAGGTAATGGGGATGCGGCTGCCGGAAGCGGATGTCAGTTGCATCTGGACAGACGCACGATCGCTGTTGTTCGGCAGGATTTCAGCATCCTGAACCGTCATCTGGAAATCATCGGCATTCACCAGCGCCTGGGCATAGGCATCAAAGAGGCTACGCTTGAAGCGCTCAACAAATTCGTCACGTTGTTCCGGGGTGGTCTGGCGAGCGTAACGCCCCATTACCCGGGCCGCTATCCGGCGGAAATCCACGAACTGATCAAGCGTTTCTTCCATCAGCTTGTAGAATGCCTCCGGGTCTTCTGAATACAGGCTTTTCTCGGCATTCAGCTTATCCACCAGCAGCTGGGTGCTGTTATCGACGTAACTTTTCAGCTCGTCTTCCGGGCCAGCCCATGCCGGTGCCACCGCCAGGGTCAGCATGGCGAGGATCCACAGACAACGTTGTTTCAGGGCAAGCATGACAATCTCCTTTGCATTGGTCTTTCGGGCCGGGTCAGCGGCCAGACGCGAAGTTGCTGATCAGTCGTTCCAGGTTCATGGCCGACTGGGTTGAATAGAAGGTATCTCCCGGCTTCAGTGATTCCATATCACCACCCACCGAGATATCTACATACTGGTCACCAAGCAATCCGGATGTACGGATCACCGCAGCGCTGTCCGTTGGAATATTGTCAACGTCGGATTCGATGGCCAGCGCCACCCGGGCCTGGAAGGTTTCTTTATTCAGGGTGACCGATTCAATGGTACCGATGGTTACGCCCGCCATGGACACACGGCCTCGGGGCGCCAGCCCGCCGGCATCGTTGAAGTTGGCATACAGCGTGTAACGATCGCTTGCCGACTTCGGTGACAAGCCACTGACCTGTAACGCCAGAAACAAAATGGCAGCCAGGCCCGCGATCATAAACAGGCCGACAATCACTTCAATACGTCTGTTGCCCATGGCAGGCTCCCTGAAAAATCCTGTCAGAAATCACCGAACATTACGGCGGTCAGTACAAAGTCCAAGCCCAGCACGGCGAGCGATGAATACACCACCGTCTTGGTGGTGGCCGAGCTGATACCCGCTGATGTGGGGATACAATCATAGCCCTGGTAAACGGCAATCCATGCGCACACAAAGCCAAACACCACGCTTTTCAGCAGGCCATTCAGCACGTCATCGACGAAGTCCACCGACGACTGCATGTTGCCCCAATAGGCGCCATCAAATACGCCCAACCATTCTACACCCACGAGCATGCCACCCCAGATACCCACCACGGTGAAAATCACCGCCAGCACCGGCATGGCGATAAATCCGGCCCATAGCCTGGGAGCAACCACCCGGCGCAACGGGTCGACACCCATCATCTCCATGCTTGACAGCTGTTCGGTTGCCTTCATTAGCCCAATTTCCGCCGTCAGGGCAGAGCCGGCGCGGCCAGCGAACAGCAAAGCGGTCACCACCGGGCCAAGCTCCCGCACCAGGGTGAGCGCAATCATCTGGCCGATGGCCGATTCCGAGCCAAAATCGCTGAGGATAGTATACCCCTGCAGCGCCAGGACCATGCCGATAAACAGGCCAGATACCACCACAATGGCCAGCGAGAGCACGCCAACGAAGTAAAGCTGCTGAACCAGCAGGGGAAAACCCGTGATGGGCCTGGGAACACCGGACAACACGCCAAAAAGAAACCGTCCGGAGCGGCCAAAGGAAGCGATAACCGCCAGACCCTGGCGCCCGAGAGCAGCGATTTTATCCACTGAACCACTCCCCTTTTACACCGAAATCTGCAGCGACATCCGCTACCGGGTAATGAAATGGCACCGGACCATCCGGCTGTCCGCCCAGGAACTGCTGGACGCGCTCGGAGGGATGATCCCGCAACTGCTCAGGAGTGCCCTCACCAATCACCTTGCCATCCGCGATGATGCAGGCATAGTGGCAGATGCTCAGCGACTCGGGCACGTCGTGGGAAACCAGCACACTGGTCAGGCCCATTGAGCTATTGAGATCGCGAATAAGTTTGATAAGGACTCCCATGGCAATGGGATCCTGGCCGGTAAACGGCTCGTCGTACATGATCAGCTCCGGGTCCAGCGCAATGCTGCGCGCCAGAGCGACCCGGCGGGTCATACCGCCGGACAATTCTGCGGGCATCAGATCGCGGGCGCCGCGCAGGCCCACCGCCTCCAGTTTCATCAACACGATGTCGCGGATCATGTCTTCCGGCAACTGGGTGTGCTCTCGCAGCGGAAAAGCCACGTTTTCGTAGACATTCAGGTCGGTAAACAGGGCTCCGGTCTGGAACAACATGCCCATCTTCTCACGCAGGGCATAGAGCGCCTTGCGCTTCAGGTGCGGCACGTCCTGCCCGGCGACCATAATCGTTCCGGAGTCCGGCTTCAGTTGGCCGCCGATCAGCCGGAGCAACGTGGTCTTCCCTGTGCCACTGGGCCCCATGATTGCCGTCACCTTGCCCCTTGGAATTTGCAGGGAGACGCCATCCAGGATTCGCCGGTCTGACCGGGAAAACACAACATTGTCAAAGCTTATGTAGGCGGAAGAATCCATAAACCATCCTTTGCACGAAGCCGCTACAGTATGACAAGCGCTGCTTAAGCTCAATTGTCGGCAGGAAAAATGTCATTATGGCAACACAGATTCACCCAGAACCCCGGGAGTCAGACGCCACAGAAGTGATATACTGCCGGTTCGCGAGCCGTCCCGGATACGATCACACCGGGCCATCCCGATCAGAGACACAGACAGTCGGCCAACATGACAGATTCAAAAACTGCGAACGACCAGAACTTTCATACCTCTGCCCTGCGCGCCATCCGCATAGAGCGGGAAGCCATTGAAGCCCTCGAACATCGCATCAACGGTGATTTTACCCGCGCCTGCGAGGTAATCATGGCCTGCAAGGGCCGGGTGGTGGTCACCGGCATGGGTAAATCCGGTCACATCGGCAACAAGATTGCCGCCACACTGGCCAGCACCGGCACGCCGGCGTTTTTTGTGCACCCCGGCGAGGCCAGCCATGGCGATATGGGCATGATCACCCCGCAGGATGTGGTGATCGCCATTTCCAACAGCGGCAGCACCAGCGAGGTTGTCACCATTCTTCCGCTGATCAAACGCATGGGCGCGCCACTGATCAGCATGACCGGCAACGAAAGCTCGGTACTGGCCCGGGAGGCCGTGGCCAACCTGGATGTCAGCGTGACCACCGAGGCCTGTCCGTTGGGCCTGGCCCCCACCTCCAGCACCACAGCCACACTGGTGATGGGCGATGCCCTGGCTGTCGCCCTGCTGGAGGCCCGGGGCTTCAGCGCCGAAGACTTCGCCTTCTCTCATCCCGGTGGCAGCCTGGGGCGCCGGTTGCTGCTGCACGTTTCCGACATCATGCACACCGGTGAGCAGATCCCCAAGGTCCCAGAAGACACCACCCTGAGTGGCGCACTGCTTGAGATCAGTCGCAAGGGCCTGGGCATGACCACGGTGGTCGATGACAAGGACAACCTCGTGGGCGTATTCACCGACGGTGACCTGCGCCGGACTCTGGACAAGTCCCTGGACGTTCACACCACGCCGATTCGCGACGTGATGACCCGCCAGGGCAAGACCATCGAGGCCGACCACCTGGCCGCCGAAGCCCTGAAAATCATGGAAGAGCTGAAAATCAATGCCTTGCCGGTCACCGACAGCGCCGGCCGGCTGGTGGGCGCCATCAACATGCATGACCTGCTGCGTGCTGGTGTGATTTAAAAGGAGCGTGAACAGATGAGCGATATTAAACCGCCACTGGCAGAGCGATGGAACGAAGCATTACTGGCCAAGGCCGCAAGCATCAAGCTGATTGCCCTGGATGTGGATGGCATCATGAGCGACGGGCGCCTGTATTTCAGCGCCACAGGCGACGAGCTTAAGGCGTTCAACATTTTGGACGGCCTGGGCCTGAAACAGCTGATGAAGGCCGGCATCACCGTGGCCGTCATTACTGGCAGGCGCTCGCCCCTGACCGAAAAACGTATGAAGGACCTGGGCATCCCTCACCTGATGCAGGGCCGGGAAGACAAGAAGGTCGCCTTGATGGAACTCATCGCCGACATGGACCTGCAACCGAACCAGATTGCCTACATGGGCGATGATCTGCCCGACTTGCCAGCCCTGAGCTTTGCCGGGCTCGGTATTACCGTTCCCAACGGATATTGGCTGGTTCAACAACAGGCCGACTATTGCACCCAGACCGCCGGTGGCGCTGGCGCGGTTCGCGAAGCCTGTGACCTGATCCTCTGGGCCCAAGGCCAACTCACTCAAACCCTGGCACCCTATACAGGCGCCCATTCATGATCATCAAGCTGCTGACGCCAAGATCCAGCATCGACGCCTGGGCCAGAACCCTGGGGCTGGCAGCGGTTATTGCGGCAACGGTTTTCCTGATGTGGCAAAGCGATGAACGCAGCCTGGGCACGCCAGACGCCGAACAGTTACGCGGCCCCTCTGAACCGGACAGTTTTGTTGTCGGTAGCCATTATCGGGCCTGGAGTGAGCAGGGGAACCTGGAGGTCGAGCTGACCGCACCACGCATTGAGCAGTTCCAGGATGCGGACCTGGCCCTTCTGGAAGGACCGGTAGCCCGAGTCTTCCCCAGCGAACGACCTCAGCCGTGGATAATTGAGGCGGATAAAGGTAGCCTGCGGCAAACAGAGGGACTGCTTCACCTGGCAGGCAACGTGGTAGTCACCCGGCGCGCGGAAAACACTGATGCCACCCTGACCACCGAAGCCCTGACGTTCAACGACAAAGAAGGCACGGTGTATACCGATCGGCCGGTCACCATTACCGAACCTTTCGGGGTTACACAGGCAACCGGCATGAAAGCCTGGATAGACCAACGCATACTGGAACTCAACTCGCAGGTAGAAGGGCAATATGAAACCCTCAGGTAACACATCACGGCTCCTCGCTCTGTTGACCGGGCTACTTCTGGCGGGCTCCGCGTCCGCCTTTGACCTGAATTCCGATCAACCCATCAAGGTCAGCGCAGACTCCGCCAGACTCGATGACACCGAAGGCACTGCCGTCTATACCGGCGATGTACGACTGGTCCAAGGCGAAGCCTACCTGAATGCAGACCGGGTGATTCTGCACCGCAATGAGCAGGGCGTCAGCAAGGTGGAATCCTGGGGAACACCCGCACACTACTCCCAGCCCGCCCGCGACGGCCAGAAAGCCACAGACGCCTGGGCTCTTGAAATCACCTGGTCGGCGGATGAAAACGTCATTGTATTGAAACAACAGGCCCGCATTGAGCAGGGTAGCAACGAATTCCGCGGCGATGTGATTCACTACGATACCGTCCGGCGAGTGGTCACCGCCGAAGGTGGCAGCACCGAGAGTGGCGATTCCGGTCGCGTCGAAATGGTGATCCAGCCACGCAATTCCGAACAAACCGACAACGAGACAGGTTCTGATGGCAGTACTCAGGGCCAGTAATCTGGCGAAAAGCTACAAACAGAAAAAGGTGGTTCTGGACGTTTCGCTGGAAATCCGCTCCGGGGAAATTGTGG
Organism: Marinobacter persicus; assembly: GCF_002934325.1. Classification (GTDB taxonomy): domain Bacteria; phylum Pseudomonadota; class Gammaproteobacteria; order Pseudomonadales; family Oleiphilaceae; genus Marinobacter; species Marinobacter persicus_A. The sequence continues at coordinate 35,006 of NZ_PTIV01000003.1, forward strand.
GCCTGCTGGGCCCCAACGGTGCCGGCAAGACCACCTGCTTTTACATGATCGTGGGCCTGGTGCCCTCCGACCACGGCCGGGTGACCATTGATAACAAGGACATCACGCCGCTGCCCATGCACGGGCGTGCCCGTAAAGGGATTGGCTACCTGCCCCAGGAAGCCTCCGTGTTTCGCAAGCTGACGGTGCGCGACAACATCATGGCCATCCTGGAAACCCGCAAAGGCCTGAAACGCGCCGACCGGGAAGCGAAGCTTGAAGAGCTGCTTGAAGAGTTTCACATTACCCACATCCGGGACAGCATGGGCATGGCCCTGTCGGGCGGCGAACGCCGGCGTGTGGAAATCGCCCGTGCGCTGGCCATGGAGCCGGCTTTTATCCTGCTGGATGAGCCGTTTGCCGGGGTGGACCCGATCTCCGTCAGCGATATCAAGCACATCATCCGGCACCTGCGGGACAAGGGCATCGGCGTATTGATCACCGATCACAACGTGCGGGAAACCCTCGACATCTGCGAGAATGCCTATATCGTCTCCGGTGGCCACATTATCGCCTCCGGAAACGCCGAGGCCATTCTGGCCAACCAGCAGGTCAAGGAGGTCTATCTTGGCAACGAGTTTCACCTGTAGGGTAAGGAACGGGGGCCTTTAGTCGGGGCCTCATTGTTTTGCGAACCGCCAGCAAGTAAACTCGGCAGAAAAATTGCTTAGGACTTTTCTCGGGCAAAGTTTCAATCGGAATGCCAATAAGTTATGGATGTTAAGCCATGGTTATGAAAGCCTCCTTACAGCTCAAGATGGGCCAGAGCCTGACCATGACGCCCCAGTTGCAGCAGGCCATCCGGCTGCTGCAGCTTTCCACCCTTGATCTCCAGCAGGAAATCCAGCAGGCACTGGAATCAAACCCCATGCTGGAGACTTCCGAAGACGACGAGCAGAACGAAGCCGAGCAAAGCACCGAGGAAGCAAAAGACAGCAACGAGACTGCGGAAGAAAGCAGTCCCGAGCCCACCGCCGACTGGGATGAATCCGAGAACGGCCCCGACTGGTCCTCCGAGAACGACATCCCGGACAACATTCCCGACGACCTGCCCGTGGATACCGCCTGGGATGACATCTATCAGTCCGCACCGGCACCGGCCCCCAAGGCCGACGACGAAAACGATCACGATTTCGAAACCCGCAATTCGCCGGCCGAAACCCTGCAGGATCACCTGGAATGGCAGTTGAACCTGACCCCGCTGAGCGAGCGGGACCAGGCCATTGCCCACGCCCTGCTGGATGCGGTGGACGACCGTGGTTACCTCACGGCCACTGTGGAGGACATCCACGCCGGCCTGATGGACGATGCCGACGAAGACCCCCTGGAGCTGGACGAAGTCAAAACCGTTCTGCACCGCCTGCAGCATTTTGATCCGCCCGGCGTATTTGCGGCGGATCTGCAGGAATGTCTGCTGATTCAGCTCAACCAGCTGCCACCCGATACCCCCTGGTTGCGCCAGGCGCGCCTGGTGGTCACCCAGTTCCTGCACTTGCTGGGCAACCGCGATTACGCCCAACTGCTGCGCCGCAGCCGGCTCAAGGAAGATCAGCTCAAGGAAGTCCTGTCACTGATTACCAGCCTGAACCCGCGCCCAGGCGACATGGTGGACCAGGCTGAGCCGGACTACGTGATTCCGGATGTCATCGTGCGCAAACACGAAGGCCGCTGGCGCGTGGAACTGAACCCCGAAATTGCTCCGCGCATCCGAGTGAATGCCAGTTACGCTGGCCTGATTCGCCGAGCGGACAGCAGCGCCGACAACACCTACCTGCGCGACCAGCTGCAGGAAGCCAAGTGGTTCATCAAAAGCCTGCAGAGCCGCAATGAAACCCTGCTAAAAGTGGCGACCCGTATTGTCGAGCACCAGCAGGAATTTCTGGAATACGGCGACGAGAAAATGAAGCCGCTGATTCTCTCGGACATTGCCCAGGCGGTGGAAATGCACGAATCCACCATTTCCCGGGTGACCACCCAGAAGTACATGCACACGCCCCGGGGCATTTATGAGCTGAAGTACTTTTTCTCCAGCCATGTCTCCACGGCCGAAGGCGGGGAATGTTCCTCCACCGCCATTCGTGCGATGATCAAAAAGCTGATCGCGGAAGAAACACCGAAAAAACCGTTGAGCGACAGCAAGATTGCAGCCATGCTGAAAGAACAGGGAATCAACGTGGCGCGGCGTACCGTCGCCAAGTACCGGGAGGCCATGCACATCCCTCCCTCGAACGAACGCAAACGACTGGTTTAAACTTTTGCTGGCAAAATTGATCTGCCAGCGGCAAACCGGTGTGAAAGCCGGCACAATGACAACAGGAGATGCCTATGCAAATTAATATCTCAGGTCACCACGTGGACCTGACTCCCGCACTGAAAGACTACGTGAACAGCAAATTCGAGAAGCTGGAGCGTCACTTCGACCACATCAGCAACTGCCAGGTTACCCTCGAAGTGGAAAAGGTGCGCCAGATTGCCGAAGCCACCCTGCACGTAGTGGGCGGCGAGGTTCATGCAAAGGCTGAAAGCGAGGATATGTACGCCGCGATTGACGGCCTGATCGACAAGCTCGACCGTCAGATCCTCAAGCACAAGGAAAAGAATGTAGACCGGGCGCACGGTAACGGCAAGCACTGACCCCAGCGCTTGCCTACCGGCTGTTTCAATTGATCGAGCTGCGGCGGTGTGAACCAGCCGCAGCCTTTTTTTATACGGAAGCGCAGTCGATCCATGAGCGATACATCCCTGACCATCGACAACATTCTGTCCTCCCAGCTGACCCTGTGCCAGGCACCGGCCTCCAGTAAGAAACGCGTTCTGGAGTTCATCGCCGAGCGCATTCACTACCAGGATGAAACCCTCAGTGAAAGCGATATCTTCAGCAACCTGGTCTCCCGGGAAAGGCTGGGCAGTACCGGTATCGGACAGGGCATCGCCATCCCCCACTGCCGCCTGGACGGTCTGGACCGGGTGATTGGCGTGCTGATGACGCTGCAGGAGCCGGTGGATTTTGATGCCATCGACAACCAGCCGGTAGACCTGGTGTTCGCCCTGGTGGTGCCCAAGGAAGCCACCAGCGCACACCTGGAATTGCTTAGCCAACTGGCGGAAAAGTTCAACGATGGCGCCTTCTGTCAGCGCCTGCGCCAGTGCACGGATAGCGATTCGCTGTATCAGGGCATGCTGGCAGACAGCCAGTAACCGGCACCACATTCGCATCACCAGAGAGACGGTAAGATGAAGCTGATCATCGTCAGCGGCAGATCCGGGTCCGGCAAGAGTACGGCGCTGCATGTACTGGAAGACCTGGGTTTTTACTGCATCGACAACCTGCCCATCGGGCTCCTGCTGCCCCTGGCCCGGGAGGCCGCCACGCAGGATTCACCCGGCCGCCTGAAACGCATGGCCGTGAGCATTGATGCCCGCAATCTCTCCGGCGAACTGGCCAACTTCGAGCGCATCTACAACCAGCTTCGGGATATTGGCGTGTCGGTGGATATTGTCTACCTGGATGCCGCCGAGAAATCCCTGCTCCAACGCTTTCACGCCACTCGTCGCAAGCACCCCCTGAGTGACGAAAACACCTCCCTGCGCGAAGCCATTGAAAGCGAAAGAGCCCTTCTGGAGCCGTTATCGAAGCTCGCCGATCTTTATATCAACACCACCGGCCTGTCCATGTACGAACTGCGCGACATGGTCAAACAGCGGGTGGTGGGCCGCAAGGACCAGGAACTGGCGCTACTGTTCCAGTCGTTCGGGTACAAGCACGGCGTGCCCATGGATTCAGACTACGTCTTTGACGTGCGTTGTCTGCCCAATCCTTACTGGGACCACAATCTCCGTCAGTTTATCGGGACCGACCAGCCGGTCATCGATTTCCTGGAACGAGAGCCGGTGACCCGCCAGATGCTGGATGACCTGAGCCACCTGCTGGAAACCTGGCTCCCCGCCTTTGCCGCCAGCAACCGCAGCTACATGACGATCTCCATCGGCTGCACCGGCGGCCAGCACCGCTCCGTGTACATGTGCGAGCAGCTGGGCAAGCATTTCCGGGAACACTATCGCAACGTGCAGGTTCGTCACACCGAACTGCCTCACCTTCAGGCTCGTGGAGAAATCTGAACCATCATGCTCTGTCGTCCGGTTACGATCATCAACAAACTGGGCCTGCACGCCCGCGCCACTGCCAAACTGGTGGCTACCGCCTCAGAGTTCGACAGCTCGGTCCAGCTACGCGGCAAGGGCCGGGAAGTCGATGCCAAAAACATCATGCAAGTCATGATGCTGGCCGCCAGTCAGGGCACGGAAGTGGAACTGGTGGCCGATGGCCCCGATGAGGAAGAAGCCATTGATGCACTGGTTGCACTGATCGACGATTACTTTGGTGAAGGTGAATAACAGCATTCACCTACAACCCTCTCTAACCTGCAAGACCTAACTCCGCTATAATGCAGGCGTTTTCTGATCGCAGGTAGTTTCCATGACCGATATTCTGGAAAAAAGTCAGGCCCGCCAACGGTTGCGCTCTCTGGGCGAAGCCCTGGACAGTGGTGCGCTCAAGCAAGTCTCCCGTATTCTCAACGGCGGCCTGAGTCCCAGCGATATCGCTCACCTGCTGGAATCCTCCCCACCACGCCAGCGGGCCCTGCTCTGGAACCTGGTCGAGAAAGACCTTGAGGGTGAAGTCCTCCAGTACCTGAACGACGATATCCGGGCGTATTTCCTGAGCCAGCTGAACGTCCAGGAACTGGCGGACATCATCGAGGATTTCGAGTCGGACGATCTGGCCGACTTGCTGCAGCAGCTGCCGGACACGGTGATCCAGGAAGTCCTGGACACCATGGACGAGCAGGACCGCCTGCGGGTGGAGGAAGTGCTCTCCTACCCGGAGGACACCGCCGGCGGTCTGATGAACACGGACACCATCACGGTGCGCCCGGACATCAGCGTGGATGTTGTCTTGCGTTACCTGCGCCGGCACCGGAACCTGCCGCCCATGACCGACAGCCTGATTGTCGTAAGCCGGCGGGATGATTTTATCGGCGTGCTGCCCATTACCCGCATCCTGGTGTCCAATCCGGCGGCGACGGTCCGGGAAGTGATGGACACCGAGGTGGAACCGATTCCGGTCACCATGTCCGACACGCAGGTGGCCACCCTGTTCGAACGTTACGACCTGATTTCGTCACCGGTGGTGGACGACACCGGCCGGCTGCTTGGCCGCATCACCATCGATGACGTGGTTGACGTTATCCGGGAAGACGCCGATCACTCTTTGATGAGCATGGCCGGTCTGGATGAAGACGAAGACACCTTCGCCCCGGTCTGGAAAACGACACGCCGCCGTGCTGTCTGGCTGGGCATCAACCTGATCACCGCATTTATCGCCTCGGCCGTTATCGGCCTGTTTGAAGATACCATCAGCAAGGTGGTGGCCCTGGCGGTGCTTATGCCGATCGTCGCCAGCATGGGTGGCATTGCCGGCAGTCAAACCCTGACCCTGGTGATACGGGGCATGGCCGTGGGGCAAATCAGCAGTGCCAACGTGGGCTGGCTGCTGAACCGCGAATTTGTAGTAGGCGCACTGAACGGACTGTTCTGGGCCCTGGTAGTTGCTACGGCGGCAGCGGCCTGGTTTCAGGACCTGATGATCGGCGCTATTATTGCCGCCGCGTTGGTGATCAACCTGGTGGCGGCAGCGTTTGTGGGTACCATGCTGCCGCTGTTCCTGAAATCACGAAACATTGATCCAGCCCTGGCGGGCAGTGTCATCCTGACCACCGTCACCGATGTGGTGGGCTTTATGGCCTTCCTAGGGCTGGCCACTCTTATTTACGCCTGAGACTGATTATGACGGATTACCCGGACGACGAACTGCACGAAGACCTTGGCCCCAGCAAGTCACAGATCAAGCGTGAAATGCAGGCTTTGCAGGCTGTTGGCAAGCGCATGCTGGATCTGAGCGACGAACAGCTCGATGCCCTGCCCATTAGCGACACCCTGCGGGCGGCAATTGTCGAATCAAGGCGCATTCGCAAGCATGAGGCCCGACGCCGGCACCTGCATTACATCGGCAAGGTCCTGCGCAGCGAGGACGACCCGGAGGCCATTGAACGGGGGCTGAATGCCTTTGTTGCCGGTAGCGAGGAGCATACCCGCCGGCATCATCTGGCCGAGCGTTGGCGCGACCGGATGATTGCCGAGGGCGACACGGTGGTGGCGGATTTTATTGAATACTGCCCGATGGCCGATGTGCAGCACCTGCGCAACCTGGTGCGCAATGCCCGCAAGGAAGCGGAAAAGCAGAAGAACACCGGCCAGAGCAAGAAACTGTTCCGCGCCCTGCGGGAATGGATTGATGAGGCGGAGCAGTAGTACTTGGTGCTACGAGCCAGCGGGGAGGCCTCTCTTAACCTTGTTAGCGTAAACGCCGGTGCTGCCACACCGGCATGCTCTCCCGAATCTTCTTGAGTCGCTCCGGGTCCAGATCGGCGATGACCACGCCCGGGCCCTGGTCGATTTCATCCAGCACCTTGCCCCAGGGATCACACACCAGACTGTGGCCGTAGGTTTTCCGGCGGCTACTGTTCTGGCCGCCCTGCCCCGGCGCCACGACCCAGACCTGATTCTCGATGGCCCGGGCACGGATCAGCGCGTGCCAGTGGGCATCGCCGGTCTGCCAGGTGAAAGCACTGGGCAGACACACCCATTCCGCGCCCTTCTCACGCAGCGCCCGGAACAGTTCCGGGAAGCGCAGGTCATAGCATACCGCCATACCCAGGCGACCGGCCGGCGTGTCCACCACAATCACCTCGTCCCCGGGCTCAAAGGTATCAGATTCACGGTACTGGCCGTGGGAATCCTCTACCATGGCATCAAACAGGTGGATCTTGTCGTAACGGGCGACTTCTTCGCCCTGATCGTTGTACAGGATGCAGGCAGCCCGTACGCGACCATCAACTTTGGAACCATCCTGGCGGGTGGCCATTGGGAGGGAGCCGCCGACAATCCACAGCCCCAGCTTTTTCGCCTGCTCCGAGAGAAACTTCCGGATCACCGGCTCATCGCCGGATTCCCTCGGGCCGTTTTCCAGCATCTGGCCAGTGGCCATCACGGCAAAGTTTTCCGGCAACACCGCCACTTTTGCCCCCTTGTCGGCCGCTTCCTTCAGAAGCCGGCCGGCTTCTTCGATATTGCCATCGATATCCGGGGTGCTGACCATTTGCACTGCTGCAACCTGTGTCATTCGGGACTCCTTTTCTATTCGGTGTCAAAGACGCCGCGAAGATCCACCTGCGGGTCACTCCAGCTTCCGGTGACGTCGTAGGTGGCACTTGTGAGTCGGCTCAAGGGGTCGCCCAATAGCTTGTCCAGTACAAACAGGGCGCCACCAATGGGAGCACCTGCCCCCAACAGCACGGCTGCCAGCGGCAGGTTCTGGGTCACCGGCAACACCACCACCAGACGCATGTCCAGGGTTTCCTGGGCGATATCCGTGGTGCCACTCAGCTTAAAGGCACCGGATGGTCCCGCCAACTGTAATTCAGGGTCCAGGGTCACCATCCCGTCCACAATGCGGGCCTTGCCGGAAATGGCATCAAAGGCCACGCCCGCCTCGTACAGGTCCGAGAAATCGAGCTTCAACCGGCGCCACAGGGTATCGGTGTTAAGCAGGTTGAACACCCGGAACAGCTGAGCCGAGCCACTTTCCTGCAGAATAACACCATCATCCAGCCGCCCGCGAATATGGCCATTCAGCCGACTTGCCTTAATGTCGTCCGGACTCCCGGGCCAGCTCAGGTCCAGCTCAACGTTGGTTTCTTTGTTGTTCAGGGGAATGGAACCGCCGGACAGTGCTTCCAGATCCCGCAGGGAGCCACCGGTCAAGGCGCCCTGAAATCGACTGGTCTCCTGGCCATTGACGATCGACCATAGCAAATCACCTTCCAGCCGCAGGGAACCTAACTGCCCAACCACCTGTTGCACATCCAGCTTGCCCGGCTGCGGACGCAGCTTGAAATCCCAACTGCCGGCCTCCTCACTGCCCAGCACCAGACGGCCGATGGTGACGTTTACATCAGGCCATTCCCCCATCTCGAGTGCGCGGAAGGCTTCCAGTTGCTCTTCCAAAGTCAGAAACTCGGTGTCTGATGCTGCCGTTGCCTGCCCCTCCCTATCCAGGCGAAGGGTTTGGAGGTCCGCTTCCACAAGACCACCATCCAGCGGCAACACAAAACGGCCGGCGGCCCGCTCGGAATCGGTGTGCACGACCCAGTGGTTGCCCATGTCCAGGGCGTTGATGGTGATCTGATCCAGCTTGTGGCCACCCAGCATTAGCCAGGGGAACACCAGGTCGAACCCGGAGTCTTTCCATTGCAGCTCAAACTCGAGCCGGTCCTGCCACTGCCCCGATACATTGATTCCTTCCTGAGCAAAAGGATCAATCCTTGCCGTCATGGGCGTGGCCGCACTGGCCGGTTTTGCCAGTGGTGATGGCCAGTCAACGCTCAGGCCCGCAAGATCCGATGTCAGCGCCACCGTTGGTGCCTCGGCACCATCAATCATCAGCTTCGCTTCATAATCCAGTGTGCCGGCAAGCCCCAGGGAGGTGCCTTTGGGCAACCCCATTTGCTGGAGGAATTCCGGCATGGGCAGACGCCCGGTCTGGCGAATCCGCAACGCCTTTTGATTGTTCGTGGTGGTCAGGTGCACGGCCACCGGTTGATCAAAGAAGTCAGCCCGTACCGCCCCGCCGGAGAATCCGTTTTCCGTGTGATACGTCAGGTCACCCCGGACGTTTTGCCAGCTTACGCCGGCCTCAGGCAGTGAAAACTGACCGTTGTCTGTTTGAACCCGGGCCTGGACAACCGGCTGGGGGCTTTCTGTCATCGGCAATTCCAGCCCGAGATCCAGGCGGAAGTTGCCGGCGTACCCGGCGCTGCGTAACAGCTCGCCCGACCAGTCTCCCAGGGGCGTATTGGTCAGCCACCAGGAAACGTCTCCCCCGGTGACCTGCGGCGACACATTCACCTGCAACCACGGGGCTGCCGCGGCGTCTCCCGGGTGCAGACGGGCAACCGCACCGGCGGCATCCAGACCACCACTTACACCGTTGTTCAGGGTGATCAGGGCCTGGTTATTGTGAACCTCAACGCGCCCGGCCGCGTCGGTGACGGGCGGCCATGCCGGATCATAACGCACGTCGCCCTGCTCGAACTCATACCACATGGAGGAGGTGAAAGAGCCCCGCGGGGCGTTACGGTCAATACGACCGTGACCGTAATAGGCTCCTGCGGTAATGCGCCCACCGTTGATGGCTTCTGTCAGCCACCGGTAAAGCCCCTCGTTAACCAGGTGCACGGGCACGAACTCACCAATGCGGCTGGCATCGGCGTTTTCAACACCCACACGCAGACCGAGGTTATCCTCACCCTCACGATCCAGGCGCAGGTCAAAGGCGCCCGTGAAATGGGTGTCCTGCTCATAGCGGGCTTTCAGGTCGTCGGCATAAACCCGGGTGATCGGGCCATTCAAAGCCCAGGACACCCGGCCCGACAGCGTTTGAATGGTCCAGGCACCGGCAAACAACTCGGGGAAACCGACGGTCACGGGCTGCTGGTTATCCAGCTGGATAAAGCCTCCGTTAGCATCCAGTTGAAGCTGGCCCTCAACCCCACTGGCTCCGGGTGCGCCATGCCAGGCCCGTACACCGCCATCCCGTACATGCGCAGAGAGGCGGAATTCCGCCAGTTGCTCCGGTAAAAGCAGGAAAAAATCATCGAGATACCCCGAAGGACGGTAGTTCTCAAGGGCTTCCGTCGCCTGCGTTGGGAGTAACGGCAAAGCCTGGAGCAGGCCGAGAACCGGGTCCAGAGGAAGCTCGTCCGCGGCCAGCGCCAAACCATTGCCCTGATGCTGAAGACGGACACTGAAGGGTTCTACACTCGATTCCTGCCATTGCCATTGCAGCTGACTAAGCACCAGAGCGTCATCCGGCCGCCAGCCAAAGCGAGCCTGAATGTTCTCCAGCGGCGCCAGGGATTGCTGCGCCGCCCCCAGTTGCAGGTACGGGGTCGAGACACTGCCCTGGATTTCCGCCAGTTGGCCCTGATCAAAGGTCAGCCAGGCCTGACCGCCCAGATCGATGCCCTCCACGCGGATGTCTCGCCAACTGAGGTCGGCAATCAGGTCATCAAACAACCGGCCGGAAGCCACGTCCACATAAAGCTGGCCGGTGAAGTCTCCCCGGAAAAAGTGCTGCCCTACCAGAGCAAAGCTGGCCAGTTGATTGGAAGTGCCACTTTGCATGGCGCGCCCGGCCGCCTGGAACAGCCCCTGGTGATAGACCAGATCCAGCTGGGGCAGGTAGAAATGGCGCAGGTTGTCCGGCTGATGCCCCACCGACAGGTTGACCCGGGTGACTCGAGCCTGGGGGTCGGAAAGCCACTGGCCCGCCAACGCCAGCCAATTGGATTTGTCGGTCGCCGTCAGTATGGGCTCCAGCTCCTCCGCCGCTTCCTCCAATGGGAGCGACTGGGGCTTGATCACCTTCAAGGCAAGACCATCCGCTTCCAGATCTTCAAAGACAAGGCGACCACGGCGAAGCGAGGACCAGAAGTTCAGACGCAGGCGCAAGTATTCAAGGTTGCCATCCAGAAGGTTGTTATCCGGCGTACGGACCACGAGGTTGGAAGCAATGAGGGAAGGGTCCAGCCAGTTCCAGCGCGACGAAAGCCGGCCGATCTGGATGTCCAGACCGGTTTGTTCGGAAATCACGGCCGCCAGGTCGTCTTTGTAGGTGTTGATATTGGCGGTTAGTTGCCGACCGATGGCGGCATACAGCGCCAACAACACCAACACGACAAGTATGGACCACCAGACCAGGCTGGCCAGTCGGGATAGCAGACGGGACATCACTGGTTAGAGCAGCACCACATCGTACTGCTCCTGACTGTAGAAGGGTTCCACCTGAAACCGGATAGCCTTGCTGATAAAGGTTTCCAGATCCGCCACGTTGTCAGACTCTTCATCCAGAAGCCGGTCAACCACTTTCTGGGAGGCCATTACCAGGTAACTCTCGGCCTCGTAGACGCGGTTAACCCGCATGATCTCCCGGAAGATTTCGTAGCAGACGGTTTCCGCCGTTTTCAGGAAGCCCCGACCATCACAGATGGGACAGGGCTCGCAGAGGATCTGCCCCAGGCTTTCGGTGGTGCGCTTACGGGTCATTTCCACCAGGCCCAGCTCGGAGACGCCGGTGATTTTGGTCTTGGCGTGGTCCCGCTCCAGCATTTTCTCCAGCATACGGTGGACCTGACGCTGGTGCTCGGGGTCTTCCATGTCGATGAAATCGATAATGATAATGCCGCCAAGATTACGCAGGCGCAGCTGGCGGCTGATGGCCCTGGCCGCTTCCAGGTTGGTCTTGAAGATGGTCTCTTCCAGGTTCCTGTGGCCAACAAACGCACCGGTGTTGATATCGATGGTGGTCATGGCCTCGGTCTGGTCAATGATGACGTAACCGCCGGACTTAAGCTGAACTTTCCGACTCAGGGCTTTCTGTATTTCGTCCTCAACCGAGTAGAGATCGAAAATCGGCCGCTCGCCCGGGTAATATTCCACCCGGTCGGAGAATTCCGTGACAAACTCGCGCACAAACTCCATCACCCGCTGATGACTCTCACGGCTGTCGATGCGCACTTTCTCGGTTTGTGGCCGGATCAGGTCCCGGATGGTTCGGATGAACAGGGGCAGGTCCTCGTACACCGCGGAAGGCGTGGGGGCCTTGGCGATACGCTCTTCCACCGACTGGCTGAGACGATGCAGATACACCATATCGGCGATGAGTTCTTCGTCGGTGGCGGCCTCGGCGGCGGTCCGTACGATGTAGCCGCCCTCGATGTCTTCGTGTTCGGCCGCAGCCTCTTCGATCAAGGCCTTCAAACGGGCGCGCTGGGCGTCATCCTCGATGCGCTGGGAAATACCGATGTGACTGACGCCCGGCATGAATACCAGGTAGCGGGAAGGAATGGATAACTGAGTGGTCAGGCGGGCGCCCTTGGTGCCAATGGGATCCTTGGTGACCTGGACCACCAGGGACTGGCCTTCACGGAGCAGTGAGCGAATGTCGGGCACGGTTTTCGGCGTCCCGGGCACATCCTCGGCGGGAGACTGGCCGCCGACCACATCAGAGGCGTGAATAAAGGCGGCACGCTCCAGGCCAATATCCACAAAAGCGGCCTCCATGCCCGGCAACACCCGGACCACTTTGCCCTTGTAGATATTGCCGACAATGCCCTTACGACTGGTGCGCTCGATGTAGGCTTCCTGCAACATGCCATTTTCGACCAACGCCACCCGGGTTTCGACCGGGGTCACATTGATCAGAATTTCCTCGCTCATGTTGCCTTCTCCTTTTCTTCTTTTTCAGCCTTGTTACCGGCGCGACCAGTTCCGCCAGACCGGATGTCCTGCCTGCGCGAGCAACGCAGCGGTCTCCTGAAGCGGCAAGCCGACAACTGCACTGTAGCTGCCCTGCAAATCAGTCACAAAGATACCACCAAGGCCCTGAATGCCATAACCACCGGCTTTATCCATGGGCTCACCCGTGGCGATGTAGGCATCAATCTCGCCAGCCTCCAGCTGACGGAAAGTCACGTTGGTCACCGACACCACAGACTGGCACTGGCCTTTTCCCACCAGCGCGACAGCCGTCATGACCTGGTGAGTGTTGCCCGACAGCCGGGTCAGCATGGACCGGGCTTCTGCCTGCGTGGCTGGCTTGCCCAGTATTTCACCTTCCAGGACCACCGACGTATCCGAGCCCATCACCAACTGATGCGGATTGGACAAGGCCACAGCCTCGGCTTTCTCGCGCGCCAGCCGCTCAACGTAATCATAAGCGGTTTCATCGGGCCCTGGCGTTTCATCAATGTCGGCCGGCTGCACGTCGAATGACACGCCAATGCTCGTTAACAACTCCGTACGACGAGGAGACGCCGACGCCAGAATCAATTGCTCCATCGCGATTACCCCAGCTTACGATTGAGATTATCGAATGCGGCCGCGACGAAAGGCCAGGCGATGGCGCTGGTCAATGCCGGCCAGAGATAGGCAAAGCCCGGACTGTCTGCCCCCAGGAACTGCTTCAGGAAGTGCACAAGCATCTGGTTGATACCCAGCACCAGGAACACCACCAGACACTGTTGGGCCACGGGGTACATACGCAGGCGCTGATGCATGGCCAGTACCAGGAAGGCGATTACCGCCATGGAGACCGCGTTCACGCCCAGGGTAGTGGCCTCAAGAACGTCCAACAGAAGACCGAGGCACCAGGCCAGCACTACCCCAAACTGCGCCGGCGCCCGCAGCGTCCAGTAAAACACCACCAGCCCCAACCATTCGGGGCGGAACTCAAACCAGCCAACCGGGAACAGGGAAATGCTGAGCACCAGGGCCAGGATGACGGAGATCGCAAATAATGGATAACTGATTACCGACAGCATCAGTCTGCCCCTCCACTGCCGTCGTTGTTGGCAGACTCTGCCTCAACGGACTCTTCCGGAACCGGCTCGACATTTTCCTGTGGCGGAAACACCACCAGCAGCAGACGACTCTGGTTCAATCGGGCCTTGGGTGTCGCCTGGATACTCATGAACGATTCTCCGGGCTCTTTAACAATATTACTGACCTCAGCCACCGGATATCCCCGGGGAAAACGCCCGCCCAACCCGGAACTTACCAGCATATCGCCTTCCCGGATGTCGGCCGTGTCCGGTACGTGGATAAGCTCCAGCTGCTCCCGGTCGCCATTTCCCAGGAGGATGTAACGCAAGCCATTACGAACCACTTCCACGGGCACGGCGTGGCTGCTGTCGGAAATCAACAGCACCCTGGAGGTAAATTGACTGGTGTTTATGACCTGACCCATCAGGCCCTGGGAATCCAGTACCGCCTGGCCGGGCCGAAGGTTGTCGTTGGCGCCTTTATTGATGATGACTTCATGAGAGAAGGGATCCGGGGAGACACCCACCACCTCGGCAATGATCACCCGGTCATCGACACTTTCCGAGGAATTGAGCAGTCGGCGCAGCTCGTTGTTCTCGGCCGCCAGGGCCGCGTATTTGAGTGCACGACGTTCCAGAATCAGCAGGCGGGTCTTGAGCTCTTCGTTTTGCTCTTCAAGATCCCCGCGACTGACGAACAGATCGGCCACCCAATCACTGAAGCGATAGGGGGCGTTGCCCAGCCAGTGCACCGGCGCCAGGCCAGTGGCCAGGGTGCTGCGCACGGAAGCCAGCTGCTCAAAACGTGCATCGGCAGCGATCAACGCTGCCGACACCAACATCACAAGAATCAGACGGAAGCCGGGAACCGGCCCCTGGACAAATATGGTCTTAATGGTTAGCCCCTCCCACGGGATCAACCCTCCTGGGAGAACATTCCAATACCACTGCGGTCAATCACTTCCAGCGCCTTACCGCCACCACGAGCCACGCAGGTCAGCGGGTCTTCGGCGATGATTACCGGCAGGCCGGTTTCCTCGCTGATCAGTTTGTCCAGACCGCGCAGCAAGGCGCCACCACCGGTCAGCACAATGCCGCGCTCGGCAATGTCGGATGCCAGCTCGGGCGGCGACTGTTCCAGGGCGCTTTTCACGGTTTGCACGATCTGGGCCAGGGATTCCTGCAGCGCGTCCAGTATTTCTTCACTGTTCAGGGTGAAGGAACGGGGAACACCTTCGGCCAGATTACGACCACGGACGTCGATCTCGTGCACATCCAGGCCTTCAAAGGCACAACCGATTTCGTGTTTGATGCGCTCGGCGGTGGAGTCACCGATCAGGCTGCCGTAGTGACGACGAACATAAGTGACGATGGCTTCGTCGAATTTATCACCGCCCACCCGAACCGATTCGGCGTAAACAATGCCGTTCAGGGAGATAATGGCAATTTCGGTGGTACCACCGCCAATGTCCACGATCATGGAACCGCTGGCTTCCTCGACCGGCAGGCCGGCACCGATGGCGGCCGCCATGGGCTCTTCAATCAGGAAGACTTCCCGGGCGCCAGCGCCGAGTGCTGATTCGCGGATGGCCTTGCGTTCCACCTGGGTGGATTTACTGGGCACGCACACCAGCACGCGCGGACTCGGTGTAATGAAGCTGTTTTCGTGCACTTTATGGATAAAGTGCTGAAGCATTTTCTCGGTGACCACGAAATCGGCAATCACGCCATCCTTCATCGGACGAATGGCCGTGATGTTGCCCGGGGTACGGCCGAGCATGCGCTTGGCTTCGGCACCAACGGCAGCGACGACTTTCTGGGAATTGTTGGTGCGAATGGCGACGACGGACGGCTCATTCAGCACAATACCGCGTTCACGCACATAGATGAGTGTATTGGCGGTGCCCAGGTCGATGGACAGGTCGCTGGAGAAGAGGCCTCGGAGTTTTTTAACTAACATTCGTGTTGTTTCAACCTGAGAGTTGCGGCTGTGGAAAAGAATGCGGCAACTTTAGCAGTGGGGGCATGCTCAGGCAAGGCAACATCGCCGTTTCGGAGGTGTGTCGCGTCACAATTTGTGAGCCGGCATCGGGGTCCATCAGGGGCGGGATTCTGGTAATATGCCCGGCAAATTGCACAGATATTGATTCCATTAAACTGTTTTCACATTTATGAAACTGGAGGCAACGTGAGCATTTCCCGCGAGGACATTGAGAAAGTTGCCGTGCTCGCCCGCATCAAGGTGGATGACGAGCAGGTATCGGCGCTGGAGAAAGATCTCGGGAATATCCTGGATCTGGTGGACCAGCTGGGTGCGGCGGATACCGATTCGGTAGAGCCGATGGCGCATCCACTGGATGCGGTCCAGAAGCTGCGGGCCGATGAGGTAACAGAAACCAATCAGCGCGAGGCGTTCCAGGCCATCGCGCCGGCCACGGAAGACGGCCTGTACCTGGTACCCAAGGTTATTGAATGAGCCATGGCTATTCAGTGAACCATTTGGCCATCCATCCCAGAGAATTCAGGATTCACGATGCATAACAAATCTGTAGCAGAGCTTTCCCGGGAACTGGAGAGCGGGAATGTTTCCAGCGTGGAACTGGCACAGCAGTTCCTGGATCGCGTGAAGCGCGAAGACGAGAAGTACAACAGCTTTATTACCGTTTCCGAGGAGCAGGCGCTGGCCGAGGCGAAAGCCGCCGATGAAATGCGCGCCGCCGGCAAGGCCACGCCCTGGACCGGGGTACCGTTTGCCCACAAAGACATTTTTTGCACCAACGGCGTTCGCACCACCTGCGGCTCGAAGATGCTGGAGAACTTCGTACCGCCCTACGACGCCACGGTGACGGCGAATTTCCGGGCCGCCGGCGCGGTGTGCCTGGGCAAGACCAACATGGACGAATTCGCCATGGGTTCGTCCAGCGAATCCAGCTACTACGGCGCCACTACCAACCCCTGGGGCCTGGGCGCAGGCGACAAGCGGGTACCGGGCGGCTCCTCCGGCGGCTCGGCAGCCGCCGTGGCGGCGCGCCTGGTACCGGCGGCCACCGGCACCGATACCGGCGGCTCCATCCGCCAGCCGGCCGCCCTCTGCGGCATTACCGGCCTGAAACCCACTTACGGCCGGGTTTCACGCTACGGCATGATCGCTTTCGCTTCTTCCCTGGACCAAGGCGGCCCCATGGCCCGCACGGCGGAAGATGCGGCGCTGATGATGAACGTGATGGCCGGCCATGACCCGAAAGACTCCACCTGCATCGACCGCGCCGTGCCGGATTACACCGCCACACTGAATGAGCCACTCAAGGGCCTGAAAATCGGCCTGCCGAAGGAATACTTCAGCGATCAGCTATCGCCGGCCATGGAAGAGCAGGTGCGCAACGCCATCCGCGAATACGAAAAGCTGGGCGCGACGGTGAAGGAAGTGTCCCTGCCCAACGCCAAGCTGGCCATCGCGGCGTACTACGTCATCGCACCGGCGGAGGCCTCCGCCAACCTGTCCCGCTTTGACGGCGTGCGCTACGGCTACCGCTGCGAGGACCCGAAAGACCTGATGGACATGTACACCCGCACCCGGGCCGAAGGCTTTGGCAGCGAGGTGAAGCGCCGGATCCTGGTGGGCACCTACGCCCTGTCCCACGGCTACTACGATGCCTACTACCTGCAGGCGCAGAAGGTTCGCCGTCTGATCCAGCAGGATTTCCTGAATGCGTTCAAGGATGTGGACGTGCTGATGAGCCCCGTGACGCCCTCGCCGGCTTTCGCCCAGGGCGAGAAAACCACGGATCCCGTCGCCATGTACCTGGAAGACGTATTCACCATTGCCATCAACCTGGCGGGCATTCCGGCCATGTCGGTCCCGGCGGGCTTTGTCGACGGACTGCCGGTGGGTCTGCAGATTATTGGCGACCACTTCTCCGAAGCCCGGTTGCTGAACGCCGCCCATCAATTCCAGCAGGTGACCGACTGGCACCAGCGTGAACCGAAATAAGCCCGACAGAGGAGACGGACACATGCAGTGGGATATCGTGATCGGGCTGGAAATTCACGTTCAGCTCGCCACCCGTACCAAGATTTTCTCCGGCTCCAGCACCGCCTACGGTGCCGAGCCCAACACCCAGGCCAACGCGGTGGACCTGGCCATGCCGGGCATGCTGCCAGTGCCGAACGAAAACGCGTTCCGTTACGCGGTGATGTTCAGCCTGGCCACCAACGCCGAAATTGGCCGCCGCTCGGTGTTCGAGCGCAAGAACTACTTCTACCCGGACCTGCCCAAGGGCTACCAGACCACCCAGCTGGCCGAGCCGATTGTTGGCCCCGGCCATATCGACATCGACCTGGCCGATGGTTCCAGCAAGCGGGTTCGCATTCACCATGCGCACCTGGAAGAGGATGCCGGCAAGTCGTTGCACGAGGACTATCACGGCATGTCCGGCATTGATCTGAACCGCGCCGGCACCCCGCTGGTCGAGGTGGTCACCGAGCCGGACATGAACAGCGCCGAGGAAGCGGTGGCCTTTGCCAAAAAGCTGCACAGCCTGGTGACGTCGCTGGGCATCTGTGACGGCGACATGTCCCAGGGTTCCATGCGCTTTGACGTGAACATCTCGCTGAAGCCCAAGGGCTCAGACGAGCTGGGCACGCGCACCGAAACCAAGAACCTGAACTCGTTCCGGTTCATGGAGCAGGCCATCCACCACGAAGTGGAGCGGCAGATGGACATCCTCGAGGACGGCGGTCGCATCGTGCAGGAAACTCGCCTGTACAACGGCGACCGGGACGAGTCCCGCTCCATGCGCACCAAGGAAGAAGCCAACGACTACCGCTACTTCCCCTGCCCGGACCTGCTGCCGGTGGAGATTGACGACGCCTTCATCGAAGAAGCGCGCGCCAGCCTTCCGGAGCTGCCGGACGAGCGCAAAGCCCGCTTCAAGGACCAGTACGGCCTGAACGACTATGACGCCGGCGTACTGTCTGGGGAAGCCAAACTGGCGGCGTTCTTCGAGGAAACCGTGCAACATGGCAAAGACGCGAAACTGGCCGCCAACTGGATCCAGGGTGAGTTCTCCGCGCGTCTGAACGCGGAAGAGAAGTCTGTTGCGGATTCACCGATTTCCGGCGCTCAGCTTGGCGCCCTGGTGGTTCGGATTGCCGACAACACGGTCTCTTCCGCTGGCGCGAAGAAGGTTTTCGAAGCGCTATGGACCGGTGAGAATGAGGATGTCGACGCCATCATTGACGAAAAGGGCCTGAAGCAGGTGTCTGACACCGGTGCCTTGGAGGCGATGGTCGACGAGGTGCTGGCCAGCATGCCGGAGCAGGTTGAGCAGTACCAGAATGAGGACAACCCGAAGAAGCGCAAGAAGATGCTTGGCGGCTTCATGGGGCCGCTAATGAAGGCCTCCAAAGGCCAGGGTAACCCCAAGCTGTTCAATGAGATTCTTGTTCGCAAGCTTGGTGGGTAATGATTTCAGGCTTGGGTCGCACACTATAGTTATGACCCAAGCCTGAAGAATCTGCGGGAGGGGTGGATTTAAAGCCCACCCACCTGACTGTCTTCTCACTCCGACATCCGCTTGAACAGTCGCTCAAACTGCCCGATATTCTGCTGAATGTAATCGATAAACGCCTGCATTGCCGGCGTGGGCTGACGAGCCTGCGGGTAAACAACGCACCAGCTACGCCTCAGGGGGAACCCCGGCACATCCACCACCTGAAGGCTGCCGAGTGCCAGTTCCGACAACACGCCCAATCGGGGCACTACCGCCACCCCCAAACCCGCCAGCACGGCATGCTTGACTGCGTCATTGGACCCCAACTCGATGTCCGGCTGCATTTTGAGCCGATGCTCCTGACAGAACACCTCCAGCGCCAGACGGCTTCCGGAACCCGGCTCGCGGGTCAATAACTGGTTGGCGAGAAAGTCCTCCGGGCTGACCTCCTCCCGATCCAGCAAAGGATGCCCACGAGGAGCCACCGGCACCAGCTCGTTGTCGAGAAAAGGAAGGGACATCAAAGGGCGGTCCGTCGGTACCATGCCCATGATGACCAGGCCCGCCTGATTGTCATTCAGACTCTGTAACGCCGTTGCCCGGTTCACCACCGATATCGACACGTTTACCTCGGGGTTCAGCTGGAGAAATGAGCGAAGCAGGTACGGCACCACATACTGGGCGGTGCTCACCGCCACCAGCTTCAACTCACCGGCAACCCGCCCTTCCAGCTCCGCCAGTCGGGTCTGCACCCTCTCCAGCTCGCCGAAGACCGAACTGACACAGCCGGCCATTTCTTCACCGGCCGCCGTGCAATAAAGCTTACGCCCCACGTACTCAAACAATCGGGAGCCCAGGGCCTGCTCCAGATGCCGGATCTGGCTGCTGACGGCTGGCTGTGTCAGCCCCAGCAATTCCCCCGCCCGGCTGTAACTTTCCAGTTCGTGGACTGCTCGAAACACCTGCAACTGGCGAAACGTCAGCCGGTTGGCAAGCTGCTGAATGCTACTGGGCATGGATTCCCCTTCTTAACCACTCACCTATAAGCATTTACTTATATATCACCCAAATAATATCAATTTTTACTTTTAGCGACACCCCGATAGGCTCAACGTACCTTTATCGAGGACGCAAAAACGGGGAATCTCCCATGCTAAAAAAAGTTCTGATCGCCAACCGCGGCGAGATTGCGGTCCGGATCATAAGGGCCTGCGCAGAGATGGGCGTGCGTTCCGTGGCCATCTACACGGAACCGGATCGCTACGGCCTTCACGTCAAGCGCGCCGATGAATCCTACTCTCTGGGCGAGGACCCGATTGCCGGCTACCTCGACCCTGCCCGAATCGTCAACCTGGCTCTGGAAACCGGTTGTGATGCCATTCACCCGGGCTATGGCTTCCTGTCGGAGAACGCCGAGTTCGCCCGCCTGTGCGAACAGCAGGGCGTTACCTTTATTGGTCCGGCTTCCAGCGTTATCCACAAGATGGGTGACAAGACCCAGGCCAGGAACAGCATGCGCGCTGCCGGCGTGCCCGTGACACCAGGCTCCGACGGCAACCTGGAAAGCCTCGAAGAGGCCCTGGAGCTGGCCAACGACATTGGCTACCCGGTGATGGTGAAAGCCACCTCCGGGGGCGGCGGCCGGGGGATCCGTCGCTGTGACACGCCGGAAGAACTGAAGACCCATTACCCCCGCGTGATCTCCGAGGCCACCAAGGCGTTTGGCTCGGCCGAGGTCTTCATGGAAAAGTGCATTGTTAACCCACGCCACATCGAGGTTCAGATACTGGCAGACAGCCAGGGCGAAGCGGTGCACCTGTTCGAACGGGACTGCTCCATCCAGCGCCGCAACCAGAAGCTGATCGAGATCGCCCCCAGCCCGCAACTTACGCCAGAGCAGCGCCAGTATATCGGCGGACTGGCGGTTAAAGCCGCCAAGGCCGTGGGCTACGAGAACGCCGGCACGGTGGAGTTCCTGTTGACCGGCAACGAAGTCTACTTCATGGAGATGAACACCCGGGTTCAGGTGGAGCACACCATCACCGAAGCCATCACCGGCGTGGACATTGTCCGTGAACAGCTGCGCATTGCCTCGGGGCTGCCGCTCACCTATCGCCAGGAAGACATTCAGTACCGGGGCTACGCCCTGCAGTTCCGCATCAATGCCGAGGACCCGAAAAACGACTTCCTGCCCAGCTTTGGGCGAATCACCCACTACTACGCTCCGGGCGGCCCCGGCGTGCGGGTGGATACGGCTATTTATACGGGTTATGAGATTCCGCCCTACTACGACTCCATGTGCCTGAAGCTGGTGGTCTGGGCGCTCACCTGGGACGAGGTGATTGACCGTGGCAAGCGCGCCCTGGACGACATGCGCCTGCACGGCATCAAGACCACGGCCAACTATTACCAGCAGATTCTGGACCACCCGGACTTCCGTAAGGGCCTGTTTGATACAAGCTTCGTTCCGGCCCATCCGGAGTTGCTGAACTATTCCACCAAACGTCATCCGAGCGAAATCGCCCTGGCGATCGCGGCCACCATTGCCGCCCACGCTGGCTGGTAATCTGCGGGAGGAACCAACATGAGCAATACGAAGAAGATTGAAGTTACCGATGTCATCCTGCGGGATGCCCACCAATCGCTGATCGCCACCCGCATGCGCACCGA
This sequence comes from Marinobacter persicus, assembly GCF_002934325.1. Taxonomy (GTDB): domain Bacteria; phylum Pseudomonadota; class Gammaproteobacteria; order Pseudomonadales; family Oleiphilaceae; genus Marinobacter; species Marinobacter persicus_A. The sequence continues at coordinate 56,709 of NZ_PTIV01000003.1, forward strand.
AGACATGCTGCCGATTTGCGACAAGCTCGATCAGGTTGGCTACTGGTCCCTGGAAGTCTGGGGCGGCGCGACCTTTGATGCCTGTGTCCGCTTCCTGAAGGAAGACCCCTGGGAACGCCTCCGCCAACTGCGAGCGGCTCTTCCCAATACCCGACTGCAGATGCTGCTGCGCGGGCAGAACCTGCTGGGCTATCGCCATTACGCCGACGACGTGGTGGAAGCCTTTGTTCACAAGGCGGCCGAGAACGGCATTGACGTGTTCCGTGTGTTCGACGCCCTGAACGACCTGCGCAACATCGAAACCGCGATGAAAGCGGTCAAGGCCGCCGGCAAGCACGCCCAGGGCACGATCTGCTACACCACCAGCCCGGTTCACACGCCCGAGCTGTTCGTGAAACAGGCCAAGGACATCCAGGCCATGGGCGCCGACTCCATCGCCATCAAAGACATGGCCGGCCTGCTGACCCCCTATGCCACCGAAGAGCTGGTTCGGGCGATCAAGAGCGAAGTGGACCTGCCCCTGGTGGTTCACAGCCACGCCACCTCCGGCCTGGCGGCCATGTGCCAGCTGAAGGCTATCGAAGCCGGTGCCGACCGCATCGACACCGCTATCTCGTCGTTTGCCCAGGGCACCAGCCACCCGGCTACCGAGTCTCAGGTGGCAGCCCTCAAGGGTACCGACTACGACACCGGCCTGGATCTGGAACTGCTCTCGGAGATTGCCGACTACTTCCGCGAGGTGCGCAAGAAATACCACCAGTTCGAGAGTGAATTCACCAAGGAAGATGTCAGCGTCCAGATCAACCAGGTACCGGGCGGCATGATGTCCAACCTGGCCAACCAGCTCAAAGAACAGAATGCTCTGGAAAAAATCCGGGACGTGTTCAACGAGATCCCGAAAGTCCGGAAAGATCTCGGTTTCCCGCCGCTGGTGACGCCAACCTCCCAGATCGTTGGCACCCAGGCGGTCTATAACGTGTTGTCCGGGCAGCGCTACAAAACCATCACAAACGAGGTGAAACGCTACCTGCAGGGCGGATACGGACAGCCACCCGCACCGGTCGACAACGGCCTCCTGAAAAAGGCCATCGGCAACGAATCGGTCAACGAAGGTCGCCCTGCCGACCTGCTGAGTGCCGAGCTGGGCAAACTCCGGGAAGACATTGGTCGTCTGGCCACCAGTGAGGAAGATGTGCTTACCTACGCCATGTTCCCGGACCTGGGCCGCGAGTTTCTGCAGCAACGCAACGACGGCACCCTGCAGCCCGAGGAATTGCTGCCGCCGGAAAGCAAAGGCCGGGGTCATATTGCCACTTCCGTCGCCACCGAATTCCGGATTGACGTCCACGGTGAAACCTACGAAGTGGCGGTCACTGGCGTTGGCGATTCAGGGCCTGGCAAACGCAAGCTGTACATGTCGCTGGACGGCATGCCCGAAGAGGTGGTGTTTGAATCACTGAACGAGTATGTGGCAGAGGGCGGCGGTAGCGGCCGCAAGCAGGCTACCGATCCCGGCCATGTAACAACCGCCATGCCCGGTAACATTGTCGATATTCTGGTGAACGAAGGTGACAACGTGAAAGCCGGCCAGGCCGTGTTGATCACCGAGGCCATGAAGATGGAAACCGAAGTTCACAGCAACATCGATGGCACCGTGCAGGCCATCTACGTTAGCAAGGGCGATCGTGTAACGCCCGGCGAAGTGCTGATCGACATCAGCTGACGAATACGAGGACGCTTATGGACCATATCATTCGTGGTGTACTGGATTTCCGGAAAAACGTGTATCCGGAGCACAAGGATCTATTCGGCGAACTGGCCACTGGCCAGAATCCGGACGTGCTGTTTTTTACCTGCTCGGATTCACGGATCGACCCGAACATGATGACAGGCACCCACCCGGGTGACCTGTTCATCTGCCGGAATGCGGGTAACATCATCCCGCCACACAGCAATGAAACCGGGGGGATGACCGCATCCATCGAGTTTGCGGTGGCGGTTTTGAATGTGCGACACATCATCGTGTGCGGCCACACCGACTGCGGCGCAGTGAAAGGCGCCCTGGATGTGCAGGGCCTCAAAGGCCTGCCCCACGTCCAGGAGTGGCTGGGCCACTGCCGGTCAGCCATCGAAATTGTTCGGGAGCGTCATGGTATTGCCAGCGACCAGCCGCTGGACGCCCAGTTCCTGAATGAAGCCATTGAAGAAAACGTGCTACAACAGGTTCAGCACCTGCGCACTCACCCAACCGTGGCGGCCAAACTGGCCACTGGCAAAATTCAGATCCACGGCTGGGTCTATGACATCAAGTCCGGGAACATTCGCTGCTGCGGGCAGGACAGCTACCAGTTCCAGAACTTCGATGATTTCTATGCCGATACCATCAAGGAAATCGGCAAGGCCTGATCCGGGCGCGACTCACACCAGAGTCGCCCATAGATCGTGCTGGTCGGCGTGCTCCACGACGGCCTGTACGATCTGGCCCGGGGCCAGGTCCGCCTCACCATTCAGGTAAACCATCCCATCGATCTCCGGGGCATCTGCCTTGGAACGGCCAATGGCGCCTTCCTCGTCCACCTCGTCAATCAGTACGTCAATCGTTTTACCAATTTTCGCCTGCAAACGGGCGGCCGAGATTTCCGCCTGTTTTTCCATAAACCGGGCCAGGCGCTCCTCCTTGACGTCCTCGGGCACCGCACCTTCCAGCTCATTCGCCGGGGCGCCCTCAACCGGGCTATAGGTGAACGCGCCCACCCGATCCAGCTGGGCTTCGTCCAGCCAATCCAGCAGGTATTGGAAATCCTCTTCGGTTTCGCCGGGGAAGCCAACAATGAAGGTGGAGCGAATGGTCAGCTCTGGACAGATTTCCCGCCACTTTCTGATACGCTCCAGCGTCTTGCTGTCGTGGGCCGGGCGCTTCATGGCCTTGAGCACACGCGGGCTGGCGTGCTGGAACGGAATATCAAGATACGGCAGGATCTTGCCTTCGGCCATGAGCGGAATAATGTCGTCCACATGCGGGTATGGGTACACGTAATGCAGCCGCACCCAGACGCCCAGTTCACCCAGCGCTTCACATAACGCCTGCATTTTTGTTTTCAGCGGACGCCCCTGCCAGAAGCCGGTACGGTATTTGATATCCACACCATAGGCGGAGGTGTCCTGGGAAATGACCAGCAGCTCTTTCACACCCGCATCCACCAGGCGTTTGGCTTCGTCCATCACCTCACCAATGGGACGGCTCACCAGGTCGCCGCGCAAGGCGGGGATAATGCAGAACGTGCAGCGGTGGTTGCAGCCCTCGGAAATCTTCAGGTAGGCGTAATGCCGTGGCGTCAGCTTCACACCCTGCGGCGGCACCAGATCGGTAAACGGATCGTGCTCCTGCTTTGGCGGCACGTACTGATGCACCGCACCCACCACCTCTTCGTAGGCGTGAGGCCCGGAAACCGCCAAAACACCGGGATGGGCTTCACGAATCTTGTCACCGTCGGCACCCATGCAACCGGTGACGATCACCTTGCCGTTTTCACTGATGGCCTCGCCAATGGCGTCCAGGGATTCCTGCTTGGCGGCATCAATAAATCCGCAGGTGTTCACCACAACAATGTCAGCATCGTTATAGCTTGGCACCACATCATAACCATCCAGGCGCAGCTGGGTGAGGATACGCTCGGAATCCACCAGGGCCTTGGGACAACCCAGACTGACAAAACCGACTTTGCCGCCCTTGGCGGTCACTTGTGCTTTTTCGTTCATATATCTCTGCAGAAACCCTGGAGCATGGTGGCAAGACCGGCCAACAGCCCCTCATGAATGAATCGTAATCTTAGCCCAGCTGGAAACTAACTTCAGCCATAACAGCAGGCCACAGACTCTGGCAAGATGACAGTACTCAAAAGTATTTCACAAATATGGCAACTTTTGTTGACAACACTTGCTGATCACTTTTTGGACACATAAAATCCTTACAAACCATCGGGCTTTATAACGGAAAATAACTATGGGGAAGGTAGCATCGTTTGAAACCGGCCACGCCAAACGCGTCAGGATGAAAACAGCCACAACGCGACCCAATCTGCGGAACCAGCAACGGGTGGATGTAGAGCTGGATATAACCCTGGAAGTTCCCAAGGGGCAATGTGTTAACTGCCAGGCTTCCAACCTTTCCCGCGCCGGCATGACCCTGTGTTGCAACCTTGAAACCGTCAAACAGCTCATTCCCGGCATGCGCCCCCCTGCTCCCGGCAGCTGGGTGGAAATCAAGGCCCGCTTCCCGGTCCCCGTCCTGAAAACCCAACCTGTCACCGTTCTGGCCGATGGCAACATCGTCAATATGCGCCGGATCTCCCGGGACGAGTTCGAGCTGGGCGTTCAGTTTTCCGAGTTCGAGGGCAATGGATTCGACTACGTCGACAAGTGCGTTTCCCGCCTGCTCGCAGAACAGAAGCACTAGCGGCCGGGGCTCCTAAAATTCCTCAAAGCACACCATATTGGTAGAACCAAAAATTCTACCTTCTTTTATTTTTATACCTAAAAGACACTGTTATAGTGGGTTATCCATTGATCTCGTCGCACCCTGCGCAAACGGATGACCATGACCACGTATAACCTGACCCATCTCAAACAGCTGGAAGCCGAGAGCATCCATATAATCCGGGAAGTTGCCGCCGAGTTCGACAACCCCGTCATGCTCTATTCCATCGGCAAAGACTCCGCCGTGATGCTGCACCTGGCATTGAAGGCCTTCTACCCCGGCAAGCCGCCGTTCCCGCTGATGCACGTCGACACCACCTGGAAGTTCCGCGACATGATCGAGTTCCGGGACAAACAGGTTCGCCGGTATGGCCTGGATTTGATCGTGCACACCAACCAGGAAGGCGTGGAACAGGGCGTGGGCCCGTTCACCCACGGCAGCGCCAAGCACACCGACATCATGAAAACCCAGGCCCTGAAGCAGGCGCTGGACAAATACCAGTTTGATGCCGCTTTCGGTGGCGCCCGCCGGGACGAGGAAAAATCCCGCGCCAAGGAGCGCGTGTACTCGTTCCGCGACGAGCACCACCGCTGGGACCCTAAAAACCAGCGCCCGGAGTTGTGGAACATCTACAACGGCAAGATCAACAAGGGCGAGAGCATTCGCGTATTCCCGCTGTCCAACTGGACCGAGCTGGACATCTGGCAGTACATCTACTTGGAAAACATCGACATTGTGCCGCTGTATTTCGCCGCCGAACGCCCGGTGGTGGAGCGCGATGGCACACTGATCATGGTGGACGACGACCGCATGCCGCTGAAGGACGGCGAGAAGCCCGAAATGAAATCGGTACGCTTCCGCACCCTGGGCTGCTACCCGCTGACCGGGGCCATTGAATCCAAGGCTGATACGCTGCCGGACATCATTCAGGAAATGCTGCTGGCCACCAGCTCCGAACGCCAGGGTCGGGTGATTGACCACGACTCGGCAGGCTCCATGGAACAGAAAAAGCGGGAAGGGTATTTCTAAGATGTCACACCAGTCTGATCTGATTGCGGAAGATATTCAGGCCTACCTGAAACAGCACGAGAACAAAGAACTGCTGCGCCTGCTGACCTGTGGCAGCGTCGACGACGGCAAGAGCACCCTGATCGGCCGCCTGCTGCACGACACCAAGATGATCTACGAAGATCACATGGCCAGCCTGCAAAGCGACAGCGCCAAGATGGGCACCACCGGCGAGAAGCTGGACCTGGCCCTGCTGGTGGACGGCCTGCAGGCCGAGCGGGAACAGGGCATCACCATCGACGTGGCCTACCGCTATTTCTCCACCGACAAACGCAAGTTCATCATTGCCGACACCCCGGGCCATGAGCAGTACACCCGCAACATGGCCACCGGCGCGTCCACCGCGCAGCTGGCGATCCTGATGATCGACGCCCGCCACGGTGTGCTGACCCAGACTCGCCGGCACTCGTACATCGCCTCTCTGCTGGGCATTCGCCACATCGTGGTGGCGGTGAACAAGATGGACCTGGTGGATTTCAGCGAAGAGCGCTTCAACGAGATCAAGGACGACTACCTGGCGTTCGCCGCCAAACTCGGCCTGAAGGACATCCGCTTCGTGCCCATCTCGGCGCTGGACGGCGACAACGTGGTGAACAAGAGCGAGAACACGCCCTGGTTTACCGGTCAGCCGCTGATGGACATCCTGGAAACCGTGGAAGTTTCCCGGGACAAGAATCTGGAGCATTTCCGCTTCCCGGTGCAGTACGTCACCCGCCCGGATCTCAACTTCCGGGGCTTCTGCGGCACCATCGCCTCCGGCGTGATTCGCCCGGGCGATGATGTGATGGCCCTGCCCTCACGGCGCACCAGCAAGATCAAGGACGTGGTGACCTTCGATGGCAACCTGGAAGAAGCCTACATCGACCAGGCCGTCACCCTGACCCTGGAAGACGAAATCGACGTCAGCCGTGGCGACATGCTGGTGAAGGTCGAAGACGAGCCGGAAGTGCACAACCGCTTCAACGCCAACATCGTCTGGATGACCGACGCGCCGCTGGAAACCGGCCGCCTGTACGACATCAAGCTCGGCCCCACGTTCACCTCTGGCACGGTGAAGACCATTCACCACCAGACCGACGTGAACACCCTGGAGCAACAGGCCAACCCGGAGCGCCTGCAGCTGAACGAAATCGGCCTGTGCGAACTGACACTGAACCAGCCCATCGCGTTCGATGCCTACCAGCGCAACCACGCCACCGGCAGCTTCATCGTGATCGACCGGCTGACCAACGTGACCATCGGCGCGGGCATGATCGAAGGCCTGGCCGACGGTATCGAATCACTGGACCCGGTTACCACCGACGAGCGCGAACGCCGCCTGGCCCAGAAGCCCGCGATCATTGCCTGCAATGGCAAGCACGCCCCGGAACTGGCGCTGGCCGTGGAACGGGCCCTGTTCGACCAGGGCAAGACCGCCGTGGTGGTCTCCGAAGACAACACCGGCGATGCCGACGAACGCCGTCATGTAGCCCAGTTGCTGACCGCCCATGGGTTGATCGCCATTGCCGAGAACCTGGGTTCCGACGTGGCCAACGCAACGGTGAGCGCCGATGCGGAACAGGACATTCCGGCGGCGGTCTCAGGGCTGGTTCAGGAGCTGGTTCGTAGTAAGCGGATCTGATTTTCGGTATTCCTGAGACTAGAGATTCCTACCTCGGTGGCTGGCGCCGGGGTGGGGATCTCTTTTTCTTTGGAAAAATAACTCGCTTCGCTCAGACATCTTTTTCCGGCAGAAAAAGAGACCCCCACCCCATCCGCCGGCAAGCTTTAGTGTTATACCTACATAAAAGTCTGCAAAGGATCCAACTGGCTGATTCAGCGTTCCCCGAGAGGCTCGTGGACGTGGGGCAGGTTATTCTTTTTCTCTAGAAAAAAGATGTCTGAGCGCAGCGAGTTATTTTTTCGTAAGAAAAAGAATAACCTGCCCTGCGGCCCTCCCCCAAACAGAAGGCTACCCATGAATCCCACCCCAATTCATGGCAGAATCTCCCCCGCTTGAATCACCCGCCAACGCCAACAGGAGCTGAACTCGATGGCCATCAAACACCTGCGCACCGCTTTCGCCAGCCAATACCAACCGGGCCAGCCCGCGCGCCTTGTTGCCGGCGAGGCCATGCAGGAGCCCGGTGGCGACTATGAAGCCCTGCACAAGCAGATGAAGCGCCTGTTCAACAGCAAGCCGGGCAAAAAATACGGCCGCTTCTCCGAAGACCTGGGCGAATGCCCGTTCAGCGCCTGGCTGAAGGATTACCTGGAAGACAAGCAGAGCTTCAACGCCCTCACCGACCGCCTGTTTGGCCAGTGGCAGGAACTGCTTAACGGCTGCCAGGAAGAGTTCGACGGCCACCTGATGCTGGTGCACGAAGCGCTCGCGGATTCCGAAGTGGCCTATCTGCTGGTGCTGGAAACCGACAGTGCCATGCGCTTTGACGGCAGCGAGCGGCTGGATGCCACCGACATTATCAGCCTGTCCCGCCTGAACCTGGCTGTGCGCATCGAGCTGGATGACTGGCTGGGCGAGAACGGCAGCGACAACTACCTCACGCTGGTACACGGTCGCGGCACCGGCGAGCCGGGCGACCTGTTCATCCGCCTGAGCGGCTTCACCAACAACGTGGACGTGGAAAAAGAGACCCTGACCTTCCTCGATGCCGTGGAAGCCTTCGCCAAGAACTCGGAGCCGGAAAAAGCCGGCGAAGTGCGCGCCAAGGCCTACGAGTTCTGCAAGGACCAGCACGCGCTGGGCGAGCCGGTGGAAATCGAGGCCCTGTCCGGCTACCTGGATGAAAACCAGCCCGAGCGCTTCAAGGAATTCGCCAGCCAGAACGCCGAGCTGCCGGAAAGCGGCGTGCTGCACCCGGACCACCGCAAGGTCAAGAAACTCGTCCGCATCGCCGGTTCGGGCGGTGGCATGAGCGTGTCCTTCTCCTCGGACCTGGTCAACCAGGCGGTCTACTACGACCGGGACAACGACGCGCTCACCATCACCCGCCTGCCCAAGGCGTTGCGGGAGCAACTACAGCGCTATCTGGAAGCCCGGGAAGACTGAAGAGCGGCGAAGAGCATCGCCGGTTACTCGCTGGCGATGTTCTCGGGCTGGTCGTCCCACCTTGGTCGATTAGCCCGCTGCTTGCGCACCTCCTGCATCCACCCCACCCCATCAATCAGCTCGCCGCTATCCGGATCAATCGGCGGGTACGGCAGTTTCCGGTCATCGCAGTAGCGCTTCACGGTGGGCTGACACCAGCAGAAAAGCAGGCGCTGGTATTCTTCGTCCGGCAGGCGCTGGCGATCAAACATCCCCGCCAGCTTCCGCTGACGCTGGGCCTCGGAAAGAATGATCGAGCACGCCGAGGACACGTTCAGTGACTCCACCATGCCCATCATCGGAATCACAATGTGCTCATCCGCCTGCTCCGCCGTAACCGGGTTGACTCCGTCCACCTCGTTGCCCATCACAATGGTGCACGGCACGGTGTAATCCACATCCCTGAAATCTACCGCCCGGTCCGACAACTGCGCGGCGTACAGCTTGTGGCCTTGGGCCTTCAGTTCGGTCACGGCGTTGTCCATGGTGGGATGGGTGTGGGTGGTCACCCAGTTGTAACTGCCACCAGCGGTTTTCCGAAACGCGCGAAACCCTTCTTTTGGCCACACCACATGCATGTTCGCCACGCCGAAGGCATCGCAGGAACGGATAATGGCCGAGAGGTTTCTTGGCTTGTGCACCTGGTCGGTCAGCACCCGCAAATCGGGTTGGCGGGTGTCCAGAGTCTGCTTGATTCGGGCTAGGCGTTCGGGGGTCATGGTTTGTGTGTTTTCTGTTTGGTTAATCTGTCAGGTATCGCCTGGATTTAAAGCTTGGGGGCTGGCGCCGGGGTGGGTAGTGCTTTTCTTCCGGAAAAAACAACTCGCTTCGCTCAGACAATTTTTCCTGCAGAAAAGCACTACCCACCCCACGCCGATCATCTGATGGGTTTGATGATCCATGGCCTACTAATTCAAAAGTTAGATCGAAGGGCTTTGGGGATGCCTTTCCAAAAATTTCGAAGGCCATGAATGGCCTGAGAGAAGCGCACAGGGATGTGCTCGTAGCGGTTTTTGGAAAGGCATCCCCAAAGCCCTTCCGAATCCCAAGCCCGAGGAAAAGTGATCATAGCACAAACCCAAATAAGGAATACCGAGACAACGGTGGTTGAAGTTTAGGCACCCCGTTATAATACGCAGTCCATTTTTGCCCGCGCCCCACACCACACCCGGCGCCCATACACCAAATTACGTGAGACCCATGGCCAAGAAGCTGTACATCAAAACCCACGGCTGCCAGATGAACGAGTACGACTCCGCCCGCATGGCCGATCTGCTCAAGACCGGCGAAACCGTGGAAATGACCGACTCACCGGACGACGCCGACATCCTGCTGCTGAATACCTGTTCCATCCGCGAAAAAGCCCAGGAAAAGGTGTTTCACCAGCTCGGCCGCTGGAAGGGCCTGAAGAGCAAGAAACCGGATCTCATCATCGGCGTGGGTGGCTGCGTGGCGTCCCAGGAAGGCCAGGCCATCATCGACCGTGCCCCTTACGTGGACATGGTCTTCGGCCCCCAGACCCTGCACCGCCTGCCGGACATGATCACCGAGATCAAAACCAAGAGTAACGGCGTGGGCGTGGTGGACGTCAGCTTCCCGGAGATCGAGAAGTTCGACAACCTGCCCGAGCCCGGTGCCGATGGCCCGTCTGCGTTTGTCTCCATCATGGAAGGCTGTAGCAAGTACTGCACTTTCTGCGTGGTACCCTACACTCGTGGCGAGGAAGTCAGCCGGCCGGTGGACGATGTGATTGCCGAGGTTGCTCACCTGGCCAGTCAGGGTGTGCGGGAGATCAACCTGCTGGGCCAGAACGTGAATGCCTTCCAGGGTGAGACCCACGATGGCGACACCATGGACCTGGCGGAACTGATCGAAGTCATCGCCACCATCGATGGCATCGACCGCATCCGCTACACCACCTCCCACCCGGTCGAATTCAGCGATGCGCTGATCGACGTGTACGAGCGCGTGCCGGAGCTGGTGAGCCACTTGCACCTGCCGGTGCAAAGCGGCTCGGATCGCATTCTGGCGGCCATGAAGCGCGGCCATACAGCGCTGGAGTACAAATCCAAGCTGCGCCGGTTGCGTAAGATTCGCCCGGACATCAGTTTTTCCTCGGACTTTATCATCGGCTTCCCGGGCGAGACTGAAAAAGATTTCGAAGACACCATGAAGCTGATCAACGACATCGGCTTCGACATGTCGTTCAGCTTCGTTTACAGCGCACGGCCGGGTACCCCGGCGTCCGACCTGCCGGACGACACGCCCATGGACGTGAAGAAACAGCGCCTGAGCATTCTTCAGAATCGCCTGAATCAGAACGTGATGGACATCAGCCGCAAGATGGTGGGTAACACCGAGCGGATCCTGGTAACCGGCCTGTCCAAGAAGGACCCGGGCGAATACGCAGGGCGCACGGAGAACAACCGCATCGTGAACTTCCGCCACGAAAACCCGAAGGTGGTTGGGCACTTTATCGACGTGGAGATTGTCGAAGCCTACCCGAACTCCCTGCGGGGCGTGCCGGTTAATTCGGAACTGCTTTAATAGCAGCACCCAATCCAACTGGAGACACTTTGAACACACACGATTCCAGACAATTTGACCTGCACCCGGTGGACCAGCGACGCCTGGCCACCCTGTGCGGACAGTTTGATGAAAACCTCAAGATGATTGAAAAGCGTCTTGAGGTGAAAGTTGGCCGCCGTGGCCATCACTTCCGCGCGGAAGGCCCGACCGAAAACGTGGCCGCCGCCACCGAGGTGGTTCGTCACCTCTACCGGGAAACCGAGGCCACCGACGACATTCCCCCCGATACCGTCCACCTGTACATCCGCGAAACCGGCCTTGAGCGTCTGCCGGACGACGTGCCCTATGACGAAGGCAAGGTTACCGTCATCAAGACCCCGAAACTGACCGCCAAGCCCCGGGGCCGGAATCAGCAGAAGTATGTGCACAACATCCGCACCCACGATCTGAACTTCGGCATTGGCCCGGCCGGTACCGGTAAGACCTGGCTGGCGGTGGCCTGTGCGGTGGAAGCCCTCAAAGACGAGCAGGTCAAACGCATCCTGCTGGTGCGCCCGGCGGTGGAAGCGGGCGAAAAGCTGGGCTTCCTGCCCGGGGATCTGGCGCAGAAGGTCGACCCCTACCTGCGCCCGCTTTACGACGCGCTATACGAAATGCTCGGTTTTGACCAGGTCACCCGGCTGATCGAGAAGAGCGTGATCGAAATCGCCCCGCTGGCGTTCATGCGCGGGCGCACCCTGAACAATTCGTTCATCATTCTGGACGAAAGCCAGAACACCACCCGCGAGCAGATGAAGATGTTCCTCACGCGGATCGGCTTTGGCTCCACGGCGGTGATCACCGGCGACACCACCCAGGTCGACCTGCCCCGTGGCCAGAATTCAGGCCTGATTCACGCGGCGACCGTATTGGGCAAGGTGCAGGGCATCGGCTTCACCAGGTTTGACGCCAAGGATGTGGTCCGCCACCCGCTGGTACAGCGCATTGTTGAGGCCTACGATTCCTTTGATGACGGGAGCACCACCAGCTGATGAGCGAGCTGACGGTTGATTTCCAGAACGCCTACAACGGCGACGGCGTGCCCGGCGAGGAACAGCTCCAAACCTGGGCCCAATTGGCGTGGCAGGGTGATGAGCCTTCCGAGGTAACGGTTCGTATTGTCGACGAGCCGGAAAGCCAGGCCCTGAATCACCAATACCGGGGCAAGGACAAACCCACCAATGTTTTGTCCTTCCCATTTGAGGCCCCACCCGGTATAACAGTGCCATTGGCGGGCGATCTGGTGATCTGCGCGCCGGTTGTGGAACGGGAAGCCCGGGAGCAGGGCAAGGCGTCCGAAGCCCACTGGGCCCACATGGTGATCCATGGCATGTTGCATCTTCAGGGCTATGATCATATACAAGATGAAGACGCCGAGGTCATGGAAGCTCTCGAAATCCAGTTGCTGGCGCAATTGGACATCGGCAATCCTTACGAATCAGAGGAAACGGAACCAGACTCATGAGCGACGATCAGTCGAGTCGCAGTCAGGGCAACAAGTCCTGGCTGGAGCGTTTATCACAGGCCTTTTCCAGCGGGCCTGAGTCCATCGAGGACGTGCTGGAGATCCTGCGGGACGCCGAGTCCCAGAACATCATCGATACCGATGCCATGAGCATCATCGAAGGTGCCATGCAGGTGATCGACATGCGTGCGGATGAAATCATGATCCCCCGCTCCCAGATGATCACCGTCAAGGCCTCCCAGGACCCGGGCGAATTCCTGCCTGAAATCATTTCCTCTGCCCACAGCCGTTTCCCGGTCATTGGCGAAAGCCAGGATGACGTTATCGGCGTGCTTCTGGCCAAGGACCTGCTGCCGCTGGCCATCAACAACGAGCTCGACTGGAATCACATCCGCGAGATTCTGCGCCCGCCCACCTTTGTGCCGGAAAGCAAGCGCCTGAACCAGCTGCTCAAAGAGTTCAAAGAGAACCGCAACCACATGGCCATTGTGGTGGACGAGTATGGCGGAACGGCCGGTCTGATCACGATCGAAGACGTGCTTGAACAGATCGTCGGCGAAATCGAGGACGAACACGATTTCGACGAGGAAACCCACATCAAGGCCCGGGGCGATGGCGTGTTTGCCGTCAAGGCGGCCACTCCGGTTGATGACTTCAACGAATTCTTCGGCACCGAGATGGACGAGGAAGAATTCGACACCATTGGCGGCCTGGTTCTGAAGGAATTTGGTCACCTGCCCAGACGGGGCGAAACGGTTGAATTCGGCGGGCTTACGTTTACTATTGCCAACGCCGATAACCGAGTCATCCGTCTGTTGCAGGTAACCCGAAGTGAGTCATGAACCCGGCGCTCGCCACCCCCTGAAGCTACCGTTCACGGATAATCCCTGGTTCGCCGCCGCCACCCTCCTGGTGGCCGGCGCCCTGCAAACCCTGACCCTGTCCCCGTTCCACTTCTGGTGGCTGGGCCCCGTTTCCGTCTTTCTGATTCTGCTGGTGACCGTACACCAAGCTCCCGGCAGGCTGTTCCTCTCCGGCTGGCTGACCGGCGTGGGTCTGTTTGCCTCCGGTGCCAGCTGGATTTACGTTTCCATCAGCGAACACAGCAATACCCCGGCCGCCATTGCCGTGGTGCTGATGGTTCTGTTCATCGCCGGCGTCGCCCTGTTTCATGCCCTGGCCTTCTGGTTCTGGGGCAAACTGGCCAAGGACTCACCGGTGCGCCGGCTTCTGCTGTTCCCGGCCATCTGGGTGCTGGGTGACTGGCTGCGAAGCTGGCTGCTGACCGGTTTCCCATGGCTGTACCTGGGCACCGGCCATGTCGACGGCCCGCTGGGTGGGCTGGCACCACTCACCGGCGTTCACGGCATCACCTTCTGGATCACCGTCACCGGCGTAGCGGCCTATGGCGCCTGGTGGCTGTGGCGTGAAAGCCGGCAGAAAACCGCCGGCGCGGTGGTGGCCCTGACCCTGCTGCCCTGGTTCGTGGCCCCGGCCATGAAGCAGGCGGACTGGACCGAAATGAGCGACGAGCCCATCAGCGTCGCCGCCATGCAAGGCAACATCCCACAGCGAATCAAGTGGAACCCCGAGTTCATGCGGGATCAGATTGTCACTTACCTGGGGATGACCGAAAACCACTGGCAGGCCGATATCGTCCTCTGGCCGGAAACCGCCATCCCCATCACCCAGGATGAAGCCGGCAAGATCATTGACCACATCAACAGCCAGCTAGGCGACAACAGCACTCTGATCACCGGCATCCCCTGGTATGGCTATAGCGAGCAAGTGGAAGACTTCACCTTCCACAACAGCATCATGGCCACCGGCAACGGCGAAGGGATGTACCACAAACAAAAGCTGGTGCCTTTCGGCGAGTATGTGCCTCTGGCGGGATTGCTGAGGGGGTTAATCAGTTTTTTTGACCTGCCGATGAGCAGTTTTACTCCCGGCCCGGACTATCAAAAGCCGCTGAAAGCCAGTGACATCAATGTCATGCCCTACATCTGCTATGAGGTGGCCTACCCTGATTTCGTGGCATTCAACGCCAGAAATGCCGGGTTACTGGTCACCATCAGCAACGATGGCTGGTTCGGTGATTCCATCGGCCCCCAACAACATCTGCAGATGGCCCGCATGCGCGCCTTGGAAACCGGTCGCTACATGCTGCGAGGCACCAATAACGGCGTGACAGCGATCATCAATGAAAAGGGTGAAATCACCGAGCGCATTCCGCAATTCGAGCGCGGAGTGCTCACTGGCAAGGCCTACACCGCCGAGGGCCAGACACCCTACATGCAGACCGGCTCCTGGCCGGTACTGACACTGGCCGTCATCCTGATAGTGTTTGTGCGGGAGAGGGTAATTCCAAAGAATTAATTTTTGCCACGGAATCCACGGAAGAACACGGAAATCAAAAGACAAAGACGATTTGGCCACGAAATCCACGAAAGAACACGAAATTAAAAACACAGATTTTCTATTCAGTTAATCATTTTTTCGTGTTCTTCCGTGGATTCCGTGGCTAAAAATCAGTTGTCTTCTTTCGGCGGCCAGCGGCTGGTTACACGTTCGAAATAATGGGAGCCGCAGGCCTCGCAGGGGTGCAGGTGGCTGGTTTTAGTCAGACACACCATGTGCTTGCAGTTCAGGCATTGGAACATGCCGGCGGTGGCCACTTCCCCCGAGATGTAGTGCCCCACGTCGTCATTTTCCAGTTTCTGGCGAAGCTCCAGGGTATCCACCAGTGTCTTGTCCGCCACCGACAGAAGGCGATCGGCCAACCGATGCTCCAGCATTGAGAGATCCAGCTGCAGCCACTCCTTCAGACCCTCACCGGTCTCATCCACAAATTGCATGAGGTGTTGAAGGTCCCGCTTGAGGTAAGCACTGAGCAGGTCCACTTCCTCGCGGGTCATTTCCTCCAACTCGTACTCAAACTCCGCTGCCCGCTGGATTTCATCTTCCAGCGTCTCCAGCGAGGTTTTCTGAACCTCCCGCAAACGGGTCTGAACCCGCTCCAGCATCCGGTCGTAGGCTTCAAGCGCTTTTCCTGACAGGCGGTTTCTTTCTGGTTCGCTCATATTGGCTTCCTTTTGTTTCTTTATAGCCTGATGATTTTGGTGCAAGAGTCAGGATGTGGGTTGGCTTTACGAGACACGCTGTGAATACGTCCCTGGCAGATTTTTGCTCCTGCAAAATCTGCACTCCCGCCATCCCTGGCGGTCGTACGCTTGACTGCAGCATCCATGCTGCAGACAGTCCCGTAAAGCCAACCCACATCCTGCCTCCCTGACTTCGCCACTACCTCCAAACGATTATCTACAGACAACTCTGCTGTTAACTGGCCGGGGGCAGGTATCGCTTCCCAAGACTGTCTGCAGCATGGATGCTGCAGTCAAGCCCCCATGGATGGGTTCACGGCGGGTCTTGGGAAGCGATACCTGCCCCCGGCCTCCCCAAGCAAGACCCATGGCGGAATAATAAGTATCAAATCAAATACTCACCACCTATGACAGAAGTCTGGCACAACACCACCAAATTGGCAGACTACCTGTAAAGCCCAGTGTGCGTTAGAATGTCCGGCCCCTTCGAACACCTTTTTCAGACACAGGGTAACTTTGGTAATGGCAGGAATGGACGAACAATACAATCCCCGTGATGTAGAGCAAAAAGCCCGCGACTTCTGGGAAACCAACGAAACCTTCAAAGTGAAGGAAGAACCGGGCAAACCCAAGTACTACTGCTTGTCCATGTTCCCCTACCCCAGCGGCAAACTGCACATGGGCCACGTTCGCAACTACACCATCGGCGACGTGATCTCCCGCTACCAGCGCATGCAGGGCAAAAACGTGATGCAGCCCATGGGCTGGGACGCCTTCGGCCTGCCTGCGGAAAACGCCGCCATTGCCAACAAGTCCGCCCCGGCGAAGTGGACCCGCTCCAATATTGATTACATGAAGCAGCAGCTCAAGCAGCTGGGTTTCGGTTATGACTGGAGCCGCGAGCTGGCCACCTGTGACCCGGACTACTACCGCTGGGAGCAGTGGTTCTTCGCCCGCCTGTATGAAAAAGGCCTGGTGTACAAGAAAATGTCCACCGTGAACTGGGACCCGGTCGACCAGACCGTGCTGGCCAACGAACAGGTGGTCGATGGCCGCGGCTGGCGCTCTGGCGCCGTAGTCGAGCAGAAGAAGATTCCCCAGTGGTTCATCCGCATCACCGATTATGCCGATGAACTCCTAAAAGACCTGGACGAACTGGATGGCTGGCCCGAGCAGGTCAAGACCATGCAGCGCAACTGGATCGGCAAATCCGAAGGTACCGAGCTGACCTTCCCGCTTAAAGACCGGGACGAAGGCCTGACCGTCTACACCACCCGCCCGGACACTCTGATGGGCGTGAGCTACATGGCGGTGGCCGCCGAGCACCCGCTGGCCAAGGAAGCCGCCGGCCTGCACCAGGATGTCGCACGTTTCATTGAGGAATGCGGCAACAGCAAGGTGGCCGAAGCCGAGCTGGCCACCATGGAAAAGAAAGGCATCGACACCGGTTTCAAGGCCATCCACCCGCTCACCCAGGAAGAGGTACCGGTCTGGATTGCCAACTTCGTGCTGATGGAATACGGCACCGGCGCCCTGATGGCAGTGCCAGGCCACGATGAGCGTGACCACGAATTCGCCACCAAATATCACCTGCCCATTAAGCAGGTGATTGCCGCTAATGACGGCCGGGAAATCGATGTCCAGGAAGAAGCCTTTACCGAGAAGGGCGTGCTGGTGTCCTCCGGCAAGTACAGTGGCCTGACCAGCGACGAAGCCTTCGACGACATTGCCAAGTACCTGGAAGAGAACAACATCGGTAAGCGCACCGTGAACTACCGCCTGCGCGACTGGGGTGTGTCCCGCCAGCGCTACTGGGGTGCACCGATTCCGATGATGACCCTTGAAGACGGCACCGAAATGCCTGTGCCGGACGACCAGCTGCCGGTTCGTTTGCCCGAAGATGTGGAAATGGACGGCGTACAGTCGCCCATCAAGGCCGATCCGGAGTGGTGCAAGACCGAGTACAACGGCCAGCCGGCCACCCTGGAGACTGACACTTTCGACACCTTCATGGAGTCCTCCTGGTACTACGCCCGCTTCTGCAGCCCCAACTACGATAAGGGCATGCTGGACCCGGCGGCGGCCAACTACTGGCTACCGGTGGACCAGTACATCGGCGGCATCGAGCATGCCATCCTGCACCTGCTGTACGCCCGTTTCTTCCACAAACTGCTGCGGGACGTGGGCCTGGTGGACAGCTCCGAGCCGTTCAAGCGCCTGCTGACCCAGGGCATGGTGCTGGCCGAGACCTACTACCGCAACGAAGACAACGGTGGCAAGACCTGGTTCAACCCGGCCGATGTCACCGTCGAGCGCGACAACAAGGGCCAGGTGGTTCGCGCTATCCTGAAATCCGACGGCGAGCCGGTGGAAATTGGTGGCGTCACCAAGATGTCCAAGTCCAAGAACAACGGCATCGACCCTCAATCCATCATCGACGAATACGGCGCCGACACCGTGCGCCTGTTCATGATGTTTGCCGCCCCCCCGGAACAGTCCCTGGAATGGTCCGACAGTGGCGTGGAAGGCGCTCATCGCTTCCTCAAGCGCCTGTGGCGCATGGTGAACGAGCACGCCGCCAGCGGCGACGTGCCGGCCCTGGATGCCGACAGCCTGCATGCGAATCAGAAGGCCCTGCGCCTGAAAACCCACGAGACCATTGCCAAGGTGAGCGACGACATCAGCCGCCGCCTGACCTTCAACACCTCCATTGCCGCCGTGATGGAACTGCTGAACGAGGTGGGCAAGCTGGGTGGCGATGAGCCCCAGACCCTCGCCGTTCGCCAGGAAGCCCTGGAGACCGCCGTGCTGGTGCTGGCGCCGATCGTTCCGCACATCTGTCATCAGTTGTGGCACGCCCTCGGTCACGAAGAGCCGGTGGTGGAAGCATCCTGGCCCGAGGCCGATGAAAAGGCCATGGTGCGCAGTGAAATTACCGTAGTACTACAGGTCAACGGTAAGGTTCGTGCCAAGGCCGACGTGCCGGCGGACATTGCCAAGGACGAGCTCGAAAAACTTGCCCTGGCCCACGAAAACGTGCAGCGGTTCACCGAAGATAAAACCGTTCGCAAGGTCATTGTGGTGCCTGGCAAACTCGTAAACGTGGTGGCTAACTGATATGACACTCTACCCTGCGCTGAAAGCCTCTGTTCCGAAAGCCCTGGTGCTGACGGCAGCCACCGTGTTGGCTGGCTGCGGCTTCCAGTTGCGGGGCACCTCTCCGGTGCCGGCGGCACTCCAGCCGCTGGCGGTGGATTGCCCGGCTTCCCTGCCCGGGGATTTCTGCAACTCGGTCCGGGAGCAACTTCGCCTCGGCGGTGTCGAACTGGCCAGCGAAGCCAGAGCCGACTACGTCCTCCGGCTGCGGGATTACCGGCAGGACCGCCGGGCCTCTGCCATCACCTCAACGGCGTCTGCCGCCGAATACGTGCTGCGCCATACGGTGTCACTGGAGTTGATGACCTCAGAACAGGTACCACTGATCGGCAAAACCGACCTGAACGCCAGCGAAAGCTATCGCTACGATGAGAACAACGTGCTGGCCAAACAGCGCGAGGAAGACGAGCTGCGCCAGCAACTCGGGGACCGTTTGGCCCAGCAGGTCATTTTCCGCCTGGCACCGATGACCCGCGAACGCATTGACGCGGCGATTGCGGAATACAACGCCAGCCAGAAAACCGACAACGGCTCATGAAGACCCAGCCCGGCCAGCTTCCCCAGCTACTGAAAAAAGGCCTGGCTCCGGTGTACCTGGTCTCTGGTGACGAACCCTTGCTGGTCCAGGAATGCTGCGATCAGATCCGGGCCGCTGCCCGCGACGCCGGTTATCAGGACCGTCTGGTCTACCACGCCGATCACCAACTGGACTGGAACTCGGTGGCCGAGGAATGCAACGCCCTGTCGTTGTTCGCCGAAAAGCGCCGCATTGAGATCCACCTGCCATCCGGCAAGCTGGGTGATGGCCGCAAGGTGATGGAGCAGGTACTGCAGGCACCGCCAGAAGATGTGGTACTGCTTCTGATCAGCGCCAAACTGGATGCCGCCGAAACCAAGCGCAAATGGTACAAAGAGCTGCAAGGCACCGGGGTACACGTGCCAGTGTGGCCGATTGACCCCGAAAAATTCGCTGGCTGGCTGCAGCAACGAGCCAGCACCCAGGGCCTTCAACTGACTCGTGGCGCCCTGATGATCCTGGCGGAACGCCTGGAAGGCAACCTGCTGGCCGCTTCCCAGGAACTGGATCGCCTGGCCCTGCTGGTTGGCAACAATAAGACCATCGACGAGGAAACCGTGGAGCAGGCGGTACAGGACAGCTCCCGGTTCAGCGGTTTCGAGCTGGTGACCGAACTGCTTGCGGGCAAGGCGGCGCACGCCGGCAAGATCATCGGCGTGCTGCAGCAGGAAGGGGAAAACCCGCTGGGCCTGCTCAGCGTGCTGACCCGTGACCTGAACCTGATCCTGGAATTCCAGAAAACCGTGCAGCCCGGTGAAAACCCATCGGCGTTCCTGAAAAAACGCGGCGTGTTCCAACCCCGCCGGGCCACCGCCGTTCGCCAGGCCGCCAGTCGACTCAACCGGGCCCAGCTTCAACAGGCCCTGTACCTGTGCAGCCTGACCGACCGCGCAGCCAAGGGATTTGACGATTTAGGCCCCTGGCATCACCTCAGGGATCTGGCAGTCCTGCTCGCCGCTCCGGCTCGCTGATTGGCTTGACAGAAATTCGGCAACAACGCCATTCTGAGACTATCTTTCATCAAGGAAGGCAAGGAGGATAGTGACGATGACTCTGCAAGACGATTTCCACAAGCTGTCAGAAAAGATCAAACAGTACCGGGATGAAGCCCGGGTGCAAATGCACCTGGCCCGCGAAGACGTCAAGGACGAGTGGGACGATCTGGAGAAGGACTGGGAGCGGTTCCGCCACAAGATGGATCAAGTACTCCATGACACCCAGGACGCCGGCCATGAAAGCCGGGAAACCCTGAACCGGCTGGGTGAGGATCTTAAAAAGGGCTACCAGAACATCCGTAAAAAGCTCTGACGCAGCCCCGGACCTTGTCCCGGTGTACTGAAAAGCAGGCCAGACGGCCTGCTTTGCTTACCGCCCTCAGATTTCTTCAACCGTGGGCGCCATCATGGCATCCGCGCCACTGCGAATACCCTCACCCAAAGCCACCGTTCTCGGCAGCAACCGGTCAAAATAGAAACGGGCCGTTTTCAGCTTGCCGGTATAGAAACCGGAGGTATCACCTTCCGCATTACCGGCAGCCGCCTTGGCCATCTTCGCCCACATGAAGGCAAGCGCGGTATAACCAAACATATCCAGGTAATCCACGGCCGCCGCACCAATGGCTTCGGGGTTGTCACCCGCCTGCTTCAGCACCAATTCGGTTACATCCGCCAAACGCTCCACGGCTGCCGCCAGGGGCTCCAGGTAGGGGCGAAGCGTGGCATCCGAGCTGTTCTGCTCGATAAAATCGGTGACGTCCTCGGCGAACAGCTCGAACAGCTTGCCTTCACTGCCAACCACCTTGCGCCCCATCAGGTCCATGGCCTGGATGCCGTTGGTGCCTTCATAGATCTGGGTGATGCGGCAATCACGAACCAGCTGTTCCTGCCCCCATTCCCGGACAAATCCATGGCCACCAAACACCTGTTGCCCCAGGATGGTGGTATCCAGCCCCCGGTCGGTCAGAAACGCCTTGGCCACCGGGGTTAACAACGCCACCATGCCATCGGCGTACTGGCGTTGCTGGTCATCGTCCGAATACTTGGCCCGGTCCAGCCAGCCCGCTACATAGGTGGAAAACGCCCGACCACCTTCCACGAAGCTCTTCATGGTCAGCAACATCCGGCGAACATCCGGGTGCACCAGGATCGGGTCCGCGGCCTGGTCCGGCTGCTGCGCGCCCTTGGGCGCCCGGCTCTGGGTACGCTCATTGGCATAGGCCCTGGCACTTTGCAGGGAAGCTTCCGCCGCGCCCAGCCCCTGGATACCCACACCCAAACGCTCGTAATTCATCATGGTGAACATGGCGGCCAGACCCTTGTTCGGCTCGCCCACCAACCAGCCGGTGGCACCGTCGTAATTCATCACGCAGGTGGCGGAAGCCTTGATGCCCATTTTCTTTTCCAGGGAACCGCAGCCGAATTGATTGCGCTCGCCCAGAGAGCCATCCTCGTTCACCAGGAATTTGGGCACCAGGAACATGGAAATACCCTTGGGCCCCTTGGGCGCATCCGGCAGCTTGGCCAACACCAGGTGCACAATGTTCTCGGCCATGTCGTGCTCGCCCCAGGTGATAAAAATCTTGGTACCGGTAATCCGATAAGAGCCGTCATCCTGAGGGTCGGCTTTGGTTCGGATGATACCCAGATCGGTGCCCGCGTGCGGTTCCGTCAGGTCCATCGCGCCGGACCATTCGCCAGAATAAAGCTTGGGCAGGTATTTTTCCTTCAGCTCCGGGCTGCCGTGAGCGTTCAGTGCCACGCAGGCACCGGCCGTCAGCATCGGAGCCAGGCCGAAGGACATATTGGCGCCCTGCATCATCTCCTCGAACTGGGCCACCAGGGTTTTGGGCATGCCCATGCCACCGAACTCCGGGTTCCCGCCAAGGCCATTCCAGCCCCCTTCCACCAGGGTCTGGTAAGCCTCCCTGAACCCATCCGGGGTAGTAACCTCACCCTCGTTCCAGTGACAACCCTGCTCGTCCCCTTCCCGGTTAATCGGGGCCAACACACCACTGGTGATCTTGCCGGCTTCCTCCAGAATGGCATCGGCCGTCTCCGGGTCCACGTTTTCGGAAACTTTGGGCAGGGAGGCCCACAGGGCCGGAGCATCGAAAACTTCGTTAAGGACAAAGCGCATCTCACGAAGGGGCGCCTGGTAATCTGCCATAGTACGACTCCTGAACTGACCTGAAGTGGCCTGGCACGGGATGGATTGCCGCCACGGATTATTGTTTTACTACTCTAGCCTATAACGCCAAGTACCTGATAAAAAAGCCCGCCTCCGGCGGGAGAACGGGCCTTGTTGTTCGCTCGCTGATTGCCTGACGACCTCAGATAAAGAAGGCGTCTTCGGGCATGTCCAGCAGGCTGTCGGCTCCCGCCAGCATCGCCTCGGCGTGTGCCTTGGTGCGCGGCAGCATGCGCTTGAAGTAGAAGCGCGCAGTCTGAACCTTGGCGTTATAGAACATCTCTTCGGTGGTGCCCTCGGCCATCTGGTCCAGCGCCACCTTGGCCATGCGGGCCCACAGGTAACCGAACACGATGTAACCGGAGTACATCAGGTAATCCACCGAAGCAGCACCCACTTCCTCGCGGTTCTTCATGGCGGTCATGCCGATCTTCATGGTGAGGTCGCCCCACTCCTTGTTGAGCGCAGCCAGCGGCTCGACAAACTCCTTGAGCTGCTCATTGTCGGCGTTTTCCTTGCAGAACAGGTGCACCTGCTTGGTAAACACTTTCAGCGCCTCGCCCTGACTCATCAGCACCTTGCGACCCAGCAGGTCCAGCGCCTGGATGCCGGTGGTGCCTTCGTAGATCATGCCGATGCGGGCATCACGCACGTTCTGCTCCATGCCCCATTCGGAGATGTAGCCGTGGCCACCGAACACCTGCATGCCCAGGTTGGCCGATTCGTAACCGATTTCGGTCAGGAAAGCTTTGGCAATCGGCGTCAGGAAGCCCAGCAGCGCATCCGCCGCCTGCTTTTCCTCATCGGTCTTGCCGCTGTGTACGATGTCCACCTGCTGGCCGGCCAGGTAGATCAAAGCCCGGGCGCCTTCGGCGATGGCTTTCTGGGTCAGCAGCATGCGGCGCACGTCCGGATGCACGATGATCGGATCAGCAATGCCGTCAGGGTTCTTCGGACCACTCAGTGAACGCATCGCAAGGCGCTCCTTGGCGTAGGCCAGTGAACCCTGGAAGCCCAGCTCGGCCGAACCCAGACCCTGAATGGCGGTGCCGATCCGGGCAGTGTTCATGAAGGTGAACATGCAGTTCAGGCCTTTGTTCTCCGGCCCGATCAGCCAGCCCTTGGCGCCATCAAAGTTCATTACACAGGTGGCGTTACCATGGATGCCCATCTTGTGCTCGAGCGAGCCGCAGGACACACCATTACGCTCACCGGCAGAGCCGTCTTCGTTCGGCACTTGCTTGGGTACGATAAACAGGGAAATGCCCTTGGTGCCTTCCGGCGCACCCGGCAGGCGGGCCAGCACAATGTGCACGATGTTCTCGGCCATGTCGTGTTCACCGGCCGAAATGAAAATCTTGGTGCCGGTGATGCTGTAGCTGCCATCCTCGTTGGGTTCGGCCTTGGCCCGCAGGGTGCCCAGGTCCGACCCGCAGTGGGGTTCGGTCAGACACATAGTGCCGGTCCACTCACCGCTGGTGAGTTTGGTGAGGTAGGTCTGCTTTTGCTGCTCGGTACCATGGGCCTCAATGGTGTTGATAGCACCGTGGCTCAGGCCCGGGTACATGCCCCAGGACCAGTTGGCGGTGCCCACCATTTCACTGATCACCAAGCCGATGGAATGGGGCAAGCCCTGGCCACCGTAGTTCGGATCCGCCGTGATCGACGGCCAGCCGCCTTCCACGTACTGCTGATAGGCTTCCTTGAAACCGGTGGGGGTTTTCACACCGTCTTCGCTCCAGGTACATCCTTCGTTGTCACCCACCGAGTTCAGCGGAGACAGGACCTGCTCACAGAATTTGGCCCCTTCGCCGACAATGGCATCGATCATATCCGGGGTGGCGTCTTCGGCACCCTCCAGGCTGGCGTAGTGCTGCTCGGCGTTGAGCAGCTCGTTCATCACAAACTTGATATCACGCAGGGGAGCTTTGTATTCAGGCATGGAAATCCACCTCGGTTACAGGCTGGCTACGCATTAGGGGTGCGTATGCCGGGTTGCTCAAAGGCGGTGTTGCATCAACAGGCCGCCGCAATTAAACGCATGTTTGAAACATACGTTTCGATGCATAAAATTGTCAATACTTTTTGAGCAAAATTTGTCAGGCGCCCTGCATTCGATACCAAACAGCGGTAGGCGAACGAGGAGCAAATCACACGTTCAAGGGGGTGACGGGGAACGAAGAAACCAAAAAGAGAGGAGGAGTTATTCAGGCGAAAACGGAAAGGCCGTTATCATCCTGGCTCTCACCGGAGGCCATCTCGGCCTGGGCCTGAAGCATGGTCTGCATAGCCTGGGCGGCAACCGCCCGATCCTGGGAGGAGGGTTGTGCCGGCGCCATGGCGGCGGAGCGAACAACCCGCATTTTTTCGATGGTGGCCTGGGGATCGCCAGCCACCGGCGATACATCAATGGGAACCTCGCCGCCGACCGCGTACTGGGCACCGTCCGGACCGCGTTCATAGGTCAAGGACATGGAGCCGGCGTGCTGGCCACCGGTCGATTGATGCGCGGCTTCATGGGCGCGAACTTCCCGGTCACGCGCTTTCAGTTCCGTCAGTTCCTTGAGTTGCTCAGGCGTAAGGTTCTGGCCCCCGCTCTGTTGCCCGGAATTCCTTTCACGCTCTGACGACTGCTCGGTGGCCCGGTTGGCGCTATTGTTCTCCGAACTCTGGCCGACCGCGGGAGACGAGCGAGTATCGGCCTCAGTGGCCTTCTCACCGGTCACTGATGGGTTGCTGGACGCTGGCTGCTGACTTGGAGACACAGCCCCACCCGGCGGCGAAAAACCACCAACAGAGGGATAGATTGGAGGGATGGAGGAAAGGACGTTCACGGCCTGAGCTTCCTGTTACTGAATCAGGCGCGAAGATCCAGGAGCGTACCGAGAGTTTCATCCGCTGTTTTGACCACTTGAGCGGATGCCTCAACGCTGCGCTCGTAAAGGTTCATTTCAATGATCGGCTCTGCCAGGTTACCAGCGCCTTCGGCACTGCCCTTAGGGCCGTCAGCGCCGCCTCGGGCAATCTTCCGGGCAGCGTTTTCCATACCAACCATGCCATCCTGGATACCCTGAATACCGATTCCAAGTGCGTTGTTGATCATGGCTGTGCTCCTTTACGTTTATGCCCCTATTAACGCACAACCTTGTTTACTTTTCAATCAAAGGTGAGATATTCACGTATTTTCGAAGCACCCGCGGCAGGTCTTTGTCTGCTTTGCCTTCAATCCAGGGCAACACCCCCAAGCATGGGGTGCGCAAATGCAGGCTCAGGTAGTTCAGGGTTTCCTGCTCACAGGCCATCGGCTCTGCCTGTGGATGGTTGCCAACCCAGCCGGCCACTTGCAGACCGTCGGCCCGAATGGCTTCGGCAGTGAGCAGCGCATGGTTGATGCAACCCAACTCCAGCGACACCACAAGGATCACGCCCAGGCCCATTTCCCGAGGTACGGCAGCGTAGGTTTCCCGGTCATTGAGAGGGACCCGCCAGCCTCCGGCGCCCTCAATCAACATGAAGTCAGCCGGGCGAATCTGGACACCCCGGCAGAAGCCTACAAGACGCTGGGCGGTGATTGTCTGGCCAACCTGCTCAGCGGCAACATGCGGAGCGATGGCAGGCTCAAGGGTAACCGGGTTGATGGTCTCGTACGGCAGTTGCTCGGTAATGGCGCTTTGCAGGATCAATGCATCGTCATTCCGCAGTCCGTCTGGCGTCTGCTCGCAGCCGGAGGCAATGGGTTTCATGGCCAGGGTCCTGAGGCCCTGCTCTTTCGCCGCTTCCAGCAGGGCCGCAGATGCCAGGGTTTTGCCAACGCCGGTGTTGGTGCCGGTTACGAAATAGGTTTTTTTGGCCACTCTTTGTCCTTAATGCCTGCCGTTTTAAGAGAATGGTGAGGGTGTTGTACACCCTCACCGTCGATCTGCAGTGCAAACCGCCGAAGTTACATACGTGAACTTTCTAGCTTGCTGGTTTCTGCCAGTACAACCAACCGGCCCGATAGCTGGCGTTCACCGCGCCCGCAGGGTCTTTAGGGTATGCCCGACACATAGCCTTGAACCGGCCGGGGGCGGTAACCGTACGCCGGCGTTGTTCGCCCTTGTAACCCGCACCCAGGTGTTTCAGCTCCCGATTGAGGGCCAGAGGAGAATTGTAAGGCAAAACCAGAGTTTCTGCCCGATGCGTCACACCCGGCAGGATTTCGCCCGCCAATTGCTGCCAATCGGCTTCGGGGGCGAAACGGTTAACGTGTGGCTGGCCGGGATCCGCCTGGGCCCAGGCCTTTTCCAGCTCCCACAGCGTGCCATCCAGCAGGGTGGAAACCGCCAGCACCCCGCCGGGCTTCAAGAGGCGGCGGCATTCGCCAAGAATCACCTCAGGGCGGTTGCTCCACTGGATCATCAGGTTACTGTAAATCAGGTCCACGCTCTTATCGGGCAGCGGCAACTGTTCGGCATCGGCATTGAGCCATGCGGCGTGTCCCGGTCCATTGGTTGCCGCCTGGGCCAACATACCGGGGGAAAGATCGGCACCAGTGAGACCCGCTTCCGGGAAACGTTCGGCCAGTTTGCGGGTAAACCAGCCGGTGCCGCAGCCCAGATCAAGAATACTCTCGGGCTGGAAATCCGCAGACAGGTTGGCCAGCATGGCATCGCCCATGCGCTTTTGCAGACGGGCAGCCGTGTCATAGGTCTGGCAGGCGCCGCCAAAGCCTTTTGCGATGGAGGCCTTGCTACCGGTGCTCAGATCCGCCGGGGCGGGAACAGACATTGCCAGACTCTCAGCAGCACTCATTGGGCCAGCCCCTCCGGGGATTCATTAAGCAGCTGGCGCGCCTTCGAGAGCGCCGCCAGCAAGTGATCCACATTGTCAGTGGTGTGCGCCGCGCTCAGCGTCACCCGCAACCGCGCCTGGCCCACCGGCACGGTGGGTGGACGGATGGCGGTTACCAGCATGCCTTGTTCTTCCAGGGCCTGGCTCAGCGACAGCGCGGCGTGGTTGTCTCCGATCATGATCGGTTGAATGGGTGTCTGCGACGGCATCAGTTCGTAACCGAGGTTTTCAGCACCGGCACGGAAGCGGGCAATCAATTGGTTCAGGTGCTCCCGGCGTGCATCATCGGCTTCAATCCGGTCGAGGCTTGCACAGGTGGCCACGGCCACTGCCGGCGGCATGGCCGTGGTGTAGATGTAAGTCCGGGCCTTCTGGACCAGATACTCCGTCAACCACTCCGGCCCGGCCACAAACGCGCCGCTGGTGCCGACCGCCTTGCCGAGAGTACCGATCAGCACCGGCACGTCCTCTTCCGACAACCCGGCTTCCAGCACACTGCCCCGCCCCTGGGGACCAAGCACACCCAGACCGTGGGCATCGTCCACCACCAGCAGCGCATCCTGCTCCCGGCAGACCCGGGCCAGCTCCCGCAACGGCGCCACATCGCCGTCCATGCTGAACACCCCGTCCGTGACCACCACCTTGTGGCCGTCGGTCTTAGCGAGCATTTCTTCCAGCGCCGCCACATCGCCATGGGCATACCGACGCATCCGCGCGCGGCTGAGAATGCAGCCATCGACAATCGAGGCGTGATTCAACTTGTCCGAAAACACCGTGTCGCCCCGGCCCACCAGCGCCGAGATCACGCCCATATTGGCCATATAGCCGGTGGAGAAGAACAGTGCCGAACTGCGCCGGGTAAACGCCGCCAGTCGCTCTTCCAACTGATGGTGCGCCTCGTGGTGCCCACAAACCAGATGCGACGCCGCCCCGCCCAGACCGGTTTCCGGCAAGGCGTTTTTAAGGGCTTCGATATTACCCGCGTCATTGGCAAGCCCCAGGTAGTCGTTGCTGCAGAACGACAACAACGGTTTGCCATCGGCGGTCAGCTCCGGCTGCTGGGGACCGGACACCAGCCTGCGATGGCGGTATAGGCCGTCCCGCTTTCGTTGTTCTATTTCGGCGGCAAAATCACGCATCTGAGAAGCAGATCAGGCCGATTCACGAGTAGCGTCATAAAACAGATGCCGCGTGGCCTCATATTCCACGGCTTCAGCCAGCGCCTCTTCTTCCTGCTCCTCGGTGGAACACTGCTCGCGCTGCTCCGGCCGGATACCCAGCTTACGGAACAGCTGCATGTCCGCATCCGCCTCGGGGTTGGAGGTGGTCAGCAGCTTCTCGCCGTAGAAGATGGAATTGGCACCCGCCATGAAACACAGCGCCTGCATCTGCTCGTTCATCTGCTCACGGCCGGCGGACAGTCGCACATGGGAGGCCGGCATCATGATCCGCGCCACCGCAATCAGGCGCACGAAATCAAACGGGTCCAGGTCTTCCACGTCTTCCAGCGGCGTGCCCTTCACCTTCACCAGCATGTTCACCGGCACACTTTCCGGATGCTGCGGCAGGTTCGCCAGTTCCACCAGCAACCCTACACGGTCGTCTTCGTCCTCACCCATGCCCATGATGCCGCCACAGCAGACCTTCATGCCCGCCTTGCGCACGTTATCCAGTGTATCCAGCCGGTCCTGGTAGGTCCGGGTGGTGATGATGTGGCTGTAGTACTTCTCGGAGGTATCGAGGTTGTGGTTGTAGTAATCCAGCCCCGCCTCGGCCAGCTCCTCGGCCTGTTCTTCTTTCAGCATGCCCAAGGTCATGCAGGTTTCCAGCCCCAGGGACTTCACCTGACGGATCATGTCCAGCACATAGGGCATGTCTTTTTTGGACGGGCTGCGCCAGGCGGCACCCATGCAGAAACGGGACGCGCCCTTTTCCCGCGCGGCGCGGGCTTCACCCACCACCTTTTCGATCTCCAGAAGCTTTTCCTTCTCCAGATCGGTGTTGTAGTGGCCACTCTGGGGGCAGTACTTGCAGTCCTCGGGGCAGGCGCCGGTCTTGATCGACAAAAGCGTGCTGACCTGCACTTCGTTCGGATCGAAATGCTCACGGTGTACCGTCTGGGCACGGAACAGCAGATCGTTGAAGGGCAGGCTAAAAAGCTCCCGGGCTTCCTTGAGCGTCCAGTCGTGACGCGGTGCGGTGGCGGTCATGGCAAAGTCCTGTTAACCTTTCTGGGTTATTTGGTTTACGGATAAACCGCGATGATAAAGGGACTGGAACCTCTGTCAACCTTTCTAAGCACAAAGGTTAACAGCGACAAAGCCGGCGGGCGCTGCGTAGCCTGCCTGGCGGAATCCGCTGTCCATGGGCTCTGCCATGACTGCCGGCGCGACCTGCCCGTTATTCGCTGGCACTGTTATCGTTGTTCCCTTCCCTTAGCCTTTGCCGTTCCCAATACCCTTTGTGGCGAATGCCAGAGTTCCCCGCCTCCGTTTTCCCGCACGCTGATTCCCTGGCGCTACCAGTTTCCCGTCGACGGCATGATCGGGCGCTACAAGTACCATGGCCAACGCAAGTTCGCCCGACCGCTGCTGGCGGGCCTTGCAGACCACATCCAACATTCCCTGGCAGCGCAGGACTGGCCGGACGCATTGGTGCCCACACCCATGCACTGGCAACGGCGCTGGGGTCGCGGCTTCAACCAGGCCGCCGATATTGCCGAATCACTGAGCGGCACCCTGGGCGTGCCACTGGCACCCGGCCTGGTCCGGCGGGCGAGAAAAGTCCATTCTCAGCGGGGGCTTGGGCGTGCCGGGCGTTTGGCTAACCTACAGAATGTGTTTGAGGTCTGCGGAACTCCTCCCAGCCGGATCGCCATCGTGGATGATGTAGTAACCACAGGCGCAACCGTGCGGGCACTCGCCCATTGCCTGGAGAAAGCGGGTGCCCGGGACATTCAGGTGTGGGCCCTGGCCCGGACGCCGGGATGATTTCAGTCCAGACAGAACACTAGCCACATTACCTGTGCGGCCATAACCGGTATACTCTCGGCACAACGTTCAACCCCTGGATTTTATGCAAACGCCATCAACCGAATTGACCAACTCCAGCCATCCTTACGATGCGCTTAAGCCCGAAGTCATCCTGGACGCCATGGAAGAGGCCGGGTTTGTCATCAATGGCCGCCTGTTCGCCCTGAACAGCTATGAGAACCGGGTCTATCAGGTTGGTGTGGACGACAGCCCTCCGGTAATCGCCAAATTCTATCGCCCGGGCCGCTGGTCGGACGCCGCCATCCTGGAGGAGCACGAGTTCACCCTGGCCCTGGAAGACGCTGGCATTCCGGTGGTTGCGCCTATGCGCCTGGCCAACGGAAAATCTCTGGGCCAGCATGGTGAATTCCGCTTTGCGGTATTCCCTCAGCGTGGCGGTCAGGCGCCGGATACCAGCGTGACCGATACCTTGTACCGGCTGGGCCAGTGGCTGGGGCAGATGCATAACATCGGTGAACTGAAAAGCTTTGAGCATCGACCAGCGTTTGATTTGCTTGATGGCATTGAACGACATAACGAATTCCTGGTCACCGAAGGCTGGGTACCGGAGGATCTTCGCCCGGCCTGGGACAGCCTGATTCCCGATCTGCTGGCCGCCTGCCGCGCCCGGGCGGAGGAGGCAGGGCCAGTGAGCACCCTGAGAATCCACGGCGACTGCCATGCGGGTAACATTTTGTGCCGGGACGAGCAGATGCTGTTTGTGGACCTGGACGACTGCCGCACCGGCCCCGCCATCCAGGACATGTGGCTGCTACTGAACGGCGAGGCCACCGAGCGGGGCGCCCAGCTGGGGGAATTGCTGGAAGGCTATGAGATGTTCAGGGAATTCAACCGGCGCGAGCGGCACCTGATTGAGCCGCTGCGCTGCTATCGACAACTGTCCCACTGCGCCTGGCTGGCCCGGCGCTGGGATGACCCGGCCTTTCCCCGGTTCTTCCCCTGGTTCGCCAACGCGCGATTCTGGTCGGACCAGATCCTGTCACTGAGAGAACAACTGGCAGCCCTGCAGGAGCCGGCCATCAGTCTGCCGGGGCAATTCTGACTTTATGTTGTAAGAGGTAAGCATGAGCGAGAAGGAAAAAGGTTATTCGGTACGCGTACTCATTGCCACCGCAGTGGTAGCGGTGATTGGCACCGTACTGGTGCTGGAAACCAGCGGCCGCATCGATCATTCGGACAACAAGGACAACGTGCCGGTGGGTGACTTCCAGGCCATTCACGTAAAACCCGGCGAAGAATTCCGAATGTCCCGCAAGCCCTCCGAACTCCACGCCGCCTGCGTGGACGGCTACCTGGCCATCGCGGCGGATGTCGATCCCTCCTTCCGGGGTATTCTGGTGGATTACAAAAACCGCGGCGTACGCTGCAGACGTCCATCGCCCACTAACATTGATCCGGCAACACCGCCATCTGGAGCCAGCAATGGCCAGTAAGCAGTCTGTACCACCCGAACAGCTGACCGACCGCCTGTTCGCCACCGAGCGCAACCCGGAAGATTTCCGATTCGACGCCTCGGTTGCCCGGGTATTCCCGGACATGATTCGCCGCTCGGTTCCCGGCTACACCACCATCATTCCGATGATCGAGGTGATCACCGAGCAGTATGTGCAGCCCGGCTCAAACTGTTACGACCTGGGCTGCTCGCTGGGCGCATCCACCCTCGCCATGCGCCATGGCATCCCCCACAGCGACTGCACGCTGGTCGGCGTGGACAACTCCAGTGCAATGATCGAACGGTGCGAGCACTACGTGGCCCTGGACGACAACGACCTGCCGGTGCAGCTTCGCTGTGAGGATATCCTGACCACGGAGCTTAGCAAGGCCTCGGTCACCACACTGAACTACACCCTGCAGTTTGTGCCACCGGAGCAACGGCTGCCCCTGCTGACCCGGATTGCTAACGCCACCCTGCCCGGCGGTGTACTGATTCTCTCCGAAAAGATACGGTTTGAGTCCGACGCGGAGCAGGACATCCAGACCCGGCTGCACCACGAATTCAAGCGTGCCAACGGCTACTCCGACCTGGAAATCAGCCAGAAACGGGCCGCGATAGAGAAAGTTCTGATCCCGGAAACCCTGGCCACCCACAAGGCCCGCCTGCAGGACGCCGGCTTTGATCAGGTCCTGGTGTGGTACCAGTGCTTCAATTTTGTGTCCATGCTCGCCATTAAAAACCCTTGATTTCAGGACCCTGTATTTTCCTATGGCATTGTTTGACTGGCAGACGCACTTCAACCCGATTCTGGATTACCTGACCCAGGCCGACCGCAGCCAATGGGCTGAATTACTCAAGCAGCAGCTCATCCAGAAGTTCGAGCAGCGGCCCCATGGTGACCTGCCCCGGTGGATGGAAGCGCTGCATACCTTGCCGTCAGCGCCGAACGCAGAGGCCGACCTGAACGCCGGCCCGGTGACCCTCAATGCGCCGGCGCCCCTGCCCCCGCTCCAGCAGGAGCAGTTGGAACAGGGTCTGCGGGGACTGATGCCCTGGCGCAAGGGACCTTTTGATTTTTTCGGCACCTACATTGACACGGAATGGCGTTCAGACTGGAAATGGGAGCGGGTAGCTCCGCACCTGGCCGACCTGAAAGGTCGCACCATCCTGGATGTGGGCTGCGGCTCGGGCTATCACTGCTGGCGCATGGCCGGAGCCGGTGCGGCCCGGGTGGTCGGCATTGATCCGGGCCTGCTGTTCCTGTTTCAGTTCCTGGCAGTAAAAGGCTATCTGGGGGCCGTGCCGGTGGACCTGCTGCCGGTGCGCATGGAGGATCTGCCGGACAAACTGGAGCTGTTCGATACCACCTTTTCCATGGGTGTGCTTTACCACCGGCGCTCGCCGCTGGACCACCTTCTGGAACTGAAAGGCACCTTACGCCAGGGTGGCGAACTGGTGCTGGAAACCCTGGTGGTGGATGGTCCGGAAGGCTACAGCCTGATGCCTGAGGACCGCTACGGGCAAATGCGCAACGTCTGGTTCCTGCCCAGTTGCCCAACCCTGCTGCGCTGGCTGGATAGAACCGGCTTCCGTAATGCCCGGGTAGTGGATGTCAGTGACACCACCACGGATGAGCAGCGAGCGACGGACTGGATGCGTTTCAACTCTCTCAAAGACTTCCTGGACCCGGACGACCCCACCAGAACCATTGAGGGTTACCCCGGCCCCAAACGCGCGACAATCATCGCCGAAAAGCCGTGATCGCTTGCCTCGCAGCCACAAAAAACCGCCCGGGGCCTGGAAAGCTGCGGGCGGTTTCTTTATAGCCTTGGGGCCGCTGCGGTTTATTCCCCGAACGGATGGCGCAGGATCACGGTTTCAACCCGATCCGGACCAGTGGAGATGATATCGATCGGCGCCTCGATCTTCTCTTCCAGAAAACGGATATACGCCTTGGCGTTCTCCGGGAGCTGGTCCACGCTGGTCAGGCCCACGGTGCTTTCACTCCAGCCTGGCAGCTCCTCGTAGATCGGCTCGATATCCTTGTAGCTGTCGCAGCCGATGGGCGGACGGAAAATCTCGCCATTTGGGGTCTTGTAGCCGATGCACACCTTCACGGTTTCCAGGCCATCCAGCACATCCAGCTTGGTCAGGCAGATACCGGACACACTGTTAATCTGGATGGCGTGACGCAGAGCCACGGCATCAAACCAGCCACAACGGCGTGAACGACCGGTAGTGGTGCCCACCTCGTTGCCCTTGACGGCCAGGTGCTTGCCCATGTCGTCAAACAGCTCAGTCGGGAAGGGTCCGGAGCCCACACGGGTGGTGTAAGCCTTGGTGATACCCAGCACGTAGTCCAGGAACAGAGGACCAAAGCCGGAGCCGGTAGCCGTCCCGCCGGCGGTGGTGTTGGATGAGGTTACGAACGGGTAGGTACCCAGATCGATGTCCAGCAGCGAGCCCTGCGCGCCTTCAAACAGGATGTTCTCACCGCGCTTGCGGTAGTCGTGCAGGATATCGGTAACGTCCGCCGCCATGGGCAGGATTTCATCACCCATTTCCTTGAGCTCAGCAAGGGCCGCTTCGATGTCTTCCGGCTCTTCCTTGAAGTACTCGGTCAGGATGAAGTTGTGGTAGGACATGATATCCCGCAGGCGGTTTTCAAAATCGCCCGGGTTAGTCAGGTCTCCCAGACGAAGGCCACGGCGGGACACTTTATCTTCATAGGCTGGCCCGATACCGCGACCGGTCGTGCCAATCTTGTCGTTGCCCCGGGCGCGCTCACGGGCCTGGTCGATGCGCACATGGGTACGCAGGATGATCGGACAGGCCAGGCTGATTTTCAGACGGTCACGAACCGCCACGCCGTTGGCTTCCAGCTCACGGACTTCCTTGAGCAGAGCTTCCGGCGACAGCACCACGCCGTTACCAATCAGGCACAGTACATGCTCACGCAGGATACCGGAGGGAATCAGGTGCAACGCGGTTTTCTTGCCTTCGATAACCAGTGTATGGCCCGCATTGTGACCGCCCTGGAAGCGGGCCACGGCCGCCACCTTGTCGGTCAGAAGGTCAACAATTTTACCCTTGCCTTCGTCACCCCACTGAGTGCCCAGCACAACAACGTTTTTACCCATGATTCTCTCTCGTATCCGGCGGCCCGAAAGGGAACGCCTTGAAAAATTTAGCAAAGAAAAGTGTAAGCGAGACTACGCTGGAACTGTCAGCCCAGCGCTTCCACCACCCATTTACCGTCACGTTTTACCAGTTGGCGATCGCACCCACGCTCGGCGGGATCGGCCTGCGCGTCTTCCGGCAGAGCACGGATGACCGTCTCGGTCATGCGCAGCCCGGAAATCACCCCCTCCAGCGCCGGGTCGGCTTCCGCCGGTGCCCAGATGGAGCCGGCGCGGCTGTATGCCCGCTGCCCCAGGGCTACCAGGGCACGGATGTCCAGGCTAAACCCGGTAGCCGGGCGGGCCCGACCGAAATCACTACCGATAGCGTCGTAACGGCCGCCCTTGGCCACGGAATCACCATGGCCCGGCACATAAGCGGCAAACACCAGACCGGTGTGGTAGTTGTAGCCGCGCAATTCACAGAAATCGAAGCCCAGGCTGACTTCCGGATAGTCGCGCTTGAGCATCTGTGCAACACGTGCCAGTTGTTCCAGGGCCGCGTCCAGATCGCCCGATGCGCCACCGAGAATCGACTGCGCCTGCTCCAGTGCTTCAACACCACCGTTTACTCGAGCCAGCTCCCGCAAGCGCGCTCCGGCGGAACCCGCGGCACAGTCACCCAATAGTTGGTCCAGCTCCGGTACCGATTTGCGAGCCATCGCATCAAACACCGCCGCTTCGGTCTCGCGATCAAACCCGGCCTGGGTGATCAGGCTCTCATAAATGGAGACGTGGGCCAGATCCAGATGCACCCGGGGCAAGCCTGACACGCGCAGGGTCTCGAGCATCAGCGCGATGATTTCCAGGTCGGCGGTTTCGGAGGCACTGCCAAACAGCTCACAACCAGCCTGAATCGGTGTACGGCCGGTCAGCATGTGATGCGGTCGGGTATGCAGCACGTGGCCTGCGTAGCACAGACGGGTGATGCCCTCGTCGCCCAGGGTATGGGCATCGATCCGGGCTGCCTGCGGGGTCATATCCGCGCGCACGCCCATCATGCGACCGGTCAGTTGGTCCGTAAGCTTGAACGTCTGCAGCTCCAGATCGTGACCAGTGCCGGTAAACAGGGATTCGAGGTACTCAATCAGCGGGGGGATTACCAGCTGGTAGCCCCAGCGCTGGCAAGTGTCCATTACATCCCGGCGCAGGGATTCGATCTGCCCGGCCAGTGGCGGCAAAATGTCCTCCACCCCGTCAGGCAGTAACCAGCGATCAGATACAGTCATGAGATTCGGTTGTCCGTTGTTCCCTGACTGGCACAGAGCCAGGGGAATGACTCAGGATTTAACGGGCCCGGATGCGGAAAACCCGACACAAAACCGGCAAAATTCTACACCGTTGGCAGACACAAAAAAACCGGAATACCTGAGTATTCCGGTTCTTCGTGTTTCCGGCTGCGATTAATTCGCGCCTGCCGGGTTGTTCAGGAACTTCATGAAATCGCTCTTGGCGTCGATCACCATGAGGTCGTCCTTACCAGAGAAGGTGTTCTGATAGGCCTGAAGGCTACGATAGAAGCTGTAAAACTCTTCATCGGCACCATAAGCCTCGGCGTAGATACGAGCCGCCTCGCCATCACCTTCACCCCGGGTTTCTTCCGCCTGGGCGAAGGCTTCAGCCAGGATCACGGTCTGCTGGCGATCTGCATCAGCACGAATACCTTCTGCCAGCTCACGACCGCGGGAACGGAATTCCTGAGCCAGCTTGTGGCGCTCGGTCGCCATGCGGCGGTATACATTCTCGCTGACCTGACCTGGCAGTTCGATGGCTTTGATGCGGATATCCACCACTTCAATACCAAACTCTTCTACCGAGGTCTGGTTCACAAGATCCCGAAGGGTATGCATCAGCTCATCGCGCTGACCGGACACCACTTCGTGCATGGTGCGAACACCGAACTCGTCACGCAGACCGTTGTCCACCCGGGACAGGATCAGTGACTGGGCGCGGAACTCGTCCCCACCGGTTGCCCGGTAGAACTGGTCGACGTCGCGGATCTTCCAGGCCACGTAAGAGTCCACGTCCAGCGGCTTTTTCTCCACCGTGAGGTACTGACGGGATGGCAGATCCATGGTCAGTACCCGGACATCGAACTCACGAACCTCGTCGATCACCGGCACTTTAAAGTGCAGGCCCGCCTGGATGTCGGTTTCAACCAGTTCCCCAAAACGCAGCAACACGCCACGATGGGTTTCGGGAATGATATACACGCTGGACAACACAAGCAGGACAACAATCAGAGCGCCTGCCAGGCCCA
Source organism: Marinobacter persicus (assembly GCF_002934325.1). Lineage (GTDB taxonomy): Bacteria > Pseudomonadota > Gammaproteobacteria > Pseudomonadales > Oleiphilaceae > Marinobacter > Marinobacter persicus_A. Next base: position 94,155 of record NZ_PTIV01000003.1, read on the forward strand.
CAATACTTTTGGGTCCCATAACTTATCTGCTCCTCCGAATGTTGGCGTTCTGACGGCTCTGCACTTCCTGCAACACCTGGTCCGTCAGGGCCTGAATATCCACCTGCTGTGCGTTGTTACTGTTCCCGGACGACTGGGAACTATTGGCCGGCAAGCGGTTCTGGGTCAGCCGATCCAGAGGCAGGTACATCATGTTGCCGCTGCTTTCGGTGTCCACCAGGATCTTGCTGCTATTGCTCAAGACGTTCTCAACAGCCTGGAGGTACATGCGCTCACGAGTAACCACCGGGGCAGCCTCATACACTGCCAGCAGTTGCTTGAAGCGCGCGGTTTCACCGCGGGCCCGCTCAATCACTTCCTGCTTGTAGGCATTGGCCTCTTCAATCAAGCGCTGAGCCTGACCACGAGCCTCCGGAACAATCTTGTTGCGGTAGGTCTCGGCTTCCTCTTTCAGGCGCTGCTCGTCTTCCCGGGCGCGCTGAACTTCACGGAAGGAATCCTGCACGGCGGATGGCGGCTGGGTGCTTTCGACGTTCACCCGAACCACATCCAGGCCGGCGCCATAGTCGCGGAGGAAGTTCTGCAGGCGCTGCTCAATGCGAATCGCCAGCTCCGCACGACCTTCGGTCAGCACGTCATCCAGGGAGGAACTGCCCACCTCGTGCCGCAGGGCACTATCGGTAGCAAAGGCCAGGGCCTGGTTGGAGTCACGAACATTCAGCACATAGGCTTCGGCGTTGGACACCCGGTATTGAACCTGAAGGTCCACCGTCACCAGGTTTTCATCCTGGGTCAGCATCTGACCGGAGGATTCCGCCGAGCGAACGTTGGTTACGCGAACCTTGGTGACGTTGTCGATCAAGGGCACTTTGAAACGCAGACCCGGGTTTTCGGTACGGTTGTATTCACCGAACCTCAGAACCACCGCGCGTTCCTGTTCGTCCACGGTATAGAACGACTGGAAAATGACGTAACCGACGGCCAGGATGGCCACAACCGCCAGAATGGCGCCAAAACCACCCCCGCCAGAGCTTTTGCCACCCCCGGAGTTGCCAGAATTGCCGCCTTTGCCTCCCAGCATCCGATTGAGTTTATCGAGTCCTTTTTTCAGGGCTTCATCGAGATCCGGCGGCCCCTGATCATTGCCGCCACGACCGCCACCGGTTCCCCAGGGGTCATTGTCGTTACGGTTTCCACCCGGTTCATTCCAGGCCATAGTTCTCTCCGTTCGTGTTTATGCGAATGGCTGCAAATACTAGGGATTTATAGCTTCCCCGGCAATACCGCACTTGCAGCGGTTACTGGTCGTCCAGTCTGACATCCTGTTCCTGCACACCGGCGCGGCTGAGAAGCTGCAACCAGTCCCGGTTCTGTAGGCGCACTTCCACCACTGAATCACCGGTGTCACGGTATTCCTCACTGAGCACCGACCCGGCCTCGTGCAGTAATGCCCGCAGCTTGCCGTCGGTGGGGCCGAGCACCACAAAGTGATGGACCACATCTTCAGCCAGGCGTTCGACAATGGCATCAAACAACAGTTCCAGACCCTGACCGGAAACGGCGGACACCCAGACTCTGACAGGTACGCCGTCCTCGTTACGATCAATCCGTGGTTCGAAATCCTCCAGCAGGTCAATCTTGTTGAATACCTGTAATACGGGAATCTCGTCAGCTCCGATCTCCGCCAGGACGTTTTCCACCTGTTCGATGTTTTCGTCACGACGGCTGTCGTAGCAATCGATGACGTGAAGCAACAGCGACGCCTGGGTGGTTTCTTCCAGGGTAGCCCGAAATGCCTCCACCAGCTTGTGAGGCAGATGGCGAATAAATCCCACGGTATCGGCCATGACCACCGGTCCGACGTCCGGCAGATCCAGACGACGCAAGGTGGGGTCCAGCGTGGCGAACAGCTGGTTCGCCGCGTACACCGTCGAGGTGGTGATGTGGTTGAACAGGGTCGATTTACCGGCGTTGGTGTAGCCCACCAGGGAGACGGTAGGGATGTCCGCCCGCTTTCTGGCCCGGCGCCCCTGGTTCCGCTGCTTGCGCACTTTTTCCAGCCGCTTGTGGATGGACTTGATGCGTTCGCGCAACAGTCGACGGTCGGTTTCCAGCTGGGTTTCGCCCGGGCCACGCAACCCAATCCCGCCTTTCTGGCGTTCCAGGTGAGTCCAACCCCGAACCAGTCGGGTCGACATGTGCTCCAGCTGAGCCAACTCAACCTGGAGTTTGCCCTCATGGGTTCGGGCCCGCTGGGCAAAAATATCCAGGATCACCCCTGTGCGATCCAGCACCCGGCACTTGAGTTCCCGTTCAATGTTGCGCTCCTGACTCGGGCTCAACGCATGATTGAACAGTACGATATCGGCCTCGTTGGCGGCCACGGCATCGCGGATTTCTTCCAGCTTGCCTGCACCAACAAAAAGCCGCGGACTGGGTTGCTTACGGGAACCGGTCACCGAGGCAACAGGTTCAACACCTGCCGAGGTAACCAGCTCACGGAATTCGCCGGGGTCTTCGGTATCTTCGTGGGCGGTAAAATCTATGTGAACGAGAACCGCCCGCTCTCCGACATCAGGACGCTCAAACAAGTTTGATCAACTCCATAAATACAAACACCCGCGACCCTGTCAGACCGAAACCTGACCTGGAACGCGGGTGCAAAAAACCGGTAAGACGGTGATCAGTCCTCAGACTCACCTTCCTCGGCCGTGTTCTGCGGCGGGATACGAACGTTACGTGCAGGCACAACGGTGGAAATGGCGTGCTTGTAGACCATCTGACTTACGGTGTTCTTCAGCAGAATCACGAATTGGTCAAACGATTCAATCTGACCCTGCAGCTTGATGCCGTTGACCAGAAAAATGGAAACGGGGATGCGTTCCTTGCGCAAGGCGTTGAGGTAAGGGTCTTGTAGGGAGTGCCCTTTTGACATGAGTGTTCTCCTGTTTTTTTAGTAAGTGCAGATCGTCAATTATTCTCTTCAAATGTGGTGCGAACGCCTTGGCTTTTCAAGGTTTCCAGCACCGGGGAAATGTCGGCCGTGGTCAACCACTGCACGTCCTGCCATTTCCGTAACCAGGTCAACTGGCGCTTGGCCAGTTGACGGGTGGCGGCAACGCCTTTCGCCACAAAAGTCTCGTAATCCGTATGGCCAGCCAGGTAGTCCCAGGCCTGCCGGTACCCAACACACCTCATCGAGGGCATGTCCGGCGTCAGATCACCACGGGCCATCAGCCCCCTGACTTCGTCCAGAAAGCCCGCTTCCAACATGGCCAGAAAACGCCGTTCAATGCGTTGGTGCAGGGTGGAACGTTGTGCCGGGGCCAGCGCAAACTGGCAGACAGTATACGGCAGGCTGGCGTTTTCGTCTGCCTGCCACCGGGTAGAATACGTGAAATCCTCGACACCTGCCGACTGGCTGGCCTTATCCGCCTGCCAGAAGCTGGAAATCGGCTTGCCGGTCAGCCGGATCACTTCGAGGGCTCTCATCAGTCGCTGCCGATTGTTGGGGTGAATCAGTTTCGCCGCTTGCGGGTCTTTTTCTGACAGTTCCCGGTGCAGAGCTTCCCAACCCTGGCTTTCGGCCTCGCGCTCAATTTGGGCCCGCAATTCCGGACTGGCCGACGGCAGGTTCGACATGCCGTGGAGCAGCGCCTTGAAGTACATCATGGTGCCACCCACCAGCAACGGAATCCGCCCCCGTTCGGCAATGTCTGCCATTTCGGTCAGGGCGTCCCGGCGAAAGTCAGCCGCCGAGTAGGTTTCAGCCGGATCGCAGATATCAATCAGTCGGTGCGGCGCCTGGGCCAACTCTTCCCCGGACGGCTTGGCGGTGCCGATGTCCATGCCCCGGTAGATCATGGCGGAGTCGACACTGATGATCTCACAGGGCAACTGCTGGCACAGGGCGATGGCCAGATCGGTCTTGCCCGACGCAGTCGGCCCCATCAGGAAAATGGCCGGGGGCAGGCAATCACGCTTGGCGGGATCGGTTATGGACATACCGGTCAACGCCCCCTGAGAAACAGCTTGTCCAGCTCCGAGAGCGTAACCAGGGTCCAGGTGGGCCGACCATGATTGCACTGACCGCTGCGCTCTGTGGCTTCCATATCCCGCAGCAGGGAATTCATCTCCGGAATCGTCAACTGTCGGTTCGCCCTCACCGAACCATGGCAGGCCATGGTTCCCAATAATTCGTGAGTCATGGCTTTCACACGGTCACTCTGGCCGTGTTCGATCACATCCGCGAGGACATCGCGTACCAGTTGCTCGGTATCGGCGCCCCGCAGCAGGGCGGGAATCTGCCGGACCGCCAGCGTTTCCGGACCAATGCGCTCAATCTGGAGTCCCAGTTGCTGAAGCTCACTGCCATGACTCTCCGCCAGGGCCGCTTCTTTCTGGCTGACGGCCAACGACATAGGAACCAACAACGGCTGGCTTTTCAGATCCTGCTCATCCAGGGCCCGTTTCATACGCTCATAGGTAATGCGCTCGTGGGCGGCGTGCATATCCACAACGATCATCCCGGCCCGGCTCTGAGCCAGGATGTAGATGCCGTGCAACTGGGCGATGGCGTAACCCAGTGGCGGCTCCTCACCCGTTCCTTGCGGTGGCGTCGGTGCCGGGGCCACGGCAGATCCAGCCTCCACCGCTGGTTGCGCCCCCCTATTTTCCACACCGCCACCTTCATTCAGTGACTGGTAAAAGGCCATCTGGTCGCTGGCCTGCCACTGGGGGTTTGGCGAAGGCGCCGCCGGGCGCTCTTGCCCACTCATGGCACCGGGGTATGTGACTCCCGGGTTGCCAGGGAACGGCGAAGCGGCAGGCGCTGTCTGGGCGGCGGCAGGTGAGACACTGGCTTCGCGCCCAAATGATTCGGCCACGGCACCACGCAAATGATCGTCCGGCCGAACATCGGCCAGGGCCCGGTGCAAGGTGCGGAAAATGAAGTCGTGCACCAGCCGGCCATCGCGGAATCGAACTTCGTGCTTGGTGGGATGCACGTTGACGTCCACCGTTGCAGGGTCCACTTCCAGATACAGCACGAACGCCGGGTGCCGGTTGTTGTACAACACGTCCCGGTAGGCCTGGCGCACGGCGTGGGCCACCAGCTTGTCCCGGATCACCCGCCCGTTCACGAAGAAATATTGCAAGTCCGCCTGGCTGCGGGAGAAGGTCGGCAACGCCACCCAGCCCCACAGGCGCAGGCCGGTGGCTTCGGTGTCGATCAGCACCGCATTATCAATGAACTGTTGGCCGCAGAGCGAACCAATCCTACGCTCCCGGTCCAGGTCCGAGGCTGCGGGTCGAAGGCTCTGCACCACTTTCTGGTTGTGGCGAAGGGTGAAACCGGCATCAAAGCGGCTCAGGGCCTGGCGACGTATGCACTCTTCCACATGATTGAATTCGGTTTTCTCGGTGCGCAGGAACTTGCGCCGGGCGGGCGTATTGAAAAACAGGTCCCGCACTTCAACGGTGGTGCCCACAGGGTGAGCCGCCGGGGTAATGCTGGCATCCATGTCGCGGCCTTCCACCTGCACCCGCGCCGCGGCTTCCTGCTCTGCGGTACGGGACGTCAACGCCAGACGGGAGACGGAGCTGATACTGGCCAGCGCCTCACCCCGAAAACCGAGGGTACCCACGGCTTCGAGGTCGTCCAGGGAGGTAATCTTGCTGGTGGCGTGGCGGCTGAGGGACAGCGGCAGATCGGCTTCGCCAATACCAAAGCCATCATCCCGGACCCGGATCAGCTTGGCACCGCCCTGCTCGACCTCCACATCCACCCGGGAAGCCCCGGCATCCAGGGCATTTTCCACCAGTTCTTTGACAACAGATGCGGGCCGCTCCACCACCTCGCCGGCGGCAATCTGGTTCGCCAGTCGGGGCGGAAGCAACTGAATGTGGGGCATAGCCGGGACTTACCTCGTAATCACGATGAAGGGATGCGAATGGTTTGCCCTACCATAACACGATCATCATTCATGCCGTTAAAACGCATCAGTTCGTTAACAGAAACCTGGTTCTCACGAGCCACGGCCGAGAGGGTATCGCCACGCTGGATCTGGTAACGGCTGACAGCATTACTGTTACCATTGCGCTTTTGCCAGGCCAGTAAGGTGCCTGGTGGCGGTGTGGTCTGAAAATAATCGTCAATGCCTCCCATAATCGCCCTGGCCAGCCGGCTTCGATACCAGTCAGACGAGAGCTTCTTCTCCTCGGTGGGATTGGAGATGAAGCCGGCTTCCACCAGAATTGAGGGAATATCCGGCGACTTGAGCACCACAAAGGCGGCTTGCTCCACGCCCGGCTTGTGCAATTCGGCCACTTGCCCCAGCTCAGCAAGTACCGAGCTGCCAACACCCAGACTGGCGTTGATGCTGGCGGTCATGGACAGGTCAAGCAGGACACCGGCAAGCAGGTCATCACGACCCTCCAGCGACAGATTACCCGCGCCCCCAATCAGGTCCGAGCGGTTCTCGCTGCGGGCTAGCCAGCGGGCTGTTTCACTTGTAGCGCCACGCTGGGACAGGGCAAACACCGAGGCTCCCTTGGGCTGCGGCGTGCGGAACGCATCCGCGTGCACCGATACAAACAGATCCGCGTTGTACTTACGCGCAAGGATGGTCCGATTTCTCAGACCGATGTAATAATCGCCGGTCCGGGTCAGCTTGGCGGTGTATCCTGGCTGCTCGTTGATCAAAGCAGCCAGGGTTTTCGCCATTCTCAGAACCACGTCTTTTTCACGGGTGCCCCGCGGCCCGATGGCACCCGGGTCTTCGCCGCCGTGGCCGGCATCCACCACCACCACAATATCCCGCTTGCCCGAGGCATCCTCGGTCAGTGTCGGGCTGTTGGCCTGTTCAATGCGGGTGCCATTCTCGTCGATCAGGTCGATCACCAGACGGTGACCATACTGTTTGTTGGGTTTCAGGGAAAAACTGCGGGGCTTGATGTCACTTTTCAAATCCAGCACGACGCGCAAGTCATCACCGTTACGGGGTGCGCTGCGAATACGCTGGATCGGGCTACCGGACAGATCCACGGCGTCCAGGTTGGTTGCCAGAGCGACATCTTTCAGATCAATCACCAACCTGGCCGGCGAGGAGAGGGAAAATACGTTGTGGTTCACCTGGCTGCCAGTGTCAAAGACCACGCGGGTATGATCCGGCGCCGGCCATATCCGCAAACCTTCCACTTTACTGGCCGCCGAGGCAAAGCCGGCCGTGGCCATCATCAGAAACACGAACGTGAGCCTGAGTAACCGTTTCATCAGTGTTGCCCCATCAGTTCAATATCGTTCAACAAGGAAGCGCCAAATTCAGAGCGGGCCCGAAGTACGACAGAACGGCCTTCCCCCTGCCTTTCAAGATGGATCTCCAGATCCGGCTCTGGCAGCACACCCTCACCCCGTTCCGGCCACTCCACCAGACACAGCGCTTTATCGGAGAAATAATCCCGAATCCCCATGTATTCGAGTTCTTCCGGATCGCCAAGGCGATACAGGTCGAAGTGAAATACCGGAGGCTCCAGGTCCTCGTAAGGCTCCACCAGCGTGTAAGTCGGGCTCTTGACCGCGCCCTCGTGCCCCAGACGACGCATAATGCCCCGACTCAGGGTGGTTTTGCCCATGCCCAGGTCACCGTCCAGATACAGGGTCGCGCCGTGGCCCGATTCTTCAACGAGCCTTCCCAGCTCCTCGCCCAGGCGCTCGGTTTCAGCCTCGCCTTCCAGATACAACCGGCGCTCATTACCAAATATGCTCATTCACCCTCCCGGCGGCTACTGGCAACCACTGGCTGCACTGAACGAAAAACGCCGGCCAGGGCCTCGATTACGTCTACGGGCAACAACCCCATGTACCCCTGGCGCTGCGCGGCTTGATCGGCCGCCGCCAGGTGGGCACAGGCTGCTGCAATAGTGGCCTTTTCCAGATTGTGCATCTGGGCCACAAGCGCACCCACCATCCCCGACAGGACATCACCCATGCCGCCGGTCGCCATCCCCGGATTACCTCCTGCAATGATGGCGGGTACCCCGGTGCCCGAAACCATCACGGTACCGGCACCCTTCAATAACACCACGCCACCAAACATTTGCTGCAACTTCTTCGCCGCTGCCAGGCGATCGGCCTCCACATCGGCAACCTGACAACCCAGCAGGCGCGCGGCCTCTCCCGGATGAGGGGTAAGCACCTGCTGATCATAAACGGAGGGCGCCTGTCCGGCCATTAGATTGAGGGCGTCAGCATCCAGCACCCGTGGTTTGCCACTGCCCATCACGGCTTGCAGCAATTGCTGCCCCCAGGTGCTTTGACCCAGGCCCGGACCGCAAATGACCACGTCCGCTTTTTCCAGCAAGGGCATCAGATCATTACCGTGGCCAACCCCGCGCACCATCACCGAGGGACAGCGCGCCAGCGCCGCAGACACATGTTCCTCGCGGGTAGCCAGGGACACCAACCCCGCCCCTGAGCGGGCGGCGGCTTCAGCTGCCATAAGCGCTGCGCCACCAAAGCCATGGTCACCGGCAACCACCAGAACGTGGCCAAAGCTTCCCTTATGGGCATTCAACGCCCTTTGGGGCAACCAGGACTGACAGGCAGACCAACGGTATAGGCCGGCTACCGCCTGCTGCTGGTCATTGACGCGGTAGGCTTCCGTGGAAAGCGACTCAAAAACAACGCGACCACACGCCCCCACGCCCTGACCGGTATACAAACCCGCTTTGGCGCCAATGAACGTCACGGTGAGAGCTGCGCGAATAATCTCTCCCTCGGCAGCGCCGGTATTGGCGTTAAGCCCCGAGGGAAGGTCCACGGCCAGCACCGGAATGCCCGACGCATTCACTGCACGAATCACACTGGCGACCGGCTCCCTTGGTGCTCCGGTAACGCCTGTTCCGAGCATGGCATCCACGATGACGGCGACAGACCCGAGCTTTATTTCCAACTCTGACTCAGCCAGATCCGCCAGCGCCTGTATCTCAACGCCTTCGGCCCGCGCCTTGTTCGCCGCTTTCAGCGCGTCACCGGACAGTTTTTCAACCGGCGCCACGGCCACACACTGCACGTTCATGCCATGACGAAGCGCGTTGGCAGCGACCAGGTAGCCGTCACCACCATTGTTCCCTGCACCGCAAAGCACCAGAATCGATTCCGGCGGGGGTGAGAGTCGCAGCAATTGACGGAAAGCCGCCCGGGCTGCGGACTGCATCAGCTCAAAACCATCCACTCCCTGCTCGCCAATCAGGTACTCATCCATCGCCCGCACGGCATCGGCGGAATACAGGGCTTCTGGTAAACTGTGCGTGGTCTGCGTCGGCATAGGCCGCGACTCCAGAGATACAGGTAAAGAATTCGGTTTAAGACCTTTGGCCAGATACCTGTAAAGCATAGCAAAACAGAAAAAAAGGTCATAACTTAATCAAATTAAATATTCGCAGGCGACCGCACCAGGCAGTCATCATGGCCACTTCCCCAGAAGACAACCGCACCCACACACCACTGGCAGACATGCCAGGGCGTATTCGTCAGTGGGCCAAAGACCTGGGCTTTGCCGACGCCGGCATCACGCTAGCCGATACCGGCCCCCATGCCGAACGCCTGCAACAATGGCTGAAAGCCGGGTACCACGGGCAGATGGGCTACATGGCCGATCACGGCGACAAGCGCTACACCCCCGATTCCCTGGTACCGGGGACGGCCCGGGTGATCTCGGTTCGCCTGGATTACCTGCCCGCGCCGGACAACCCCAAACATACCCTGCAGAACCGGGAAAAGGCCTACATCACGCGCTACGCCCTTGGTCGCGATTACCACAAACTCATGCGCAAACGCCTGGCCACCTTGGCCACATGGATCGACGAGGCGGTCAGTGGCTATGACTACCGGGCCTTCGTGGACAGCGCCCCGGTTCTGGAACGGGGGCTAGCGCAGCGGGCGGGGCTGGGCTGGATTGGCAAGAACAACATGCTGATTCACCCGAAGGCCGGCTCGTATTTCTTCCTGGGCGAAATCTTCACCAGTGCGCCCCTGCCGGTGGACGAACCGTTCGAGAAGCAGCACTGCGGCTCCTGCTCCGCCTGCCTGGAGGTTTGCCCCACCGATGCCTTTGTTGGTGCTCACTTACTCGATGCCCGGCGCTGCATCAGCTACCTCACGATCGAGCTCAAGGGACCGATCCCCGAGGAATTGCGCGCGAAGATGGGCAACCGGGTGTTTGGCTGCGACGACTGCCAGTTGGTGTGCCCCTGGAACAAATTCAGTAAGGCCACGGCGGAAAATGACTTCCAGCCCCGGCATGGACTGGACAATTCGGAACTGGCCGAACTGTTCCTGTGGACCGAGGCGCAGTTCCTCAAACGCACCGAAGGTTCGGCCATCCGCCGTACCGGCTACGAGAACTGGCTACGCAACCTGGCCGTCGGGCTGGGCAACGCACCTTCCACCATTCCCGTGATTGAGGCCCTGAAACAGCGGGCCGACCATCCTTCGGAACTGGTGCGCGAGCATGTGGCCTGGGCCCTGCGCCGTCACGGCCAGTAAGCTCCCGCTTTACTCCTGGAGTTTGAAGAACGTCTCGCGGTAGTGGCGCAGCTCGTTGATGGAATCGCGAATGTCGTCGAGTGCCAGGTGGCTGCCTTTCTTTTTTACGCCGTTGAGCACATCAGGGCGCCAACGGCGGGCCAGTTCCTTGATGGTGGACACGTCCAGGTTCCGGTAATGGAAGAAGCCTTCGAGTTCGGGCATGTATTTCACCAGGAAGCGGCGGTCCTGGCCGATGCTGTTGCCGCACAGGGGGGATTCGCCGGCGGACAGGTGTTCCTTGAGGAATTCGAGGGTGATTTGCTCGGCTTCGGCTTCACTAACATTGCTTTCTTTCACCCGCTGGGTCAGTCCACTGGCACCATGGGTTTTGGTGCACCACTCGTCCATGGCGTCCAGCAGGCTGTCCGGCTGGTTAATGGCAATCACCGGGCCTTCAGCGACGGTGTTCAGCTCCGAATCGGTGATGATGGTCGCCATCTCAATGATCCGCTCTTTCTCCGGGTCCAGGCCTGTCATTTCCAGGTCTATCCAGACTAGCTTTGTGTTCTGTTCTGCCATTTTTGGGCCTCTTTATTTGGGTGGCAGTGCGGGCGTGGTCGTGGGTTGGCTTTCCGAAAACCGCTACGAGCACATCCATGTGCGCTTATTTCAGGCCATCCATGGCCTTCAAAATTTTCGGAAAGCCAACCCACGCCCCCACCCACACGTTCAAATTCCGTGCATGCCGCCTTGAAATAGAGCCAACAGCTTTATTTGGAAGCGCCATTGCTCCTGCGATCACAAATCTCTGGCTGTAGTGCTTACGACTTAAACCTTTTATTTCAGGCGAAAAGCAGTGAGCACAAAGGGGCCATGCGGGTAAGGCTTTCCAGGAGTATCTGAAGCCATGGATGGCTTCAGCTAAGCGCACAGGGATGTGCTCGCAGCGTCTCCTGGAAAGCCTTACCCGCATGGCACCCCGCACCGCAACTTTCAGGCTACAAGGTTGAAAGCCAGCACCGAAGTTAACCCATTGTCCATGATTCACGTATCATGTGTCACACCACTTCCCCGGAAAACGTACGAGTACATGGCCAAACGCAGACTGAACAAACGCCAGCAATGGCGTATCGAGAAAATCCAGAAAGAGCGGGCCAACCGGGCCGCGCGCAAAGAGAAAGCCGTTCAGGAACAGGCCGAGGCCGGGGAGCTTGGCGTCGAGCAACAGGGGTTGGTGATCGCTCACTTTGGGCAGCAGCTCGACATCGAGGCACTTGAGGGAGAAACCCAGAGTCAGGTATTCCGCTGCTTCGTGCGGGCCAACATCGACAGTCTGGTGACCGGCGACAAGGTTATCTGGCGCCCGGGCAAAAGCGAGACCGGGGTGATTGTCGCCCGATGCGACCGGGACAACCTGCTGCAGCGACCGGACAATTTCGGGGCGCTGAAGCCGGTGGCGGCGAACATTGACCATATTATCCTAGTGATTGCCCCGGAACCCGAGCCCCACGACAACCTGATTGACCGCTATCTCGTCGCATCTGAAACCGCAGACATTCCTGCGGTGATCCTGCTGAACAAGACCGACCTGATTGGTGAGCATAACCGCGAGCAGATCCAGACCCTGCTCTCGCGGTATGAAAACCTGGGGTATCAGGTGGTGCAAACCTCGGCAGCAAGTGCCCAGGATGCGCCGGCACCGGAAGTCCAGGAACTGGTAAAAGGCCAGACCAGTGTTTTTGTGGGTCAGTCGGGTGTGGGCAAGTCATCGATCATCCAGACTCTGCTGCCGGACCAAAGCCTGCGCGTGGGGGCTGTATCCGAGAGTACCGGCAAGGGCGTTCACACCACCACCACTGCCCGCCTGTTCCACCTGCCCATTGGCGGGGATCTGATTGATTCACCGGGCATCCGGGAATTTGGCCTCTGGCACATGACGCCACAGGAACTGGAGTACGGTTTCCGGGAGATTCGGCCGCTGATCGGCCACTGCAAGTTCCGCAACTGCCGCCACATGGGCGACCCGGGTTGCGCACTGGACGCGGCGGCCGAGGCGGGCGACATTTCACCGGAGCGGCTGAAGAGCTTTCATCGCATCCTCCAGGACATGACCGAGCAGCAGGCCCGGGGGCTTAAGCTCTCCTGAGCCAGACGCCGGCTTGGTCGGCGCCTGCTACCAGTTGAGCTCGCCCGGCGCGGGTTCATCAGGCTGGTTGAACCAGTCATCACCTTCCAGTTGTTTCATCGCGTCCTGTTGCTGCTCTTCGCTGGGCTGGGTGAGGTCAATCAGAGGCTTGTCCGGGCGCGAAGCGCCGCTCTGGATGTCGTCGGCGGTTTTCTTGTTCAGGACGATGATGGAGATTCGACGGTTGACCGGCGCCCTGGGGTTTTCCTTGTCGAACAACACAGAGTCACTCAAACCCACCACCCGGGCGATCTGCTCCGGGCGCACACCACCAGCCACCAGAGCCCTTCGTGCGGTGTTGGCGCGATCGGCTGACAACTCCCAGTTGGTGTAACCGGGGCGGCCGCTGAAAGGCGTCGAATCCGTATGGCCGGTAATGCTGAGCTTGTTGTTAACAGTTCCCAGGGTGTCCGCCAGCTCAAACAGGATGTCCTGTGAATAATATTTCAGCTCGGCCCGCCCACTGTCGAACATGGGGCGGCCGGAGCGATCAACGATCTGGATACGCAGACCTTCATCCGTGATATCGATCAGCAGCTGATCCTTGAATTCCTTCAGGGTCTCGCTTTGCTCGATGCGCTCCTGGAGCTCCTGGAACAGCTCCTGCATTCGGCGCTGCTCCAGGGTTTCGGACAGTTGGTCGACGGTTTCGTCTTTCAGCTGAATCTGATTAGGTGCCACGTCCTGCGTTGATTCCTGGATCACCGACGCACTGCCCTCCAGATCCACTGGACTTGGTGAACCACCCTCGGTAAAGCCAACAGGATCTTTGAAGTAACCCTCAACCGCCAGCTTCTGCTCCGGGGTCGCCGTGGCGGTTAGCCACAGCACCAGGAAGAAGGCCATCATGGCGGTGGCAAAATCGGCAAACGCCACTTTCCAGGAGCCACCGTGATGACCGGCGACCACCTTCTTCTTGCGTTTGATGATTATCGGCTGTTCTTCCACGCCCTACTCCGTCTAGCCCGATGCCTGGACAATGATCACTTGGAACGCACGTGGTCGTTCAGTTCCTGGAACCCAGGCCGTTTATCGGTGGGCAGCGATTTGCGGCCAAACTCGATGGCCATCTGGGGCGCCTGGCCGGAGACGGTCGCAACGATGGCTGATTTCACACACTCATAGGCCTTGAGTTCGTACTTGGCGGCATGTTCCAGTGCAATCGAGGTGGGGCCGATGAAACCATAGCCCATCCAGATACCCATAAAGGTACCCACCAGGGCCGCGGCCACACTCAAGCCAATGCGTTCGGGGCCTTCGCTCAGGAAGTTCATGGTGATGACGATCCCCAGAACGGCAGCAACAATACCCAGGCCCGGCAAGGCGTCGGCGATCTTGTTAACCGCGTGAGCCGGCTCCTCAAGCTCATGCTGACGGCTATCAATCTCGTTTTCCATCATGCCTTCAAGCTCGTGGGCCGCCATATTGCCGGTACTGATAATGCGCAGGTAATCGGTGATGAAATCCAGCAGGTACTTTGACTTCATCACGGCCGGATACCGGGTAAAAATCTGGCTGCTCTCCGGATTATCGATGTCTTCTTCAATGGCCATCACGCCCTGTTTACGGGATTTGTCGAAAATCTCGTACATCAGGCTCAGAAGATCCATGTAATAGGACTTATTGAATGGCGAACCAGTCAGCAGGCGAAGCACACCCTGAAACACTTCCTTGATGGTATGCAGGGAATTGGAAATAACGAACGACCCCACGGCAGCACCGCCAATAATCAGCACCTCGGTTGGCTGCCAGAGTACAGCCAGATTGCCGCCGTGCAGGACGTAGCCGCCCAGCACGCTGGCAATAACTATTACAGCTCCAATAATCAACAACATGGGATCAATGTACGCCTTTCGTCCGATTAAGGGGGTCGATCATAGCAAGCCTCTGCCGCAACCGCGAAACTTCAAAACCATTTCTATACAGTGGTTACAATTTGATAAACTTGCCGGTCGTTTTAACGCAAGAGACTTCATGGATGCTTGATAAACTGTTTGTTCTCAGCCAGTACGTAACCCCGCAGCTGGCGGTTTCCCGGTTGGCCGGCCGCCTCGCCGACATGGACGTAGCGCCTGCCCTGAAGAACCGGGTCATCAAATGGTTTATCGGCCGGTACGGCGTGAACATGAGTGAAGCCCTTGAACCGGACCTCACCGCCTACCCCACTTTTAACGCCTTCTTCACGCGGGCCCTGAAAGACGGAGCCCGGCCCATCGAGGGTGACGAGACGGTGTTTACCAGCCCCGTGGATGGCACCATCAGTCAGTTGGGGCAAGTCAGCCGCGATCGCGTATTCCAGGCCAAGGGGCAATCCTTCAGCCTCACCGAACTGCTCGGTGGCGATGCTGAACGCGCCGCGCCCTTTGAGGACGGCGAGTTTGCGACCGTCTACCTGTCACCCAGCGACTATCACCGCATTCACATGCCCATGGCCGGCACCCTCACAGGCATGACCTATGTGCCCGGCAAGCTGTTCTCGGTCAATCCGACCACCGCCGAACAGGTACCCAACCTCTTTGCCCGCAACGAACGGGTTATTTGCCTGTTCGATACTGAGGCCGGCCCCATGGCACTGGTGCTGGTGGGGGCGATGATTGTCGGCAGCGTGGAGACCACCTGGGCCGGCGTGGTCGCGCCCAACCCTCACCAGGTTTCTCACTGGGAGTACAGCGGCGATGAAGCCCCGCGCTTTGAAAAAGGTGAAGAAATGGGCCGTTTCCGCCTTGGCTCCACGGTCATCGCCGTCATGCCTAAAGGCAGCGTGCAGTGGAACGCGGACCAGATTGCCGGCAAGAAAGTCCGTCTGGGCGAGGCCTTCGGGGCGCTGGATAATAAAGACGCCTGAGCGCCTCAGGCCCGCTCTATCGGAAAGGCCAGCACATCGCTGATGTCGCTGGTTCCCAGCTTGAGCATAAGCAACCGATCCAGTCCCAGCGCCACGCCCGAACACTCCGGCAGCCCGGCACCCACCGCCGCCAGGAACGCTTCGTCCAACGCCATTTCCGGCTTACCGGCGCGTTTACGCTGCTCGTTATCCGCCATAAAACGCTGGCGTTGCTCCCGGGCATCGGTCAGTTCCCAGTAGCCGTTGCACAACTCAAGCCCCTGACAATAAAGCTCGAAGCGGTGGGCCACCGGATACCCATCTTCTGTTGAGATCCGGGCCAGCGCCGCCTGCGAGGCCGGGTAATGGGTGATAAATGCTGGCCTGCCCTGCCCCAGCGTCGGTTCCACCTGAAAGCTCATTACCAAATCCAGGCAGCCATCCCTGCCCAGCCCCGCCAGCTGCTCGGGCTCAAGCCACTGCTCACAGTACCGCTGCAGATCCCGGTCGCTGATGGTCATGGGGTCAAAGCCGGCGCTCCGCCGGACCGCCTCACGGTAAGTGACAACCTCGGGCCAATCACAATCCAGCCAACCGCAGACCAGCTCGGCCACTTCGGCCATTAACTCCGAATCATCAAAGCCTTCCCGGTACCACTCAAGCATGGAGAATTCCGGGTTATGACGCCGACCCCGCTCGCCGCTGCGGAACACCCGGGACACCTGGAAGATCGATCCGGAGCCGGCCGCCAGCAGCCGTTTCATGTGGTATTCCGGCGAAGTCTGCAGCCAGCCCTGCGGCACCTCTCCCAGCCCAGGCTGGGCTGCCACGCCGTCCAGGTTCACATCGGTCACACCATGGCGCCCCAGCACCGGGGTTTCCACCTCCAGCACCCCACGTTGCGCAAAAAAGCCGCGCACATATTGCAACTGCTGTGCGCGGCTTTTCAGGGCATCCCAGGAGGCCGTCGGCCGCCAGGAAGAGTCCATCGTCATCGGAGAAATCAGCTGCTCTTGACGCGGCTGACGTACTCACCGGTGCGGGTGTCCACTTTCAGCACCTCACCGATGGTGATAAACAACGGGACGTTCACCACGGCGCCGGTCGAAAGAGTCGCGGGCTTGGAGCCGCCCTGGGCGGTGTCACCTTTCATGCCAGGATCGGTGTCCACCACTTCCAGCTCCACGAAGTTCGGCGGGGTCACGCTGAGCGGGGCGTCGTTGTACAGAGTCACGGTGTACGTGTCCTGCTCCTTGAGCCACTTGATGGTGTCACCCACGGCCTTTTCACTGGCCGGGTACTGCTCGAAGGAGCCATCGGTCATCATGAAGTACCAGAACTCACCATCGGAATACAGGTACTCCATATCCAGCTCGACCACATCGGCCGCCTCGAGGCTTTCGCCGGACTTGAAGGTGCG
This sequence comes from Marinobacter persicus, assembly GCF_002934325.1. GTDB lineage: Bacteria > Pseudomonadota > Gammaproteobacteria > Pseudomonadales > Oleiphilaceae > Marinobacter > Marinobacter persicus_A. The sequence goes on from NZ_PTIV01000003.1 coordinate 111,112, forward strand.
TTCCCAGACCCGGTTGGTCATCAGGTTGCGCAGCTTGACGCGATTGAACGCCTGGCCCTTGCCCGGTTTGACGAATTCGTTTTCCAGCATGATGCAGGGGTCACCATCCAGCAAAACCTTGAGACCGCCGCGAAATTCGTTGGTAGAATATGAAGCCATGAAATGTTCACCTGACGTAATGTCGTTAAAATGCCAAAAGTCGCTATGATACAGCGAACCCCCGCCTCGATAGAAGCCCGGGAAAGCAGCCAGCGCCCCGCCACCGGGACAGCGACCCTTCAGATTCCCGAACCCAGGCCGGATTGGCAGAAACTGATGAGCAACGCCATCACCAGCCCCGAGGAACTTCTGAAACGGCTTGGGCTTCCCGTGGAGCCCTGGTTGAAAGGTGCCCGGGCCGGTCATGGGCTTTTCCCGGTTCGCGTGCCCGAGCCCTTTGTGCAGCGCATGCAGCCAGGCAACCCGAATGACCCGCTGCTCCGCCAGGTATTGCCACTCATTGAGGAAAGCCATCAGGAACCCGGTTTTGTCCGGGACCCCCTGGGCGAAGATGACGCCATCCAGACCACCGGGTTGATCCGCAAGTACCGCAGCCGGGCTTTGCTGATGGTCACCGGCCACTGCGCCATCAACTGCCGGTACTGTTTTCGGCGACACTTTCCCTACGGCGAACACCGGCTGTCACCGGACGACCGACACGAGGTTATCAACACCCTGACCGCCAGCCCGGAGATCAACGAAGTGATCTTCAGCGGCGGCGATCCCCTGGCGGCCAACGACCGGCTGCTGGCCCAGTGGGCAGAACTCCTCGACACGGTTCCTCACCTCCGCCGCCTGCGCATTCACTCGCGCCTGCCGGTGGTCATTCCCCAGCGGGTGAATGACTCACTGCTGAAATGGCTGTCGGAAAGCCGACTGCAAAAAGTCCTGGTGGTGCACATCAACCACCCGGCCGAACTTGATCAGGCAACCCGCCAGGCATTGTCACGACTGCGGGAAGCCGGCGTCACCCTGCTGAACCAGAGCGTGATCCTCAAAGGTGTGAACGATTCCACAGACACTCTCGCGCAACTGAGCGAGACCCTGTTCGAGGCGGGAGTCATGCCCTATTATCTACATGCGTTTGACCCGGTGGAGGGCGCCCACCACTTTGCAGTGAATGACGACCGGGCAAAAGCCCTGGTCCGTGAGTTGATGGAACAACTCCCGGGATTCCTGGTTCCCAAACTGGTGCGGGAACTGCCTGGAGCCGCCAGTAAGACGCCGCTGCTGTAAGCAGTTGGCGACTCGCTTTTTTTAGCGGTTTTGCTATCCTGAACTTTATTGTTTATCAATAATTACGGCATTTTTCTTAAGCGCTTTCAAACGCGCAGGTGCCGTACAGACATTGGCGTTGAAACATGGAAGGTAATTTGAGCAAACCAGACCTTGAGGTGCCGGAACAGAAAACGGCCAGTCTGTCTTTCTGTGACACGACGCCCAAGGCGTTCCGGCTCTGGGCCCAACAACTGCCCATGGTGAATGTCGGCGAGGCGTCACGCCAGCTGTATCACGCCATCCTGGAGCTGAATCAGGTGTTCATGGCACCCCAGCAGCGCCTGCAATTTCTGGAAATCATTCGGGACAAGATCCACTTTGTCTGTGCCGAGCTATCCCGCCACTTTCTGGGACTGGCCATTGCCCTGCCCGAAAAACAGCGCAAAATTGCCAACCTGACCCAGGCCCTACAGCTTCACCTGGCCAACGGCTACAAGCTCTGCCTGCTGGAGTTTCTGGATAACGGCGGTGCAGACAAACACCGGCGTCCCATTGCGACAGTGACCCATCGCATCATTTCCGAACTGGGAGCAACCATCCTGCGCTCCCATCAGCTTTATTGTCCCAGCCCTCGCCGCAGCTGGTTCGAAGCCCACAACCTGTACCGATTTGCCTGGCAGCATGACCTGCTTGACCAGGAGGTGGAAGACAACACTCTGGACCACCAGCGCACCAGCACGGTGGAGGACAGCTACAAGCGGGTCCTGCTTCTCGGTTGCGCGCGACCAAACCAGTTGCGCCAGAACGAACTGACGCAGGTCTATGAGCTGTTCGAAACCTGGACGCCATTCACCCACTGCGGCCCCGATGCCAGTACCGATAGCCTGTTTATCGTCAACCCCAAACGGGACAAGCCGCCCATCTACCGGAGCCTGCTGAACCAGGCCCCGGAAGACGACTGTTACGGATTTGATACCACCACGCTATCCGGCTACCTGTCTGAACTGCTGGAGGCCAAGCGAAACAAGACCCAGGATAAAACACCCCTGGCCGTGCCCGGTAATGTCAGTGACACCCTGCTCACACACTTGAGCCAGGCGCTCGGGATTCTGGCCAAGCGGAATTTCAACCGGATTGCCAGCCAGGGCACCCTGGAAGTCTGCGTGGGGCTGAGCGCCACCCACTACTTCGTGTCGGGTGAAAAAACCTTCTCCGAATTCCTTGATGGCAATGAAAGCTCGCATCATGAACAGGAAAACCTGTTCATCAAACGCGCCAACGAGGAAAAGGACCCATGGGCACAAGCCCACGATACCGAACCGGACGAACACCGCCTGCACGGTAGTGAAACCCCGATCACCTTCCGTCGCGGCTCCGACAACCACGCCAGCACCCAGGCCCCGCGCAATCGGCCCCAATCGCACCAGACCTTACTGGTCAACACCAGCCCAGGTGGCTATTGCGTGGCCTGGGAGCACAATGTACCGCCATCGCTGCAAGCCGGTGAAATCCTGGGGGTACGGGAACACCCCTCCTACCCCTGGAGCATTGCGGTGGTCCGGTGGCTGCGTCAGATCAAGAACCAGGGCACGCAACTGGGCATTGAACTGCTCGCGCCCAGCGCCGCCCCCTGCGCCGTGCGCCTGATCCAGAAAACGGGTAACAGCAGCGAATACCTCCGTGGCCTGATGCTGCCGGAAATCAACGTGGTCAATCAGGCGGCAACGCTGGTCACTCCCCGGATGCCCTTCCAGACCGGACACCGAATCTCGCTCCTGCACGACGGCTGCGAGGATCAGGCACAACTGCTCAAGAAAGTCTCGGCCACCGGCAGTGTCAGCCAGTTTGAACTGAAGGTCTATGGTTCCGAAGTGGTGTCCGGCACGGGATCACCGGGCCAGCATTCCGGTGGCGGCACGGCAACCGATGACGAGTTTGACTCCCTCTGGCCCTCGTTGTGACATATCCGGTTGTTATCGGCTTCAAGGCCCTGCATCATAACCAACAGCAAACTTAAACAACGGGGTGGCGGCCAGATCACCCACGGGCGTCATGAGATCTCTTTCGAATGCATAAGAACAACACCACCGTACACCTGTTAATCCTCGACCCATCCCAGAACGATGCGGAGTCGGTTGTCAGCCTTTTGCGAAATGCAGGCCGCGCAACCAGGGCGCACCGGATCACCTCCGAGGAAGACCTGGAAGAAGCCCTCAAGACCTCCACCTGGGATCTGGTTCTGGCCAGGGATCTTGAGCAGGAGTTCGGTCCGGACGATGTTCTCGCCATCATCAAGCGCATGGATAAAGACATCCCCTTCATCCTGCTGACCGAAGCATTTGATCATGACCGCACCGTGGGCATCATGCGCGCTGGCGCCCAGGATGCCCTGCCCTTCGAACATACCGATCTGTTGGTGCTGACTGCCAAAAGAGAGCTGGCGGCGCTGGAGGACAGGCGCCGGCGGCGTGTACTCGAATCCCACCTGCGAGAAGCCGAACAACGGTGTCAGTTGCTGCTGGAAAGTTCCAAGGACGCCATTGCCTACATCAACGACGGCATGCACATCCATGCCAACCAGTCCTATCTGGACCTGCTGGGCTATGACGACCTGGATGAGATGATCTGCATTCCGGTGCTCGACACCCTGACCCCGGAAAGCCAGGAAAAATACAAAGAATTCATGAAAGAGTTCGCCCAAAAGGGCGAAGACGGCATGACGCTCAACTGCACCGCCCGGCGCAGTGACGACCAGGAACTGGACGTTACCATGTCGGTATCCGCTGCAACCTTCGACGGCGAGACCTGCACCCAGATCGTCCTGCAGCCCGAGCACTCCGATGCCGAACTGGAGGAAAAGCTGCAGGAAATCAGCAGCCAGGACCTGCTGACCGGCCTGTACAACCGCCAGCATATGATGGGCCTGCTGGGCAAAGCCGTCGCCGAAGCCGGCAAGAGCAACCAGACCGGCGCACTGGCCTACATCGCCCTGGACAATTTCCTGTCCATGAAGACACGCGTGGGCATCTCCGGTGCCGACATCCTGCTTGGCGACCTTGCCAGCCTGCTGCGCGAGAAGGCCGGCGAGGATATGACCCTGGCCCGTTTGAGTGATGACGCTTTCTGCATGATGTGCCTGCCCTGCGACGAAAAAAGCATGGAACAGCAGTGCGAGACCATCCGTAAAGCGGTGGAAGACCATCTGTTCGACATCAATGGTCACACCGTACCTCTAACTGTCTCGATCGGCATTGCGGCCATTACCGAGAACTCCCCGAAAGCCGAGGACATGATGGGCCGCGCCCATACCGCTTCGGCCGAGGTGAAAAAACAGGAAGGCAACAGCCAGGGCAATGGCGTGCTGGTCTACAACCCGGCGGACTACGAAACCCTGGACCAGAGCAATTCGGCGGAAGCCATCCAGCGTGCCCTGGACGAGAACCGTTTCCGCCTGCTTTTCCAGCCGGTGATCAACCTGCGTGGCGAAGACGAGGAGCATTACGAAGCCTTTGTGCGCATGCTCGACAAGGATGACAAGGAAATCTCCCCCTACGACTTCCTGCCACCGGTCGGCCCCAGCGAGACCACCATCAAGATCGACCGCTGGGTGATCCTGCAGACCATCAAGCAACTGGCCAGTCACCGCTCCCGGGGCCATAACACCAAGATGTTCCTTAACCTGACGGCCGAAACGCTTCAGGACAAGACCTTCACTCCCTGGCTCAGCGTGGCACTCAAGGCGGCCCGGCTGCCCGGCGATTCGCTCATCTTCCAGATCCGCGAAGGCGACGCCAGCAACCACATGAAACAGGCCAAGGAGTTCACCAAAACCCTGCATGAGCTGCACTGCAAGATCTCCATCTCCCAGTTCGGCTGTGCGCTGAATCCGTTCAACACCCTCAAGCACATCGACGCCGATTACGTGAAGATCGACGGCTCCTTCACCGAGGAAATCCAGAAGAACGACGATGCCAAGCAACAGGTCAAGGAAATGGTGAAGAGCCTGCAAAGCTCTGGCAAGTTGACGATTATTCCGCTCGTGGAGAATGCTGGTGTGCTGGCCACATTGTGGCAGGCAGGCGTGAATTACATTCAGGGCTATTACCTGCAGGCCCCGGTGCCGGAAATGAATTACGACTTCAGCGAGAACTGAGAGCCGTTCCAGGTACCCACAAAAAAGGCGAGCCAATATCCGGCTCGCCTTTTTTGTCGATAAATCCTTCCTAAAGGGCCTGGTTGGTTTCGCTTTCCCGGAAACCGATCAGGTACAGGATGGCGTCCAGCCCCAGGGTGGATATGGAGTGGCGCGCGGACTCTTTCACCAGGGGCTTGGCCCGGAAAGCCACGCCCAGGCCCGCCTGACTGAGCATGGGCAAATCGTTGGCGCCATCGCCCACGGCAATCACCTGCTCCCGGGAAATGTGCTCCTTCTCGGCAATTTCCAGCAGCAGCTCGGCCTTGCGCTGGCCATCGACAATCTGCCCTTTTACCTCACCGGTCACCTTGCCATCGACGATTTCCAGCTCATTGGCATAGACATAATCAATGCCCAGCTTTTCCTGCAGCCGACGGGCAAAGTAGGTGAAGCCACCGGACAGGATGGCAGTCCGGTAACCCAGCGCCTTCAGGCTGCGGATCAGATGCTCGGCGCCCTCAGTCATCCGAAGCCGGTTGGCGATGCCTTCCAGCACCGACTCGTCCAACCCTTTCAGCAGAGCCAGCCGCTCGGCAAAGCTCTGACTGAAATCCAGCTCACCCTGCATCGCCCTCTCGGTAATTTCAGCCACCTGATCCCCGATACCGGCCTCGTGGGCCAGCTCGTCGATCACTTCCGCCTCAATCAACGTGGAATCCATGTCGAAGACCACCAGACGGCGATTGCGACGGAAGATGGAATCCTCCTGGAACGCGATATCCACGTTCATTTCCCCGGCAATGTGCAGGAAATCCGCGCGCAGTTGCTCCAGGTCGGTGGGCGTGCCACGGACAGAAAACTCGACGCAGGCAATACGGTTGTCAGAAGGATTCAGCGACGGTCGCGCAGACAGGCGGGTAATGTTATCGATATTCAGCCCGTGGCGGGCAGTGATGGCCGACACCCGGGCAATCTGCTCTGCCTTGATATCCCGGGACAGCAGGGTAACGATGTAGCAGGCCCGGTTACGACCCGCTGCCCAGGCCTGGTATTCCTCTTCGGTGATGGGGGCGAAGCGTACCTGCAGGTCCAGCGCGTGCAGGCGGAACAACAGATCCCGGATCACCGGCGACGAACGGGATTCGTCCGGAATCTCGATCAGGATGCCCCAGGTCAGGTGATCGTGGATCACCGCCTGGCCGATATCCAGAATGCGGACATCGTACTGGCCCATAATGCCGGTAATTTCCGACGTCAGCCCCGGCTTGTCCCGCCCGGATACGTTAATCAGTACCAGTTCACTCACTGTCCGCATTCTCCTCTTCTTGCGCACGGGCCGCGGATGGTATCACGTCAATGGTATCCACTCGCTGAAGGCCACGGGGCAGCTTGTGGCCCCGACGCCCCCGCTCACCCAGATAATGTTCCAAATCACTGAAGCGCAGCCCCAACTTGCGCTTGCCGGCCCGGATTTCCAGTTGGTCTTCCTCACCGAAGACCGCCAGGGCGACAACGAGTTCTTCCCGATTCTGGGCTCGGGCCGCCGGGATGCTGATCATTTTGTTGCCCTTGCCTTTGCCCAGCTCGGGCAGTTCCGACAACGGAAACACCAGCATACGGCCTTCATTGGAGACCGCGGCAATATACAGTGTTGAGCGGGTCTCCGGCACCATCACGGGAGGCAGTATTCGAGCCCCTTTGGGCACCGTTACCACGGCCTTGCCAGCCCGGTTCTTGCTGATCAGGTTATCCAGCTCAGTAACGAAACCGTAGCCCGCGTCGGTGGCCAGCAGCACTTTGTGCTCAGGCTTGCCTGTCAGCAGGCCAGAGAAGGTCGCACCCGATGGCGGATTGATCCGGCCGGTCAGAGGTTCCCCCTGCCCCCGCGCTGAAGGCAGCGAATGCGCCATCAACGCGTAGGCCCGGCCAGTGGAATCCAGGAAAATCGCCTGCTGGTTGTTTCGGCCCCGAGTCGCCAGGGCAAAACGGTCACCGGCCTTGTAATTGAGACCTACCGGATCAATATCATGGCCCTTGGCTGCCCGTACCCAGCCTTTTTCCGACAGCACGATGGTGACCGGATCGTTGGAAACCAGATCTGTCTCGCTAAAGGCCCGGGCTTCCTGGCGCTCAACGATGGGTGAACGACGGTCATCGCCGAAGGTTTCCGCGTCCTGTTCCAGCTCGCTCTTGATCAGCTCCCGCAGCCGGTCCTCAGAGCCCAGGATGGCCTGCAGTTCGTCCCGCTCGGCGGACAGTTCGTCCTGCTCGCCACGGATTTTCATTTCTTCCAGTTTGGCCAGGTGGCGAAGTTTCAGTTCAAGGATGGCCTCGGCCTGGTCTGCGGAAAGCCCGAAGCGACTCATCAACTCGGCCTTGGGCTTGTCCTCGTAGCGGATAATCTCGATGACTTCGTCAATGTTCAGGTAGGCGACCAACAGGCCTTCAAGGATGTGCAACCGCGCCAATACCTTATCCAGGCGATGCTGCAGTCGGCGGGTCACCGTGGTCTTGCGGAAAGCCAGCCACTCGGTCAGCACCTCGGGCAGGGATTTCACACCGGGGCGACCATCGTTCCCGATCATGTTCAGGTTAACCCGGTAGGTCTTCTCCAGGTCGGTACTGGCGAACAGGTGTGCCATCAGGCCTTCAAGGTCTACCCGGTTGGAGCGTGGCACAATCACCAGCCGGGTGGGGTTTTCATGATCCGACTCGTCCCGGAGGTCCGCCACCATTGGCAGCTTCTTGGTCTGCATCTGCTGGGCGATCTGTTCCAGCACCCGGTTACCGGACACCTGGTGCGGCAGGTCGGTGACCACAATCTCACCGTGTTCACGCACCCAGCGGGCGCGCATGCGCAGTGAGCCCCGGCCGGTCTCATAGAGCTTGCGAATGTCTTTTGCCGGGGTAATAACCTCAGCCCGGGTCGGGAAATCCGGACCCTGAACGTGTTCGCACAGCTGGTCGACCGTCGCTTCCGGTTCGTCCAGCAGACGAATGCAGGCAGCCGTCACCTCGCGAACATTATGGGGCGGGATGTCCGTGGCCATACCCACCGCGATGCCGGTGGTGCCATTGAGCAACACATGAGGCAGTCGCGCCGGCAAGACCGACGGCTCATCCATGGTGCCATCAAAGTTGGGCACCCAGTCCACCGTGCCCTGCCCCAGCTCGCCCAGCAGCACCTCGGCGAATGGCGCCAGCCGGGATTCGGTGTAACGCATGGCAGCGAAGGATTTCGGGTCGTCCGGCGAGCCCCAGTTGCCCTGGCCGTCTACCAGTGGGTACCGGTAGGAAAACGGTTGCGCCATCAACACCATGGCTTCGTAGCAGGCGCTGTCGCCGTGAGGATGGAATTTACCCAGTACATCACCCACGGTACGGGCCGACTTCTTGTACTTGGAGGTGGACTTCAGCCCCAGCTCGGACATGGCGTACACAATACGCCGCTGGACCGGTTTAAGACCGTCACCCACGTTGGGAAGGGCCCTGTCGAGAATGACGTACATGGAATAGTCCAGGTACGCTTTTTCGGTGTAGTCCCTGAGCGAGACCCGCTCAAAACCTTCATCCGTCGTCTGAAACTCTGGCATGGATGCCCCTTTGCCTGGAATACCTGACATAAAATGTGGCGTATTATGCTACGCTTCGCCCCCGGCCAATGGCCGACAGTAATGGCGCACCATTATATGGACGCCGGCCCGGATACACCAATTTCCAATAGCGGAATTCCCCAATGGAGCAGCAACCGGCCGGCCCGTATTCTCGCCATGGTGAATAAATCGTCGTTATTGAGCCTCGATTAGCGGAAGCCTATGAAATCCAGTATCAAAGCCTGCGGGCATGCAATGGTGACAGCGGTGGTCAACGCTTTTCTGGCGGTGGCTCTGATGCTGCTGGTGGAATTCGCCATCAGCGGAACCTTCCAGGTGGCCGAGCCGTATCTGTGGGCGGGTTTTCTGATCGGCGTCATCATCTTCGGCGGTCAGTTCCTGCGTCAAAGGCACCTCTGTCGGGATAACCACCAACCGGACAGCACCCAACGCAGCTAATCCGGTTGCAATCCCAGCTCGCCCTCCCTGAATGATAATGCAGCCACCTACCTGCCGCGCATCAGCAGATACTTAAGGCGAAATTGAAAAGCGGACTCAATAAATTTCTGGTAGGCCAGGCTGACGAACTGGCAGCCCGGAAAGACCGATTCCGGGTCTGAGCCCGGAATCGTAAGAAAGGTACAATTACTGACGGATGCCCTCGACGGAGATTTCCAGCTCCACGGTTTCAGAGGCGGGGCCCAGATCCATCGGGATACCAAAATCCTTGAGTCGAAGCTCTGTCTCGGCTTCAAAACCCATGCGGTAACCGCCCCACGGATCTTCACCATGGCCGACCATTTCCGCATCAAGGGTAATTTCCCGGGTTACGCCGCGCAGCGTCAGGTCACCAACGATGTCGGCTTCCCCATCCTCACCCAGAATGACTTCAGTGCTCTTGAACGTTGCTTCGGGGAATTCACTGACGTACAGGAAATCCTCGCTGCGCAGATGGTTATCCCGCTCACCATGATTGGTATCAACACTGGCAGTGTCGACGGTAACGTTCACGGAACTGTTTTCAGGGTTCTCGGCATCGTAGACAAACTGGCCATCAAACTCGTTGAACCGGCCATAGAGCCAGCTGTAACCCAGGTGGGAAATCTTAAAGGTGATGAACTGGTGTGTGTCCTTGTTATCAAAGGCATAGGTGCCACCGTGTTCATCGGCATGGGCCACCCCCACCAGCGCCAGTGATACGGCAGAAGCAAGCAATACTTTTTTCATCGTGTTCTCCTTACTCAGGGTTTTCCGGTTATTTCGGGTCAATAAGGTTGTTTCAGGGTTGGCCCAGCATTCGAAGCAGCGTCTGGTCGCGATCCCAGAAATGATGTTTCAGCGCCGCAAGCCCGTGTAACCCGGCCAACGCCACCAACCCCCAGGTACTCCAGTAATGGACCGATCCGGCCGTCTCCTCCAGGCCTTTCATCCGGCCGGTCACCGAGGGCACCTCAAACCAGCCAAACACGCTGATGGCCGATCCATCTGCCGTGGAGATCAGGTAGCCACTGACCATCGCAACGAACATCAGTACATATAGCAACATATGCACGAGATGGGCCGACAGCACTTCCCAACGGGTGTGGTTCACCGGGGGCCGGGGCGCCAGGTTGATCCACCGCCAGACCACCCGAAAGAGCACGGTCACAAACAACAGGAGGCCGATGCTCCGGTGAATGTCCGGCGCCTGGCGATACCACGGATCGTAATAGGACAGGTCCACCATCCAGAACCCCAGCGCAAACAGCCCAACCACGGCTGCCGCCACCAGCCAGTGCAGAAAAATGGCCATCCATCCGTAGCCGCTTTTGGAGTTTCGCATTGCCATAAAGGTTCCTGTTCTGCTTGTCCTTGGGGCTCTTATTCCTCACATCAATTCAACCAGTCTAGAGCGGCCGGGAAGCACATCAAATCGGAATGTTTTGCGGACCAACATCAATTTTTTTGATCAGAGAAATCCGTTGACGTCAACGTCATATGCGGTTTTACGGATTGTTGGAATTCATCAGACCACTAAAATAAACCCATAAATTAACCAGCGCCTAACAGGCTAAATGATAGAGAGGAAAGACATGGAACTGGAATTCGACGAATCCGTTGCCGTACCCAGCAATAACTAAGATTGCTACCAGCCCCCGGTTCCGCCGGGGGTTGTTCTTTTCAGCCCCCCCCCCGACCCCCTCCATCAAGCAGTGCTGACACCAGAAATAGTGGAAATAGCGGGCATTTTTTGGCACTCTGCAAACCCCTGATCAGACACTGTCTTGAATTTGCCTATGTCCTGTGACCTTCCTGATTTTACGCCACCGCCAGAGGTGGATTTGCTCTCGCCGATGCTTACTCAGGGAGGCACGAGCTGGACTGCTGAATTCCGGGGCCTGACGCTGCACACCGCACTGCAGCCCATCTACAGCCTCTCCCACAAGCGCACCATTGGTTACGAAGCCCTGATCCGGGCTTTTGATACTGACCAGTGCGCGGTGTCACCGCTGCAATTGTTCGAACTGCCGGACTCCCATGCTGAGAACCTGCTGCTGGATCGCCTGTGCCGGTATTTGCACATCCAGAATTACAGCGGCATCAAGGACCAGTTGAACTGGCTGTTCCTGAACGTGTCGCCCCAGGTGGTCACAACAGGAAGCCAGAAAGACTCCTTTTTTGGCCAGTTACTGGAAAAAACCGGCCTGCCCCCGCACCGGATTGTGATCGAAATTGTTGAACAGCCTACCGACGACGCAGAGCGCTTGCGGGAAACCGTGGCCTATTATCGCGAGTTGGGCTGCCTGATCGCCATTGACGATTTTGGCGCCGGCCATTCCAACTTTGAACGCATCTGGAACCTGTCTCCGGACATCGTCAAACTGGACCGGGCGCTGCTCAACCGCGCCACCGAGGAACGCAAGGCCCGGCAGATTCTCAATGGTATGGCGTCGCTACTGCACCAGTCTGGGTGTCTGGTTCTGCTGGAGGGCGTGGAGACCCGCGACCAGGCCATGATCGCGATTGATGCCGGCGTTGATTTCGTACAGGGCTTTTATTTCAAGAAGCCCTCGCTGGAGCTGGAAAACCTGTCGCAGGCGCAGGCCGACCTGGACGAGCTGCTGGAGGAGTACAAGTACTACAAGCAATTAATCCAGGATCCCAACCACCAGTTGGCCAGCCACTTTGCCATGCCCTTTGAGCGGACCGTGGAACGCCTTCAGAACAACGCCACCATGGAACAGGCCTGCGTTGAATTACTCAACCACCCGACGGTCTCTCGCTGCTACCTGGTGAACAGCAATGGCATCCAGATTGAAGACACGTTGGTTTCCGACAGCATTGAGCGCAATCAGGACCCCCGCTACCGGCCGCTGGAAAGCACAGCCAGCGCAGACTGGTTCCGCCAGCAGTACCTGCGCCAGGCATTGGCGGAGCCCGAAAACCTCCAGGTGACTACCCCCTACTTGTGCGTAACAGGTGCCTATATGTGCGTCACCCTGTCACTGGCTTTCGAGCATAGTGGCGAAACCCGGGTGCTGTGCTGTGACATTCTGGCCAACCCCCCCGCGCCAGACAGCGAAGGCTAAAGCGCCGGCAGCAGGTCGTACACCAGGGCAATCACACCGATGCTGGCCAAACCAATCAACAGGTTCAGCGGCAGCCCCACGCGCACATAATCCCCAAACCGATAACCTCCCGGCCCCATCACCATCATGTTGGTCTGGTAACCCAAAGGCGTGGCGAAACTCGCCGAGGCAGCCAGCATAATGGCAAACATGAAAGGCTCGGCATCCACGCCCATGGCGGACGTCAATGACAGGACCACCGGCACCATCAGTATGGCCGCGGCATTGTTGGTCAGCATCTCGGTCAGTATCGATACCACCAGGTACACCAGTGCCAGGGCCAACAGCACGTTGCTGCCACTGAACCCGACCACGGCCTCGGCCAGGTAACTGGCCGCCCCGGTCTGCTCAAGCGCGCCGCCCAGGGCAAATGACGCGGCAATGGTCAGTACGACCGGCATATCCACCGCCTTCTGAGCCTGACCAACGGAACAGCATCCGGTCAGGATGACCAGGGCGGCTCCGACCAGTGCCGCATTCAGCATTGACATAACGCCGCAGGCCGCCAGCCCCACCAGCACCAGAAGAATGCCCCAGGAAAGCAACGCCCGGTCGTGTCGCGGTGCCTCGGTATCCAGGTCGTTGATCAGAAGAAAATCCTTGTTGTAGCGCTGACGACTGACGAAGGCGGGCCGGGCTTCCAGCAACAAAACATCCCCTGGACGCAGGCGGATATTCCCCAGGTTACCTGGCACACGGTCGCCACCCCGGGCCACCGCCAGCACCACAGCGCCGTAGCGGTCCCGGAATCGGGCATCGCGGATGGTCTGGCCCAGCACGTCCGATTGCGGCGAGAGCACCGCCTCCACCAGGCGACGCTCGGCGTGATCCTTACTCAGCGCGGGTTCGTCGTCGTGAACCGAAGGCACGATGCCGTTGATGCGCAACACATCGGAAATTGCCTGGGTATCACCGGCGAACACCAGACGGTCACCGCCCAGAAGGCGCTCTTCCGAGGGCACCGCAGTGACCACGCTGCCATTGCGTTCAATCTCGACCAGATACAGACGATCCAGCTCACGCAGCCCGGCTTCACCCACGGTTTTACCCACCAGCGGGCCTTCCTGGGCCACCGCGACTTCCAGCGTGAACTCCTTGACCGAGCCGAACTTTTGCTGGTCCTTTCGGTCCGGCAGCCAGCGAGGCAAAAACAGCAGTATCGCGGCGATGCCAATAACCGCCACCGGCAGCCCCACCTTGGTAATGGCAAAGATAGAGAACCCCTCGCTACCGGTGAGTTGCTGGTATTGGCCATTGACCACCAGATTCGTACTGGTGCCGATCATGGTGAGGGAGCCGCCAAAAATAGCCGCATAGCTGAGTGGAATCATCAGCTTGGAGGGGGAAATATCGATTTTTCGGGACCAGGTATGCACGGCCGGAATCATGGTGGCAACAACCGGAGTGTTGTTCATGAAGCCACTGAGGAAGGTGACCGGCAAGGCAATTCGGGCCTGGGCCCGGCGGACACTGCGGGGATTACCCAGCAGGTGATGAACCAGCAGATCGACACCACCGGAGTGGTGAATGCCGGCGGCCACCACAAACAGGGCCACCACCGTAATCAGTCCGGAGTTACTGAAACCGGCCAGGGCCTGCTCTGGCCCCACGATCCCTGTCGCACTCAGCACCACCAGCACCGACATCATCACCAGATGGGGTGCAAACCGGCCCGAGGCCATGAGCAGCAGGGCCAGGATCGCCAGCCCGAGGGAAAACCAACCTTGCCAGTCCATAATTCATGTTCATCCAATGGAAGAACTGGCAGGTTAACGAAGAAATTAAAGCATTAAAAAGAATAATGGAACATTTTTAAATTCCGATCAGGAATATCAGACCTCAATGTCCGCCATGTTGCCATAGGTTTCCAGCCAGGCCCGGCGATCTGACGCCCGCTTCTTGCCCAACAGCATGTCCATGCGCTCGTCGGTGTCATCGTTTTCTTCCAGCGTGAGCATCACCAAACGACGGGTATCCGGGGCCATGGTGGTTTCACGCAACTGGAGCGGATTCATCTCACCCAGCCCTTTGAAGCGGGTCACCTGGATCTTGCCGCGACGCTTCTCCGCCGCCAGGCGGTCCACAATGCCCTGTTTCTCATGCTCATCCAGGGCATAGAAGGTTTCCTTACCCAGGTCCACCCGATACAGCGGCGGCATGGCCACAAACACATGGCCAGCGGCCACCAGGGGCCGGAAGTGTTTGACGAACAGCGCACACAGCAGCGTGGCGATGTGCAGCCCGTCCGAGTCGGCGTCGGCCAGTATGCAGATCTTGTTATAACGCAGGGTTTCGAACTTGTCCGAGCCGGGGTCAACACCGATCGCTACGGCGATATCGTGCACTTCCTGAGAAGCCAGGATTTCCCCGGAGTCCACTTCCCAGGTATTGAGAATTTTGCCCCGCAATGGCATCACCGCCTGGAATTCCCGGTCCCGGGCCTGCTTGGCAGAACCGCCGGCAGAGTCCCCCTCCACCAGGAAAAGCTCGGAGCGGGTGGCATCAGCGCCGGAGCAATCCGCCAGTTTGCCGGGCAACGCCGGACCGGAGGTCACCTTCTTGCGCGCCACCTTACGACTGGCCCGCAAACGACGCTGGGCATTGCTGATGAACAGCTCGGCCAGGACCTCGGCAATGTCGGTGTGCTGGTTCAGCCAGAGGCTGAAGGCGTCCTTTACCACACCGGAAACAAACGCCGCCGCCTCGCGGGACGACAGCCTTTCCTTGGTCTGGCCGGAGAACTGCGGTTCCTGCATTTTGAATGACAGCACGTACGCCGCCCGCTCCCAGATATCCTCGGGCGAGAGCTTCACCCCGCGAGGCAGCAGGTTTCGGAACTCACAGAACTCGCGCATGGCTTCCAGCAGGCCCGTACGCAAACCATTCACGTGGGTACCGCCCTGAGCGGTAGGAATCAGGTTCACGTAGCTTTCCTGAACGGCATCGCCACCTTCCGGCAGCCACTGAATGGCCCAATCCACCGCCTCGCTGTTGCCGGAGAAGGTCCCGGTAAATGGCTCCAGGGGCACGGCTTCGATGTCCGCCAGCGCGGTGCGCAGGTAATCCCGAAGTCCGTCCTCGTAGTACCACTCGTCTTTCTCGCCGGTTTTCTCCTGCAGGAAAGTCACCGTCAGCCCGGGGCACAGCACCGCCTTGGCCCGAAGGTTGTGGCGCAGGCGGCTAACCGAGAAATTGGCGCTATCAAAGTAGCTGGCATCGGGCGTGAACTTCAGTCGGGTGCCCGTGTTGCGCTTGCCAACGGTGTCGATCACTTCCAGATCAGAGGATTTATAGCCGTCGGCAAAGGTCATCTGATGAACCTGACCATCACGTTTTATCGTGACTTCCAGGTGGGTCGACAGGGCATTGACCACAGACACCCCGACACCGTGCAAACCGCCGGAGAAGTTGTAATTACCCTGGGAGAACTTGCCGCCCGCATGCAGCCGGGAAAGAATCAGCTCAACACCGGGCACGCCATGCTCCTGGTGAACATCCACAGGCATGCCCCGGCCATCGTCTTCCACACTTAGCGAATTGTCGCTGTACAACACCACGTCAATGCGGCGGGCATGTCCGGCCAGGGCTTCATCCACACTGTTATCAATAACTTCCTGAGCCAGGTGGTTGGGCCGTGAGGTGTCGGTGTACATGCCCGGGCGCTTGCGTACCGGGTCCAGACCACTGAGCACTTCAATGGCATCGGCGTTGTACTGTTGCTGATTCATAGTGGGGGCACGGCTCCGCGTTTAATGGTCAAAACAGAGCCATAGCTTAGGGATTCGCGGTGAAAGATCAACGGTTGTTTATCAACCGGAAGGTGAATCCTTGAAGCATTTCCGTTATCCTTCGCGCCTGTGTTCCAGCCCAGATCGCCATTGCAAATCCGGACCCTGACATGTTCGATATCATTTATTTCCTGGAAATGATCGGTGTTATCGCGTTTGCCACCTCCGGCATGATCGTCGCGCGTTCCAAGAACATGGACCCGGTAGGTATTTTCACCATTGGCTTTGTCACGGCGCTGGGCGGCGGCACCCTCCGCGACCTGATGATGGACAACCACCCGCTGTACTGGATCAAGCATCAGGAACAGCCCCTGCTGATTCTGGTCATGGCCATTGTCTTCAGTTACTGGAATCGCGCCCACGCCCTCAAAGAATCACGAATTGTCTTTCCCGACGCCATTGGCCTGGGCATTTTTTCCATACTGGGCGCCCAACTGGCGCTCGATCTGGGCCATTCCTGGTTCATTGCTTCCATGCTGGGCGTGATGACAGGCTGCTTTGGCGGCGCACTGCGCGACACCCTCAGCAACGAAGTACCCTTCATTTTCCGCAAAGACCAGATTTACGCTTCCATCTCCTTTGCCGGCTGCTGGCTGTACTTTGTCTGCCAGTGGCTGCTGGAAAGCGAATCCATTGCCCTGACCATTGGCCTGCTGTTCATCGTGATTGTTCGCCTGGCGGCGGTGCGCTTTGACATCCGCCTGCAACGGGACCACTGACACCGGAATTGGCCATGCCCCGCCGTTTTTTCTCTCTTGGCCTCGGGACCATCAGACGGTACCATTGCCGTTTTTTCACCCAGTTCAGAAATTCTCGGCACAACTACCCCATACCCCAACTTTCAGCACCCTGCGAGGCAGACATCCGTCATGCTTGAACGACTGTTCCAACTCGAGGCCCATGGCACCACTGTTCGTAAAGAGATAGTGGCGGGCATTACCACCTTTCTGACCATGGCGTACATCATCGTGGTCAACCCCAGCATCCTGTCGGCAACCGGCATGGATTTCGGCGCTGTTTTTGTTGCCACCTGTATCGCCGCTGCTATTGGTACCCTGATCATGGGCCTGTGGGCCAACTACCCCATTGCCCTGGCACCGGGCATGGGCCTGAACGCCTTCTTCTCCTTCACTGTTGTCGGCAGTATGGGTTACAGCTGGCAGGTGGCCCTGGGGGCCGTGTTCCTGTCCGGTTTTATTTTCTTTATCCTGAGCGTTGTGAAAATCCGGGAATGGATCATCAACAGCATCCCAATGTCCCTGCGCTTTGGTATTTCCGCCGGTATTGGCTTCTTCCTGGGCTTCATTGCCCTGAAAAACGCCGGCATCGTGGTGGACAACCCGGCCACGCTGGTGTCCATGGGCGAAATCAAGATGGCAGAAAGCCTGCTGTTCTTCGGCGGCTTCGTACTGATCTGCGCACTGTCCTTCCGTCGCATCACCGGCGCGGTGATGATCGGCATTCTGGCCATTACCGCCGTGGCCATGATGATGGGCATGGTGGAATACGATGGCCTGGTCTCCGCACCGCCCAGCGCGGTGGCCTGCTTGATAAGGACGGCAAACTACCACGCCTGGGCCGCGCCCTGATGTCCGACTCGGTCGCCACCATGTCCGGCGCCGCCCTCGGTACCTCCACCACCACCAGCTATATTGAATCCACTGCCGGCATTTCCGCCGGTGGCCGCACCGGCCTGACTGCCGCCGTAGTAGCCGTGCTGTTCCTGGCCTGCCTGGTGCTTTCGCCCATCGCCAGCATCATTCCGCCTTACGCCACGGCCCCGGCACTGTTCTATGTCGCGGTGCTCATGGCCAGCGGCCTGAAACTGGTGGACTGGGATGACATCACCGATGCGGCCCCGGCCATTGTCACCGCACTGACCATGCCGCTGACTTTCTCCATTGCCAACGGCATTGCCCTGGGCTTCATTACCTACGCCGTCATCAAGGCCCTGGCGGGTCGCTGGTCCGACCTGAATGCCAGCGTAGTGACCATTGCCGTGGTCTTTGTTCTGAAATTCATGTTCCTGGAAGTCGCGTAAGCGGCTTCCGGCCTTACCAGCAGGTCTTGTCATGGACTACTTTTCTGAAAGCATCAAGCAAGCCATCCGCACCGTTCCGGACTGGCCCAAGCCGGGCGTGGCGTTTCGCGACATTACCACCGTGTTGCAGGACAAAACGGCCTTCCGCAAGCTGATCGATGCCTTTGTGCACCGCTACCACGGCCAGGAAATTGATGCCGTGGCCGCCGTGGATGCCCGGGGCTTCATCATCGGTTCCGCCCTGGCCTACGAGCTCAATGCCTCGCTGGTGCTGGTGCGCAAGAAAGGCAAACTGCCGTTCGACACGCTGGTGGAAGACTACGAACTGGAATACGGCACTGCCTCGGTGGAACTGCACGAAGATGCCTTCAAAGCCGGCGACAAGGTCGTCCTGGTGGACGATCTGATTGCCACCGGCGGCACCATGCTGGCCGCCTCCCGCCTGATCCGCCGCATTGGCGCGGAGATCGTGGAAGTGGCCGCGATGATTGATCTGCCGGACCTCGGCGGCTCCCGCAAACTGCAGGAAGAAGGCCTGAAGGTCTATACTGTTTGTGCGTTTGACGGCGAGTAACAGAGGCCTGCAGACAAGGAGCGGTTTATGTCCGATTATCAGCACCACTGGAAAGACGGTACCCCGGTACACCTGCCGCTGGGCAAGATTGTCTGCGTCGGCCGCAACTACGCCGAACACGCCCGGGAGTTGAACAACCCGGTCCCGGACGAGCCCCTGCTGTTCATCAAACCGGCCACTTCGGCGGTGCACATCACCCGGCCACTGGCAGTACCCCGGGACCAGGGCGAGGTGCATTTCGAGACCGAACTGGCCGTGCTGATCGGACGCCCCCTGACCAACGCCTCGGCCCGGGACGTGGAAGCCGCCATTCTGGGTTATGGTCTGGCGCTGGACCTCACCCTGCGCGATGTCCAGACCAAGCTGAAGGAGAAGGGCCAGCCCTGGGAGCGGGCCAAGGCCTTCGACGGCGCCTGCCCACTCTCGCCGTTCGTGCCTGCGGAAACACTTCCCGGGGACAACATCCACTTCACCCTGGATGTAAACGGCCAGCGCCAGCAGACCGGCGACACCGACGACATGCTCAACCCCCTCCTCCCGCTCATTGCCCACATGAGCAAGCACTTCACCCTGGAGCCGGGTGACGTAGTACTCACCGGCACCCCCAAGGGCGTTGGTCCGCTGGTTTCCGGTCAGACTTTGTCACTGGAACTGGAAGATGTGCTGTTTGTGGAAACCCACGTGGTCTAAATAATCAGTTCTGGAAGCAACCCGCCGGTGCCGCTTGTTCGGGGTACGGCCCTTCTTGGGGATGCCTTTCCAAAAACCGCTACGAGCACATCCCTATGCGCTTATTTCGGGCCATCCCTGGCCCTCAAAATTTTTGGAAAGGCATCCCCAAGAAGGGCCTATGCAGAGCTTGGAGGCACACAACGGCCTGCACTTGCTTTAGGGGGAGATCTTCCCAAGCCTCGCCTTGCGGCAGATCTCTCTGACGCTTCTGCTCCGCGCCCATGGTTCCACATCTTTTGGACGGGCCTCTCCCGTCAGCGCAGTCAACCCCCGGGTTCATCTCCCGTTCCCACCCTCAATGTTGCTGGTTTTAAAGTTAAGACCCCATTCTCCGAATGCTCTCGTATAGGGCCTTTGTGGGTAGGGCTTCCCAAAAATTTCGAAGGCCAAGGATGGCCTGAGAGAAGCGCACATGGATGTGCTCGTAGCGGTTTTTGGGAAGCCCTACCCACAAAGGCCCGTACCCCAAAGTAAGAGACAAGGGGAGCCTAAAGCCAAACTCAAAGCAACGAAGAAACAAACTCCCGAAGCCCCTCGGAAGCCCCCAAACGAATCACCTCGGCCCCAGACACCGAGGCCGGCTCGCCGGGATCGATGACGGTAATGGGAACCCCCGGATTCACCTCGTGCACCAGCCCGGCGGCCGGGTAGACCTGCAACGAGGTACCGACAATCAGCAGGCGGTCAGCGGTGGATACCACATCGGCAGCCGCGGCCAACATCGGCACCTCCTCGCCGAACCAAACCACGTGCGGGCGCAGCTGGGTGCCTCGGTCGCACAGGTCGCCGATGTGAAGTTCACGGTAGCCAATATCGTAGATGGGTTCGGGGTAGACCACGCTGCGAGCCTTGGTCAGCTCGCCGTGCAGGTGCAGCACATTGCTGGACCCGCCCCGCTCGTGCAGGTCGTCCACGTTCTGGGTAACAACCGTTACCCGAAAGCGGTCTTCCAGCTCCGCCAGCAGGCGGTGGGCATCGTTGGGCTGGGCATCCTTCAACTGACGACGACGCATGTTGTAGAAGCGCAGCACCAGTTCCGGGTCACGCTCGAAGGCCTCCGGCGTAGCCACGTCATAGACACTGTATTCCTCCCACAAACCGCCATTATCACGGAAGGTGGAAAGACCGCTTTCGGCGCTGATGCCAGCGCCGGTCAGGACGACAATGTGCTCTTTCGAACGATCAGACATTAATCAAAGATTTTGCCCGGGTTCATGATGCCATTGGGGTCGAACACCTGCTTGATGCCGCGCAGGTAGGCGATTTCCGCCTCGCTGCGGGTGTAGCGCAGGTAGTCTTTCTTGGTCATGCCCACGCCGTGTTCGGCGGAGACGCTGCCCTCGTATTTCTCGACAATCTCGAACACCCACTTGTTCACCTGCTGGCACTTCTCGAAGAATTCTTCCTTCGGCATGTCCTCAGGCTTGAGGATGTTCAGGTGCAGGTTGCCATCGCCAATGTGGCCGAACCAGATGATCTCGAAATCCGGGTAGTGTTCGGTTACCACGCTTTCAATTTCCTGCAGGAAGCCAGGCACGCGGGACACGACAACGGAAATATCGTTCTTGTAGGGGGTGCGCGGAGCGATGGATTCGGAGATACCCTCGCGCAGCATCCACAGGCTCTGGGCCTGGGTTTCGCTCTGGCTGATGACACCATCGAGCACCCAGCCTTCTTCCATGCAGTGCTCGAACACTTCCATGGCGTCGTCCATCACCTGGTCGGAGACGGCTTCGAACTCCAGCAGCGCGTAGTACGGCGCTTCGGTCTCGAACGGCGCCTGCACCTGGCCGTGGGCCAGTACGTGTTGCATGGCCTGGTGGGAGAAGAATTCGTACGCGGTCAGGTCCATCTTGTTCTGGAACGCCTTGAGCACGTCCATGGTGTTGGTCAGGTCGTTCACGCCCAGCACCAGCACGGTCAGATCGTTGGGCTTGCGGGTCAGCTTCATGGTGGCTTCGGTGATGAAGCCCAAGGTGCCCTCGGCGCCGATGAACAGGTGGCGCAGGTCGTAACCGGTGTTGTTCTTTTCCAGGTCCTTGTTCAGGTCCAGGACATCGCCCTTGCCGGTGACTACTTTCAGGCCGGCGACCCAGTCACGGCTCATGCCATAACGGATCACCTTGATGCCACCGGCGTTGGTGGACAGGTTGCCGCCCAGCTGACTGGAGCCGGCGGAGGCGAAGTCCACCGGGTAGTACAGATCATTTTCCTCGGCGAAATTCTGCAGTTGCTCGGTGATCACACCGGCCTGGCAGCGAACGGTGCGGTCGCTGGCATTGAAGTCGACAATTTTGTTCATGTTGTCGAACGCTACAACCACTTCGCCGTTGGCCGCCACCGCGCCGGCGCTCAGGCCGGTCCGGCCGCCGGAGGGAACAAGGGCCACCTGGTTTTCGTTGGCAAATTTCACCAGGGCCTGCACCTGTTCGGTGGTCTTGGGCAGCACAATGGCCAGGGGGGCCGGGGTGTGGATCTTGGTCCAGTCCTTACCGTAGGTTTCCAGGTCGGCGGGGTCAGTCAGCACCTTGCCCGGAGCGTCTCCAGAGGCAACCAGTTCTTCAAGGGAAGCGATGATCTGTTCAGCGGTCATTGGGTCAGTTCTGTCTCGTAAGGTTAGGCCGGAACGGATATCCGGTTTTACCAGGAATCCGAATAAACCGGCGCGCTGTGAAAGTCTGCGTTTATGGTATCATATGCGCCCTGTTCTGTGAGCCAGCCCGACGAGCACTGGCCACGGGGTCATTTCATGTGACAAAAGGTTCGGAAGCTAAGCCCATGTCAAATACGTCTCTCGAAAAGAGCAAAATCCGGATCCTGCTGCTGGAAGGCGTGCATCAATCCGCCATTGATACCCTCAATGCCGCAGGCTACACCAACATCGAGTACCTGACTCACTCACTGGGTGAAGAAGAGCTGATCGAAAAGATCGCCGAGGCGCACTTCATCGGCATCCGGTCGCGTACCCAGCTGACTGACAAAGTATTTGAAGCCGCCAAGAAGCTGGTGGCGGTGGGCTGTTTCTGTATCGGCACCAACCAGGTGGACCTGCAGGCTGCCACTCGCCGTGGTATCGCAGTGTTCAACGCGCCCTTCTCCAACACCCGTTCGGTCGCCGAGCTGGTGCTGGCCCAGGCCATCCTGTTGCTGCGCGGCGTGCCTGAGAAAAGCGCCAAGGCCCATAACGGCGTGTGGATGAAATCGGCCAAGAACAGCTTCGAAATTCGCGGCAAGAAGCTGGGCATCATCGGCTACGGCAACATCGGCACTCAGTTCAGCGTACTGGCCGAAAGCCTGGGCATGGACGTCTATTTCTATGACGTGGTCTCCAAGCTGTCCATCGGCAACGCCACCCAGGTGGGTTCCATGCAGGAGTTGCTGAACATCGCGGATGTCGTCTCCCTGCACGTGCCCGAGACCCCGGCCACCAAGTACATGTTCAAGGCCGAACAGTTCGCCCAGATGAAACCCGGCTCCATCTTCATGAACGCCTCCCGTGGCACCGTCGTGGACATCGACGCCCTGGCTGAAGCACTGAGCTCCGGCAAGCTGCTGGGCGCCGCTGTGGACGTGTTCCCGGTTGAGCCCAAGTCCAACGACGAAGAGTTTGTCTCTCCGCTGCGCGAGTTCGACAACTGTATCCTGACCCCGCACGTGGGCGGCTCCACCATGGAAGCCCAGGAGAACATCGGCCGCGAAGTGGCAGAGAAACTGGCCATGTACAGCGACAACGGCACCTCCGTGTCTTCCGTGAACTTCCCGGAAGTGGCACTGCCGTCGCACCCGAACCAGCACCGTCTGCTGCACATCCACGAGAACATCCCGGGCGTGATGTCCGAGATGAACCAGGTCTTCTCGGAAAACCACATCAACGTGTGTGGCCAGTACCTGCAAACCAAGGAAGACATTGGCTACGTGGTTGTTGACGTCGATAAGGCCTACGGTGAGCTGGCGCTGGACAAGCTGCGCCAGGTCAAGGGCACCATTCGCTGCCGCGTGCTTTTCTAAGCGCCAGTCAGGCACAAAAAACCCCGCAGGCTCTGCCTCCGGGGTTTTCTTTTGCCCGAAAACTTCAATTTACTGCTGCATGGGCACCAGAGTCAGTTCCACGCGACGGTTCTGTTCCCGGCCAGCCGCCGTCTCGTTCGACGCAACCGGATAACGCTCACCATAACCCACGGCACGCGTCCGGCTCGGCTCAATGCCCTGGTTCAGGAGAAAATCGCGAACGGAGGAGGCACGGCGTTCACTGAGCAACTGGTTGTAGCTGTCAGAGCCGGTGCTATCGGTATGACCTTCAATCCGGATCGTGGTCTTGTCGAATTCCTTAAGTACCAGTGCCACGGATTGCAGGGTGTCTGTGAACGCGGGGCGAATGCTCGACTGGTCAGTGGCAAAGGTGATGTTGCCCGGCATAATCAGATCAATCTGATCACCGTTACGCACCACACGCACACCGGTGCCTTCCAACTGACGCCGCAGCTTTGCTTCCTGGCGGTCCATGTAGTAACCGATACCGCCACCCACGGCAGCACCACTGGCCGCGCCAATCAGGGCTCCCTTGCCACGATCGTCACTACTGGATGTGGCTGCGCCGACGGCGGCACCGCCAATGGCACCAATCACACTACCTTTGGTGGCGTTGGAGACCTTTTCCTCACCGGTATACGGATCATAGGTCATGCAACCTGCGAGGGTTACAGTGGCGACAGCCAATGCCAGAATCGTCTTTTTCATTGCGGGCCTCCTGTCGAGAATGTCTCGATAATGGTACTGAATACTCTAGACTGCAAATCCCTAGCTTCGTTCACCAGATGATGCCTGCCACGGGGCAGGCGGTGTTCAACCACCCGAGAAAACTTATTCCTGATAATCCTTAAGTTATGTTGCCAGTCGACGGTTTGGTCTTCCTCTCCCTGTATCACCGTCACCGGAAAATCCACGGGACGCGCCGACTCAATATGCGGCACCCAGCGTCGTAATGCCGTGACCCAGTCCACATGGATGGCACGGGCCTGAAGGGGGTCGTGTTCACGCAGGAAACTCAGGAACCGAACGTCACTACTATTTTCCGCAAAAACCCGACGCCAACGCTTCAGGAATGGTTTAATCACAGCATGCAAGGCCTTGATCTTCAACCAACCAGCCGGTCGAACCAAGGGGGCAAGAAGCACAACCTGCTGAAATTCTGAAGTTTTCTGAACATGACGATTAGATAACAGATAATCAATCAGGATCGCTCCTCCGGTGCTCTGCCCCACCGCGAACCAGGGCCCGCGCACTTTGCCCCGCGCTTTCGCCATCACCCCACCCAGTACCGCTTGATATTCAAGGAAACTACCGATCGCCGCCGGTGTTCCACTCGACAGGCCATGGCCGGGCTGGTCGTAGGTCAGCACATCGAAACCGGCTTCCAGGCAGCGGTCTATCAACTGGGTGTAAAGCCCGACGTGGTCAAAATAACCGTGCAGGATGAACACCGTCCCCTTCGCTCCGTCATGACCGGCGTGGCGAAAATAGTGGACCATGACGTCATAGTCATCCACCTCCACATAGCCCTGCCGGTAATCAACGTCCGGATGTTCTTCCCAGAGATCCAGGCCGTAGAACCGACAATAAGCGAGCATTTCCTCGCTCAGCTCACGGTTTTCATCGGGCTTGAAAGGCTTTCTGCGCTCGCGCAGGGAATAACGCTCCCATCGCGGCGTCTCAATGCTGTCGGTTTTCCAGTACACCTTGGGTAAACCCTTATTATCGGTTCAATTGCAGAATGGGCCTCAGTTGTCCGCCGGCAGATCAATCTCACCCCGGACCAACCGCTCCTTGCGTTGTCGGGGCCATCGCTTGATTCGCCACTCCAGGCTGGAAGCCTGGCTGCGGTCGCCAGCCTCGGCAGAGAACGCCAGGGTCAGCGGGCCCTTGCCCCGGAGACTGCGAGCCCCCTTGGGCGCTCCTGCCTGATGCTCTGCCAGACGCCGCTGCACATCGGTAGTGATGCCGGTGTACAGCGCCCCTGAGGCTGTTCTGATCAGGTACAGGTGCCAGCGCTCAGTCTTCATTCAATACCTTTTCACGCTGCCGGACTTTCTGCTGCTGCAACCACAAACCGCCCACAATCAGGACCAGCCCAAGATACGTCGACGGCAGAATCCGCTCGCCAAGAATGAAATAGATAAACACCAGCGACAAGAACGGTGAGATGAAAATCAGGTTACTTACCTTCGAGGTATTTTCCGCCTTTTTCATGGCGTGAGACCAGAGCACAAAGGCAACTCCCATCTCGAACACCCCAACATAAACCGCTGCCGCCAGCGACCCAGTGGCAGGAAGCGACAACCCGACGGTCCACCAGCACACCAACGCCAGCACCGGAAAACCGAACAAAAAGTTGAGAAACAGACCCACCACCGGATCCCGGGTGTCACGGGTAGCCAGTATCCAGTAGCTGGCCCACACCAGGGTACTGCCCAGGGCCAGCGATACCCCAAGGGGGTCAGAAAAACTCAATGAAGCCACTTGTCCCCGGGTGGCAATCACGACCACACCGGCGTAACAGACCAGCCCGGCGAGGATATCCAGCCCCCTCAACTTCTGCCCCAGAAACGGCACCGACAGATAGGCCAACACCAGCGCCCAGGTGTAATTCAGTGGCTGGGCCTCCTGGGCCGGCAGGCGATCAAAGGCGCCAAACAGCAAAAAATAGTACAGGCAGGGATTGATCAACCCCATACCAAACGATTGCAGGTATTGCCGACCACTTAGCTTAAATACCTGGCGCCAGCGGCCCTGGACCAACAGGATAACCGCCATCACCACCACCGATGCCGCGCACGCCACCAGCAACATCTGTACCGGCGCCAGATCGGCCAGCGCCAGCTTGAAGGCGGTGGCCACGGTGGACCAGAGCAGTACGGTGGCCAGGCCGTAAAGCATGGCCTGTTTCTGATTGGACGTGGATGTCATGCCGGCTCCGCCAGGACAGAGGAAAAGCGCCATTGTCGCCAGCCAGCCTTCTGGTCACAACCTTTTGTAAAAAAAGAGGCAACACCTGCATACGTCCAAACACGATCTGTTTGTGTCACCGCTTTGTGATACCTTGGCCGCCAGAATCCTGTTTCACTGTCCGGAGTTGTCGTTGCCATGGCCCAGCTGTTTCGTCTTCTTTGCCCGGTGCTTCTGGCCAGCCTTGCTCTGCTGGCCGGTTGCTCTGAATCATCAGGGCAGGAAACCAAAAACGAATCAGGCGCAACGTCCTCCGACTATCCCACAACCTGGCGTTTTGCCCTGGAAGAAATTGAAGGCAGCTTCCAGCATCTCTACGCCAAGCATCTGCGCGACCGTATCGAGACCATCTCCGATGGCCGGATTGTCGTGGACGTTTTCCCCTACGGCTCCCTGGGTACCTCCACCCAGCTCACCGAACTGACCGCCAACGGGTCGATCGATCTGGCGTTTGCCTCACCAGGGCACCTGGCGGACCGGGTTCCTGAGAGCGGTGTGTTCAACCTGCACTTTCTCCTGCCGGAAGAGCCGGAGGCCGCCCAGTCGATCCTGCAGAATCCGGCACTGGTCTTCGAGCTCCAACCCGCCTACCAGGCCAGCGGCCTGCATTTGCTGGATCTCGTTTCAGAAGGCTGGATGGCCTGGACTGCCAATAAGCCATTGCAGACGCCGGGAGATTTCCAGGAGCTGAAGTTCCGCACCATGACCTCAAAAACCGCCGCACAAAGTTTCCGGGCCTATGGCGCCAAGCCAGTGCAGACGCCCTATGCCGAGGTTTACAGTGACCTGCAACTGCACCGCATTCATGGCCAGAGCAACCCGGTGTTTGCCATCGAAGAAATGGGCTTTCATGACGTGCAGTCACACATGACCCTGCCGAAGGCGTCACGCTTTGTGTCCTCACTGATCGCCAATCCGGAATGGTTCGCCGGCTTGACGGAACGGGAACGCCAATGGCTGACAGACGCGGTTGAAGATCTGTCAGGTCAGGCGTGGGATATTGCCCAACAGCTGAACCAGGAGCGGCTGGATACCATGGTCGAGCGCGGTGATATCAAACTGGTGACCTTGAGCGATCAGGAACGCGCCGCCTTCCGGAAAGCCAGCCAGCAAGCCCGGACGGAATTTATCAAAGCCACCGAGGAGAAAGGACAAACGCTGCTGTCACTGATGGAAAACGGCCGTCAGGCTCCTTGACGCCATCACGTCCAATCGCCTGGGTAAGATTACATCTACTCGGGCACCAGCCAATCCATCGCCGAGGTAATGGCCAGCCGATCCGGCCCGGCGATGTCATCCATCATGGCTGAGAAGCGCTGGTCAAAGCCCCACGGCGGGTTTACCACCAGCATACCCGAACCCACCATACCCCGCTCCGGCGTCTCATCCAGACGAACTTCACTACGCAGGACCTTGCGCAAGGGTCCGCTGGCTACCGCATCCAGCAACTGCTGCTCGTGACCACTGGTCAGTATTGGGTACCACACCAGAAAGACCCCGTGACGGCACTTTTTCCAAGCCTTCGCGAGGGCATCAGCCACCGCACGGTAATCACTCTTGATCTCATAGGACGGGTCAATCAGAGTCAGCAGGCGTGGCTGAGGGGGTGGCAGCTGGCTCAACAATCCTTTCAGACCATCCTCACAACGCACCGTTACCCCATGCTGGGAAGCCCACTGCTCAAGCTGGCGCACCTCGGACGGGTGCAGCTCAAATGCTGTGACTGCATCTCCCGGGCGGCAAAAATGGGCAAACCAGGCCGGTGAGCCCGGGTAACGATTCAAGCTCTCGCCATCGACAGGGTTGTTTGCCGACAACACATCCAGCATGGGCTGCCAGTCCGGGGCCAGCAAGGAATCACGGGCACACCACAAACGCTGGACACCGGTGTCCGCCTCCGCCGTTTTCTGAGCCCGCTCGCTGCGCAGATCGTACACTGCACTGCCAGCGTGGGTATCAAAACAGGCAATGGCAGACTTCTTGGCCTGCATCATCGCCAACGTCAGCGTTAGCGCTGCGTGCTTCTGGATATCGGCGAAATTGCCAGCGTGAAAGGCGTGAAGGTAACTCAGCATATCGGGCTCCTGATAACAGGCGCCCATTAAGCCGAACTCTTTCTCTCCTGACAACCACTACCTAATCGATACCGCTACTCGGCGCCGGGGCGCCAGAGGCACCAGGATTATTCCCGGAAAGTTCCTGGCGCTTGCCGCCGGACCGCGGACCCCGCGCGGACCGCTTCAGGGATTGCCAGGCCACAAACACATGGCGGGAAGACCCGGCCAACTGGATGGCTGAATCGCTCATGGGATGTCCTCCGTTATGAATAACCTCGAATGACCAAAAGCTATCACCTTGTAGAGTTTTTGCAAATCATTCTCATTACAATTTATAATTTTCCGACTCCTGATTTGCCGGAGATCAATTCCCCTTGCGCAACAGGGGTATCGCAAGCAAAATACAAACGCTAATATTTATCATTCCCAGAACAAAGAACGGAGTCTTCCATGACCAACCTGTTTCGCCCTGCGCCATTGGCACTGGCCATCGCCGCCACCGTCACTGTCGCCGGCTGCGCCCAATCGCCGTCCTCGGCCCAAAACACACCACCAGCCACCAAGGCCACCGTGGTTCAGCATTACGCTGACCTGGCTCACGCCAATTACGAAGACGCACTAATCACTGCCCGCGCACTGGACGAAGCAACCGATCGCCTGATCGCCAACCCCAGCGAAGCCAATATGAAGGCTGCCAAGGAAGCTTGGCTGGCAGCGCGTGTTCCCTACCAGCAAACCGAGGTGTTCCGTTTCGGTAACGCCATCGTGGATGACTGGGAAGGTCAGCTGAACGCCTGGCCGCTGGATGAAGGGCTGATCGACTATGTAAAAGCCGATGAATACCAGCACGAACTGGGCAATGCTGGCGCTACAGCCAACATCATCGCCAGCGACAGTGTGACCGTTGGTGGTGAAACCCTGGACGTCTCCAGCCTGAGCCCGGAACTGCTCGCCAACCTCAACGAGGTAGGTGGCTCGGAAGCGAATGTGGCCACCGGCTATCACGCCGTGGAGTTCCTGCTCTGGGGCCAGGACCTTCACGGTTTTGACGCCGGCGCCGGTGAGCGCCCGATTACCGACTACGCCAGCGGCGCTGACTGCACCAACGGCAACTGTGAGCGTCGCGGTGAGTATCTGGACGCGGTAACAGACCTGCTGGTAACCGACCTGGAATGGATGGTGGCCCAGTGGGCACCGGGTAATGACGGCAATTATCGCGCTCAACTGACAGCGGCCGAGGCAGACCAGGGCATCCAGAAAATGCTGTTCGGTATGGGGTCCCTGTCCCTGGGAGAGCTGGCTGGCGAACGCATGAAAGTTGCCCTCGAAGCCAACTCTTACGAGGATGAGCACGACTGCTTCAGCGACAACACTCACAACTCCCACTATTACAATGGCCAGGGCATCCAGAACGTCTACACCGGCACCTATCGCCGCGTGGATGGCTCCCTGGTAACCGGGCCTTCGCTCTCGGACCTGGTTGAGCAAGCCAACCCCGAACTGGACGCACGGCTGAACAGCCAATTGGACAATTCCATGGCAGCGCTGGGCGTCATGAAAGCCCGTGCGGAGAGCAGCCAGAACCCCATGGCCTTCGACGAAATGATTGGCCCGGGCAACGCCGAAGGTGAGCAGATCATCACCAACAGCATTCTGGCTCTGGTAGAACAGACCGGCTCCATCGAGCAGGCAGCCCGTGAGCTGGGCATTTCCGCTCTGTCTCCGGACGACGCCGGCCACGCCTTCTAAAACCGTCAAACGGCAAGATATGGCTACCGGGTGCAGACCGTTCCCGGTAGCCTTCGCTGAGCGAGTCATGGAATGTCTACCCAATCGAGCCTTCAGGGCGGGTGGCCTTTCCATGGCTTATTCATTTGTATTGCGAGCATTTATGAAACAACCATCACTTCTTTCCGCCCTTGCATTCGCCCTTCTCCCGGGCCTGGTCTTTGCTGAGTCCCACGCAGGCTACCCCATTCAGACCACCCCCAGGACCGGCGGCGATGGCACCGTGGAACAATCCGACACCAACGCCTATTCAAGACCTCAGGGCAACCTGTCCATGACCAAGCGGCTGGATTTCAGCGTGGGCAACAGCTTTTTCCGGAACCCCTGGGTTGAGGCACCGGCCAGCACCGATGCCCGAGATGGGCTGGGCCCACTGTTCAACACCAATTCCTGCCAGGGCTGCCACATCAAGGACGGGCGCGGCCATCCGCCCGCCGTTAACGAGCCCCCGGTTTCCCTGTTCCTGCGCCTGGCAGTTCCGGCAGACCCCGAAGCCGATGCCGAACTTCTACGCACCCACGGTTTCAAGCCTGCACCGGTGTATGGCAGTCAGTTACAAACCGCCGCACTACCCGCCGCCCAACCGGAAGCAGACCTACGCATTGAGTGGCAGACGGTAACCGACACCCTGGCCGATGGCACGGAAGTGGAGCTGCGCAAACCGGTCTACCATATTGAGAACCCCAACTACGGCCCCTTGCCCGACGACTTGCTAGTCTCACCCCGCGTCGCCCCGCCAGTGATTGGCATGGGTCTGCTTGAAGCCATTCCTCAGGAAGACCTGGCGGCCAACGCCGATCCGAAAGACACCGATGGAGACGGCATTTCCGGCAAACAGAACCAGGTCTGGGACATCGTCGAGGAGAAAACGGTGCCCGGCCGGTTTGGCTGGAAAGCCGCCGAGCCCAATGTGAACCAGCAGAACATGGGCGCCTTCGCCGGTGACATAGGGCTGACCTCTTCTGTCAAAGCTGCCACCGACTGCACTCCAAGCCAGAACTGCGAGCGCTTCACTCACGGCGGCGAGCCCGAAGTAAGCGACAAAGTGGCCGGCTTTGTCACCTTCTACGCCAAGACCCTGGCAGTGCCGGGCCGCCGCAACATGGGCGCGACATCGGTCACGCGTGGTGCTGAACTGTTCAATGAAACCGGTTGTGCCGCATGTCACACGCCCCGGCACCAGACCGGCGAGGTGGCCGACCGGCCGGATCTGAGCAACCAGACCATCTGGCCCTACACTGACCTCCTGCTGCACGACATGGGGCCGGCACTGGCCGATGGCCGCGATGAGTTCCTGGCCAATGGTAACGAGTGGCGCACACAGCCCCTGTGGGGCATTGGCCTGGCCCAGGTGGTGAACCCGCAAGCCGGCTTCCTGCACGATGGGCGCGCCCGGACGCTGGAAGAAGCCATCCTGTGGCACGGTGGCGAAGCCCAGGCTGCCGCCGACCACTATCGCCAGATGCCGGCCGGAGATCGCCAGGCCCTGATTGACTTCCTCAACTCGCTGTAAGGACCACCAATGAAACTATTTTCCCAAGCCCTATGCTTGTCGGTGGCTGCCTTCGCCTTCAACGCCCAGGCGGCCAATCCCAGCCAGATCGAGGCACAGGCCCGAAAGCTGTGGCACGACAATATCGAAACCGGGTACCAGCACCTGAACGAACAGACCCGGGAATTTGCCCAGCGAGCAGAGCGGTGGTGTGCCGGCCACACTGCCGAAGGCCGCAAGGAAGTGGAACAAGCCTGGCAGGAGGCATTCCTAGCCTGGCAGGCGGTGCGCTTTGTCGATTTCGGGCCGGTGGAAGCCAATAACCGCGCCTGGCAGTTCCAGTTCTGGCCGGATTCGAAAAACCTGATCGCCCGCAAAGCCCGTTACCTGCTTTCTGCAGACCAGGCGCCCGCCCCTTCGACCATTGAGGATGCCGGCGTGGCGGCCCAGGGCTTTCCCATGGCCGAATACCTGCTGTTCGACGAAAAGTTCAACAACAGTGACCGGGCCTTACCCGCCGAGCGCAGTTGCAGAGTCCTGAGTCTGCTCGCCGGACACATCAGCAGTAACACCGATAAGCTGTTGAACGACTGGCAGGCCTTTGAAGAACCCTACCTGTCGAATGACCAGTACCGGGACGCCAGCGTGCGGGCGGGCATGAATGCGCTGGAAATTCTGGAAGAACGCCGCCTGGCTCAACCCATGGGTCTGCGCGGGACCGGCAAGCGTTCGGTTTACACCGCCGATGCCTGGCGCAGCAGCAAAAGCCTGGCCACCGTGCAGGCCTCGCTGGAAGGGTTAAAGCAGTACTTTCTCCCCAGCCTGCTGCAGTTACTCAGGAACAGCGACCAACCGGAACTGGCCGATCGCATTGAGGCTCAGTTTGAGGAGGTGCTGGAGAACTTCCCGGCGTTGGACACCCCAATGGCCCCGCTGTTGGCCAATGACCACGAGTTTGCACGCCTGCAGGGATTGTGGGTGGATGTCTCCCAGTTAACCACCCTGGTCAACGACCAGGCCGCCGTGGCTATTGGCGTGGTGCGCGGCTTCAACTCCTCGGATGGAGACTGAGGCTCGCCATGATGGAACTGAGCAGACGACAGCTACTGAAAGCCGGCATCGCGGGCAGCCTCTCTGCCACACTGACCGGCTGCAACCTGCTGCCCCGAAAAACCGGTGCCATGCCCGAGCAGTACTCGGGCGCCATCGGCCTGCCCGATGGCAGTTTCGGGGTTGGCGCCATAGACCGGAACGGCACCCTGCTCTGGCAGTCACCAATGGCGACCCGGGGGCACAGTGGCTGCAACCGCCCCGGCGGCCAGGAAGTGGTTTTCTTTGAACGTCGTCCAGGCTGGTCATTTTACGTACTGGATGCCAACAACGGGGCCCGCAAGCACCACATCCAGGCGCTTGAAGGCGAGCACTTTGTCGGCCATGGCGTGTTCTCACCGGATGGCCGCTGGCTCTACGCCACCGGAAGCCGCTACGAATCGGGCGAAGGCATTATCACGGTTTACGATGCCAACAACAGCTACCGACGCGCCCGGGCCTTCGAACTCAACGGCATTGGCCCGCACCAGCTGACCCTTCACCCGGACGGTGAAACCCTCGTGGTTGGCCTGGGCGGCATCCTGACCCACCCCGACTACGACCGCATCAAGCTGAACCTCAATTCCATGGACCCGGCACTGATATTGGTGAATCGCCACAGTGGCCGGATCACCGGTCGTTTCCGCCCGCCACATCCACACCAGAGTACGCGCCATGTGGATGTCAGCAGTGAGGGAAAGATCTATGCGGCTTACCAGTACCAGGGGCCGCTGTATGAAACCCTGCCCCTGCTGGCGCGACTGGAAAACGGCCAGCTGCGCGAATTCCGGTTTGACGACGAGACCCAGGCCAGACTGGCCAACTACATCGCCAGCGTGATTGCTCATCCCGAGAACGACCTGGTGGCGGCTGCGTCGCCGGTGGGAGGCACCGCCATTGTCTTTGAAGGTCGCACGGGCAAGCTGTTGGCCCGGGCCAGCATTCCCGACTGCGCCGGTGTTCAGGCGCTGGCGGGCGGAGACTTCCTGATATCCTCGGGTCGGGGCAAGCTGGTACGGCTGGGCCGGGACAACCGTCCGCGGGAACTCGCTTCTTTGCCGCTCTATTGGGATCATCACCTGGTCTGATTTCCAGATCATGCCGTAAGCCGTTGTTAAGAAAGCCCCGGGTTATTGCTATGCTGGGGCACCACTTCGCACGAGGACAACGGTTTGCCAGCAACGGAACGGTCAGACAACACCCGCAACCCCGTCGAACAGCTCTATGGCCTGATTGCCAATGAGGAAGACGCCCGGGTCTGCAAGGACATCCCCGAAGAAGCCTGCCAGGAAGTCCCCCGCAATTTTTTCCTGATCCTGGCCGCCAACGTACTCACCAAGCTTGGCGACCTGTTGATCAGCCCCAAGACTGTGCTCGCCTGGCTGATGAGCGCTGTCGGCGCCCCTGCCCTGGTGGCCTGGCTGGTGCCCATCCGTGAATCCGGCTCACTGGTGCCCCAGATGGTGATTGCCGCCTGGGTGCGCCGCAAAGCAGTACGCAAAGGGTTCTGGACGATAGGCAGCTTTGGTCAGGCCGTGAGTGTGGTGGCCATGGCCGCCAGCATCTGGTTTCTGGAGGGCTACGCCGCCGGTGGCGGGGTCATTGCGGCGCTGATTGTGTTCTCCCTGGCCCGGGGCTTCTGCTCGGTGGCCATGAAGGATGTCCAGGGCAAGTGCATTCCCAAGACCCGCCGTGGGCGACTCTCAGGCCTGGCCACCACCGTCGGCGGCACCGCCACCGTCGTTCTGACGGTGCTGCTGTTCTGGGACCGGGGAGACCCCAGCGTGGGCTTTTATACCATCCTGTTACTGCTTGCCGCCGTGCTGTGGGTCATCGCCGGCACCCTGTTTGCCAACGTGGAAGAATACGCCGGGGAAACCGGCGGTGGCGGTAACGCCCTGACCGAGGCGGTAAAAAGCCTGTCGCTGCTGCGCGACGACGCCCCCTTCCGCCATTTTGTGATTACCCGGGCACTGCTGCTGTGCTCGGCCCTGGCCTCACCCTATTTCGTGGTATTGGCCCAACAGGAATCCGACATTGGCTGGATGCTGGGGGTGTTTCTGCTCGCCAGCAGCCTGGCCAGTTCGGTCAGCGCCAGTTTCTGGGGCTGGGCGGCCGACACCTCGAGCCGCCGGGTGATGATTCGCGGTGCTGCCATGGCCAGCGGCATCTGCCTGTTGGTGGGTCTGCTTGCCCTGCTGCTGGGGCCTGGATTTGGCGGTGCCTGGTTCTATCCAATCGCATTTTTCGTGCTGAGCGTCGCCCACGCCGGCGTGCGACTGGGCCGGAAGACCTATCTGGTGGACATGGCCGGGGGCAATAAACGCACCGACTACACTGCGGTAAGCAATACCGTCATTGGTGTGTTATTGCTGGTGACCGGCGCTTTCACTGCGGCCATCTCCCTGATTTCCGACGTTGCGGTGATTCTGGTACTGGGGCTGATGGGGCTCGCCGGCATGCTCAGCGCGGTCAGGCTGAAAGAAGTAACGGAAGACTGAGCGGGTTTAAGGAATTAGCCTGACGGAACACTAGCGAGGCGCCAGGCCGTCGTTCAGCGCCAGGGCGCCTTTGACGATCCGGTAAATCACCCAGATGGCGGTGCCCGCCAGGATAAACCAGCCCACGATGAGCATGGTGGTGGCGAAGCCGATGATCATCCACAGCAGCCCGATCCAGAACGTGCGGATCTGCCAACGGAAGTGAGGCTCCAGCCAGGTGCCCCGCACCTCATCGAGCTTGACGTAGTTGATGATGACGCCCACCAGTGCGGTGATCCCGCCCACAAAGAAGGACAGGGCCTGGAGGATATAGACCACGATTGTCAGGTTGCGGGCATTCTGAGGCTCCCGCGGCATGTGACGACCGTTGTCTGCGGGAATGAAATCGGGTTCGGACACTGTGTCTCTCCTTCAGGACTTACCCGAAGTCTAACACACCGCTCGAACCCGGTAGGCCCGCCGGCAGGTCAGTGACCGGCCGGCGTGTAACCGACCCGGAAGCCGCCCCAGTGCTTGCCGTTCACAAAGATGGGGACGGAAATATCGTGCATGATCTCGCCGGTGTCCCGACGGTAGGTCTGCAACAGCATGTCCTCGGTGTGGGTGCCACAGCGGATGCCGGTTCGGTCATTGAACAGGCGCTTACTGCGACTTTTCACCAGATCCACCTCGCGATCACCCGTCGGCGGGTTGGCAAACTCGCGGTTATGGGTAGGCACATAGCCATCGGGGGCACAGGCAATGGCAAACACGATGGCATCATCGGCGTTCTTGATGGCTTCCTGAATCGCCGGGAAGACCTGATCAGTGTAGCGGTCAAAGCTGCTGGAATACTGCTGCGGATCGGTATTGGGAACGGGATCACGCTTCTTCTCGAACAAGGCTGATTCGCTCAGCTTGCCCTGCTCGACTGCCTGTTCAAACAGCTTCCCAATCTGTTCAGCACCAGACTTCGCCTTCTCAAAGAAAGGGCGGTGGTAACTTTGCGCACTGTTGAGCGCGAAAGCAGCGTTGGCCTTTTCCGCCAACACCATCAGCTTGCCGGCCTGGTCCGCCAGGGAGGCAACACTACTGTCACTCTCGGAAATGTGGTCCTTGACGGTCTCAATGGCGCTAAACACCTGCCCCAGACTCTGCTCGTTTGCCTGGTCAATTTCGGCGATCCGGGACACCTGCTCCTGCACACGATCCGATTGATCACGAATCTGGTCCAACTGGCCACCCACACTTTCCACCGACGCCAGTCCGGCTTCAACGGTCTGGGCGAGACTCTCGATGCGGGAAACGATCAATGTAGTGTCGTTCTGGATCTCCTCCAGGGTCTCAGCCACCTCGCCAGTCGCCTGGGCGGTCCGACCCGCCAATTGCCGGACCTCGTCTGCCACGACCGCAAAACCACGGCCCTGCTCGCCAGCCCGAGCGGCTTCGATAGCAGCATTCAATGCCAGCAGGTTGGTCTGCTCGGCAATGCCCTGGATGGTGGAGGTCACGCCCTGGATCTTGGTGGATTTGTCGTTCAGCTCCTGGATCAGGCGCAGGTTCTCACTGGATTGCTGATGAACCTCCCGCACGCTTTCAATGGCCGTTATCAGTGCTTCGCGCCCCTGCACACTAACTTCCCGATTCTGCAGGGCCATGGCGGCGGCATTGGTTGCCTGCTCGGACGACTCGTGGACGGAATCGGTGATACGACCGGCGTGGTCCGCCATCTGGGCGGTTTCTTCCACCTGCTGGTCCAGGCGTTTTTTCACCTGGTCGGCAGCATAGGATACCTCGGCGGCAGAAATGGCGTTCTGGTCAGCACTGTCAGAGAGTGTATCAAGCAGAGCACGACCGGCCTTGGCATCGGACAACAGGCTTTCACACTGGCTGTAAAGAGGATGGTCTTCAGAGAGCGTACGGGCATTCAGGTCGGCAACGCCCTGCTGAATCGGCGCCAGGACCCGGGCCATCACATAGCCAGCCGTTACTACCAGACCGATGACCAGACCCACCACAATGGAGACAGCATCCAAGCCTATCAGCGGTGCAACCAACCCGCAGACAACCGCCAATCCGATGGCAATAACCAGTCCCAACATCGCAGCAGCACGATTGACTAAACCCATGGCGCCCTCTTCTTTTATCTTTGCAGAATGCAAGTGTTTATTATTTCAGGCCAAATTCGAGATTAATAAAATGACAGATGTTAATAACTCATACTTTAGTGGGTGCGGACACCCATTCCCGGCCTTGTGAAACAGATAACGACCAACACCGACATTTCTTGAACCGGATCTTCGTGGATCGCTAGAACCATTCCGGCTGCATGGCCAGACAGGTGTCGTCCTGATTTCGTAACAGCACCAGATCCTGGGCCACGGTTGGCAACTCCCAGTGAAAGAAGTACCGGGCCGCCTGCAGCTTGCCCAGATAAAAGTCACGGTCGGCTTCGCTGGTTGCACCGGGCAATGCCCTGGCGGCCACATTGGCCTGTCGCAACCACATCCAGGCAATCACAATATACCCGAACAACCTCAGGTAATTATGGGCATTGGCCAGCACCTGATCCTGATCGCCGTTGACCAGGGACTTGCCCAGAGAAGACGTTACTTTCACCGCCTGTTGCAGCGTCTCACTCAGAGACAACACCCATTGCTGGCAGGGCTCCGCCTCGGCGGCCTGAAGATCCACCTGAACACAATGCATCAATCGTTGCAGTCCACGGCTCTGATCCCGCCAGATTGCACGGCCCAACAGATCACGGGCTGAGGAACGGGCTCGCTGCCCTGCCTCTTCATCACCGGGAAACAGCTGCGCCGGCCATCCGGCCATGATCGGGGCCAACAAGGCAAACAGGCTCTCCGCTTCGCTCTGCTGGTCAGCCTCGGGATGTTCGTTTTTCTGTGTCAGTAGGTCCGCGCCATAAAGGCACAGGGCAAGCCCGCCTTCACACATCGCTTTGCGGGACAGCAGGGACCGGCGTACACCCGGATCGGCAATCATCGGCTCCAGGGATTGCTCTTCGTCATCAGGCTGGGGTGATACCGGCTGGTAATGCTCCCGGGCCCAGGCCAGCGCATCGACATAGTCACTATATAGCCGGGTAACCAGGCTGAAGGCCCGTGCCAGTGGCTGACTGGCCATCCGGTCGGCGGCGGCATAAATCACTTCCAGGGCATCACCGGTCTGGCGATTGTGAACCAACAGACTGTCGGCAAGCACTTCGCGTATCTGAAATTCCAGGTCCCGACGATCAAGGGCCGTGGCGGTCATGGTTCTCCCTCCTATTTATGGGCGCACCAAGCCTCTCACAGCCAAGGGTCTGAGGAAAGGCAGAATTAGCGCCGGAAGGCAGGACAAAAGTCGCAAGATTACTTGACCTCGGCAGTGGTCTACGTATTATCAACGATCCCATTTTCATCATCGGAGCAACCATGACCGTAAGGTCCACCGGCTGCCAACATGTGCCTGATTTCCTGCTGACGGACGACATCGTACGCCAGCGTGGCCGCCTGCCTTACTTTCAGGACCCGCCCGCCGCGATCTGATTTGCCAGACCGTGTTTGTCCCGCAATGCTGTGCATGACAGCATTCACAGGGCTAAACTCTGTCTGCGTTGTATTTTTGGACGAATCACGCCAACGAACACCAATTACGAGATCGCGATGTCGCTACCGCTGGTTGTATTTCTGCCTTTTTTGGGCGCATTGATTGCGCCACTGTTCGCTCAGGGCGGACGGACGGCGATTGCCATAGCCTCGTCCGTACCAGCCCTGATCGGTCTGGCAGCCCTGTTCCCCCACTGGGAAACGGTTGCCGATGGAGGCAGCGTTCTATATACCCTCAACTGGTTGCCGGCTATTGGCCTGTCGTTCAGTTTTCGACTCGACGGCCTGGCACTGCTGTTCTCCCTGCTGATCCTGATCATCGGCATACTGATTATTCTCTACGCTCGTTACTACCTGAAAAAGAAAGAGAATATCGGCAAGTTCTATGCAATGCTGCTGTGCTTCAAGGGCTCCATGCTGGGCATCGTGCTGTCCGGCAACCTGCTGTTGATGATGATTTTCTGGGAGCTGACCAGCCTCACGTCCTTCCTGCTAATCAGTTTCTGGAACCATAAGCAAGATGCCCGCCGGGGCGCTCGCATGGCACTGGCGGTGACCGGCGGCGGTGGCCTGGCCCTGCTGGCAGGCATCCTCATTATTGGCAACATCGTGGGTAGCTTCGAACTGGATGCGGTGCTCGCCGCGGGTGACCAGATCAAGGCCCATGCGATGTACCCCGTTGCGCTCACGCTGGTATTGCTGGGTGCCTTTACCAAATCCGCCCAGTTCCCGTTCCATTTCTGGCTGCCACATGCCATGCAGGCACCCACCCCGGTGTCGGCCTACCTGCATTCGGCCACAATGGTAAAGGCGGGCGTGTTCCTCATGGCGCGGCTGTATCCGGCGCTGGCCGGTACCGAGCAGTGGTTCTACATGGTCAGCTTTACCGGCATGGCCACCCTGCTGCTGGGCGCTTATGTCGCCATGTTCAAACACGACCTCAAGGGCCTGCTGGCGCATTCCACTGTCAGCCACTTGGGCCTGATCACCCTGCTGCTGGGCATGGGGACCAAGCTAGCGGCGGTCGCTGCCATTTTCCATGTGATCAACCATGCCACCTTTAAAGCGTCCCTGTTCATGGCAGCCGGTATCATCGACCATGAAACCGGCACCCGGGATATGCGGCGCATCAATGGCCTGTGGCGCTTCATGCCGCACACGGCCACCCTGGCGATGGTCGCAGCGGCATCGATGGCCGGTGTGCCCCTGCTCAATGGCTTCCTGAGCAAGGAAATGTTTTTTGCCGAGTCCTTGCACGTAAACCTGCCGGCGTTCCTTACCTGGCTGCCACCCACGGTAGCCACCCTGGCCGGGATCTTTGCGGTGGCCTACTCGGCACGCTTCATTCACGATGTCTTTTTTAACGGCAGCCCGGTCAACCTGCCGGTTTACCCGCCCCACGAACCACCACGTTACATGAAGATTCCGGTGGAAATTCTGGTGTTTGCCTGCCTCATGGTGGGCATGTTCCCGGCGTTCTCCGTTGGTCCTCTGCTCTATGCTGCGTCTTACGCCACCCTGGATGGTCAGGTGCCTGAATATCACCTGACCATCCTGCACGGCATCAACCTGCCACTGATGATGAGTATTGGCGCCTTTATCGGCGGACTGGTCATGTACAGCCAGCGTCACAAGCTCTTCGCGCTTCACGCCCGGTTCCGGGAGATCGACGAAAAAGCCATTTTTGACAAGGTCGCCTCACAGCTTGCCGATCTGGCCCACAAGTTCACTGGCAGCATTGAGAACGGATCGCTGCAACGGTACAGCATGTTGCTGATCGTCAGCGTGATTGCCGTTGCCATCGTTCCGATACTGAGCCTGGGCGTCTTTGTCGGTGAAAGTGGACTGTCCCCGGTTGACTGGCCCACCGGCATCGGCGCAGCGATATTGATTGTCTCGGCCCTAGCCACCGCATTCGCCCATCGCGAACGGTTCATTGCCCTGGTGCTGCTGAGCGTCGTGGGCCTGATGGTAGCCCTCGGTTTTGCCCGCTTTTCGGCCCCGGACCTGGCCATGACCCAGTTGTCCGTGGAAGTGGTGACCATTGTCCTGCTGATGCTGGCGCTCTATTACATGCCGTCCTGGACCCCGAGAGAGAGCCTGGCCGCACGCCGCACACGTGACGTCATTCTGGCTCTGGTGGCCGGCATTGGCATGACCCTGATCACCCTGGCGATGCTGACCCAACCGTTCGCCTCGATTTCCGATTTCTTCCTGGAAAACAGCAAAACCGGCGGCGGTGGCACCAACGTGGTCAACGTCATTCTGGTGGATTTCCGGGGCTTTGATACCCTCGGCGAGATTACCGTCCTGGCCATTGCCGCCCTCGGCATTTACGCCATGCTCAAGGACACCGCCCTGACCCCGCCTCCCAGTGATGGCCAGGGACATGCCTGGACGCGCGATTCGCATCCATTGATGCTCAAGCAACTGGCCCGGCCCCTGCTGCCATTGGCGCTGATGGTTTCGGCGTATATTTTCCTGCGTGGCCACAATATGCCGGGAGGCGGGTTCATCGCCGGTCTGATCACATCCGTTGCACTGGTGGTTCAGTACATCGCCAGCGGCATGGTCTGGACGCAAGACCGCATCCGCTTCAAATACCACAACGTCATTGGCCTTGGCCTCATGTTTGCCACCTTGGCCGGCGTCGGAAGTTTCATCTTTGGCTACCCCTTCCTGACATCCACCTTCAGCTACATCAAGTGGCCAGTGGTGGGTAAGTTTGAGGTGGCCTCGGCCATGATTTTCGACCTCGGCGTATACCTGACCGTCATTGGAGCCACGCTGCTGGCCCTGGTCAGCATTGGTCGACTTTCCCCCCATTCGGCGATCAAGAGTCCCCGGGAGAGATCATAATGGAGTTAGTTTTTGCCCTGGTTATTGGCACACTGACCGCAACCGGTGTTTTCCTGTTGCTGCGTGCACGCACCTTCCCGGTGGTGATGGGCCTGACCCTGCTGTCATACGGCGTCAACCTGTTCCTGTTTGCCTCAGGCCGACTGACAACAGGCGGCCAACCGATTCTGGGAAGCACCGACAACTACACCGACCCACTGCCCCAGGCCCTGGTACTGACCGCTATCGTTATTGGCTTTGCCATGACCGCGTTCCTCGTCGTTATGGCGCTTCGCAACCTGGCGGATAACGACGATGACCATGTCGATGGCAAACAACCCAAACAGGACGCCCACACCAGCAAACTGGAGCGAGAGGTGACGGGCAAATGAACCATTGGCTTACCGCACCCATCCTGATCCCGTTACTTGGCGGCATCCTGCAGACGTTCATGGGCTACGCTCCCATGTCACTGCGCCGTACCCTGGCGCTGGCAACCACGGTTCTGATTGTTGTTGCCACACTGGGGCTGCTGTTCATGGCAGACGATGGCAGCTATCGGGTTTATGCCTTCGGCAACTGGCAACCGCCCTTCGGCATCGTGCTGGTGCTGGACCGTCTGGCAGCGTTCATGCTGGTGATGACGTCGGTGCTGGCGCTGTTCTGTCACCTGTTTGCTCTGGGCGGCGCCGATGAAGGCAACCGCCAGTTCCACACCCTGTTCCTGTTCCAGTTGATGGGCCTGAACATCGCTTTCCTCACCGGCGATCTGTTCAACCTGTTCGTTGCTTTTGAAGTCCTGCTGATCGCCTCCTACGGCCTGCTGATGCACGGCGGCGGTACGGCTCGCACCGTGCCTGGACTGCACTACGTTGTCCTGAACCTGGTAGGCTCGGCGATTTTCCTGATCAGCGTTGGCATGATTTACAGCGTGACGGGCACCCTGAACATGGCCGACCTGGCGGTCAAAATCCCCCAGGTGACCGGTGAAAACCTTCATTTGGTCAAAGCTGGCGGCATGATGCTGCTGGTGGTGTTTGCCCTCAAAGCTGCGGTGCTTCCCCTGTGCTTCT
Organism: Marinobacter persicus; assembly: GCF_002934325.1. Lineage (GTDB taxonomy): Bacteria > Pseudomonadota > Gammaproteobacteria > Pseudomonadales > Oleiphilaceae > Marinobacter > Marinobacter persicus_A. The sequence goes on from NZ_PTIV01000003.1 coordinate 154,270, forward strand.
GGCTGCCCAAGGCCTATGCCCATGCCACCGCGCCGGTCGCCGCGCTGTTTGCCGTCATGACGAAAGTGGGTGTTTACGCGATTATTCGGGTTTACCTGCTGGTCTTCGGCGATGACGCAGGCGAGCTGGCCAACCTGGGTATGGACTGGTTGTTCCCGCTGGCGCTGATCACCCTCGCCATGGGGGTTATTGGTGCCCTGGGCGCCAACAACCTGCGTTCATTGATTGCCTGGCAGGTCATTATCTCCGTCGGCACCCTGCTCGCTCCCATTGCCCTGGGCTCACGGGAGGGCATTTCCGCGGCCTTGTTCTACATGCTGAGCACAACCTGGACCGTTGGTGGTCTGTTCCTGGTCGCCACCCTGATTGCGAGCAACCGTGGTGGTGCGGCGGATCGGCTGATCACCGCGCCCAAGATGCGTCACCGGACCTGTCTCAGCGCACTGTTCATGGTGGGTGCCGTGGCCGCTGCCGGCCTGCCACCCTTGAGCGGCTTCTTTGGCAAGATTCTGATTCTCAAATCGGTGGAACCCGGCGCCAACATGGCCTGGCTCTGGTCCGTGATACTCATTGGCAGCTTCCTGACGGTGGTTGCCTACAGCCGCGCCGGTAGCATTGTCTTCTGGCGAACGGTCGACGGACACCTGGAAGCCAAGGACGAGCAACACTGGCCAACCTCCTTTGCCGCCGGGGCTCTGACCGCGCTATCCATAGTAATCGTGGCCCTCGCGGGTCCGATTAACGAGTACACGGATGCGGCTGCCGCCCAGCTGCTGGATACATCGGCCTATCTGGAAATACTGGACGCCCCGATGGTTGGGGAGGATAACTGATGCTTGACCGTCTTCGCTTTCCGCAACCCTGGCTCAGCCTGATACTGTTCGTGACCTGGCAGTTCCTGAGCGAGGGAATCTCCGGCGCCAGCGTGGTGATGGGGCTACTTCTGGCCTGGGCCATTCCACAGATCACCGAGGGCTTCTGGCCGGAGAAACCGGCCTTCGTAAAGGCCAGACGCTTGCCCATGTACCTGGCGGTGCTGCTGTGGGACATTGTGGTTGCCAGCATCTCGGTGGCAAAGCTGATCCTCAGCCCACGCCAGCCAAAACCGATCTTTGTGTGCTACCCGTTGCAGCTGGAACACCCGCTGGCCATCTCCATTCTCGCCAGCACAATCTCGCTAACGCCGGGTACGGTCAGTGCCGATGTCAGCGATGACCAACGGATACTGCTAATCCACACGCTGGACGCAGAAAGCAGCGAGGAGGTGATCGATGCCATCCATAAACGTTACGAAAAGCCGTTGATGGAGATGTTCCAATGATGACCATTGCCCTGTATATCACCATTGCCATGGTCACCCTGGCGGCGTTGCTGAACATGTATCGCCTGATCATCGGGCCGGACGCTGCCGACCGCGTGCTGGCACTGGATACGCTTTACATAAACGCCATTGCCCTGATCATCCTGCTGGGCATCACGCTTGGCACTCGCATGTATCAGGAGTCAGCGCTGCTGATTGCCGTCATGGGGTTCGTTGGCACCGTGGCCATGGCCAAATACCTCAAGCGCGGCAGCGTCATCGAGTAACCCGGAGGGCATCACCATGAGTCTGTTCAGCGAATACCTTATCTCCGGACTGCTTCTCATCGGAGGCGCATTCACCCTCATTGGCGCGCTGGGCCTCGCCCGTCTGCCCGACTTTTTCACACGCCTGCATGGCCCCACCAAGGCCACCACCCTGGGGGTGGGCGCTATCATGCTCAGCTCTGTGATCTACTTTTCCAGCACGGACCAGGGCCTCGGGATTTCCGAAATCCTCATTACCGTCTTCCTGTTCCTGACCGCCCCGGTCAGCGCCAACATGCTGGCCAAAGCGGCCATGCACCTGGGCGTGCGCACCACAGATTCCACCGAGGGCAATCCCTGGGAGCAGTGATCTCCTGAGGACTGACTAAAGTCCCGAGAAACTGAAATCCACGTCGGGCCGGCGCCCGGCCACAATGTCTGCCAGGGCAGCCGCGGAACCACAGGAATGGGTCCATCCCAGGGTGCCGTGACCGGTGTTGAGGTACAGGTTGGAGAAATGGCTTTTGCCAATGTAGGGCACATTGGACGGTGTGGTCGGACGCAGGCCGGTCCAGAACTCGGCCTGATCCCAGAAGCCAGCCTCGGGCATCATTTCCGCCGCCCGGCGCACAATAGCCCGGCAACGGGTTTCGTTCAGGGTACGAGTGTAGCCGTTCAACTCGGCGGTGCCGGCCACGCGCATGCGGTCTCCCAGGCGTGAATACACCAGTTTGTACTCATCGTCCGTCAGGCTGACGTTGAAGGCCGCCTCATCGTTTTTCACCGGCACTGTGATGGAATATCCTTTGGCCGGATAGATATTCAGGAAAAGGCCGAGCTTGCGCGCAAGCACGGCACTGAAGCTGCCAAGACTGAGCACATAGCTGTCGGCCCGCAGGGTCTGATGCTTGCCTTCCTTCAACACCCGCACACCCAGTATCCGGTCACCCGCTCTCTCGAAATCCAGTACCTCGGTGCCATACAGGAAGGTGACCCCGGCCTCTTCGCATCGGCGCGCCAATCCCTGGGTGAACTTTCGGGCATCCCCGCTTTCGTCATCGGCGGTATAGGTGGCACCCACGATTTGTTGGCGGGCTGGCGCCAGGGCCGGTTCCAACTCCACAGCCCGATCAGCATCGATCACCTGCCGGTCACAGCCCAGATCCCGCATGATACGGGCCGGTTCCTGGGCCGCTTCGAATTCAGCCGGGTTGGTGTAGAAATGCAGAATGCCTTTTTCCAGATGGTCGTACTCGATACCGGTATCGGCACGCAGCGCCTGCAGCTGCTGGCGACTGTAGGTGCCCAGGTTAACCATCTGGCGAATGTTGTGAGCAGCTTTGGCCGAGGTGCACTGGGTGAGGAAGGAAAGGCTCCAACGCCATTGATAGGGGTCGGCCTTGGGCCGGTAAAGCAAAGGCGCCTCCGGCTTGAACAGCCATTTGAGGATTTTCATCGGAGCGGCGGGGTTGGCCCAGGGCTCGGCGTGAGACACCGAGATCTGACCGCCATTGGCGTAACTGGTCTCCAGGGCCGCCTGATTCTGGCGATCAATGACCGTTACCTCATGCCCCTGCTTTTGCAGATACCAGGCCGTGGTTATTCCCACAACACCTGCGCCCATGACCAGTATCCGCATGCTTATTTGCTCCTTCCCAGATTGCTGATTAAGAAATGAAAGTTGGCTCTTAGCCGCCAGCTCGCTTAACGGTCCAGCCTTTTTGCTCCAACAAGGGCACCAGAACATCGCGCTGGTCACCCTGAATCTCCACCACGCCGTCTTTCACGGTACCGCCGGTACCACACTTGCCTTTCAACACCTTGGCGTAGGCTTTCAGTTCTTTTTCCGCCAAGGGAATACCGGTAATCAGGGTCACGCCCTTACCCTTGCGGCCCTTGGTTTCGCGACTGACACGCACAATCCCGTCACCCTTGGGCGCGGACTCCTGGCCGCAGGTACACTCATCCACCGGGTTCCGGCATTCGGGACACATGCGCCCCTGCTCGGTGGAGAAAACCAGACCGCCTCGTTTTTTCATGCCCACACTCGGTCTCCGTCAGTTACTCAATTGCTGTCCGGAGGGTATTTGGAAAACATGTCCGAGACAACCTCATCGATCACTTTACGACGGGTTTCCGGGGACTGGTCTTCATTCAGGTAACGCCGGCCTGCCGCCTGCCAGACCACCTCATCGGTTTCCCGATCGGCAAAGCGCACAACCAGCTTACCCTCGGTGATTTCACGCACGGGCGGTGGCGCGGCAACACCCCAGCCAAAATGATCGTAACCAAAACCGAAGCCGAGACCCACACCACTTTGCTCCAGGCGCTCTTCCTGAACAATCCGCCAGTCCACCAGCAGGTCGGCTTCGTCCGCCGGCAGCTCTTTCATGGCCTTGAGCCTGAATTCCCGCCGGATGGCTTCACGCACTCGCCGGTCGTCCAGGGATGTAAAACCACCCTCTTCGGCCTTCGGTGCGAACGCCCAACTATCGTATTGGCTGTAAACAACCGCCGGATTGTAATCGGTGACGCTGCTGGCGGCACAACCAGCCAGCACCACAGTAGCCAGTATTAGAAACAGGGAACGCATGCTGGTGCCTCCTAATCGGATGCATTTTCCACAGTATACGACGATCAAGCTCCGCATGAGTGGCCAGCGGTTCAGGTTTCGAAACGGTAATCCAGCTTGCGGGCCTCACAGAAAGCCGAGAAATCATCGACCCCGGCTTCAGGCAGTGAAATGGTCGCCTGAACCTGACTCCCATAGCCTATCTCTTCCACCACACCTTCGTTATTTTCACACCAGTGGCGGATTGGCTGCTCATCGGCAAAATCAAACCTCAGCAGGGCCTGCGCGCGGGTTTGCTGAACCTCACGCCCGACCTCCGAGAGCACGCTCTCTGCCGCACCCGCATAGGCTCGCACCAGGCCACCGGCGCCTAGCTTGATGCCACCAAAATAGCGGATCACGATCACCAGCACATCGCCCATGTCTTTATGCTGAATCACGTTCAGGATGGGCTTGCCAGCCGTGCCGGAAGGCTCGCCATCATCGTTCATGGCGGCTTCGGCAGCCGAACCGGGGCGACCTATCTGGTAGGCCCAGCAAACATGCCGGGCATCCGGAAACTCCTGGTGAGCCCGGGCCACATGCTCGCGCACCTCGTCACGATCACTGACGGGATACACCCGGGCAATAAAACGGCTTTTCTTGATTTCCGTTTCCCGCTCCAGGAACCCGGCGGGTATGGGGTAATCTTTACTCATGCGTTTCAACCATTAATCTCTACCAGCAACATCCGGCACCACCGCTTCGCTTTCCGCTAATCCACGTCAGTCTATCACGATCCTTCGCCCGTCCTGATGGGGCAGTGATCAGCAAGCGGATTCTGTCGTATGGTGTAGGGACCATTCACTGAGTACGTATTCATCATGGCGAACCCCGATTCCGTTGAGATCACACTGGAGACCCATCCTCGTATTACCGATATCCCGAAACGGGACTGGCAACGACTGGCCGGACATACCAACCCGTTTCTCCGGTATGAGTTTTTCCAGGCGCTGGAGAATTCAGGCTGCACCACCATGGCCACCGGCTGGACACCCAGCCATCTGGTGTTCAGGGTGAACGGGGAAATTTGTGGCGTTGCTCCGGCCTACCTCAAGAGCCATTCCCGGGGTGAATACGTGTTCGACTGGGGCTGGGCGGACGCCTATGAACGCTACGGGCTGCCCTATTATCCCAAGCTGCTGATCGCCATTCCGTTCACGCCTTCCCAGGGGCCACGACTTCTGCTTGCGCCATGGCTGAGGGACGAACTGACGGCTGAGACGTTGCACTCCCTGCTGGATAGCCTGGTCGAGCGTCTGGGAGCCCATTCCTGGCATCTGCTGTATCCGGATTCCGCGGACCAGCAATTATTGGCCCATCCCGACGAACTGCACCGCACCGGCTGCCAGTTTCACTGGCATAGCCACGGCTACGAGAGCTTCGAGGACTTTCTGGGCGCACTCACCTCCCGCAAGCGCAAATCCATTCGCAAGGAGCGTCGACAGGTTACCGGGCAAGGCATCTCATTTCGGTGGTTTCACGGGCGGGACATTCCCGATTCGGTGCTCTCCGCATTTTACGTATTCTACCGCGCCACCTACCTGAAACGGGGCCAACGCCCGTACCTGAACCAGACTTTCTTCGAGCAGTTGCGGGAAAACATGCCGGAACATCTTCACATCGTTATGGCGCTCCGTGACGGAGAAATGATTGCCGGCGCCCTGTTCCTGTCCGGCGTCACGACACTGTACGGGCGCTACTGGGGCTGCCTGGAGGAATACGACCATCTGCATTTCGAAACCTGTTACTACCAGGGCATTGAGCTGGCGTTAGAGCTGGGCCTGTCCCACTTTGATGCCGGCGCCCAGGGCGAGCACAAGCTGGTGCGCGGGTTCGAGCCAGTCATCACGCATTCCTGGCACGGGATTCGACACCCGGCGTTTCGGGAGGCCATTGCCAACTTCATCGACGAAGAAGCGGAGCACGTGCAGGCCTACTACGAGGAGGCCAGGGCCCTCCTGCCGTTTAAGCAGGTAGAATAAGGCCACAGCACCCTCAAGCATCCAGTGCCGGAATTTAATCCGGCTGCTCTGGCTGGATGCTAGTGTCCCGTCTGGTTAATTCGTTGACCTACTGAGCCACTGAGAGCGTTGAGAGCAAGGCGTGCTAATGAAGGTATGGTGGTTCCATATCGAATTAGCGCAACGCGGCTATCAACGCTCTCAGCGGCTCCCGAAGGGCGTAGCTCTGGGATTCCTGGCCGGTGTTGCCAGCGCTTGCTGTGGAACCACCACACCTGCACGCTGGCGCCTTGGCCAGGAATCCCAGAGCTACGCAGTAGATCAACGAATTAACCAGACGGGACACTAGCCAGGGTATCCGCCTGTAGTTTTTTCAGGTGTTCGCTGATGGTCACGGAATAATCTGGCGCCTGGTCCAGGGTCCTCTGCAGTTCGGGCAGGGCCAGAATCTGCTCCCAGGCCCAGTCTTCCTGATCTTCCATGGAGCCGATGGCACCCGCCAACAGGCGCCCCTGTTGCATCAGGGGCCGAAGCAAGGGAGTGCCGGGGAATTCTTCATCAATGCCAGCAATGACATCGCCAACATGGTTGCCATCGGAGTCGCTTTCCCGGAAGACCTGCTTGGCGCCGGGCCAGGAGGTTTTTCCCGACGAGTTTTTCATCCGTGGCTCACCGGCATACACCGTCAGTTTATAGGCCAGCTCCAGCGAGGGCGCGTCGCTGGCCGCACCAATCGCCGTCCCCACACCGTAGCCGTCAATGGGCACATTCTGTTCACGTAACGCGGCAATGCGGTATTCGTCCAGGCCGCCACTGGCGAGAATCTTGATGTCATGGAACCCGGCTTCATCCAGTATATGGCGGCACTCGATGGCCTGACCGGCCAAGTCGCCGGAATCCAGCCGGATGGCGCCAATCTCCACCTCGGGCTCCTCCTGCAACCAGTCGACAATCCGCCGGACGGCCCGCAGGGTATCGTAGGTATCCACCAGCAGGGTGGTGCCGGGATACAGCCGGGCGTAAACCTTGAAGGCGTCCATTTCATCCGGGTACGCCTGGACAAAACTGTGAGCCATGGTGCCACTGACACCCAAGCCGGCATCCAGCCCCGCCCGAATGTTGCTGGTGCCGGAAAGCCCGGCCAGGCGGTAGGCGCGCACACCGCGATGGGCCGCATCCAGGCCATGCATGCGGCGCATGCCAAAATCGATTACCGGGCGGTCGCCGGCCGCCAGTTTGACCCTGACGGCCTTGGAGGCCAGCACCGTTTCCAGGTGTACGTAATTCATGACCAGGCTTTCGAGCATCTGCGCCTCGGCTATGGGTGCATCCACCTCCAGCAGCGGCTCCTGGGGATACACCGGCGTGCCTTCCGGCATCGCCCGGATACTGCCGGTGAACCTGAAATCCTGCAGCCACTCGAGGAAGTCGGGACGAAAGCGATTCAGCTGCTCCAACTGTTCAATCTGCTCTGATGTGAACCGCAGGTTCTCAATCACTTCGGCCACACGCTGCTGGCCACAGGCAAGCATGAAATTTCGGTGTTCGGGCAATTCCCGGAAAAACAGGCTGAATGTGGCCGTCTCGGTCATACCCTCAGACCAGTAGGCCTGGACCATGGCCAGCTCGTAGAGATCAATCACCAACGAGAGATCTTCTTCACGGATCACCAAGGCACCTCCTACGGTAAAACTCAGGTTATGGTCGCGCCGGCGGACTTGAGTTCCTCAAATACCTCATCCGCACTGGAGGCATCCACCGCCCGGGTACCGTCCTGAACCAATTCCACCTCGAAGCCCAACTTCAGGGCATCCAGAACTGACGCTCGCACACAGACGTCCAGCGCCAGACCGACCACCCGGAGCCGGCTTATGGATTGCCGTTTCAGGAAACTATCAAGGTCGGTGCCATCAAAGGCGGAATAGGCGTCCTGATCAAAGGCGGTGCCCTTGCTCACCCGCACGGCACTGTCGGGAAGATTCATCTCGGGATGGAACTCAGCGCCATGGGTATCCTGGACACAATGGGGCGGCCAAGGCCCGTCACGGTCCTCGAAGCTGACGTGATCAACGGTATGCCAGTCACGACTGGCAATGATTCTTTCGCCGTGGTGGCTTGCGTCCAGAATCAGTTCATTGACCACGGGCATGATGTCACTGGCCTCGGGCACTTCGAGGCTACCGCCCTCGCAGAAATCATTCTGGATATCCACCAGTAACAACGCACGATCCGGAGTCGCCATAAAGCACCTCCGCACGATTAAGTTGAATGACTGTACTACTCAGACTAGAAGACGAGCCGTTAACACACAAACGGACGCCCGTCGTGGCGGGGCTCATGCCCCTTGGGATCAGCCCAGGTAACGAACACTGGCCGCTGCCACCAGGCCTGCGCTGATGGCCGGCAATGGTTTTCTCAGAGCCAGCATGGTGACCGCAGTGGCCAACAGTGCCGCCAGGGCGCCCAAGTCCCCGCCCACCGCCATGGGCACAATGATAGCGATCAGCACCGAACTGGCCATGGTGTTGATGAAACTCTCAATACGAGGACTGATGGGCACAAACGACATCAGGAAGACGCCGCCAAAGCGGGTGACCAGGGTGACCAGGGCCATGAGTGCAATCAGCCCGAAAATGCCTGCCGGGGTGGTCTCAATCGCCATGATCCGCCTCCCCTTCTCTGTTCACCGCACTCTTGCCTGTCTTATCCAGCCAGAAGAAGCCGACCGCGCCACCGGCAAGGGCACCCACCACCACGTGCATGTTGGACGGCAACCACTTCCAGGCCGCCAGTGAGGCGAAACCCGCCACCAGCCAGGCGACCAGTACCCGGGGCGATTTCTTGCCGCCCAATGCCATTGCCAGCAGGAAACAGCCCAGAACCATATCCAGCCCCAAGGCCTTGGGGTTTTGCAGCAGGCCGCCGAAATAGACACCCAGCGCAGTGCCAATAATCCACGCCAGCCAGAGCACCAGACCACCACCAACAATCACTTCCAGATTTCGCCGCCCACTCTGGTATTCCTGGGCCGCGACCGCCCAGTTGGCATCCGTCAGCAACAGCAGCAGAGCATACCGCTTACCGGGCGAGACATCCTTGAGCATGGGATAGAGCGAGGCGCCCATCAGCAGATGGCGGGAGTTGATGGCAAACACCACGGCCAGCAATGGCAGCACCGAGACCTGGGTACCCCACATATCCAGTGCCGCAAACTGGGAGGCCCCGGCAAACACCACGGAACTCATAATCAGGGATTCGAAGGGGGACAGACCGACCTGGACGGCCGCCAGGCCAAAGGCAGCACCGAACGCCACCACAAAAAACGAGATGGGGAGCAGACGGAAGAACTCCGAGCGCACCTTGCGGGGCTGAAATTGATATGGGTAGTTGGCTAATGGCATCGAACAAAGCTATGCCTCGCGCCATTAAATACGAATAGGTAAAAACCCTTACAGCAGGCCGAGCGAGGCTTCCAGGGTTTCTCCAATGCGGGCATTGAGCTTTAACGTGACCAGATCATCGGCCCGGGTCCGGCCGAGGTTCAGCGTGGCGATGGGCTTATCCCACTCTCTGGCGTAACGGCAGAAGCGGAACCCCGAATACACCATCAGCGAGGAACCAATTACCAGCAGGCCATCACTGTGCTTCAGGGTATCGAGCGCCGAATAGACGCGCTCTTTCGGAACGAAGTCGCCAAAGAACACCACATCAGGCTTCAATATGCCGCCGCATTTCGGGCAATTGGCAGGCCGGAAGTCCGAGAAATCCACGTCCAGGTCCGCGTCACCATCCGGTGCAGTCTCCGCAGTGTATTGCTCGAATCCGGGATTCAACTGGGCACAGCGCTCGTGGACGGCATCCCGGGGGCAGCGGTAACCGCAGCTCATGCACACCACTTCGTCCGCCCGGCCGTGCAGGTCGGTCACCCCATGGGTGCCGGCCTTCTGGTGCAGGCGATCCACGTTCTGGGTCACCACCAGACGGCTGTGGTCCAACAACTCCAGTTCGGCGATATGATGGTGCGCGGGATTGGGGGTGGCGGTGCGCATCACTGGCCAGCCGATCAGGCTGCGCCCCCAGTAGCGCTGGCGGGTGGTGAAGCTTTCCATGAAGTCCTGGTGCTGGACCGGTTGCTTGCGCTTCCAGGCGCCCTCGCCGTCCCGGTAATCGGGAATGCCGGAATCGGTGCTGACACCGGCCCCGGTGAGGATCATCAGCCGGGGATGTCGGGCGATGAATTCCGCCAGCAATCCGCCTGCTTCTTCCGGCTCGTGCAACACGGATGGCTGCACAGCCTCGGGCAGGCGATCCCTGACACTGAACGGGCGGCTGCGTTGATGGGCTTCAGGCATAGGGGCTCCGGCGCTCAGCCCGGTTTGCGGGCCACATAGACGGTGTTGAACGATTCCCGGTTCTGGAACGGGTTGAAAAAGGATACGACGTGACAGTCCACATCGATGAATACCTTATTCAGTTCTGCCATGAAATTTTCATCTTCCCCTTCATTGGACCACATGGCAAACACCCCGCGAGGTTTGAGCTGGCGGGCCATCAGGGTCAGGTTCTCAGCCGTATAGAAGCTGGCACTGGAATCATGCAGCAAGGCCCGGGGCGAGTGGTCGATGTCGAGCAGGATGGTGTCGAAGGCTTTTCCAGGCGCCTCGGGATCAAAGCCGCCGCTGGCCGGGTCGGCGACGGCCATGTCGAAGAAGCTGCCATGAATGTAGCGGCTTCGGGCATCGGCGTTAAGATCCTTGCCCAGGGGCACGAATTCACGCTGGTGCCAGCCAATCACCGGCTCCAGATATTCCACCACCAGCAGTTCGGCCACGCGCAGGTGTTTCAGGGCCGCCACGGCGGTGTAGCCGAGGCCCAAACCGCCAACCACGACACTCAGGTTGTCGCCTTCGGTGGCTCCCAGGCCGATGTCGGAGAGGGCGATTTCGGCGTCCACGAACATACTGGACATGAGGAATTCCTCGCCCAGTTTTACCTCGAAGATGTCCCGGTCACCCAGGGCCGGGATTTTGCGGCGGCGCAGGGTGATCTCACCGATGACGGAAGGTTGGCTGTCGATTTGTTCGAAGAGTCGTCCCATTAGAGGCTCGCGTTTACTGACTTGTTTTAGATAAGACTGGGGGCTTGGGATTCCGGAGCCAACTACTCCCCTGGTCTCTCAGAGCTAACGGCATTGAAGCACGAATCGAGAATGGCCTTCATCTTCTCCACACCCAACTCCTCCATCAACTCAATGTTCCGCTGCGGAATCCCGTCGACATCCTGATAATTATTAATGGCCGCCTCCAGGCTGGCTTCCCTGATCAGGTGAAACATCGGGTAAGGCGAGCGATTGGTGTAATTCTCCGCCGCCTCCGGCTCGGTGCCCTCGAACTGGTAGTCGGGGTGGAAGCTGGCGATCTGGTAAATGCCTTCCAGATTCATATACGCCAACAAGCCGTCGGTCGCATCCAGGAATTCGTTATAGGCCGGGAAATCCTGCAACACGTTGGGGTGCACCAGCAAGGTGGTTTCAATGCCGGGGTCATCCTCCAGCCTCTGCAATTCCGCGTGCACCGCCTGCAACAGCTCGTCTTCGGTTTCGGCCTCCGAAACCACGAATCGCACCCGGTCACGAACCAGTTCCCGTTTGGCAAATGGGCACAGGTTGTAGCCTACGACAACGTCTTCAACCCATTTTCGGGTGGCACTGATAATCTCAGCTTTTTTCACTCGTTTTATTCCTGATTTATAGGTATCTCAATAGCATAAGCGGCCATTTAAAATCACCAATTCACTCTGGGGCATCCACTAGACCAAAATAGTATTGCTTCTACCCGTTGACGGGAGCACGATTCTGCTCTCTTTTCCTACGTGATCCAAACAAAGGACAACAATTATGACACTCGCAAGTGCACGTCACATTCTTGTTGATAGCGAAAACAAATGCGTCGAGCTGAAGCTGGCCATTGAAAGCGGCAAGGACTTCGCCGAGGTGGCCCGGGAGCATTCTTCCTGCCCGTCCGGCATGCGCGGCGGTGATCTGGGTTCCTTTGGTCGCGGCCAGATGGTACCGGAATTTGACCAGGCCGTGTTCAACAGCGATCTGAAAACCGTGGTTGGCCCGGTCAAGACCCAGTTTGGCTACCACCTGCTGGAAGTGACTTCTCGCGACTGATCACGGGATTGCCCGTTAGTCAGTTGCTATTCAGGCGCCGATTGCCCAGGGATTCCGGGTAATCGGCTCCGCTCCCTTCTCTGTTACCACAATCGTTTCACTGCACCCGATTCCCCATTGCCCCGGTACCCGCAGGCAAATCGGGAGATGGAACACCATGTTTTCCCGAAACTCGGTCTGACTGCCCCGGGCGATAAACCCGGACCCTTCCACCCAGGACGGCGGGAACTGGGCGCCCACGGTGTAACCAAAAACGCCCGAGAAGAACACCCGATCAGCCAGTGGCTCCAAAGCCCCTTCCGCCGCCGCAGCGGCCTGGTCGAAAGTGACGCCGGGGCCAACCGTCGCCAACAGGGCATCGACAATCCGCCGGCAGCCGTCGTGGACCTGGCGCATGTCGTCACTGGGCTGCCCGCCTGCAACCACGGTCTGCATCATTGGGGCGGTATAGCGATACCAGGCCGAGCCGAATTCCAGAAACACCGGGTCGCCCTTTTCAATCCGGGTGCGCCGGTGGTTGCAGTGAATGAAGCTGCTACGCACACCGGTGGTCACGATCGGCTGCATGCTCATGAATTCACTGCCCGCCTCGATCAGTGCCCGCGCTCCCACGGCAGCCACGTCGTTATCGGTCATACCCGGCTCCACCACCTCGCGGGCTACCGCCAGACCCTTTGCCGTTATGCGGGCACTTTTTCGCAAATACTCCAGTTCAGCCGGTGATTTCACCACCCGAATCTGCTTGAGCAGGCCGTTGCCCGGCACAAACCGGACTGAAGGCAACCGGGTCCGCAAACCATCCAGCACGCCGGTGCGCAGGGAACCATGCCAGGCGTCCACCGCAACCTTTTTGATGCCGTCGCTCAAAGCCTCCACCAGCGGTTCGAGCACTTCCTCCACGCTCTCCCAGCGATAGCCGCTGATGTTCTCAACCCGGGTGGTGGTCAACGCTGGTCCCATCTCGATGGAGGGTACCTGCAGCAGCAAGTCGTCGTGGGTAACAACCAGCGCCACATGCACAGACACCTCGAAGGTGCCGTAACCGGTGAGGTAGAAGATGTCGGAGGGGTCGGTGATAAGCACCGCTCCCAGATCCTCTGTTTCCATGCACTCACGCAGCTGCTTCAGCCGCTGGTGGTACTCGGCTTCCGGGAACGGGCATTCCGCACCCCGGAAGCGAGGTGAGAGGGCTTTTCGGTAGGCGTTAAAATCCATGGCAAGTCTCCAGAAAAGTACCTTACGACACTTCTCAAAGAGACTGGACCGAAAACCCCGTTTGTACAAATTTGGCCAGTGGCGGGGGACCGTCAGCCGCCGTTGCTGATCTCGATGTCCGATTCCAGCGACTGGAGCCTGCCCACAAGGAACTCCATCACGATGCGGACCCGCGCCATTTGCTGGGTGTCCTGGTTCACGTGCAGCCACAGGTCCACGTTTTCACCTTCCAGCGGGTCCGACAGGCGTCGCAGGCTCCGTTCGGCTTCACCCAGGTAACAGGGCAGCACGGCCAGCCCCGCCCCATCCCGGGCCAAGGCATACATGGACTGCAGGCTGTTGCAGCGGATGAAGGACGACGCGTTTTTCAGATGCTTTCGGTACCAGCGTCCTGTCGCCAAATGACTGAAGGTTTCATCCGGCACGATCCAGGTGTAGTCCTGCGGGCGGTTCGCCACATCCGGTTTCCGGTTACGCCGGCAGTATTGCGCCGAGCCGTACACCGCCGACTCAATGGCGGCAATGCGCTCTCCTTCCAGGGTCGCCTGCGGTTTGTTTTCCGGTCGCAGGGTCAGATCCGCTTCCCGGTGGCTGAGGTTTGCCACGTCGTTGTCGGTGAGCACCTCCAACTCAATGTGCGGATACTCGCGCACCAACTCGGCCAGAATCGGGCTAAGCAGACCGTTGAGCATGGCGTCTTCGGCGGCGAGGCGAACCTTGCCCACCGGAGCGCCGTCCTGCCCGACCAGCTTGCGCTCCAGGTTTTCCATGTCGGTGGCCAGCCTTTCAGCCTCCCGGAAGGCCATTTCACCCACCGGAGTAAGCTGCAAACCGTTCTGGTTGCGTTCAAAAAATTGCACACCCAGCGACTCTTCCATCTGATCCAGTCGCCGCAACACCGTGGTCTGGTGCACACCCAGTAATTCTCCGGCTTTGGCGAGGGTTCCGCCTATTGCCAGCGCTCGTATATATCGAAGATAATCCCAGTCCATAGCTACTGCATATTTGCAACGAGGGTACGGATTTTAACGTATTCAAGCTGCAAAAAAGAATCCTTAGAATAGTCGGTAAATTAAAGGTAGATCACTAACGAGGAGCCTCTGAATAACTCCGGATCACCTCTGGCCTACAGAGCGGTTCACAATCAAGGCGCGACTTTGCAGTAAGGCTGGCTGCCTTTCAAAAAGTCGCAACGCGGAGTGTGAACTGCTCTGCAGGCCCCGCAGGGCGAGCTCTGAGGGCTTCACCTGCGGTGTTGCAGCTCTTGCCAAGGGCTACGGCCATTGGCTACGAACTGCGCCTTGCATCTGAAGCCCTCAGAGCTCGCAGAGGCGATTCAGAGTTAATCAGAGGCTCCTCACAATCCACCAGATGAAGGAGGAAGGCGCTATGACTCAGAAGCATATCGCAACCGTAAACCCGCTGCCGTCCACTCTCCTCCACAATAGTGCTGAGGTCAGGCGCCAGTATACCCGTGCTGCAGCAAAGCAGGCGGTGCAGTTTATCAGTCGTAAGGTGAGAATTTTCAACCGGAAAGCGGCAAATGTGGCGCAGGACCTGCCACAGGTACAGGGCGGGCACTAAGCCCGCTCAGCTCCACCCCTCCTGTCCCAGGAGGGGTACGAACCTAACATCCCCTATTTCCCTGCGGTCAAACTCCTGATCGGAACGCCGGGTTATCAGCAGCAGCCGTTGAAGCCCCTGCTCCAGACCCACTGGAATCACCAGACGGCCTCCGACACTCAGCTGTTCCTTGAGCGAATCCGGCACGGCAGGTGCCCCTGCGGCCACGCAGATGCCATCAAAGGGTGCGGCCTCCGGCCAGCCCTGGGAACCGTCGCCTGTCTTCACGCGGACCTGTGAAAACCCGGCCTGTTGCAGGTTCTTCTCGGCCTGGCTGGCCACTTCGGGGATTTTCTCCATGGAAAACACTTCCAGCGCCATGGACGCCAGTACCGCTGCAGCGTAACCAGAGCCGGTACCAATATCCAATACCCGCTCACGGCCCTTCAGTTGCAGGGCTTCAGCCATGAGCGCCACGATATAGGGTTGGGAGATGGTCTGCCCACGACCGATGGGCAGCGGATGATCCTCGTAGGCTTCAACGCGCAGATGTTCCGGCACAAACAGCTCCCGGGGAACGCGCCCCATGGCCTGCAGCACCCGGGGGTCGGTTATGCCACGGGAAACCAGCTGATCCTGGACCATCAATTCCCGCAGTGCCTGGTAGTCTCGTGTTTGTTCCCGCATCGTCGACCTCCGCGGTTACAAATCGTCATCGAATGCTCAGGAAGCCTCTGATTAAGAGAATTCTTATCTTTTACGATGGCAGCATTTGGCCAATCTGTCTATTTTTTGACCGCACTCTACGTAAAACTGGTGACCAGTCCGATGCCACTGACCACCAACAGAACCGAGCCCAAAACGCGGAAAAACAGTGCGGTTTCGGCCCTTAGCATGCGCTCGTGCACCCGCAGGCCGATCACATGCCCGACCGCAGCCGCTGGCAACAACCACAGATGGTGAATCAGCTGCAGGTCCACGCCCACCCAGATGAACGCCCCCAGCTTGATCAGCACAAGAATAAACCAGAGCACGAACAGGGAATCCCGCAGCTTTTCTTTTGGCAGGTGCTGGGCTGCCACGGCAATGATCAGCGGCGCGCCGATCAGCGAGGTGCCACTGATGTAGCCGCCGAGCATCAGGAAGAGGACATCAATGGCCTTGCTGCCACTGCGAAACGGTCGGTTGATGATATAGGACACCGAGTACAGCGCCACAATCACAAAAATGATGGCGCTGAGCACATTGCTCGGAAGCGTGAACAAACCGATAACACCAATCATCTTGGGTACGATCAGAATGGTCATCAGCCGCCCGATATAACGCCAGTCGACGGTTCCCTCTGAGGGCTCCTGCCCGGCCCGGGGCTTCTTCCGGTTGTTCATCCAGACCGTTATTGACGAGAAAATCAGCAGGTGCACCGCAATAATGGGCAAGAAGACCAGCGGCTCATCCAGCACCAGCAACAGGAACGGCAGTGACAGCACCGCGCCACCAAAGCCCAGACCGGAACGGACAAAGCCACTCCACACAAAAATCAGCGCAATGAGGATATACTGGGCAGCGGAAAGATCGGCCATGGCATATAACGTCTTCTGCAAAAGCCGCACACGATACCACAACGAGGGAGGTCCGGACCGACATGCCCACGAAGATCGACATTCATTACTGCACCGGTTGTCGCTGGCTTCTGCGCTCGGCGTGGATGGCGCAGGAACTGCTGACCACCTTTGAGGGCGATATTGACGAGCTGAGTCTGCACCCCGGCACCGGTGGCATTTTCGAGATCTACGTGAATGGCAACCGCATCTGGTCGCGCAAGGAGGATGGCGGGTTTCCGGAGATCAAGGAACTGAAACAGCGGGTGCGGGACGAAATCGATCCCGAACGTTCCCTGGGCCATTCTGATACACAAAGCACCAACACCAAGTAACTCGTAAGGATTCCCCATGACATATGCCACCTGGCTGACCATCGTGACCATCTGTGTTCTTGGCGCCATGTCGCCGGGCCCATCACTGGCACTGGTGATGAAACAGACCATGGCCGGTGGTCGGCGCAACGGCGTGATCACGGCGCTGTCTCACGGCCTGGGTGTCGGGATCTACGCGTTTCTAAGCATCCTGGGCCTGGCGGCCGTCATCACGGCCTCACCCACGGCATTTGCGATCCTGCAGTGGGGCGGCGCCGGATATCTGGCCTGGCTGGGCGTGAAGGGCCTGATGTCAAAAGCGAACAACAATGAAGAAATGCCGCCGGCGCCCACCACCAAGAGTGCGGCGCGGGACGGTTTTCTGATCGCCTTCCTGAACCCGAAGATTGCCGTGTTTTTCCTGGCCCTGTTCAGTCAGGTGGTGGGTACCGACACCAGCCTGCTGGCCAAATTCGGCTACGCAGCCACGGCTCTTGCCATCGACACCGGCTGGTACCTGATGGTGGCCTGGCTGTTCTCCAATCCTCGCTGGCTGGAGGCATTGAAACAGCGCGCGGTGTGGTTCGAAAGGATCTTTGGGGCGGTGCTGGTAGGCCTGGCTGGCCGACTGGTGGTGGGAATCGTGAACGGAAGGTAGGAAGCAGAAAAAGGCGCTGGGGGAGACCCAGCGCAAGGACCGACAAGGGCTCTCGGTCGAGAGCCCCGCCATTTCCAGTTAATCACTGACCGGCGACTCCTTCATGGCGGCGTTCATCCGCCGACGCAGAAGCGGCCCCACCAGGTATGGCAGCACCAGACCGAGCCCAGCCACCACCCAGAGGCCAATGGCCAGCGGGCTACCCCAGAGGATGCTCCAGTCACCGTCGGACAGCACCAGGGCGTGCCCGAGGTTCTTTTCCATTTCCGGCCCCAGCAACAGACCGAGAATGATCGGCACCAGCGGGATTTCCAGCTTGCGCAGGAAATAGCCGGCAATACCGAAGGCCACCATGAAGTACAGATCAAACGTACTGTGACTGATGGAGTAGATGCCCACGAAGGCCACCATGGTGACGATGGGCAGCAGGTACATCGGCGGCACGGACAGCAGCTTCACGAACAGTCCCACCAGGGGGATGTTGAGTACCAGCAGCAGCACGTTGCCAATCAGCAGCGCCGCGATCACGCCCCAGACAATGTCGGCATTCTGGGTGAACATCAGAGGTCCGGGCGTGATGTTCAGGGAAATCAGCATAGCCAGCAGTACGGCGGTGGTGCCACTGCCCGGCACGCCCAGTGTCAGCATGGGCACCAGCGCGCCAGAGGAAGCACCGTTATTGCCGGCTTCGGGCGCGGCCACACCCCGGATATCGCCTTCACCGAAAGTACCTTTTCGGCCAACCGCCTGCTTTTCCAGAGTGTAGCTGATAAAGCTCCCCAAAGAGGCACCGGCGCCAGGCAGCACACCTGCGATAAAGCCAAGGACACCGCCCCGCAGCTGTGTGGGAATGGTGCTAATCAGCTCCCTGAAGCTTAGAGTGAGTTTGCCCACATTCATCTGGTCACGACCACGACCCATGCGGGCCTCCACAAAGAACAGCAGCTCCGAGATGGCAAACAGGCCGACAATGGCCAGGATGAAATCAATCCCCTCGTACAGCTCCAACATACCAAAAGTGTAGCGCTGGGTGCCGGTGGAGATATCAATACCCACGGTGGAGATCATGATGCCCAGAGTGGCGGCGATGACCGTTTTCATCGGGTTCTTGCCGGTAATGCCGCCAAGGGTGGCAAAGGCCAGCAGGAACAGGGCGAAATACTCCGCCGGGCCGAAGGTCAGCGCGAACTTCGCCAGCACAGGTGCCAGCAGGATCAGGCCAATGGTGCCGATCAGCCCACCCGAGAACGAGGCAATGGCCGAGATAGCCAGGGCATCGGCGGCACGGCCTTTCCTGGCCATGGGATAGCCATCCAGGCACGTCATCATCGCCGGTTCATCGCCCGGGATGTTGAGCAGGATTGAGGAAATCCGACCACCGTACATCGCCCCCGCATACACGGATGTCAGCAGGATCATGGCCGTTTCCGGCGGCAGCCCCAGGGTGAACGCCAGAGGAATCAAAATAGCCACGCCATTGGCAGGCCCAAGACCGGGCAGGCAGCCGATCAGCGTGCCCACGAACGCCCCGAACAGGGCGAACATCAGGTTATAAGGGGTCAGCGCAACGGCGAATCCCTCCATCAGAAAGCCAAGGGTTTCCATCAGTTCACCTCCAGCAGGCCGGCAGGCAGACTCAGGGACAGCCCGTAGTTAAACAGCACAAAAACCAGGACGGCGCTCAGCAACCCGCTGACAAAAGCCCGTGTGGGCGTAGCCCCCATGCGCCAGCTCAGCGTGCCCACCGCCAGTGTGGTTGCGATGATGAAACCCAGCGGCTCCAATAACAGCGCATATACCAGCAACACCACTACCGAAACCACCAGCTCCAGAGCAGGTTTCCCCAGGGGCCACTCGGCATCCGGATCCGGCTTGATCATCAGATAGATACTGCCGGCCACCAGCACCACGGCAAGAATGGTCGGGAAGGTTTCAGGCCCCACGCCCTCAGCGCCACCAAACGGTTCGGGCCACTGCTGCGCGACCCAACCGTAGGCAACGGCGAGGACCAGAAGGCCCAGGCCGAGGATGCGATCACCGAGCCCTGTCATTTCAGCAACCCGATTTCACGAGACAGGTTTTCGATGTCCTGGACCTGCTTGCGAACGAACTCGTCGAATTCGTTGGCAGGCGGATGGAATGGAATCAAGCCGTTGCTTTTCATGACCTTTTTCCATTCTTCACTGGCGTACAGAGTGTTGATGGCGTCCACCCAGTACTCTTTCGCGGCTTCATCCGCACCCTTGGGCATATAAAAACCTCGCCAGTTCGGACCTACCGAATCAATGCCCTGCTCCCGGGCTGTTGGAAGATCCTTGAACTTGCCAGGCAGGCGCTCTTCCGCCAGCACGGCCAGTACACGCAGATCACCGGATTCCATAAAGCCGGTGGCTTCGGAGATATCACCGGTGAACGCGTCCACCTGGCCGCCCACCACTTGGGTCATGGCTTCACCGCCATTGTTGTACGACAGGTAGGGAATCGAAGGCAGCTTACTGGCGCCTGCGGCCTTGGCGGTTATCAGTACCTTCAGGTGATCCCACCCGCCACGGGCACTGCCGCCGGCAAATTTAACGGACTTTGGATTAGCCTTTACAGCTTCCATCAAGTCGTTCAGGTCCTGATATTCGGAGTCCTTGCCGACAGCAATAATGCCGTAATCCGCACCCAGTGCGCCGACCCAGGTCACCATATCCGCGTTCATGCCCGGGAACTGCTTCTGGGCCAGACGGGTCGTGGTCGCGGTGGACGCCGCTACCAACAGTTTGTTGTCATCGGCACGTTTGCTCACGGTGTGCGCGTAGGCCACGCCACCGCCGGCACCAGCCATGTTGACGGTCTGCACGGTACCATCCACCAGGCCGAGCTCCTGCATCACGTTACCAACACTGCGGCAGGTGAAGTCCCAGCCGCCGCCGGGATCGGCTGGTGCCAGGCATTCCACTTTACCTTCCGGCTGCCAGGCCATGGCCGACATGGAGACGGCGGCCGCCGCCACAAAAGACAGGGTTCGTTTGAATAGCATCGTTGTCACCTCATTCACTTGTTGTTGTGATCAAGGCGAGATTAATAGGTAAAAGCCGAGACGCAGAAGCTTGTGGGCGTAATGCGTTTAAAGGATGTTTACTGCATTCTGTTCATAAAGTTCACGGGCATGACGACGCCCAATAAAGTACCCTGTTTCCATAAAGATAACGACCGAACCCTACAGCCAGAGCCGTTTTGCGAAGAACCAGACTCAAAACCCGAATGATCGTCACACTGGGGCTACTCGGTGCCTTGCAGACCGTCCTGATTGGCGGTTTTGCCGGCTACTACCTCAGCGAATCGCTCTACGACGAAATCGGCCAGCGCGCCATGAAAGTGGCCCAGACCGTGGCGGCAACGCCAGCAGTCATCAACGGCGTGCGTAATCGGGACATTCCCGCCCTCAACCGCCTGGCCGGGCGCCTGGCAGAGACCAACGACGCCCTGTTCATCGTCATTGGCGACCACCAGGCCATCCGCCTGGCCCACCCTGACCCAGCCCGCATCGGCTTTTCCATGGGCGACGACGATGGTGACTACGGGCGCAAAGCCCTGGTGGAAGGTAACGCCTACGTTGCCCGGGCCGAAGGCAGCCTGGGGGAATCCATGCGTGGCAAGGCGCCAATCGTGGTGCCAGGTACCGGCGAGATCATTGGCATTGTTTCCGTCGGCTACAGCCTCGAGCAAGTGGAGGCCACCATTCGCCGGTACAACTTTGTGCTCTATGGCGTGGTTGGATTGATGCTTCTGGTCAGCGTTATCGCTGCCATCGTCATTGCCGGGCGTTTCAAGCGCGCCATCTTCGGTCTGGAACCGGAGGAAATCGCCCGGCTGTTCCAGGAACGAGACGCTACCCTGCAATCGGTGCGCGAAGGCATCATCGCAGTCAATCGAGACGGTGTTATCACCACGGTCAATCGCGCCGCCTACGAAACGCTTGATCTCCCATCTGACCAGCCCGTGACAGGCCGGCCGATTTCCGAGATTCTTCCCGAAAACGGTCTGATCTCGGCACTGACCTCCGGCGAGCCGGACTTTGACCAGGAGATCTGGCTGCGGGGACGCCAAATGATCGTCAACCGCCTGCCCGTGCGCCGGGGCGATACCATCATCGGCGTGGTTGCCAGTTTTCGCCTGCGGGACGAACTGGACCAGGTGAGCCGACAACTGACGCGGATCCAGCAATACGCCGATACCCTACGCAGCCAGACCCACGAATACTCCAACAAGCTGCACACCATCGCCGGACTCATCCAGATCGGCGCCAACCAGGAAGCATTAGCACTCATTGGCAGCGAAGTCAGTGACCACCAGACCCTGCTGCACCTGCTGCTGGAAGCGGTGCCGGACCCGGTCATTGCCGGCTGCCTGCTGGGCAAGTACAACCGGGCCCGGGAAATGGGGCTGAGCCTGGAGATCGACCCGGACAGCCAGATGCGGGATCTGCCGGAAATGCTGCCCCGGGAACAACTGGTGGGCGTAGTGGGCAACCTGATCGATAATGCATTAGAGGCTACACGGCTACACACGGGCGCCGGAGGCCGGGTACAGCTGTCCATGACGGACCTGGGCGAGGAGCTGATTTTTGAAGTGCAGGACCAGGGACCGGGCATTCCGGAAAAGGAGCGACAACGGATTTTCAAAAAGGGGGTCAGCACCAAGGAAGGTGAAGCCCGGGGCTACGGGTTACACCTGGTGCGCCAGTTCCTCCGGCATTGGGGCGGCTCCGTTACCGTCGAGAACGTGCCTGAGGGGGGAAGTCGGTTTACCCTATACTTACCAAAGGCACCCAAGAAGGGAGGCCAGCTTTGACCTGTATCCGTACACTGATCGTCGAGGATGATCGCAAAATCGCAGAGATCCAGCGCCGATTCCTGGAACGCATGGAGCAGGTGGATCTGTGTGGCATCGCCCACACCCTCGCCGACGCCCGCGAGCAGATCGAGGTAATGGATCCGGACCTCATTCTTCTGGATGTCTACTTTCCGGATGGCAATGGCCTTAACCTGTTGCGAGAGCTTAGGGCCACGGACAGCCATAGTGACGTTATCCTTATTACCGCCGCCAAGGAAGTGGAGACCCTGCGCAGTGCGCTACGTGGCGGGGTATTCGACTATATCCTTAAACCGCTGGTGTACGAACGTCTGCAAGAGGCCATTCAGGGTTACCAGGCCCACATGGAGAGACTGGACACCCTGCACCAGGTGGCTCAGAAGGAAGTCGATGCGCTACTCCCGCGCGCGCCCGGCGAGAACGCCCGCAATGCCGACGAACGCCTGCCCAAGGGCATAGACGCACTAACCCTCGACACAATCCGGGAAGTCATGGCGGACGGGCGCAAACTGAGCGCAGAAGAAGTCGGGGCGGCTATCGGTGCCTCACGAACCACGGCTCGCCGCTACCTCGAATATCTGGTTGGCGCCGGTGAGCTGTTCGCGGAAGTTGCTTACGGGAGTGTTGGCCGCCCCGAAAGGCGCTACTGTGCCGTACAGACCAATGCCTGAAAATTCTGGAGCCTGATCGTGAAGTCACTCCTGATAACTGTTCTGACCCTGGCATTCCTGACGGGATGCCAGGAATCACCCACCGGGCGCAACCGGCTGGCCCTGGTACCCAATGCCATGATGGCGGATATGGGGCAGGAGAGCTTTGAGCAGATAAAACAACAAAACACCGTGGTTACCCGCCCCGAAGTCAACCAACTGGTGCAATGCATCACCAGGGAACTGGTCGCAGCCGCCCAAACCGAATACCCACAAGCTCCCATGCCACAATCCTGGGACGTTGCAGTGTTCGACAATGCCAACGCTAACGCGTTTGCCCTGCCAGGCGGGAAAATCGGAGTTCACACCGGGTTACTGCGCGTTACCGAAAATACTTCGCAACTGGCCACGGTTATTGGCCACGAAATCGCCCACGTACTGGCGAACCACGGCAACGAACGACTGACACAGCAACTGGGCGTGCAGGCAGGGATGCTACTGGTGGGTCTGTTTACAGAGAGCGAGATTGCCGAGGATCAGATTCAGCAAGCCCTGGGCATCGGCGCCCAACTGGGCCTCACCCTACCCTTCAGCCGGGCCCACGAAGAGGAAGCAGACCTGATGGGCCTGAAGATCATGACACGGGCCGGATTCGAGCCTGGGGAGAGCGTGCGCCTGTGGCAGAATATGGCGGACGCCTCTGGCGCGCAACCGCTCGAATTCCTGTCCACCCACCCTAGCCACGATAGCCGTATCGCTGCCCTTCGCAGACAGCTTGAAAAGGCCCGCCCCCTCTCCGAGAGGGCTCCCCCACCGCAGTGCCAACCCTGATCTCGGCGAGTCATCTACTTCAATGGTGGCTCTTGTTTACGAGCCAGAATGTAGTACACAAGACTGGCCAAACCGCAGGCGATCATCACCCAACCGGCACCTTCGGCCATTTGCGAATTGCCACTGCCGAGGCCGATCAAGACTACAGCGCCGATGATGATGCTGTACACGGCCGACAGGAACAGGATGACCAGGCTCTTGCGAGGCTCTTGTTTCACAACCGTTTTTGGATCTTCCATAAGGTGTCTCCTAATTCGGTCGATAAGTGAAGGGACAGCACCTGCTGCCTTTTGCACAACGGCTAACCAGCCAGTGTAGCGCATTCCTACATTGTTCAAACCGCCGAAGCCTACGTGAAACCACCGACGACCCCGCAAATTCAGGACGTATGCGCTGCGGAATTCCGGGAACCAGTAGCGACAATTCTGCGCCCGATAACCATCAGGCTGGCCGGCCGGCTGGCTACCTCCAGGGGCGTCTTGCCAATAAGTTCGCCATCGGCCGTCACGGTTTTTGGCTTGCCCGTTTCAATGACGCAGCGTCGGGCTTTCAGGTGCATGAATGTACTGCTCCTCCGAGGGGACTGTCGCCCCAACTGGACCAGGACAAAGGTGGCCAGAAGCTGGATCAGAGGGCGCGGTTTGACGGCAACCACGCTCAGACAGCCATTGTTTACCGACGTCTCCGGAATCTCGTTCCCCCCGCCAAAAAAACCGCCATTGGCTACCGCCACAGAAAGCCAGCGCCCGGTTATAACACCCTTGTCACAGTGAATCCTGGCCCGGAAGCCCCGCCGGGCATTCACGCGCCGCAGCAGATTCACTCCATAGCTGAAACGTCCAAACAGCCGTTTTTCAGATCTCCTGGCTTCCCGTGCCGGCAGCGTACCTATGCCCACGTGGGCTACGTTAAGAAAGATCCCCTTACCAAAATCGGCCACATCCACCCTCAGCCTGGCTCCCTCAGCAATCAGCTGACACAGCATTTCTGGCGACTCGGGGAGGTCCAGGTTACGGGCAAAATCGTTGGCGGTTCCGGAGGGCAGAATCGCCAGAGTGGCCCCCGTTTTCAGGCACAGGCGGGCACCAAGGTTGGCCGAGCCGTCGCCACCGGCAACCATCAGAACATCGCCCGCCTCCAGCTCCTCCACCCAGGAGGTGTCTTCAAAACTGCAGCACCTTGGGTTCCGGATACCGGCTTTGGCCAGATGATCGAGCCAGAATTCACGGTCGCACCGCTTATCTCCCGCGTTGGGATTGGATACCAGCCAGTAGGTCAAAACGCCTCCCCTCCGCTCATTGCAGGGCCATACTCAAAAGCCTAGGCGGGTTTCTTGCGGACAACCACCAGCGCGACACCCGTAATCGCGACAATGCCGCCGACCATGGCAAGCCCGCCCAGCCGTTCATCAAACAGAAGATAGGCCTGCGTCGCCGTGACCGGTGGCACCAGGTAAAACAGACTGGCCACCTGGGAAGCAGCCCCCTGGCGGATCAGCCACATCAACAGCAGAATCGCACTAACCGACACCCCCAGCACCAACCAGGCCATCGACAGCTGCAACTGCAGGCTCCATTCAACCTCCCGGGATTCCAGGGCGAAGGCGCCCACGGCAAACAACGTGGCAGCAGCGGCATACTGGATCAGGGTGCCGGATACCAGGTCTGCACCCGTGCCATGGCGCTTCTGGTAGACCGTTCCCAGGGAGATACCCGCCAGCGCGAGCAGGGCCCACAGCAGACTCCACAGCGTCATGCCCGAGCCGGAGGGCGCATCGGTGCCGAATTTCTCCAACAGCACCAGGGCCACGCCCACAAAGCCCAGGGCCAGGCCCAGCCACTGGCGCCCGCTGACTGACTCCTTCAGCACCAGCACCGCCACGCCCGAGGTCACCAGCGGCTGCAGCCCGACAATCAGGGACACAATCCCCGCTGCCATGCCTTCATCAATGGCGTAATACACCGCGCCCAGGTAGCAGCCGTGCACCAGCAGGCCGGTGATCGCCAGGTGACCGGCCCCGCGCCAGCCCGGCCAGCGGGCTTTCAGGAACCAGGCAAGGCCAGCCAGCAACGCCAGCGTTATCAGCATGCGAAGCAGAAGCAGGGTGAACGGTTCCGCAAACGGCAGCCCGTATTTGGCGCCAATGAAGCCGGTGCTCCACAGCCAGACAAACAGGGCGGGGATGAAAAAGGAATAGAACCATGAATGCATCGAAGGGCTACCGGTTGGGGAATCTGCCCGCAAGCTTACTCCAAAAGTTAGCAGCCGAACAAAGCAGATTCCCCGTGGGCGGATGACCGCTTACTGGCCCGGGGCCGCCCCGGTCGGCAGTCTCACCTCAATCTCGGGTTCCTTCTCGTGCCAGTCCGCCTCCCAGGTTACCTCGGGCTCCTGGCCCGGCCGAGGCTGGACGGTGATGGAAAGGGTCCCGAAACTGGTGGGCGCCGGGCCAAACCGAATCGGATTTTCCTGCTCCAGCCAGCGCGGTGGCAGGCCGGCGCACAGGATCAAGCGATTGCCCTCTTCCCGCACAAAGCAGTTGCGCACCATCAGCACCCACTCGGCGGAAGCCCACACATGGTGACCATCGCCCATACAGCCGCCCCCGGTGGCCGGGTGAATGGCCTCCGGCCACTGGCCGGTGGCGGACGCCAGCCGTGCGACTGCATCCACCAGGTCCAGGAAACGCGGATCTCCGGCCCGCAACAGCACCTGGGCCACGTGCAGGGTGAGATACGCATTCAGCCCCGAGTGAATCATGTCCTGATAGAACGCACCTTTGACGAAGCAACGCTCCATCAGGAATTCGGCGCAATCCAGCAGCCGGGAATCGTCCGGGGCACACAGTTGCGTCGGGTAGCCCATGGCCAGGGAGCCAATGGCCCCGGCATCCAGGCGACGATAGGGCGAGGCCGGCATGGCCGGGCGCTTCAGGCGCTGCTCGCAGGTGGCCAGGCTGCGGTCCACGGTCTGGGTGAATTCCTTCGCCCCGGCGGCAAAAATACCACTGGTTTCATGATCCAGTGGCCGGAACAGATCCGAGGCCGCCTGCAGCCCGGCAATGCCCCAGAAGTCGTCCCAGTAGTAGTAATCGTTGGGCCCCAGGTGCTCGGCACTGAAGCCCGCTGGCAGCAGGCCGGCGTGGGGCTTGCCCAGAGTGTCGCTCAGGCGTTTTTTCTGGATCCAGCGTGCGCCTTTTTTCACAGCCCCGTGCCACTCGGGCGGCAGCCGGGTCCCGGTCAGCTCGTGATAGCGCCTGAGAATCCAGAGTACCTCGCCATTGGCGTCCCACTCCCCTTCCTGGGAACGGAAATAGCCATTCTTGAGCTGCCGGCCAGGGAACTGGTTCAGGGCTTTCTCGGCCCGGCCGGTCAGGCCGGCGCACAACAGGGCATGAATAATGAAAGCCGCATCCCGGAACCAGAAGCGCTTGTAGGTGTAGGGCCCGGGATAGACGTCGTCTGGCGAGTGCAATACCAGGGAGCGAATGGCAGCGTCGTAGAGGAACTGCCAGTCTTCATCCGGGCATTCGAGCCGGGCGTGGCCCTGCAAGGCCGCCCCCCAGTCGCCCGGGGAAAGCTCCGGGGCACCCTCATCGGACAGGGGTACCATGACGGTCAGCTCAGATACTTTATCGGCCTTGAGCGGGAACAGCGCGGCGGCGGTCACCATACCCACATCACAGGTGCCTTCGGACTGGTCATCCATGTCCTGCAGATGAATCCGGACATCGCCCCGTTGGTAGTCCGATACGTGATGGTGTTCGGCCGGCCGGCTGAAGGTCACCGCCGGTTTGCCGTCCACCACCCAGTGATCCCGGTCGGCATTCAGCGTGACCCGGTTAATCAGGCTGATACCCTCCGGGTTGGCGGGGCGAAGCGACAACACCAGCGAACCAGCCACGTCCGAGCGGGCCTGCAGCACCATCTGGCAATAGGGTTTGCCGTTTTCCACCACCACCCGGGAGCGGCTGGTGAGCGAGAGGCCGTCACTGGACGATTCCGTCACCACACAGACACCCTCGTCCAGCTCATAGGTCTGCTGGCTTGATTCACAACGGGAGGGCAGCAGACAGCGGCCATCGTCCGCCAGTACCCAGCCATCCAGCGACCAGCCATCGTACCAGGGCGTCAGCAGGCCCCGGGGATCCACAATCGGGAGTTCATCCAGGTCGGGATGACCCACGGCCGTCCAGTTGCGGTTGCTGAGGTTGATGTGGGTAATGGAAAAGGCCCGGGGAATGAATGCCGGATCTTCCGGATCAAACTGACGCTCGACCCAGTAGGGCCAGACCCAGTCCAGGTTGTGCTGGATGACCCGGCTGTTGATCAGCCCCCGGGCGTGGAAAACCACCCCGGCCCGCAACAGCTCAATGGGTTCACCCACTTCCGACGGCTGGGCAAAGTTTTGCAGCTTGCCCAACAAGGCAATAGGATCCAGGAAACCATGCCGCTTGGCAGCACGCTTGACCAGATACCGCCAGGGGAGCCAGTTCATTGATTTGCCTCCTCTTCAGTTGGTTCGGTCTCGACCTTGTAGCGGGCCAGGGCCCGACGTGCCAGACGATTCAGAAACATCACCGCCAGCACAGTGCCAATAAACCCGGCCCCGTAGATGGCCCATTCCAGGGGTGTACGGGCGGTTTCACGCACCCCGATGGTGGAAAGATCTGCCGCCAGGGAGCCCAGATAGACGTTATGCAGTGAAAACGGGATAACGCCAAAGAACGTACCAAGCACAAAGCCGCTAAACGAGAAGTTGGTGAGACCGAACAGAAAATTCGATAGTTTTCCGGGAAAAAACGGAATTAGACGGGTCAACAGCACGATTTTCCAACCGTGGGGCGCCATTTCATTGCTGACCATCGACAACCGCGCCCGACCCCGGAGGTAGACACTGGCGTAATCGCCTAAAAAATATCGGGCGATCAGAAACGCAATAGCCGAACCGATGGTAGTGCCGACCACCACGTAAATGGTGCCCTCAAGCAGGCCGAAAACAAATCCGGCGCCGGTGGTCAGCAGCACGCCCGGTAACAGCAACACCATGGCCAGCACCATAATGCCCACGAACATCACGGCCGCCCAGAGGCCCTGGGTATCAAACCAGCGCAGCAGCTCCACCACCTGCTGATGCACACCAAAGGCGTACAGCAGGCCAACGATCAGCCCAACGCCTGCGATACTGCCACCCATCCAGAGAATGGGGGATTTCTTCCAGCGATTCATAGCCCAACCCTAACGTGTTAACACGTGATGGCTCAAAACATTGCGGTATCATGTCCCTGTTAACACTCAACATAGCCCAGTGTCCCGCTCGATGAAGCTTTCCCGAATTCTCAGTAACCGGAATGGTGTCAGCCGTAAACAGGCCAACGCGTTGATTGCATCGGGCCGGGTCCGCGTTAATGACAGGGTCTGTCGAACACCCGCGCAGGAGGTGGATCGGTTTTCAACCGTAAGGCTTGATGGCGAGATCATTCAGGCGGGCGAGGCAGAACGCTACCTGATGCTCAACAAGCCGGCCGGGTACCTGAGCGCCACGGTGGATGACATCCACCAGACCGTCCTTGAGTTGATTGCCCCGGAGTTACGCTGGCACCTTCACATCGCCGGGCGTCTGGACCGCAGCAGCACCGGGTTGCTCATCCTCACCAGCAATGGTCACTGGTCACGAAAACTCACCGAACCGGTGGTCAAGATACCCAAGGTATACCGGGTAACCACGGCGCACCCTATCAGCCCCGAGACCGAAGCTCAGTTTGCCCAGGGTATCTGGTTCGAGTTCGAGGGCCTGACCACTTCACCGGCCCAGATTGAGCTCATGGGCGAACGGGAAGCACGGGTGACCATCTACGAGGGTCGGTACCACCAGATCAAACGCATGTTCCACGCCGTGGGCAACCGTGTTACAACCCTGCACCGGGAACGCATGGGCGGGATAGCACTGGACGACAACCTGCCCCCCGGCGACTATCGGAGCCTGACCCGAGAAGAGATTGACTCCGTGCAATAGGCCACCCAAAACACGGCGGGCAATGAGCTATGCTATGCAGGATGTCTTTCGCTTAATCACTAACTATTAATCACGACAGGGATGGTTTCAGGTCATGGCCAACGACACCGGCGGCTACTACCCGCGCCCACTGCGCCACCTCAGCGTTTACCTGTCCGGCCTGGTGCAGGGCCGGCTTTGGCTAAAGGTACTGGTGGGCATGTTCCTGGGGCTGGTTGTCGGCACGCTGCTGGGGCCCTCGGTGGGGCTGGTGGAGCCCGCCACCGGCACCTTGATCGGTAACTGGCTGGCCTTCCCCGGCCAGTTGTTCCTGGCCACCATCCAGATGATCGTGATCCCGCTGGTGATTGCCTCGGTGGTGCGGGGGCTGGCCGCCAGTGAAAACCTGGAGCAGTTACGCAAACTCGGCCTGCGGGTAACCACCTTTTTTGTGATCACCACCGCCATTGCCGCCGCCATTGGTCTCTGGGTCGGCGGGCTGATGAATCCCGGCAGCATGATGAAAGGGCTGGTGACGCCGCCCCCCGCCGACGATGCCCAGACAGCGGCCGCCACGATACCCAACGTCAACGAACTGCCCCAGACCCTGATTGGCCTGCTGCCCGGCAACCCGCTGGATGCCATGGTGGAAGGCCAGATGCTGCAGGTGGTGATTTTCTCAATCATCGTGGGTGTGGCGCTGGTCAGCATGGCCCCGGAGAAATCCCGCCCCATGCTCGACCTGCTCGATTCCCTGCAGCAGATCTGCATGACGGTCGTGCGCTGGGCCATGCGCCTGGCCCCCATCGCGGTGTTCGGCCTGATGGCGCAACTGACCACCACTATCGGCTTCATGGCCATGCTGGGCATGGCGTCCTACGTGGTGACCGTGCTGGCCGGGTTACTGGTACTGCTGGGATTCTACCTGCTGATCCTGAAACTACTGGCGGGGGAGCCACCCCTGCGTTTTCTTCGCAACACCCGGGATGTGTTGTTACTGGCGTTTTCCACCTCCAGTTCGGCAGCGGTCATGCCCCTGTCGATCCGAACCGCCGAGGACAAGCTCGGGGTCCGGCCCTCGGTTTCCCAGTTCGTTATCCCCCTGGGCGCCACCATCAACATGAACGGCACCGCCCTGTACCAGGCGGTGGCGACCATTTTCCTGGCTCAGGTCTATGGCATTGATCTGGGGCTGGGCAGCATGGCGCTGGTGGTGGCGATGGCGGTGGGTGCCTCCATCGGCTCACCCGCCACGCCCGGGGTGGGCATCGTTATCCTGGCGATGGTGCTACAAACCGTCGGCGTGCCGCCAAGCGGCATCGCGCTGATCATGGGCGTGGACCGGATCCTGGACATGTGCCGCACGGCCATCAACGTCACCGGCGACCTGGTCACCTGCCGGCTGATGGAGAACTGGTCGGGGCGCCGGTTACCTCAGGAGCCTGCTTCCGCCGAGGCGTAAAGAATAAACCCAAGGAGTAAAACGACATCCAGCTTTTAGCCATGTGCTAAATTTGAAGAAAGCCGCCAAAAGGAGGACCCGACATGCTCTACTGGATTGTCATATGCCTCATCATCGCACTGATCGCCGGCGTTCTGGGCTTCGGGGGTATTGCCGGTGCCGCCACCGGCATCGCCCAGATTCTCTTCTTCATTTTTCTGGTACTTCTGGTCATCTCCGTGGTCAGCAGCATCTTCCGTGGCCGGGGCCCCAAACCATGAGGCCCTGAGCAGGCCTGGCGGCGTTGACAATGTCGCCGCCGGGTGTCTATCCCTGTACGTAAGTGCAAACGATATGAAACGGCGGTGATGTCATGGTTTCTACGAAGGCAAATGTCTTTGTTTTTGGAGCAGACGACTTCAACCTGAATCTGATTCAGGCCCTGGAGACCGGTTATGAGTACAGCCTGCACCCCCTGTTCGATTACGCGTACATTCGTGAACAGGGCTTGCAGATCGAGGTCGAAAGGCTGTACCAGCAAGCCCTGGATAAACTCGATAATTTCACCGATTCCGTCGATGCCATCGTGGGCTACTGGGACTTCCCCATAAGCACCCTGCTGCCCCTGCTCCGGGCTCCCTATAACCTGCCTTCTCCCAGCCTGGAAGCAACGCTCAAGTGCGAACACAAGTACTGGAGCCGCGTGGAGCAGAACAAGGTGGTACCGGAGTACATTCCGGACTTTTGCGCCGTGGACCCGTTCCGGGACGATTACCGGGATCAGATCTCCCTGGACTATCCCTTCTGGATCAAACCGATCAAGGGCGCGTCTTCCTTCCTGGCCTTCAAGGTTAAAAACGATTCCGAGCTTGAACACGCCATCGAACGGATACGCAAGGCGGTCCATCGCTACGGCAGCCCGTTCAACGATGTGCTCCAGCACGCCCACCTGCCTGACGAGGTTGCCTCGGTGGACGGCAACCATTGCATTGCCGAAAGCATCATCTCCAGCGGTCGGCAATGCACCCTTGAAGGCTACGTTCTCAATGGGGAGGTCACCGTGCATGGCATCATTGACTCCGTTCGCGCGGGCAAGCACCGGTCCAGCTTTGCACGCTTCCAGTACCCGTCCACGTTTCCACGGCGAGTCCAGAAACAAATGCTCTCGGTGACCGAGCGCTTCCTTCATCACATCGAGTATGACAACGGCCCGTTCAATATCGAGTTCTACTGGAACCAGAGCCAGGACAGCATCCGGCTGCTGGAGGTCAACACCCGCATCTCCAAGTCTCACTCGCCCCTGTTCCAGAAAGTGGACGGCGAAGCCAACCACAGGATCATGGTGGAGACCGCCCTTGGCCGGGACCCCCACTTCCCCCACCGCCGGGGCAAGTATCCGGTGGCGGCGAAGTTCATGTGGCGGGTGTATGAGGACGCCCGGGTCACCCACGTGCCCCCGCCCGAAGAGCTGGAAGCCGTGCGCCGCCGGTTCCAGGACGTGGACATTGAGCTCTACGTGGAACCCGGCAAGTTGCTGTCGACACTGGAAGACCAGGACAGCTACAGCTTTGAACTCGCGGCCCTGTTCATTGGCGCGGACAACCAGAAAGCACTGCGCCAGAAATATGAGGACGTGAAGGCGGCGCTGGACATCCGACTTGAACCCTTGGACGACAAGCCATCCTCCAGATAACAGGAATACCGGCTATGACAAGCGCCAACGAGCTTCCAGAAAACGTACATCATATTGAGCACCGGTGGATTCCCATGCCGGACGGCACCCGGCTTGCAGCACGGATCTGGATACCTGAGAGCGCGGAAACCCACCCAGTGCCCGCCATCTTCGAATACATCCCCTACCGCAAACGGGATGGCTCACGATTGCGCGATGACACCCTGCATCCCTACTTTGCCGGCCACGGTTATGCCTGCATAAGGGTCGATATCCGGGGCAGCGGCGATTCCGAGGGCGTGTTGACCGACGAGTACCTGCAACAGGAACTGGACGACGGTGTCGCCGTGCTTGAGTGGCTTGAGGAACAGCCGTGGTGCAATGGCCGGGTCGGGATGATCGGCATTTCCTGGGGTGGCTTTAACGGTCTGCAGATCGCTGCCATGCAACCGCCCCAGCTCCAGGCCGTGGTCAGTGTCTGTTCCACCGACGATCGCTACGCGGATGACGTTCACTACATGGGCGGCTGCCTGCTGGGTGACAACCTCTCGTGGGCCTCCACCATGTTCGCCTTCAACTCCCTGCCGCCCGACCCGGAAATTGTCGGGGACAGCTGGCGCAACATGTGGTTCCAGCGCCTGGAGGGCAGTGGCCTGTGGCTGGACACCTGGCTGAAACACCAGCACCGGGACGACTACTGGCGCCACGGCTCCATCTGCGAGGACTTCTCGAAAGTCCAGACACCGGTGATGGCGGTCAGTGGCTGGGCGGATGGCTACTCCAATACCGTGTTCCGCCTGCTGGAACACCTCCCCGGACCACGAATGGGGATGATCGGTCCCTGGAGCCACAAGTACCCGCACATTGGCATGCCGGGTCCAGCCATCGGCTTTTTGCAGGAGTGCCTTCGCTGGTGGGATAAATGGCTGAAAGACCGGGAAACCGGCATCATGGACGAGCCCATGCTGCGGGTGTGGATGCTCGACAGTATGCCGCCCTCAACCTCCTACCATCAGCGCTACGGGCGCTGGGTCAGCGAAAAGACCTGGCCGCCGGCCAACAGGAGCGAGCAAACCTACAAGCTGGCGCCCTACCGGCTGATGGAACCCTCGGAAGACGTACCAGACAAGGCCCTGACCCTGGAGTCGCCCCTGAGCAATGGCTTCTTTGCCGGCAAATGGTGTTCCTACAGCAACACCCCCGACCTGCCCCATGACCAGCGAGAAGAAGATGGCGGCGCACTGACGTTTACCACGGAACCACTGGAAGAGCCCCTGGAAATCCTCGGTGCGCCGGTAATCGAACTGGAACTGTCCGCTTCCAAGCCGGTTGCCATGGTCGCGGTGCGTCTGTCCGACATGCTGCCGGACAACAAGACCACTCGCGTCAGCTATGGTTTGCTTAACCTGACCCACCGGGACGGTCATGCCGAGCCCAAGCCCCTGGAGCCGGGCCACCGCTATCGGGTCCGGGTCCAACTCAATGGCATTGCCCAGCAGTTTCCCAAAGGCAACCGAATTCACGTGGCCATATCAACATCCTATTTCCCGCTGGCCTGGCCCAGCCCGGAATCCACCCAACTCACCATTCACAACAAGGGATGTCGGCTTACCTTGCCGGTACGGGTACCCCGTGGCGAGGATCTAAAAATGCCGGAACCGGAGATGACCCCAAGCGGGCGAAAATTCCAGATCCGTGAAGGGCAACATAACTGGCGAGTCATCCGTGAACTGGACAAGGACGCCGGCACCCTGGAGGTGATCAACAACAACGGCCTGTCATACCTGGAGGATCCAGACGTAACGGTAGAGCACGATGTCAGCGAGTGGTACAGCTATAAAGGCCATGAATTTGATTCCGTACGTGGCGAAACCCTCACCAAGCGGGGCTTCCAGAGGGGTAACTGGCACATACGGACGATCACACGGACCCTGCTGACCTGTGACCGGGATAATTTCTACCTGAACGCGGAGCTCGATGCCTACGAGGGTGAAAAGCGCGTTTACTCCCGGAACTGGAACCAGGCCATCAACCGCAGACTGGTGTAGCGGGGCGGACGCCCCGCCACTGCGGCCCACACTGCGCTAACCAGACTTCGCAAGCCGGCGGTTGACCATGTAGTGGTAGATCCGCGCCAGCATGGGCCGTATTACCGGCAGGCCGATCAGCCAGGCAAGCGGCTTCAGCACCGGTACCCGGGACATCAGCAGAATGTACGCATCCATCTCGCTGTGGATACGCCCCTGCGCGTCCTTCACGTGCAACTCCCGCAACGCCTTGTCCGGATCAATGCCTTCGGCGCGCAGTTGCTCATCCTTGCCGGTGATGTCCAGCCATTCGACCGACTCACCAGTTTCTCCCGCCAGCTTCTCGTAGCGTTCGCGATCCTTGATGCACGAGGGGCAGGAGCCATCGTAGAAAACCACCAGCCTCCCTTTCCGCATGTCCATAACAGCCTCCCCGGTCATATACGTCATCACTATCCTCACCCTAGCATATGGAGTGCAAACCACTCTGCCGCCTTGAAATCACTCGGTACTGTCATAAGCTCCTACAGTAAGTAGTGATTTTTTCATCCTGAACTCACCACAACTTTCTGGAGAGAATGCTATGGCAGGAGGAAGCGACAGTTACCACGAACCGATCGAACAGCTATCCGACAAAACCCGGGACCGGCACCGGGCCCTGGTGTCCGTCCAGGAGGAACTTGAAGCCGTTGACTGGTATCAGCAGCGGGCCGATGCCACCACGGATGAAGAACTCAAGGGACTGCTGCTTCACAACATGCGGGAGGAGATTGAACACGCCTGCATGGTGCTTGAGTGGCTGCGTCGCAACGATGCGGACTTCGCCAAGCAGATGGACATCTACCTCTACACCGACAAGCCCATTCTTGAGGCCGAGGAAGACGACGCCAATCTGAGCGAAGTGGCGGAAACCAATGGTCCGACCAGGGCGTTGAATAAATTCACCATCGGTTCAATGAAAGGTTAGTAAAGCTATGAGCTATCTCAATCGGGAAAATGCCTCTTTCTCCAAGGACATCTGGGAAAGAATCGACGAGGCGGCCGTTGGTGCCGCACGGGAAATCCTTACCGGCCGCCGTTTTCTGGAAGTTGACGGCCCGTATGGCGTTGGTCTGACGGCCATCGAGGTGGGCGATGAAGGTTATTGCCGGCAACCAGCGCCGGACGAAGCCGGTGCGGTACTAAGCCAGGCCAGCGCCATTCCCATGCTGCGCAAAGGCTTCGAGCTGAGCGTCCGTCGGGTGGAAGGCTACGAATCCATGGGCCAACCCCTGGATCTGCGCGAAGTGGAAGACGCCGCCGAAGCGGTCGCCCGCCGCGAGGAAGAATTCATCTACTACGGCCAGCCGGATTTCGGTCTGGAAGGGCTAATGACCGCCAAGGGCCGCAGCGAAGTCACCTGTGGCGACTGGAGCAAGGTGGAACAGGCCCTGGAAAACGTCCTGAAGGCCGTCAACCATCTGGATGAAAACGGGTTCCATGGCCCCTACGCCCTGGCCCTCTCGCCATCCTGGTACAACCAGCTGTTCCGCCGCTACGAAGGCACCGACATGCTGCAGCTGGAACACCTCAAGCGCCTGTGCGAAGTCGGCGTATTCAAGGCCGAAATCGAAGGCGCAGTACTGGTGGACGCCCGGGCCGGCCGCATTATCATCGGCCAGGACCTGATGACCGGCTACTCCTCCAACGATGGCATTCACCATCAGATGTTTGCCAGCGAGAGCCTGGTACTACGGGTGGAAGAGCCTGGCGCCATTTGTACCCTGCAGAAGAAAGGGTGATCCGGTATGGCGAGCGATTCGGACCTCTCCGGCGCCCGCCAGGGGGCACAGCACAGCCTGGCGGAGCAGGACGCCCTGAGCCAGCGCCAGGCCGGGTGCAGCAGCGACAGCCTGCGCGCCACCCTGGCTGGCATTGGCCAGCTCAAACCCCGCCAGGCCCGGCGCATGCTCGAATGGCTGGCGCGCCATGAGCCCGGAGCCAGTGCGCCGCCCCCCACGTCATCGCCATTCACCTCTGACCCCGTCGGTACTGTTGAGAGTACCGGCGAGACTACCGACGACAGTTCGGAGGAGTCCACCGCCAACACTGAGCCGGCCGGACCAACCAGTGGTGAAGGTGGCGAAATCCTTGAACGCCGGGACATCACACCCGAGCTTCTGGTGCTCAAGGTGGCCCGCCCCGAAGACTTCGATTACGTGGCGGGACAATCCGTGAAGGTGGAGTTTGGGGGCGTGCGGCGTACCTATTCCCTTGTCTCGGCGCCCCACGAGCCGTTCCTGGAGTTCTTTATCGAACTGGTGCCAGGCGGCCGGATGTCGCAACAACTCAGCCAGGTGAAAGAGGGCGACCGCCTGGTCCTGGGCAAAGCCCGGGGCGGCCTGCGGTTTGATGAGCGTTATCCCAACCACCTCATGGTCGCCACGGTGACCGGCATCAACCCCTTTGTCAGCATCCTGCGGGACTATGTTCACAAAGGCAGCCAGGGCCATCACTTCCACGTGATGCACGGGGCCAGTTACCAGAGTGAACATGGCTACCGGGAAGAACTGGCGGCAATGGCTTCTGCACATCCGGACCTGATCACCTACACCGCGACCGTCAGCCGGCCGGACGAAGCCGCCAATGAGGGCTGGACCGGCCAGACCGGGCGGGTGAACACCCTGGTGGCAGAGTACCTCTCATCGGCGGGTCTGACCGTCGATAACACGCTGGTCTACGCCTGTGGCCACTCTGGCATGATCGACGCGGTGACTGGCGAAGTGGAAAAAAGCGATTTCCGACTGAAAACCGAAAATTACGGCTAAAGCTACGGTTCAAAGCGAGCCAGACTGGCCCGGCGCCGGTTGAAGCCGGCCCAGGGGTCTTCTTTGGCACCAAGCCGACGGAAGATATTCTTCAGCCCCCAGGATTGCGGCCCGGTATTCCGGCTACCCAGCTCGTCCCAGGAGATGGGTGTCGCCACCGGCGCACCTTTCAGTGCCCGCAGGCTGTAGGGCGCGATGGCTGTCATCCCGTAATCGTTGCGCAGGTAATCGATGAACACCCGGTCGCCCCGCTTCTGCTTGCGGTGCTCCAGCGTGGCAATGGTCGGGCAGTTATCCAGCAACTCCTCGGCCAGTTGTCGGGCGATGGGCTTCACCCGCTCAAAACCCGCATCGCGGCGAAGCGGCACATGGACATGGACGCCACGTGAGCCGGTAGTTTTCACAAAACAGGGCAGTTTGTACCCCTCCAGGAGTGAACCAAGCTCAAAGGCCAACTCACGAACCTTCTCAAAATCGTCATCGGACGGGTCCAGGTCAAAGATCATCTGATCTGGAGAATCCAGGGCTTTGCCCGTGGACAAGGCCAGGTGCAGCTCCACCACGTTCTGGTTGGCCAGGTACACCAGGTCCTTTTCTTTATCGGCGATCGCCATCTCGATGCTCTCCCCCGCCTCGCTGCGCAAGGGTACATCCAGGCGTTTGATGTAGTCCGGGAAGTGGTCCGGGGCACGTTTCTGGAAAAAGCCGTCCTGTTCAATGCCGTCCGGGAACGACCGCAGCGTAAGCGGACGGTCTTTGAGGTGAGGTAGAATGGTGGGCGCAATTTTCCGGTAGTAATCCACCACGTGCTGTTTGGTCAGCTTGTCGGCCGGGAAAATCCGCTTATCCGGATGGCTGATGTCGATATCGGCGTTATTCGTCATCCCTGGCAATGTCCTTGAGGGACCGGCCACTGAGTACAGAGTCCGGCTCGGTGGATACGGGGTTGCGCCGGGCGTCGGCCTTGTCGTCATCCATCTTGATCAACAACCAGTTCTCGTTGTCGTCCTCGGTGTTCATCCGCACCAGTGAATAGCCGCCCTGCAGCTTTTCGCCCTTCAGGCAGAAGGTCAACTTGCCGTCCTTGAGCTGTCGGGCCATGGCGTCTTTATCGCCGTCATCCTCCAGCGGGGAAAACGTGCCCCGGTCCCAGACCATGACCACGCCACCGCCATACTGGTCTTCGGGTATGACGCCTTCAAAATCGGCATAATCAAGCGGATGGTCTTCAGTCCGGACGGCCAGGCGCTTTTCGCCAGCCGCAGTGGACGGCCCCTTGGGCACCGCCCAGGATTTGAGCACACCGCCAATACTCAAGCGGAAATCATAGTGAAGGGTGCTGGCGTCGTGCTTCTGGATAACAAACAGCGGCCGGTTGTGGTCACCGGCCGCCTTTCCTGAAGGCTCTCCGGTTTTACGAAAATCCCGTTTTTTCGTGTATTCGGAAAGCTTCTTGCTCATGGGCTCTTACCTGCATTGGCGGGCTAGACGCTCAGATGCCGGGTAATTGCTGCCGCATCCTCGCGAACAAGATCCTTGTCGATGGTCTTCATTACGGCACTCAGGCATTCCTTGCTGAGGTGGTTGCGCAATACCCCCAGAAACTTGGGTGGTGCCACCAGTATCAGGTTATCGAACCGACCTTTATGGCGGGCTTTGTTGAGGTATTCCCCCAACTCCCTGGCGAAGCGCGCATTTTCCGGATCTTCGTCCGTTTCGCGATCATAAGTCTGGTAACCACCTGCCCCGCCATGGTTGCTACCGGGGCGGTCGGTATAAATTTCGGAGTTTTTCTGTCGGCCCTCCCTATGGGGATGGTCCAGAATTTCCTCGATGCTTCTGACGGGGGTTTTTGCCTTGAAAAACCGGGCCATGGCGCTGTCCGCCACCAGAACATACAACCGCTTGGGAGCCAGCGGATCCTCATCGCTTCTTGTCATAGATTGCCCTCCGTGTTTTCTCAGGCTTCACCTTTTCACGATAGCAGTCCTTTACCATGCGTCAAAAGCAAAACACGGGGGGGGCATCGGGTGGCCTCTATTCGCCGGCCACCAGGGACTGCAGTTTTTGGGTCAGCTCCACGGCCTCACAGCCCAGCGGCGTCAGATAGCCACCATCACTTTGACTGATCAGCCCCTTGGAATAGAGCGTCTGCGCAGCCTGGACCGTTTCTGGTGCAGCCGAGTGCGAATGTACCTTGATGCCCTCCTGGGTGGAGGTAGATGGGAACTGGAGCAACAAATTGAGTTCAGCGAGATGATTTGGTGAGAAAGGCATGGCACACTCCTGACGATAGGTTTGACTGCAGTCTACACCATGTACCGGAATCCGAAAGCCTCCTGAATCATGACGCGCACAACTCTTTTCAAATGCCTGGGCGCCACGGCTGCGATGGCGGCCCTACTCGCCTGCAGCGGCACACTGACGGCTGACGAAATCCGGCGAATCGAACATCCTGACGGCCGGATCGAGTACACCAACATCAAGAGCAAGAACCCCGCGCGCGCTTCTACCCGAAACGAAACCGTATACCGCTATAAAGACCGGCACGGCGTGGTTTCCTACAGCAACCAACGCCCCGAAACCCGGGAGTTCGACGTCATCCGTTTTCACTGTTACGCCTGTGACCCAAATTCGACCGTGGACTGGCATAACACCCCTTTGTTTACCAGCAGCTACCGCAACGAAATCACAAGCGCCGCAAGAGAGTTTGATGTCGACCCGGCGCTGGTTCGGGCCGTCATCCATGCCGAATCCGCCTTCAATCCGGACGCTGTATCACCAGTAGGCGCGCAGGGGCTCATGCAGCTGATGCCCGAAACCGCAAAGGACCTCGGCGTGAGCAAACCCTTTGAAGTCAGCGAAAATATCCGGGGCGGCGCCCATTACCTGTCGCAGATGCTGCAACGCTTCGATGGCGATATCCGCCTGGCCACCGCCGCCTATAATGCAGGCCCCGGCGCGGTCAGCCGCTACAAGGGCGTACCGCCCTACGCCGAAACCAAGGCCTACGTGAACCGCGTTGGCATCCTGCACCAGCGCTACGCCGCCAACTGATGGGCACCATCATCAACCGCCCGGCTATCAAGGGCGACATAGTGCACGTGGCTCGCGATAAGCTGGGCAACATTCTGGTCATCGACGATCGCAAACATCGGATACTGAGCTTTGATTCCGTGTTTGAGCAGAGCAAGATCCTGCGTACCGCCCCGCACCTGCCGGTGCACGAATACAACCGCGCCATGCTAATGCCCATTGTCTGGCAGGAGCCGGCCCGGGTGACCGTCCTGGGGCTCGGCGGTGGCGCACTGTCGCACGGCCTGCACAAGCTGCTGCCGGAAAGCCGTATTGAGGTATTCGAGTTGCGGGAGAAGGTGGTGGAGATTGCCCGGGACTGGTTTTCACTGCCGCTTTCGGAGCGCCTGAACGTAACGGTAGGCGATGCCCGCCTTGCGGTGGAAGAACTCCCGCCCGCCAGCACCGACATGATCCTCACCGACCTGTACACGGCAGACCGAATGAGCCCCGCGCAGGCC
Organism: Marinobacter persicus; assembly: GCF_002934325.1. Taxonomy (GTDB): domain Bacteria; phylum Pseudomonadota; class Gammaproteobacteria; order Pseudomonadales; family Oleiphilaceae; genus Marinobacter; species Marinobacter persicus_A. The sequence continues at coordinate 195,752 of NZ_PTIV01000003.1, forward strand.
CAGCGCCAGTTCATCAAGGCCTGCAGCCGCGCCCTGTCGGATACCGGCTGGCTGGCCCTGAACTACCACCGCATGCCCGAGCGCGATGGCAACCTGTTCCGGGAACTCAGGCGCCAGTTCCCGGTGCTGCTGGTGTTCAAGAGCAAAACCAACAACTGGGTGATTTACGGCTGCAAAAAGCTGTTTGACCCATGGACCCTGCCCTCAAACCGGAGCAAGGAACTGGAGAAGCGTTTGCCGGTGGGGTGGCCGAAGCTGTTGAAAAAGGTATCCATGCTGGCACGGGATGACGACGCCCAAAGCTGAAACAAGTGGGCGGGCAGGCCTTTCCAAAAATTTCGAAGGCCAGGGATGGCCTGAGAGAAGCGCACATGGATGATGGGATGAACACCTCTTGTTGAGATCGGCGTCAAGGCGCCACTATTGGATTAGGTGCAATAGCAAACAACAAGAGGTGTTCAAGATGAA